>WGMP01000057.1 GCA_016124975.1 Phycisphaera sp. | reverse complement strand
CGTGACTTGAGCGGTCGCCGCTGCGGCGGCTCCCTCTGGCGGGAACGGCGCGTGACTTGAGCGGTCGCCGCTGCGGCGGCTCCCTCTGGCGGGAACGGCGCGTGACTTGAGCGGTCGCCGCTGCGGCGGCTCCCTCTGGTGCTTGATCGCTTGGGTGCCTGGACCCGCGCCTACAGCTCGACCTGCGCGCCGAAGTCGACCACGCGGTCGGGCGGCAGGCTGAACGAGCGCGTCGCATCCGCGGAGTTGCGCGCGAGCATCGAGTAGAGGCGCTTGCGCCAGCCCGCCATCTTCGCGTCTCCCGTCGGCACCACGGAGGTCCTGCGCGCGAAGTAGGTCGTCTGCTCCGGATCGAACTCGAACCCGTACTGCCGCGCGCGCTCGAGGAGCCGCGGGATGTTCGGGCTCTCCATGAAGCCGCAGAGCGCCGTGATCTTCCACACGCCGTCGGGCAGCCACTCGACGCGCACCTGTCGCGCGGCGGGCACGACGGGAAGGTTCGAGGAGACGATCGTCATGAGCACCACCCGCTCGTGCAGCACATGCGCGTGCTCGACGAAGTGCTTCAGCGCGAGCGGCGTGTTGTAGTTCGTGGTGAGGAACACCGCGGTGCCCGGAACCCGCGGGATCGCCTCGGTCCAGAGCTTCGCGAGGAAGTCATGGATCGACTGGGTCTCCTCGGCGAGCTTGCGGCCGACGATGTAGGTCCCCTGCACCCAGGTCGACATCACCACGAAGGCCATGACGGCAATGGCGAGCGCGAACCAACCGCCCGAGAAGAACTTGAGCATGTTCGCCCCCGCGAGGAGCGCGTCGACGAGCAGGAAGCTGCCCGCGACCAAGATCACCCACCGCCTTCGCCAGCGCCAGAAGCGACGCGCAACCGCGGCGAAGATGATCGTCGTGATCATCATGTCGAGCGTCACGGCGATGCCGTAGGCGGCCGCGAGCTTCGACGAGGAAGGGAAGAGCAGCACCGTGAACAGACACGAGACCAGCAGGATGCCGTTGAGCGAGGGGATGTAGATCTGGCCCTCCTGCTCGCCGCTCGTGTGAATGGTCTCGAGCCGCGGCAGCATGCTGAGGCGGATGGCCTGGCGTGCCAGCGAGAACACCCCCGAGATGAGCGCCTGGCTCGCGATGATGGTCGCGGCCGCCGCAAGCGCGATCATCGGGTACACCAGGAGGTCGGGGACGAGTTTCCAGAACGGATGGAAGTCCTCGGGCACCGTCCCGCCACTCGCGTCGAGCGTGTTGAGGAGCAGCGCGCCCTGCCCGAAGTAGTTGAGGACGAGCCCAGGTCCGACAAGGAGGTACCAGCCGATGCGGATGGGCTTGATCCCGAAGTGGCCCATGTCGGCATACAGCGCCTCTGCGCCCGTCACGCAGAGGACGATCGAGCCGAGCAGCAGGAACACCTCGATCGGGTGCTCCTGGATCAGCCAGATCGCGTACATGGGGTTGAGCGCGCGCAGCACCTCAGGGCGCTCGAGGATGGCGATCAGCCCAAGCACGCCGAGCGTGCTGAACCAGACGCACATGACCGGGCCGAAGAACCTGGCGATCTTCGCCGTGCCGAACTGCTGGAAGTAGAAGAGGCCGATGAGGATGACAAGCGTCAGCGGGATCACCGCGGGCTTCAGCGCCGGATTCTGGTACTCGAGCCCTTCCATCGCCGAGAGCACCGAAATCGACGGCGTGATGACTCCGTCTCCGAAGAGGAGCCCGGCGCCGAAGATGGCGATCATCGAGAAGTAGAAGCGGCTCCGGCGCGACTGCGCGCTCAGCCCCCGAGGGATCAGCGACAGCAGCGCGAAGGTTCCGCCTTCGCCGCGATTCGACGCGCGGGTGATGACGAAGATGTACTTGATGTTGACGACGAAGACGAGGAGCCAGAAGACGATCGACAGGATTCCGCGGATGTAGACCTCGTCGACCGACTCCCCGTGCTGCCGGAGGTGCGCGAAGGACTCCTTGAGGGCGTACAGCGGGCTCGTGCCGATGTCCCCGAAGACGACTCCGATGGCACCGATGGCAAGCGCCGCGTAGGCCTTGGGGGAGAGATGCTGGGCTCGGCTCTGCGACACGGCTGAGCGGCGGAGTGTAGCCGTCCATGTCACGCCATGGGCGCGCGACCACCGCGCGGGGAAGCGGATAATCTGCGGAAACGCCACCCATGCGCACGATCGACCTCCACACCCACATCCTTCCTCCGTCGTGGCCCGACCTCGCGGAGAAGGCGGGCACGCGCGGGTGGCTCGCGATCGAGCATCTCGGCCGCGGCGCATCGGGTTGCGACTGCGCGCGGCTCACGATCGACGGACGCCACTTCCGCGACATCGAGGCGAACTGCTGGGACGCCGCCGCGCGCATCCGCGACTGCGACGAGGGCGGCATCGACATGCAGGTGCTGTCGACCGTGCCCGTGATGTTCTCGTATCACCAGCCCGCGCAGGCGGCGCTCGAGCTTGCGATGCATCTCAACGACCACATCGCGGGCGTCGTGCGGGCCCACCCGTCGCGCTTCGCGGGGCTCGCGACGGTGCCGCTCCAGGACACAGACCTCGCGTGCCGCGAGCTCGACCGCGCGATCGACGGGCTCGGCATGCGCGGCGTCGAGATCGGGTCGAACGTGAACGCGCACCGCCGCGCGAAGGGCGGCGACTCGGTCGTCGAGCTCAACCTCGACTCGCCCGAGCTCTTTCCGTTCTTCGAGCACTGCGCGCGACGGGGCGTGCCCGTCTTCATCCACCCGTGGAACATGATGGGCCAGTCCGCGATGCAGAAGTACTGGCTGCCGTGGCTCGTGGGCATGCCTGCGGAGACGGCGCGCGCGGCGTGCTCGCTGATGTTCGGCGGCGTGCTCGCGAGGCTACCCGCACTCAAGGTGTGCCTCGCGCACGGCGGCGGAAGCCTTGCGTTCACGATCGGCCGCATCGCGCACGGTTTCCACGAGCGGCCCGACCTCTGCGCCGTCGACTGCGCGGTCGATCCGCTCGAGCAGATGCGGCGCTTCTACTTCGACACGCTCGTCCACGACGAGGTCGCGCTGCGATTCCTGCTCGATCGCGTGGGTGCGGATCGCCTCGCCCTCGGCAGCGACTATCCGTTCCCGCTCGGCGAGCGCGTGGCGGGCGCGATGATCAAGTCGATGGCGGGCGTCGGCGATCGCGACCGCGCGCGGATGCTCGCGGGAACGGCCGAGGAGTTCCTGGGGATCTGAAGCGCGGAAACTGATGCGCGCCGCACCTCATCCGCGCAGCGCGGTCCGCACGATCTCCGCCGCGCGCCACACCTCGTCGAATGTGTTGAAGAGCGGCGCAGGCGCGAGGCGCACGATGCCCTCGCCTGCGACGCCGCGGCCCGACTCGCGGTAGTCGCACGCGAGGCCCGCGGCCTTGAACGCCTCGTAGCGCGCGTGGGCGTCCTTCGCGATCAGAAGCGACAGCTGCGCGCCGCGCGCGGCGCCCGATGCGGGCGTGATGATCTCGAGCCCGCGAAGGTCGCGCAGGCGGAACTCGAGGAGCGCGGTCATCAGCGCGCTCTTCGCACGGAGGCGTGCCATGCCCGCCGCATCGAACTCGGCGAGGCTCGCGATGAGCGGCGCGACGGCGAGGATCGGCGGGTTCGAAAGGCTCCACGCGTCGGCGTGCTGCGTGGGAACGAAGCGATCCTCCATGCGGAAGCGCGTCTTCGGGTCGTTCCCCCACCAGCCCGCGTGGCGCGGCAGCGTGGTGTCGCGTACATGGCGCTCGTGGATGAACGCGCCCGCGACGGCGCCTGGGCCCGAGTTGAGATACTTGTACGAGCACCACGCCGCGAAGTCGGCGTTCGAGTCGTGGAGCGAGAGCGCCAGGTTTCCCGCGGCGTGCGCGAGGTCCCAGCCGCAGCGGGCGCCGACCGCGTGCACCGCGCGCGTGAGGCGCGCGATGTCGAGCGCCTGCCCCGTGCGGTACTGGACCCCCGGGAGAAGCGCGAGCGCGAGCGTGTCGCCGAGCTCAGCGATCGTGCGCTCGATGTCCTCCTCGCGCAGCGTCCACTCGCCCGCGCGCGGCGCGATCTCGACGACCTCGGCGTTCGCGTCGAGGCCGCGCGCGGCGACATGCGACATGACGGCGTAGGTGTCGCTCGGGAAGGCGCCCTTCTCGATGAGGAGCTTCGTGCGGCGCCCGCTCGGGCGATAGAAGGTCGTCATCAGGAAGTGCAGGTTTGCGGTGAGCGAATTCATCGCCACGACCTCGTGCTCGCGCGCGCCGACGAGCCTCGCGAGCGGGCCGCGCAGCTGCTCGTGGTAGCTGAACCACGGGCGGCGCGCGCCGAGGTGCCCCGCCACGCCAAGGCCGGCCCAGTCGTCGAGCTCCTCGTTCACGAGCGCGCGCGCGGCGAGCGGCATCGGGCCAAGCGAGCTTCCGACGAAGTAGATGTCGTCGGGCCGCCTGAGCGGAAGCGTGAAGCGGGCGCGGAACGACGCCAGTTCGTCCTGCGCGTCGAGTGAACGGGCGAAGTCGCGGTCGTGGGAGAGATCGGCTGCGGTCAGCGTGGCCATGTCCGCAGCCTATCGCGGAAACGGTGCCAAGCACGTGCCAGCTGGTGCACGGCACCTCCCGGCACGTGCTTGGCACCGCTTTCCCGGCAGCAACGAGGCGGCGTTCGCGCGCGACCGACGCAAGACTGCGCGGCAACCATCGAAAGTGACGGGCGCCCCACGGATGCGCGAGGTGCCAAGCACGTGCCAACTGGTGCACGGCACCTCCCGGCACGTGCTTGGCACCGTTTCTCCAATAGGATGCGGCGGTGTCCAGCCGTCGCGTCCTCATCGTCGGTGCCGGCCTCGCCGGCAGCCTCCTCGCCGTCTATCTCGCCCGCGCGGGCTGGCAGGTCGAGGTCGTCGAGCGCCGCAGCGATCCGCGCGCGAGGCGATTCGCGGCGGGCCGCTCGATCAACCTCGCGATCAGCGCCCGCGGCATCAAGGCGCTCCGCCGCGCGGGCCTCGAGGACGCGGTGATGAAGGACGCGATCCGCATGGGCGGACGCATGGTCCACCCCGTCGAGGGCGCCGCGGGCTACCAGCCCTACTCCGCCGACCCGACGCGCGCGATCAACTCCGTCTCGCGCAGCGCGCTCAACCTCGCGCTGCTCGACGCGGCCGCCGCCGAGCCGAATGTGACCGTGCGCTTCGACGAGCGCTGCGCGTCGGTCGACTTCGCGAAGGGCGAGGTCGCCTTCGTGAACGATGCGACGGGCGCCTCGCGCACCGCGTCCGCCGATCTCGTCGTCGGCGCCGACGGCGCCTACTCCGCGGTTCGCGGCGCGCTCCAGAAGACAGAGCGCTTCGACTACTCGCAGGAGTTCCTCGGCCACGGCTACAAGGAGCTCCACATCCCGCCCGTCGCGACCGGCCCGCACGCACCGTTCGCCATGGAGCCGAACGCGCTCCACATCTGGCCGCGCGGCGAGAGCATGATGATCGCGCTGCCGAACCCCGACGGCTCCTTCACCTGCACGCTCTTCTGGCGCCACGACGGCGCGGGCTCGAGCTTCGCTGCGGTGAAGTCGGGTGCAGACGCGCTCGCGCACTTCCGCAAGGTCTACCCGGACGCGGTGCCGCTCATGCCGACCTTGGCCGAGGATTTCGAGCGAAACCCGGTCGGCTCGATGGTGACGGTCCGCTGCAGCCCGTGGACGCGCGGCCGCGTTGCGCTGATCGGCGACGCGGCCCACGCGATCGTGCCGTTCTACGGACAGGGCGCGAACGCCAGCTTCGAGGACTGCGAGGCGCTCGTCGACGCCCTGGCGACCGCGCCTTCGGTCGAGGAAGCGCTCAAGGCGTACGAACGCGCGCGCATCGCGAACGCGAACGCGATCGCCGACATGGCGCTTCGCAACTTCATCGAGATGCGCGACCTCACGGGCCGCGCCAGCTTCAAGTGGAAGAAGAAGATCGAGCACGCGCTCAACCGCATCATGCCCGCGACCTTCGTGCCGCTCTACGACCTCGTCAGCTTCTCGACCGTGCCGTACAGCGAGGCCAAGGCGCGCGGTGCCGGGAACGACCGCGCGATTCGCCGGGTCGCTGTTGTGGCGTTCGGCATCGCCGTCGCTGTGGTCGCCATCGCAATGGTGGCGCTCGTTCGCGGAGCAGCGTCGTGACGCACCGCCCCATCATCGACATCTCCCCCGCGCTCACGCCCGACATTGCGGTGTGGCCGGGTGACACGCCGCTCTCGCGCGAGGTCCTCTGCGCGGTCGAAGGCGGCGCGACTGTCACGCTCTCAACCTTGCGCGCGACGGTGCATCTCGGCGCGCACGCGGACGGCGTCAACCACTATGGCGGCGGCACTGCGGGAATCGAGACATTTCCGCTCGAGCGCTATCTCGGCCCGTGCCATGTCGTGCACGCGCGTGCCGAGCGCCGCGCGGGCGGCATGCGCGTCGGTGCGGCGGACCTCGAGTTCTCGCTCGACGCAATCCGTCATCCGCGCGTCCTCATCCACACGGGCACATTCCCCAACTTTACCGCGTGGAACTCAGACTTCGCGGGCCTCGACCCAGCGCTCGTCGATCTCCTCGCCGACCGCGGCGTGACGCTCGTCGGCGTCGACACCCCGAGCGTCGATGTGCAGGAGTCGAAGGATCTCCCGGCGCACAAGCGCTTTCTCGCGCGTGGCGTGTCGATCCTCGAGGGTCTGCGGCTCGCGAGTGTCGCCGCAGGCGAATACGAACTGATCGCGCTGCCGTTGCCCCTTGTCGGCTTCGACGCAAGCCCTGTGCGCGCCGTGCTACGCTCCCTCGCATGAGCCAGAACGAAGGCACCATCGTGTCATCGCGCGCACCTGAGCCGGTCGGCGCGTATCCGCACGCGAAACGCGTCGGCAACCTCCTCTTTCTCTCCGGCGTCGGCCCACGCAAGAAGGGGTCGAAGGAGATCCCAGGCGTCACGCTCGGCGCGGACGGGCGAATCGCCGGGAAGGACATCGAGGCACAGTGCCGCTCGTGCTTCGACAATGTGCGCGCGGTGCTCGACGACGCGGGCGTGCCGTGGGCAAACCTCGTCGATGTGACGGTGTTCCTCACCGACATGAAGAACGACTTCCCGACCTACAACCGCGTGTACGCAGAGTACTTCGCGGGCGAGGGCAACCCGAACCCAACGCGCACGACGTTGGGGATTACGAGCCTCCCGACCCCGATCGCAGTCGAGGTGAAAGCGATCGCGGTGGTCGGATAGAAAGAGGATTCCGAGTTCGCAGCGATTAGGCTTTGCCTTCGCTCTCGCCTTCGGCGTCCCCGAGCGCGCAGCGCGAGCGCTGAACCGTGCGACGGCGACAGCGTTTCATGGCTGTCGACCCAGCTTGGTTCTGCGCGACGGCTCCGGCCTACCGCGCCCAGCCCAGGATCACCACGCTCCGCCGCACGCCGTCCATGACGCACGCGTCGGGAAACGCGCCCCATTCGGTAAAGCCGCGCGAGCGGAAGAGGCGCAGGCTCGGCTCGTTGTGCGCGAAGCAGATCGCAAGCACGCGGTCGATGCCACACGACGGCGTGCGCGCAAGCAGCGCGTCGAGCATCGCGCGGCCGACGCCCTGGCCCGCGGCGCGGTCGGCCACATACACCGAGATCTCCGCGGTCGGCGCATACGCGGCACGGTCCTTGAAGTTCGTGAACGCGCCCCACGCGCAGACGCCTTGCGCGTCGACTGCGACCAGCACGGGCCGCGTCGCGCGGTCGCGGTTCAAGAACCACGCGCGCCGCGCATCGAGCGACTGCGGCTCGAGGTCCGCGGTCGCAATGCGCTTCGGGATCGACTCGTTGTAGATCGCGCGGATCGCCTCGAGATCGGCCTCTCCTGCGTCGCGGATCTCGATCACGGCGCCTCCCCCGTCGCGATGCAGACATTCGACACATCGCTGAAGAAGTGCAGCGCCTCGTGGCCGCCCTCGCGGCCGATGCCCGAGTCCTTCACGCCGCCGAACGGCACGCGCAGGTCGCGCAGCATCCAGCAGTTCACCCACACCGTGCCCGCATCGAGCCGTGCGGCCATGCGGTGCGCGCGCGACAGATCGCGCGTCCACACGCTCGCGGCGAGGCCGTAGCGCGTGGCGTTCGCCATCTCGACCGCGTCGCGGTGGCGGTCGAAGCCATGCACCGTCACGACGGGGCCGAAGGTCTCCTCCTGCACGCACGCGCTCGCCGCGGGGACTCCGAGCAGCACCGTCGGCTCGAGGAACGCGCCGTCCGCGACGCGCGCGGGCAGCTTGCGCGGAATCGCCCCACCGCACGCGAGCACGCCGCCGTCGGCCACGCCTCGCTCGATCGCGGCGAGCACCTTCTCGCGATGCGCCTTCGAGATGAGCGACCCAAGGTCGCTCTCGGGAGACAGCGGATCGCCCACATTCATCGCGCGCACGGCGTCGATGAAGCGCTCGGTGAACTCCTTCATGCGCGCGCGATGGACGAGGATGCGCGACGAGCACAGGCAGATCTCGCCCTGGTTCAGGAACGCGCTGCGCGCGATCTCAGGCACCGCGACCGCAAGATCAGCGTCCTCGCACACGATCGCAGCATTCTTGCCGCCAAGTTCGAGCGACGCAGGAATCAGCCGCTCGCCGCAGCGCGCCGCGAGGCGCCGCCCCGTCACGGTGCCGCCCGTGAAGCTCACCGCGCGCACGCTCGGGCAATCGACGATTCCCTGCCCAGCCTCGGGCCCGAGCCCGTGCACGACGTTGAGGGCACCCGCCGGCAGCCCTGCGTCGCGCGCGATCTCGCCGAGCACCGCCGCCGTCGTCGGCGTCAGCTCGCTCGGCTTCGCGATCACGCAGTTTCCCGCGGCGAGCGCGGGCGCGATCTTCCAGGTGAAGAGATAGAGCGGCAGGTTCCACGGCGAGATGCAGCCGACGGTGCCGAGCGGCTTGCGCAGCACATAATTGATCGCGCGCGCGGGGCGCTCCGTCGCGAAGCTCTCGCTCGACTCGTGCAGGATGGCCGTCGCGAAGAAGCGGAAGTTCGCAGCGGCGCGCGGGATGTCGAGCGAGCGCGCGAGCGCAAGCGGCTTCCCCGTGTCCTCGCACTCGAGCAGCGCGAGCTCGTCGAGCCGCGCGTCGATTCCCGCTGCGATCGCAAGCAGCACGCGCGACCGCTCGGCCGCGGGCATGCGCCCCCACACCGCGAAGGCGCGCGCCGCCGCGTCCGCCGCGCGCGCCACGTCGGCCGCGTCGCCGCGCGCGATGGCGCGCAAGGGCTCGCCCGTCGCGGGGTTCTCGCGCGCGAGGCGCTCGCCCGATGCGGCGGGCGAGAACGCCCCGCCGATGAAGTGATCGACCTCGCGCATCGCTCGCTCCTCACTGCGCCGCCAGGCGCCCGCCGTCGACAGGAAGGTTCACGCCGTTCACATAGCTCGCGGCGGGCGACGCGAGGAAGAGGATCGCAAGCGCCAGCTCGTGCGCGTCGCCGAGGCGCCCCGCGGGAATCGTCGCGACCGCGCCCTCCTCGACCTCCTCGACCGTCATGCCGCCGCGCGAGGCCTTCCCCTTGAAGAGCGCCTCGAGCCGCGCCGTCTTCGTGAACCCGGGCATCACGTTGTTGACCGTGATCCCGAAGCGGCCGAGCTCGCTCGCGAGCGTCTTCGTCCAGTTCGCCATCGCGGCGCGCACGGTGTTCGACACGCCGAGCCCCTTGATCGGCGTGAACACCGAGGTGCTCGTGATGTTGATGATGCGCCCATACCCCGCCTCGCGCATCGAGGGCGCGCATGCCTGCGTCCACGCCTGCGCGCATCCGAGGTGCATCGACATGGCGGCGAGATAGTCGCGCGGACGCGCCTCGATCGCGGTGCCCGCCGCGGGTCCGCCCGTGTTGTTCACGAGGATGTGCACCGCGCCGAGCCGCTGCGCGGTCTCGTGCGCGATGCGCTCCGTGCCGTCGAGGTCGGCGAAGTCGGCCTTCACGGACTCATGCGCGGCGCCCGAGATTCCCTGCAGCTCGCCCAGCACCTTCGCGAGGCCGTCCTCGTTGCGTCCCACGATCACGACCCGCGCGCCCGCACGCGCGAACTCGAGCGCGGCCGCGCGGCCGATGCCCTGCGTCGCGCCGCACACGACGGCGGTCTTGCCTTCAAGCGAGAAAGGAGAGTTCATCACACGCGGCAGGATAGCCTAGACGCGCGGTCAGCCGAAGTTGTTGAGGAGCACCGCCATGTCGGCCGCGTCGACCGTGCCGTCGCCGTCGAGATCGGCCGCACCGCCTCCGCCCCACGCGTTCAGCAGGATGGCGAGATCCGCCGCGTTCACCACGCCGTCGCCGTTGAGGTCACCCACGACGCCGCACGATCCGGCCGTCACGAACGACTTCACGGGACTCGTCGACTCGTTGCCCGAGACATCGCGCGCCCGCACGAAGTACTCGACCGTCGTGCACGGATCCTGCGCGGGAATCACGCCGCGCCAGAGGCTGTTGCCCGACCACGCCATCTCGATGGTCTGCGGCTTGCCGCCCGCGGCCGCGTAGACGAGGAACACGCCGTCGTCGTCGTAGCCGCGGTCGCTCGTGACGCCGTCGAAGACCTCCGTACGCACCACGAACGGGCCGGCCGTGCGCGACGGAACCTGCTCGACGAGCTTGATCGTCGGCGCCTTGGTGTCGGCGGGGCCTGTGTTCATGTAGATGCGGTTCTGGAACTGCCCCGACTCGCCCTGCGCGGTCACGAGGTCGGGCTTGCCGTCGCCGTCGAGGTCGCCCGCCTTGATGTCGAGCGAGCTGTCGGAGAGCGTGGGCAGCACGCCCGTCACCTGGGCGAAGACTCCCGCGCCGTTGTTGCGGTACATGCGGTCGGGCCCGCCGAGCGCCGCGATCACGAGGTCGAGGTCGCCGTCGTTGTCGTAGTCGATGAACTTCGAGTCGTTGTCGTCGGAGGTCGGGTTCGGCGTGATCTGCGACGAGATGTTCGTCCACGACTCGCCCGCCGCGTTGTTGCGCAAGAGCAGCTCCGCGTTCGACGCGCCCGCGTTGACGCCGATGAGGTCGAGGTCGCCGTCGCCGTCGAGGTCGCCGAAGTCGTACGAGTAGCACGAGGCGTCGGTGACGAACGGCGTGATGCGCGTGAAGTTGCCCGCGCCGTCGTTCTTCCAGAGCTGGCTCGAGCCCGTGCCGCTCGCGCGCGTCCCGATGTGCAGGTCGAGGTCGAGGTCGTTGTCGAAGTCGCCGAAGATGATGTCCATCTGCTGCGCGAGCGCGGTCGTCGGGAACTGCGTCGTCGGAGCGTCGGTGAAGACGCCCGTGCCGTCGTTCAGGAAGAGCCGCGGCCGCCCCGTCGTGGCGAAGCGGTTCGTGCCCGAGTTGCAGAGCACGATGTCGAGGTCGCCGTCGTTGTCGACATCGCCGAACTGCCCGCGCGCCGAGCCCATGGCGATGTTCGGCATGCGCGCGACGGTCTGGTCGGAGAAGACGCCCGTGCCGTCGTTGATGAGGAGGAGCGGCCGCCGGTTGAAGTCCTGCGCGAGGAGCAGGTCCCAGTCGCCGTCGCGGTCGACATCGCCCGCCTCGACGCCGCGGAAGCAGCCCGTGATGCCCGCGGCGCGCGCATCGGTCTGGTCGGCGAACACGCCCGCGCCGCTGTTGATGTACATGCGCGGCTTAAGCAGCGCTCCGAGGCTCGAATAGCCCTGGCCGTTCGCGAACACGATGTCCTGGTCGCCGTCTCCGTCGAGGTCGACGAGCGTGCACTGGTTCGAGTATTCGCTCTGCACGGGGAAGCGCGTCGAGGTCTGGTCCACGAACTGCTGCGCGGCCGCGGGCGATGCGGCCGCGACGAGCGTCGAGATGAGGAACGAGGCGCGCGCACACGCCGGGAGCGCCGTCAGGGAGCGTCGATGCGTGGAATTCTCGGTCTTCGCGGCAAAGGGCAAGCGGGGTCTCCAGTCTTCGCGGGTGCTCGTCGAGCGAGGCTCGTCGAGAAGGGCTCATCAAGAAGGGCTTTGGGACTCTACCCCCGAATCCGATCCATTCGAAGCGGCAGGTCTCGAAATCACGCGAACCGCCGCCGCTCGATGCGGGTTCATACGCAGCGCGCGCCGCCCGTTCGCGTGGCGCCGCCCCTGCGGGTCGCAACGCGTGGAATTGCGCGGAACGGCGGCGATCGCGTGGTCCGCGTTGCCAATCCATGGCGCAGATCCGATCAATGAAGCATGACGCAAGCTGCCCGAGGCAGTCGAGTTGCCTTCCTCCGCGCGCCGTTCGCCGCCATCGCGGCCGCGTTCGTGGGCGTCATCGCATGCGCCGGCGCCTCAGGCGCGACGCCCCAGCGCGTGGCCGACGCCGTCGCGTCGATCGACAGGATCGGCGAGGAGTTCCGCGTGCTCGACGCGCGCGCGTTCGCGGACCTCACGGTCGACGCCGACGACCCGCAGTCGGCGTATCTCGCGACTGGATCGCCCGACGAGCGGATGGAGCAGTGGCTTCTCACGGCGCGAAGGTTGGCGGCAGAGCTCGCGCGGCTCCGCGATGCCGGCTACAGCCGCCACATCGACCCCGAGGAGGGCGTCGTCGTCGGACAGATCCACCTCGCGCCCATGCGGGCCGCCGCGCATTCGCTTGCGGTGCTTGTCCAGGACGCCGCGATTCGCGGCGACCGCGACGCGCTCCTCGCGCTCCTCGAGACGCAGCTGATGCTCGTGCGCAACGCGGCGAGCGAATCGACGCTCGCATCCTCGCTGGCCGCGATCGCCATCGCGGAGACGCATGTGCGCGCGGTTTCCGAGCTCCTCGAGCGTGGCGCGATCGACGCCGACGCGGCGACCGCGATCCTCGCGCTCCGCAAGCCGCTCGAGCGGATTCCCGACTACGGCGCCGCCACGGCCGCCGAACTCGAAACGCGCGCCATCGAGGTCGAGATGGACAGGCTGTTCCGCACGCCGCTCGACGAGCGCGCCGCGGTCGTCGCGGGACTGCGCATTCCCGTGCCTGTTCGCCTCGACGACCACGCCGTCCTCACCGCGCGCCACGCTTCGGGCCTCTACCTCGCGAGCTTCGCGGAGCTCGTTGCGGCACGGGACAGCCGCGAGACGCGCGCCAAGGCCGTCGATCTCGAGGGTCGCCTGTCGATGGGCGAGTTCGGAGAGATCCTCAAGGCGCTTGCGCCGCCCGCACTTCCGATCCTCGACGGCCTGCATCGCATCGACGCGCAGATCGCGGCGCAGGCCGAGACGCTCGCGGACCTCGCGGACGGCTCGATCCCGCCAACGGCGCGGGCCGACGCGGGGCACTTCTACATGCGCGCGGCGCAGGCCGCGGCGCGAATGTCCGCGCGCGACCAGGAGGCGATCCTCGAGGCGGCCACGCTTGGAACGCGCGCACCCGCAGCCACGACCGCGATCGCGCGGCAGGCGATCGAGTCCGTGCGCGACGAAGTCATCGCACCGCTCCTCGCAGGAAGCGCCTGCAACCGATGCACGCTGCCCGAGCGCCCCGAAAGCGCGGCAGGCGGCGGCCTCGTTCGCGCCGCGACGCTCGGAATCAACGGCGCCGTTCGCGTCCTCATCGCCGATGCGCTCGTGGGCGGCGAGCGGCCCGCGAACGCGCCCGCGGCGGTCGAGGCGATCTCGGCCGCGCTTCGCATCGCCGGGCACCTCGCGTCGGAGGAGACCTACGCGCACGCCCTCGCCGCCCAGCAGGCCGCGCGCGACGCGCAGGCCGCGCTCGAGCACATCACGCAGGAGACGAGGCTCGACGCCCGCACGCGGGCACCGCTCGCGGCCGCGGTCGCGGCGCTCGACCCCGCGGATCCATTCGGCTTCGACGCAGCCTTCGCGCACGAGTGCATCTGGCTTGGATCGCGCACCTTCCCCGCGGGCAGCGCGGCGGTCGCGGCCTTCGACCTTCGTCGCCTCGAGAGCCTCGAGCCGAACGAGGTCGCCTATCTCCTCGCCATGTTCACGCCCGAGGCATTCGCGCCGGTCGGCGCGCGTCGAAGCCCGGCCTTCGCGGGCGCGCTCGTCGACATCAGGCCCTGGTTCGATCTCGATGCGTTCGCCCGCGCCGTGAATGGGCAGGATGCGCTGCGCACGCGCGCGCTGCGCGAGGCAGGCAAGCGGATCGGCGACGACACGCTGCCGCCCGCCGACCGCGACGCTTCTCCGCTCGCATGGCTCGACGTGACGGTTCCCGTCGACATCGAGCTGCGCACACGGGAGGCGTCGGCCAATCTCGCGGCGCTCCGTCGCCTCGCACCTGCGAACGCGGCGAACGCCCTCGCGCCCTCGAGGCGCCACGGCCCGCTCGCGGCCTTCGAGGCGCTGATGTCGAGCGCCATCGAGCGGCTCCGCGAGCAGATGGGCGCGGGTTCGCGCGAGGCGTTCGCAGACGGCGCCGCCGACTGGCTCGACGACAGGGCGACCGAGCGCTGACGCGGCGTCGCCAGACGAACGCTAGCGGATGAAGCGGAAGCTCCCGAAGTCGGGCAGCACTGCGGGAAGCCCGTCGAGCGGCGGCACAGGCGCTGGGAAGTAGACGCACCACGCCTTCCCGAGGAGCAGCGGACGCGGCACGACGAAGGGCGCATCGGTGCCGAGGGTCGAGGTCACGAGCTGGCTTGGCCTCCCGAGCAGGCGCGAGTCGCGGCTGAAGGCGCTGTTGTCGCCGCACATCATGAACTGGTCCGCCTCGATCTGCGCGGGGTTGAGGAGGTCGCTTCCGAACGCGAGACCTCGGATGGGCGGTCCGTTCTGCGGCGCCTGCGCGCGCGGATCGTCGCTCATCACCTCGGTCCTGTAGTAGAGGTCGCGGTCGACGCGCACGCGCGTCAGCACGAGCGGTGAGCCGTTGAACGAAAGCGAGAGCGCGGGCGGCGTGGGCTGCTGGAACGCAGGCCGCATCGCGTAGTCCTCGACGGTGCGGCCGTAGTAGGACTTGAGCACTCGGTCCTCGATCGACTCGAAGCGATCGTCGACCGACACCACCTCGTCGCCGTTCACCCAGATCGAGAGCCGCTCGTCGACATGCCAGAACTCGACCTCGAACGGCGCGCCCGCGGCGGGCGCCTCGAGCGGCGCGGAGGCGCGCGCGATCTCGGCGATGGGCTCCCCTTCCGACTCGGGCTGCGTCTCGATCACGATCGAGGCCTGTCCGCCCGCGATCGCGAAGCGCATGGCGCGGCGGCGCGTGGTCAGCGTGTACTCGGTCGAGAGCGCGGCGGGATCCTGCGCATCGATCGCCATTGCCACGCGCAGGTCGCTCACGGAGAAGCGTCGCGACGGCGCCTGCGCGCGCAGCGCGTTGTAGCTGCCCCAGTCCGTGATCGGCATTCGGTCCCAGCGCCAGTCGAGCCGCGCGGGGCCGCTCCCCTCGTGCACCCATCCCCGCCCACGCGCGCCCGGCGCGTCGCCCGCGTCGAGGCGGAACTCCTTCGAGTCCCACGGCGGCCCCATCCACATGCGGCCCCACGCCTTCGCGAGCGCGGTCGGGTCGACGGGCTCGTAGTCGGAGTCATGCACGGGCTGCCAAACGGCTCGCTGGACATGCTCGGGCTTGCGCGCCACGCGGAACTCGCTGCGGGCGGCACCGAGCGGCGCCGTGAAGATGTCGCCGTCGACCATCACGAGCTGCTCGTTGGGCAGCCCGACCATCCGCTTGATGTAGTTCGCCGCGTCGCCGCTCGGATCGGTGGGGTTCTTGAAGACCACCACATCCCAGCGCTCGGGCTCGCGGAACGCATAGAGGTACTTGAGGACGAGCACGCGGTCACCCGTCCGCGAATCCCGCACGAGCTCGGGGCTCGAGCGCGTCAGTATGGGATCGAGCTGCGAGACCATCGGGTCGACGAGTGGCCACTGCGCACCGCGGAACTGCGGCTCGAACGCAGGCTGCACATCGAACGGGAACGAGTAGCCCGTGGCGGGGCTCGTGAAGCGCGCGTGCTGACCCATCAGCGTCGGCGCCATCGAGCCTGTGGGAATGACGAAGCCTTCGGTCACGAAGCTGCGCACCGTCATCGCGAGCGAGAAGGCCACGATCAGGGACTGGAGCGTCTCGACGATGTTCGAGTCGGTGCTCGTCTGCGCGGCCGGCTTGGTTGTTGCGTTGCTCATGCGTTGCTGCGGTCCATGGAGCGCCCATCGTGCGGGGGTGCGACGCGCCCGTCGCGCGTTCTATCGGCTCGGCAAGGCGATCCGCTGCGGCTTCAGCCTTCTGAACCAGAAGGTCCGCCGCCCGCAGGGCCACCGCCCTCGCCCCCTCCGCGCCCCTTGCGGCGGCGGCGGCGACGACGACGGCGACCGCCCTCGCCCTGTTCGCCGTCACGCGCGGATTCCGGCAAAGAGTCGGCGCCAAGATCCTCCGACGGGTCGGGAATCGCGTCGGCAATCGGGTCCGACGCATCGTCCCCGGCGTCCGCCGCAGGCTCCCGAGCGGCCGCGCCGGCCGCGTCCGCGCCCCCGCCCTTCTTCCGCTTGCGGCGCCGCTTCTTCTTCGCAGGCGCAGCGCCATCGCCGGGAGCGGCGTCCGTGCCGTCGCGCGGCGCCGCGGAGGAGGTGCCCGCGGCGCCATCCGACGCGCCACCCGCCGCGCCATCCGCCGGGCCAGGGCCTGTGTTCTTGTCGCGATAGCGATCCTGCTTCGCGAGCTTCTCGTCGCGCGCACCCGCGATCTTGGCCCGCACCTTGCGCGCGCTCATGCCGCGCAGAGGGTCCGAATCCGCGACCTCGCCCGGCTTCGGGCACGCATCGGGGTCCATGAGGTCCTCGACCGGCACCGCGATCTCGCGGCCAAAGCCGCCGTCGGGCGAATCGAGCTGGACGAGCACCAGCTGCACGAGGATCTTCGAGTCGACGACGATTCCAGGCCCCTCGGGCGTGCCGACGCGCGTCTTGTTCTTGGGAAGCCGCTTGCGCAGCTCCTCGTAGGTCGCGTCCTCGTACCTGAGGCAGCACATCAGGCGGCCGCAGCGACCCGAGATCTTCAACGGGTCGAGCGTCGCCTTCTGGATCTTGGCCGACTTCATCGAGATCGGCTTGAGCACCTTGAGGAAGTTCTTGCAGCAGCAGTGCTGGCCGCAGCGCTCGTAGTCGGCCACCAGCCGCGCCTCGTCGCGCGCGCCGACCTGGCGCATCTCGATGCGACAGCCGTACTCGCGCGCGAGCGCCTGCGCGACCTCGCGGAAGTCGATGCGCTCGTCGGACAGGTAGTAGACGAGGAGCAGCGACTCGTCGAGCGTGAGCTCGAGGTCGACGATCTTCGCGGGGAATCGCAGGCCGCCCGCGATCTCGCGCACGCGGCCGAGCGCGCCGCGCGCCTTGTCGGCGCAGGCGGTCGCGCGGTTCAGGTCCTCGACGGTGGCGACGCGCAGCACCTCGCCGTTGGTCTGGAACGGATACTCGCGGCCGCCCGAGTTCTCGATGTAGTTCAGCATCTCCGAGCGCGACACGCTCTTGCCGCAGCCGGAGTTCGAGCAGGTCGTCGTGAGCATCTCCGCGATCTCGACGGCGCGGAAAGAGCGCACGACCAGCTTCGAGCCGCAGCCGGGCTTCGCGTCGCCTCGGTACGGATACTCGCCGACGAGCTTCATGCGCCCGAACTTCACCACGATCGAGGTCGGCGGCTTGAGCCGCGCGTAGATCTCCTCGTCCGTCATCGCGTCGCGGAACTTCGGGTCCGCATCGCGCTCGAAGATTGGGAGTGGAACGATCGACATCGGCGCGGAGTGTAGCGGGGAACGCGCGTGGCCCGTCTCCGCGGCCGCCGAGGGCCCGCCCATGCGGGGTCAGTCTCCGTAGGCGTCGTCGTCGGCAGCGTCTCCCGCCTCGCGGCCCGCGCGCTTGCGCGACGCGAGCTCCGCGGGCGTCAGGCGCTTGCGCGCCGAGAACACGAGCTTGATCGGCACTTCCGAGAACGGAAGCTGCTCGTGCAGCTGGTTCCTGAGATAGCGCTCGTAGGAACCCTCGAAGAGCTCGGGCTTGTTGACCACGATGGCGATCGTCGGCGGGTTGGTCGCGATCTGCGAGACGTAGTAGATCTTCGCCTTGGTGCCGAGCTTCGAGCTCGGCCCGCGTGCATCGAGGATGCCCTGGACCACCGCGTTCAGGCGGCCCGTCGTCTCACGGTGATGCGCCTGGCCGAACAGGTTGCGGCACACCCTGACGACCGCGTCGACGCCCTGCCCCTTCGCGGCGGAGAGGAACACGAGCGGCGCGAAGTCGAGCGCGAAGAGCTCCTGCGTCAGGTAGTCGATGTAGTCGCTCGTCTTCAGCTTGTCCTGCACGAGGTCCCACTTGTTCACGGCGATCACGGTGGGCTTGTGCTGCGTCACGAGCTCGAGCGCGAGGCGCTTCTCGACCTGCGTGACGGGCTCGCGCGCATCGAGGAGCAGCACGCACACGTCGGCGCGCTCGATCGCTGCCTTCGCGCGCTGGTGCGAGTAGTACTCGATGTCGTCGACCCAGCTCTTGCGCTTGCGCACGCCCGCCGTGTCGATGGCCACGAACGAGTGGCCGTCCATCTCGAAGCGCACGTCGATCGAGTCGCGCGTGGTGCCGGCGATCTCGCTGACGATCACGCGCGGCTCGCCCGCGAGCGCGTTGATGAGCGTCGACTTGCCCGCGTTGCGGCGGCCGACGATCGCGATCTTCATCTCGGGCGGCGCCACGGGCTCGACCCACTCAGGCAAGCGATCCCAGATCGCCTCGAGGAAGGCGCGCTTCCCGAACGCGCTCGACGCGCTCGTCATCACGGGCTCGCCGAAGCCGAGGCGGCAGGCGTCCTGCGCGGCGCCGATCCAGCTGTCGTCGTCGACCTTGTTCGCGACGAGAAGCACGCGGTCGGCGCGGCCCGCCTCGCGCACGAGGCGCGCGATGCGCTCGTCGAGGCCCGTCACGCCCGTCTGCGCGTCGATCACGAAGAGGATGAGCGTGGCGCGCTCGACGCCCGCCCTGATCTGCGCCTCGATCTCGGGCGTCAGGCGCGTCAGATCCTCGCCCGCGTCGTCGAAGCGGCCGCCCTCGGCCATGTAGACGCCGTAGCCGCCCGTGTCGACGAGCTCGGCGAGCTTCGGCGCGGCGTCGCGCGCGCGGTCATACGGGAGATCGGTCGGGGGCAGGATCTCGACGAGCTGCGACACGCGGTCGCGCGTCGTGCCCGGGGTCGGGTCGACGATCGACACGCGGCGTCCGACGATCCTGTTGAAGAGGCTCGACTTGCCGACGTTCGGGCGTCCGACGATCGCGATCTGCGGAAGTGACATGAGCCCCGCATCCTACGCGAGAAGCGATTTCCCCGTCATTTCCGCGGGCTTCGGCAGGCCGATCATCTCAAGCATGGTGGGCGCGATGTCGCCGAGCCGGCCGTCCGCGCGCAGCGACCGTCCGCGGAATTCCGCCCCCACGACCGAACAGGGCACGGTGTAGTTCGTGTGCGCGGTGTGCGGGCAGTTTCCGCGCGGGTCCCACATCTCCTCGGCGTTGCCGTGGTCGGCGGTCACGATCGCGCTGCCGCCGCGCGCAAGCGCTGCGTCGACGATCCGCCCGACGCACGCGTCGACGACCTCGACCGCCTTGGTCGCGGCCTCAAGCTTGCCGGTGTGGCCGACCATGTCGCCGTTCGCGAAGTTCACGATGATGACGGGCTCGCAGTCGGCGGCCGCGAGGCGCGCGAGCACCGCGTCGCACACGCCCGCGGCGCTCATCTCGGGCTTGAGGTCGTAGGTCGCGACCTCCTTCGGGCTCGGCACGATCGTGCGAGACTCGCCCGCGAACGGTTCCTCGCGGTAGTCGTTGAAGAAGAAGGTCACATGCGGGAACTTCTCGGTTTCCGCGCAGCGGAACTGGCGGATCCCGTGCGACGAGAGCCACTCGCCGAGGATGTTCTTCATCTTTGGCGGCCGGCGGAAGACGAGCTCGACGGGAAGGCCCGTCTCGTACTCCGCGAGCGTCGCGAAGAAGAGGTCGCCGAGACGCGCGCCGCGGTCGAAGCCGCCGATCGTGCGGCCGTCGGGGGCCACCTTCGCGCCCTCGACCGCGCGCCACGCGGCGTCGTCGAGGACGAACGCCTTCGTGAGTTCCCGCGGACGGTCGCCGCGGAAGTTGAAGAAGAGGACGGCGTCGCCAGGCTTGATGCGGCCCGCGGCGATCGCGGCGGCATCGCGTCCGACCGCGGTCGGGAGGATGAACTCGTCGCCCCCGCGCGAGGCGTCGGACGGGGCCCTGTAGTACGACTCGATCGCGTCGAGCGCGGTGGGCGCGGTGCGCGGAACCGCGGTCGTCAGCGCGCGGTACGCCGCCTCGACCCGTTCCCAGCGGTGGTCGCGGTCCATCGCGTAGAAGCGACCCACCACGGTCGCGACCGAACCCACGCCTGCCGCTGCAAGATGCGCCTCGAGCGTGCGGATGTAGCCGGGGGCGGAAGTCGGCGCGGTGTCGCGGCCGTCGGTGATCGCATGGATGAAGAGCCGGCCTGTCCCGACACCCGCCTCGCGCGCGAAGTCGACGAGCGCGAGGAGGTGCGCGAGGTCGCTGTGGACCTGTCCGTCCGACACAAGCCCGAGATAGTGCAGATTCCCACCCGTCCGGCGGATGTGCGCGACCATCGCGCGCAGCGTCGGATGGGTCGTGAGCTCGCCGCGACGGATCGCGTTCGTGATCCGCATCAGCTCCTGGTCGACGATGCGTCCCGCCCCGATGTTCTGATGACCGACCTCGGAGTTGCCCATCACGGGGCCGTCTGGGCCGACGGGAAGGCCGACGTCCTCGCCGCTCGTCGCGATCAGCGTGCGCGGAAACTCGCGCGCGAGGTCGTCGTCGACGGGCGTCGCCGCGCGCTTCACCGCGTTCGTCGCGTCGCGATCGGCGTGCGGCGACCGCCCCCAGCCGTCGCGAACGATCAGGACGCACGGCGTGTTTCGAAGCATCGGCTCGCGTGTCGTGGAGGTCATGATGCGCACAGCCTACGCGGCACGCCTCTTGTGCGAGGCGCGGACCGTGGCTACGCTCCCCGCAGCGCGATGCCGGGCGTGTCCAAGGCAACATCCTCGAAGGTGAAGTCGGTCTCGTCCGATGCGGACGCCGCATCGCCGCGCACGCTGCGGGAGCGCTACGACGATGTCCGTGCGCGCGTCGCCCGCGCCGCCGAGAAGAGCGGCCGCCGCGCGAGCGATGTCGTGCTCGTCGCCGTCACGAAGTACGCGTCGATCGAAGACATCCGCGAGCTCGTCTCCTTCGGCCACGCGGACCTCGGCGAGAACCGCGTGCAGCAGCTGGTGCAGCGCGCAGCGCTCATCGAGGAGTTCAACGCCCGCCGCGCCGAGCGTGGCGCCGCGGTCACCCCCGTCCGCTGGCACATGATCGGCTCGCTCCAGCGCAACAAGGTCAAGCAGACGATCGAGGTCGCAAGGCTGATCCACTCGGTCGACTCGCTGCGGCTCGCCGAGGAACTGCAGGAGCACGCCGAGGCGCGTGCGACGGGCGGCCAGCGCGGAAGCGCGCGCGCACAGCCCGCGACGGGCGGCGCGCCGGACTCTCCCGTCGATGTCCTCATCGAAGTCAATGTCTCGGGCGAGGCCTCGAAGCACGGCGTCGCGCCCGCTGCGGCGCGCCACCTCGTCGACATGATCGACACGATGGTCGCGCTTCGCCCGCGCGGCCTCATGTGCATGGCGCCGAACACAGGCAGCCTCGACGACGCGCGCCGCACCTTCACCCGCTGCAAGGAGATCTTCGACGAGATCCGCGCCATCGGCTCGGGCGGCGAGCGATTCGATATCCTCTCCATGGGCATGAGCGGCGACTTCGAGGTCGCCATCGAGTGCGGCTCGAACCTCGTGCGCGTGGGCAGCGCGATCTTCGGCGAGCCGAAGGAACCGATCGACGAAGACGACGACAAGCCGGGCGGCTAGCCGCGGCGATCAACCAACGCTCTCTCCCCGACTGCGCGCACTCACTCCGACGGTGCGCGCGGTCGTGTTTTGTGCCTGGCACCCGGCCCAGGAACGAAAGCCGCACGCGATGGCGAGGTGCCAGGCACGCTTTCTTGGGCGGTCGCCGCTGCGGCGGCTCCCTCTGGCGGGCATGGCGTCGGTCGCTCGAGCTCGCTTCTCGACGGCGAAGCCGGGCTATACCCTCGACGATCCCTACCGTGCCCACGCCGCCTTCAGCCGCGACTGCGCCTCGTCGCCCGCGATGATGCGCGCGCTGATCTCCGCGGCCTCGTCGGCGATCGCGTCGTCCATCGAGCCGTCGAGCTCGTTGAGCCACTGCTTCGTCGCGGCGAGCGCCTTCGGACCGCCCTTCGCAAGGCGTTCCGCGAGCGACTGCGCCGTCGCGGCGAGCTCGCTTTCCGCGACGAGGTGCGTCGCGAGCCCGCGGCGGAAGCCTTCCTCGCCCGACATCGTGCCGCCCGCCAAGAGCATCGCGCGCGCAGCGCCCGCGCCGATCCTCTTCATGAGCCACGGCGCGACCACAGCGGGGCAGATGCCAAGATCAACCTCGGGGTAGCCGAGCTTCGCCTCCGCGTGGGTCACCGCGAAGTCGCACACGACCATCAGCCCGCAGCCGCCGCCGATCGCCGCGCCCTGGACGCGCGCGATCGTGGGGATCGGAAGCCGCCGGATCGCGCGCGACGCCCGCGACAGCGCGCGCAGCATGTCGCCCATCGCGACGGGGTCGTCTGCGACGGCCTTCAGGTCCATGCCTGCGCAGAAACTCTTGCCTTCGCCGCCGAGGACGAGGACGCGCGCCGACGCATCGCGCGCGACCTCGTCGACCGCGGCGCCAAGCGCTGCGATCAGCTCGCGCGACAGCGCGTTTCGCGCCTCTGGGCGCGCGAGTTCGATCGTGTGGATTCCGTTGGCGACGCTGTGCTTGACGAGCATGCGCGCAAGCGTATCAAGGGTGGCCCGCGCTATCCTCCGCGCATGCTCCCCTACGAAATCCGCGACGGCGTGCATGTCCTCTTCCTCCAGCCGAACCCCGAGAAGCCGCGCGGCGGCGTGGTGGTGCTCGACGCGTGGCTGATCGCGGAGATCCGCGCGACGCTCGCTGCGATCGCGGCGGAGAAGCCGAAGGGGTTCGTCCTCGCAAGCGCCTCGCAGCGCGTGTTCGTCGCGGGCGCGGACCTCGCCGAGATCGACGCACTCGACGATGCGGGCCTGCACGCGTACCTCAAGGCGGGCGCCGAGGCGTTCGCGATGATCCCCGCGCTCGGTTGCCCGAGCGCGGCGGCGATCCACGGCGCCACGCTCGGCGGCGGGCTCGAGATCGCGATGCACTGCGACGCGCTCGTCGCGGCGCTGCCCGCGGAAGGCGGCAAGCCGTGGCAGGTCGGCCTTCCTGAAGCCGGCCTCTCTATCTGCCCAGGCTGGGGTGGCACGCAGATGCTGCCCGCGCGCATTCAGCCCGCGCTTGCGATCGAGCGCACCGCGACGGGCCAGACCTGGCCGTGCGGCGAGGCGCCACAGTGCCTCTTCGATGTGCGCGCCGAGGCGGGCAGCGGCGCAGATGGCGCCGTCGCCGCCGCGATCGCGTGGGTGAAGGCGCAGGACGCGTCAAGCGGCTGCTTCGTGTCGATGAAGGCGCCGCGCCGCGCGATCTCGCCAGCGAACGCCGCCGCGATCGCGCCGGTGTGCGACGAACTCGCGCCAACGGTCGGCGCCACCAAGCACGGCGCCGCATGCCTCGACGCCGTGCGCGTCGGCCTCGCAAAGGGCTGGGACGCGGCGGTTGCGTGCGAGCGCGACCACCTCGTGAAGCTGCGCCACACGCCCGAGGCGCGCGCGAAGCTGGATGGGTTCCTGAAGAAGTGAACAAAGGCGCCGAACGCAAAGCGCGAGCACCAGACACCCGAGTCGACAGCCTTCATAGGTGCCACTACTTCCAGTGCGCTTCAATACATGGGTGGCACTTGTGTCACTCATGACTTGACGCCGCACCCTCCAAGCGAGAGCTCTGCGCGGGGAATCCGCTGCGTGACCGCCTAAGTCTGAGAATCACGATGACCCTGCGCGACAAGTGTCAGGGATTGCGCGCGACTCGGAAGCCAAAGAGATTCAGCGTGCTGTCAGGCCAATAGCCGCCCCGCTGGGACACGCGACAGTACGACGCGTCGTTGATCCAAGGAGCTCCACGGAGCGCTCTCTGGGTTCCTGTCGCGGGTCCGACGGGATCCGTCTGCGCTCCCGCGCTGTAGGGCCCATACCAATCCGCTGTCCATTCCCAGACATTCCCGAGCATGTCGTGAAAGCCGAGTGCGTTGGCCGCCTTTCCGCCAACTGCATTCGTCTGACCGCCCGCATTCGCTGAGTACCACGCGATGTCGTCGAGCACCTGATTGCCGGTCGCGTAGGTCGGTGTGATCGTACCTGCACGACATGCGAACTCCCATTCGGCTTCGGTAGGGAGCCGCATCCCTGTCGAGGTGAGGAAGCTCTGAATCGCGTTCCATGTGACCTGATCGACAGGCCGCTGCGATGCATCAGGGTAGCTCGGACCCTGGAAGTAACTTGGGTTGGCGCCCATCATCGCGATCCACTGCGACTGAGTGGTTTCAAACCGACCGAGGTAGAAGGCGTGTGTCAGCGTCACGGTTCGAACCGGGAACTCGTCAGTTGAGGCTTGCGGATCGCCCGGGCTCGCGCCCATCTGAAATGTGCCTGGCGGAACAAGCAGCATCTCGATGCCTGTGACATCGTCACGAACGCGCCAAGCGAGGTTTGCAGCCGTGATCGCCTTGCGAAGCGCTGGGTTGGTCACAACCTCCGGATTCGGGGTTGCTTCGAGAACAGTCGCCCAACTCGGAACACCGATCGGACAATCACCCCAGCCCGCGAGCACGATCGCAAGATCGAGGCCGTCAATTGCGCCATCGTCATTGCAGTCAGCCTGCGGAAACTTCGAGCCCGGCATTCCCCAGCGCGTAAGCACCGTCGCAAGGTCGATTCCGTCGACCTTCTGATCGACGTTTGTGTCGCCGGGACAGCCCAGTCCGGCCTGTGCGTGCGCCGCGCCGCTCATGGACACCGCCGCTGCGACACCGATCGCCATCAATCGCTTCATGTGATCCGACTCCCGGGCTCGTGAACCGGCGCCCGCGGGGGACATCGCCGCGGACTGCGCCGAGTCGGGGAATCCCGAGCGCGGCGCCGCAGGCGCGGCGAGCAGCGCGATCAGGAGGAAAATGGCCAGCGCGCGGCTCCGAGAACCACCCTGCGCGGGCGGCGCGTCGGCGCGCTCGAGGATCCGCCGCGCGCTCGCTTGGTCGATCGAAGGCGTCATGCGCGAAGGGGGATCCTCGGAAGCGACGCGCATGCGGCCGTCGGCGGCGCACCCGCGCCCGCCGCCCTCGTCAAGCCTCGTCAAGCTGCCTCACGAGTTCGGGTAAGTCGACGCGCACGATCTGCCAGAGCACATCGCGATCGATGTCGTCGTACGCATGAATCAGGCGGTTCCGCGTCTCCTTGATCGCACGCCACGGAACACCGCGGTGGCGCGCGCGCGTCGCGTGGTCGATCCGTGTCGATGCTTCGCCCACAAGCTCGACCAGCCGCGTCAGCGCGAGAAACAGCCTGCGATCCGAATCGAGCGCAGCACGATCGGCCGTCGCCGACATCTCGACCGCTTCCATCGCGAAGTCCCTCATCTGCCGCAGCGCCACCTGCGGGTCATGCCGCGTCATAGAGCAACTCCGCCTCGGACAGGACCTCGTCGCGGAAGTGACGGCTCAGCATCTGCTCGGTATTGACATCGACGCGGCGTCCGAGGATCTCGGCAAGCTCGTCGCCGAGTGCGAAGAAGGCAAACCCAGGTGTCTTTCCCGGATGAAAGTCGATGAGAAGATCAATGTCGCTGCGCGCTGGATCGAAGTCGGGTCGAACCGCGGAACCGTAGACGCGGATACGGCGAATCCCCTTCTCGGCGCAGAACCTGCGGAGACGCGATTCATCGAACTGAAGCGTGCTTCGATCCATGGCTGTCGCAATTCTACCAGTCCGATGCGGCGAATCCTCAAGGCGCGCACTCACAGCACCCCGCGCACCCGCGCGATCTCCGCGTCAAGCTCGCGTTCCGCGACGCCCTCCTCTCGCAGCACATCCGCGAGCGCCGCGCGCACGCGCTGCGCCACGAGTCGCGTCGCACCCGCGCACTGCTGCTCGCTGCGGCCGACCTCGCGCGCGAACACCGCGTACGGCTGGCCGTCAATCGCATGTCGCCTGAAGATCTCGAAGTCGACCGCGCGGCCCGCGGCCTCGAGCGCCGCCTCCGCGCGCGCCGTCGCCTCGCGCACCACCGCAAGCGCCCAGGCGCGCTCGAAGCCAGCCTCCGCCGTCGCGCCATCGCCCTCGCGCCGGTCGAGTTCGCGCGGCTCGACCGCGCCGCCCCGCGCCTCGGCCCGCGCGCGGTCGCGCGCGAGGCCCTGGCCGTAGAACAGGATCGCGTTCATCAGCCAGCGCCGCAGCCGCATCCCGCTCGCAGCCCATCCCTCGAGAAACCGCGCGTCCGAGAGCCTCGCCGCGAAAAACCCGTTCACGATCTCCTCGGGTTCACCGAGTCGCGCGAGGCTCGAGCCGCGCACGAACACCCGCAGCGGCTCCGCATATCGCGCCATGACGGCAATTCGCGCCGTTTCGGCCGCGTTTCCCCGTCCTGCAGTCGCAACCGCCGCACCGACGAGCGTGTGCAGCCATGTGGCCTGCGTGGTTGGAAACGCGCTTTCCTGCATTGTGAATTCCCTCGCCGCAAAGCCAGTCCCGCGACGCCCCCCGGCCTCCGTGAAACTATCATCTCCCCCTTCCCCGCAGGAGCCCAATCATGTCGAACGCCAACCTCGCCAAGGACCTCAAGAACGTCTCCGAGAAGGACCGCAAGCAGATCGAGCAGGCCCAGGAGATGCTCGGGCCCGATCCCTCGACGATGGGCCTGATCAAGAACGTCTTCTGGGGCAACTTCCGCGAGGATCTCGCGTTCCCCTATCCCTCGCAGCCCGCCGACGAGACCGCGAAGTGCGACCAGCTGCTCGCGGCGCTCGACGAGTACCTGACGAACGAGCACCCCTCGATCGAGATCGACCAGAAGCAGGAGATCCCGCAGTGGGTCATCCAGAAGCTCTTCGACCTCGGCGTGCTCGGCATGACGATCCCCGCCGAGTTCGGCGGTCTCGGCCTCGGCATCACGAGCTACAACCGCGTGCTTGAGCGCCTCGGCCGCTCGTGCGGCTCGACCGCCGTGCTTGTCTCGGCGCACCAGTCGATCGGCTGCAAGGCGGTCATGCTCTTCGGAAACGCAGAGCAGAAGAAGCGCTTCCTCCCGCTCATGGCGAAGTCGACGCTGAGCGCCTTCTGCCTCTCAGAGCCGAACGTCGGCTGCGACGCTGGCGGTCAGGAGACGCGCTGCGAGCTCAGCGCAGACGGCACGCACTACATCCTCAACGGCGAGAAGAAGTGGGCGACCTCGGGCGCCCTCTCGGGCCTCTTCACCGTGATGGCGAAGCAGAAGATCACCGACGCGAAGACGGGCAAGACGAAGGACGCGGTGACCGCGCTCATCTGCACGCCCGACATGGAGGGCGTCGACATCTTCAGCCGCAACCGCTCGAAGTGCGGCATCCGCGGCACCTGGCAGGCGCGCATCCGCCTCACCAACGTGAAGGTGCCGAAGGAGAACCTGCTCTTCAAGGAGGGCAAGGGCCTCAATGTCGCGCTGACCTGCCTCAACTACGGCCGCTGCACGCTCTCCGCGGGCATGCTCGGCGCCGCGCGCTACAGCTATGAGCAGGCGACGAAGTGGGCGAAGTCGCGCCACCAGTTCGACCGCGCCATCGGCGAGTTCGACCTCGTGCAGGAGAAGGTCGCGCGCATGGCGGCGTATGTCTACGCGGCCGACGCGATGCTCTACATGACCACGGGCTTCCTCGACCGCCACGACGAGGACATCATGCTCGAGACCGCGATGTGCAAGGTCTTCTGCAGCGAGTTCGGCTACCGCACCGTCAACGACGCCATCCAGATCATGGGCGGCGAGAGCTACATGACGGAGAACCATGTCGAGCGCATGTGGCGCGACTCGCGCATCAACATCATCGTCGAGGGCGCGAACGAGGTCATGCACTCGTTCATCTTCGCCTACGGGTCGAAGCAGCTCGGCGAGTACCTGCTGCAGGTGAAGGCGAATCCGTTCAAGCACCTCGGCACCGCAATGCAGGTCGGCGCCGAGCTCTTCCTCGGCGTCCGCCGCGGGGCGCCCCGCTCGACGCAGGTCCATCCCCGCCTCCGCCACCTCGCCGACGACCTGATGGTGCGCATCCAGGAGCACAGCCACCACGTCAAGCTGATGTTCAAGGAGCACGAGGAGCGCCTGATCTCGAACCAGACGATCCAGGCGCGCCTCTCGATGAGCTCGCTGTGGATCCACGCGATGACCTGCTCCCTCTCGCGCTGCGACGCGAACCTCCGCGCGGGCCTCGACGGCGCCGCCGCGGAGCGCGAGCTTGCGATCGTGGAGCACCTCTGCGCCATCGCGCGCAGCGAGCAGGCCGCGGAGCTCCGCGCGCTCTTCGTCAACAACGACGCGACGATGAAGAAGGCGGCCGCCGCCGCGTTCGCCGCATCGGATCTCCTGCCGAACGGCGGCTACTCGATCCCCGAGAAGACGCCCGACCACAAGTTCTTCGGCACGGGACGCAGCGTCGCCGCGCAGCAGGCGGGCATCCCGCAGTTCGGCTCCGGCTCCGTCTACAAGGGCGACATGGAGGCCCTGAAGTCGCACTAAGCGTCGCTTCGGTCGCACCGAGGCCAGATCGAAGTCGCATCGAAGTCGGGCGCGGTGCGTCCGAGGCGCCACCCGCGCCGAAGCGCAGTCGCTATCGTCCTGACGCAGTTTCCTCACCACCCCATTCATTCGCGAGGTTTCGAGATCGCCATGAACGTGCTTGCTGACATGCAGTCCTACGGCCACGAGCGCGTGGCATTCCACCACGACGCGAAGACGGGCCTGAAGGCGATCATCGCGATCCACTCGACGGCGCTCGGCAACGCGCTCGGCGGCACACGCCGCTGGGCGTACGCGACCGAGGACGACGCGCTCTACGACGTCCTCCGCCTTTCCGAAGGCATGACCTACAAGGCTGCAGCCTCGGGCCTGCCGATGGGCGGCGCGAAGAGCGTCATCATCATGCCGAGCTCGAGCCACCAGCCCACCGAGGCCGAGGCGCGCGCGATGGGCCGCTTCGTCGACACCTTCGCGGGCGCGTACATCGCGGCCGAGGATGTCGGCGTCAGCCCCCAGTTCTGCGACTGGATGGCGCTCGAGACCAAGCATGTCATGGGCGGCAACACCGTGAGCCACGGCGGCGACCCGTCGCCCTACACGGCGCTCGGCTGCTTCAACTCGATGAAGGCGTGCCTCGCGCACCAGGGCCGCAAGGTCGACTTCGCGAACCTCACCGTCGCGATCCAGGGCTGCGGCGCAACGGGCTACAAGCTCGCGAAGCTCCTCCGCCAGGCGGGCGCAGCGGTGCTCGTCACCGATGTGCATGTCCCGACCATGAAGCGCGCCGTCGAGGAACTCGGCTGCGTCGCGCTCGGCAACGACAAGAACCTGCTCGAGGAGAAGGTCGACATCCTCGCTCCGTGCGCTCTCGGCGGCGTGCTCGACGCGAAGACGATCGCGAACCTGAAGTGCGGCATCGTCTGCGGCACCGCCAACAACCAGCTCCGCAACCCCGCCGAGGACGGCGAGGCGATCGCGAAGCGCGGCATCCTCTACTCCCCCGACTTCGTGGCGAACGCAGGCGGCCTCATCCGCCTCGCAGGTCTCTACCTCGGCATGACCGAGAAGGAGATCGACCACAAGATCGTCGACATCGAGGCGACGACGGCGGAGGTCCTGAAGCAGGCGAAGGGTGGCTCCACGGGCGCCGCCGCCATCGCCTTCGCCAAGGCGAAGATCGCAGCAGGTGCCGCCAAGAAGCAGATGGCGGGCGCGAGCTGCGGCGCAGGTTGCGGCTGCGGCTGAACGGCCGCAGACCCGTCGAGCGCGCACCGCGCGGACACGAAGATCCCCGGCCCCGCCTCGCGCGGGGCCGGTTTCATTTTGCGTAGTCTGCGCGCATGGCCAAGGCTTCCGAACGCTGCTGGTGGTGCGGCACCGACCCCGTCTATGTCGCCTACCACGACACGGAGTGGGGCGTGCCGGTCGTCGACGACCGCGCGCTCTTCGAGAAGCTCGTGCTCGACGGGTTTCAGGCGGGGCTCTCGTGGATCACGATCCTGAAGAAGCGCGACGCGTTCCAGCGCGCGTTCAAGGGGTTCGAGCCCGAGCGGATCGCGCGCTTCACCGAGCGCGATGTCGCACGGCTCCTGAAGGACGACGGGATCATCCGCTCGCGCCTCAAGATCGAGGGCGCCGTGAAGAACGCGCGCGCGTGGCTCGCGGTCATGGAGGCAGGCGACGGCGCATTCCGCGACCTCCTGTGGGACGCCGTCGGCCACCGCACCATCGACACGCGCCTCGCGCGCCGCGAGGACATCCGCGCGGAGAGCCCCGAGAGCATCCGCCTCGCGAAGCTCTTGAAGAAGCGCGGCTTCACCTTCTGCGGCCCCGTGATCGTCTATGCCTTCATGCAGGCGGTCGGCATGTACAACGACCACCTCGTCGCCTGCCCGCGGCATCGCGCGTGCGCGAAGCTTGCGCGCAAATGACAACCGCCGCGCATCGCTGCGCGGCGGTTGCCTGAGAACTGGGTTGCGGTCGATCAGCGACGGCGACGGCCGGCGAGGCCAGCGAGGCCGAGGAGCGCCACCGCGCCAGGAGCGGGGAGCGCGAACGACGACTCAGCGAACTGGACGGTCGTCGTGATGCCGTCGGTGTAGCCGATCTTCAGGTTGAAGGTGCCCGCGTTGAAGTCGCGGTCGAGCACGAACTGGCCGAGGCGGACGGAGTCAGCGAGGTTGCCCGTGTTGCCGACGCGGCCCTGGAGGTTCGGGGGATTCGAGTTGAACCAGCCGACGTTCTGGTTGTTCGGGACATCGGGGCGGTTCCAGCCGAGACCAGCGCCCCACGAGGGGTCGGCGTTCGTCGTGTTCGCAAGGAGGGGGTTGCCGCCGATCATCAGGAAGGAGTCGAACGGACGGTTCGCGCTGGCAGATCCGGTCGCTTGGGGAGCCCAAGTGCCGAGAGTCTTCGAGAGGATGCCCGACTCGCTGGTGTTCGGGTCGACGGTGCCGTCCTTGTGCCAGAACTGGTTCATCACCGCACCGGCGAAGCCGTTGAAGTTGAACGCGTTGACGACCGTGTCGGTCGCGCCATCGAAGCGCGCGTAGAGGGTGTAGACATCGAGATCGATGCCAGAGTTCGAGGTCTGGGTCTTGACCGTGTAGTACTCGACGAAGGTGGCCGAGGCAGCGCTCGAGACGGCCGCGGCGAGAACGCAAGCTGCGATCTTCATGGGGGGACTTCCTGCTGGTAACTTGGGACTCTGATCGGTACGCCACTGCATCGCGGCGCACCACCAAAGGCGCAGGTTCCGCACCGTCTCCGTCACCGTTTCCTTCGATTCACACGGCTTTCGCGGGGCCTGAACAAGGCCGAACCGAATGAACGCCCCCCGTGAGGGATAGGTCAAGGCACGAAGAAGCCGCCGCGAGTTATTCGGACTCACGGGCCCCTTCCCGGAGTCGTCCTTCAAGACCCGCCTCAGTTCGACAAGTACATCGCCATGAACACCGACGCAGGCGCGGCTTCGATTCGGCGAACCTCGAGGTACTGCGCGAATGCAAAGACGGAGTCGGCCATTCCGAGGCGCGTGCGCCAACGGTGATAGCCCGGGAGAACATCGAACCAGTACGTGCGCGTCAGAGCCTTCAAGTCTGGAACTGAGTTCTCATCCGAGAGCCCTGGCGGAGGCGGAGAGCCCGAATCGGCAGATGCGGGGAACCCGAGGGCGCACACACCCACGAGCCCAGCAAAGGCGAAGAACTTCCGGAAAGTATTCATCCCTGTCCGCCCCCTCGATTGCCGTAGAGCTCCAGGAACTCGTCCGCGCGAATCCGAGACGAAGGCACATGTCCGAGGACTCCAGCGATCAGTCGAGCGTCGGCGGGACCAAGCGCCTTGGCGCCTAGGCCGATGAAGCCGAGGCGACGCCGACGCTCGCCATCGAGCTCAAGGTGACGGTGGCCGAAGTACCAGTTCGACGTTGCCAAAGCATGCGCCTTCAACGCTGCGGAGCAGAGTTCCAAAATGCCCCACAGTTGCATTTCGTCAGCAAGATAGCGCTTTGCAGTGTTGGCAAGTGCGAGAGAGGCCCAGGCTTTTCGTTCACTTACTCCGAGAGCACTCGTACCCCCTTCTCTCACGACGGAAATGAGGTGGTCGACGCTGAAAGAGGCAATTTCTGCGCTCCCCACCGCCTGGAGTTCCATCATCAGCACATCGATCGCCGTGAGGTATGTGAGGTTCTTGTCACCGTAACCCGCTCCTGAGGCCTGCAACTGGAGCGCGATGGCGCGGGACGCCTCGAAGTCGGCGCGGGCGTTTGCCGCGATCGACTTCCATGCCTCGAAGCCGCGCGTCGGGATCGACGCGCGCAGCGCATGCGCCCGTGCCCAGTGCGCGAGCGAGCGCGCGAGGTCGAGCACATGAGTCTGCTCGGCGTTTGCGGCATAGTCGAGCACCGAGGACGCGATGCCGATCACCTGCGTGCCCGCGCCCTGCATGAAGAGGACGTTCGCGATCTTGGTGTCGATCAGCAGCCGCCAATCAAGCGCCACGCCTTCGATCTGGCTCGCGAACTGCAGGCAGCGCAACGCCTCCTGGTAGGAGCCGCTCGCCTCGTGCGCATCGGACTCGATCGACCATGCCGCCGCGCGACGGGTCGGGTTGTCTGCCACGGCGCCTGCACGCACGGCGCATCGGATCGCGCCGAAGTAGTCGCGGTCCATCCGCTTCTGCAGGCTCTCGTTGAAGAGCGAGGCGTAGTCGGACGGTTTGTCGGCAGACTTCGGCACCGTGGTCTGCCGCGCACTCGGCTTCATCAGATGGTCGACCACGGCCTCGATGGGCCAGTCGAGCGCCTTCGCCAGACCCACGACGACATCGATCTTGGGCATGCCGCTGTCAGGAATGAGCCTGCCCGGCTGGCGACCAAGGGCGATGGCCAGCTCCTTCACGGACCAGTTGCGGTAGGTGCGCGCGAGCGCCTGCAGCTCCTCGAGGCGCTCACGGGCGAGCGCCTCCCGATCGAATTCGCGCGAATCCACTTCTTCCTTCATGTCGAGCCCCTTCGAGGGCCATCGGGCGAGACGCCGTCCGATCGCCGTGGATTGAATGGTCTTTCAATGATCGTTGCGTTCAAAGTTCAGTCAAGGAAAAACGCCCGCTTCAAGGGAGATTGGCGCCCCAGACGGTCGTACTCCATCTCGGAAACCGGACGGTCCAGTCGTGGAGGATGCCCCTATCTTCATCCGAGGCAAAGGGATAGGGATCTTCTCCGCCCCGCGCCCTCTGCGACCACTCGAGAAGCTGAAGGCGAGACCGCCTTGCGCGGAGCAATGCAGGCAAACCTCCCATCTCCGTGCGGAACGCCACAGGGCCATCGGCGCCGCACGCGTCGAGGCACTCGTCGAGCGTGAACTCGGACTGCACCAGAAGCTGCATCGCGGCGTGCTCGACCTTGAGGCTCGGGCGCGTGAGTTCGACGGCTCTCAGCGCTGCCGAGGCCGCGATCGAGGCGATCCATGCGGTTCCCGCCAGTTGCTCGGAGTCACTCGCAGCATCGATGAGGACGCGGCTCGATGACATGCCGCCCGACTGGGGTTCGAACGGCTGGAGGCCGACCGCTCGCTCCTCGAGATGGACGCCTCCGTTCTCCTTCGGCTCGCCAGGATCGCAGCGTCCGAAGCCGAGCGACTCCGCGGACGCCTCGAGCAAGGCGCGAAGCGCGGCCACGGCACAAAGCGCGCGGCCAACCTCGAACGAGCCCGGATCGGGGCCAAGCCCGCAAAGAAGGTCAAAGGCAAGCGCGAACGCCTGTCTGCGCGCATCGAGCGCCGCCCGCGGAGCAGGACCGATTCCGGCGTGGACGCGATGCGCGCGCATCTGCGTCGCGCGCTGCATGCGCTGCGGGGGAAGCCAGGGGCATCCGAGCAGCTGCTCGCCGCGGATGCAGTCGACGAGCGCATCGAGCTCCTCGTCGTCGCGCGGATCGATCTCAAGCCGCAGGGCCGCATCGAGTTCGGCGACGGCGGCAGCCGTTTCGCCGCGGGCGGACTTCGCTCGCGCTGCGAGCGCCAGCGAGAAGGCGATCGCACCCGGACTACGGCGCGTCTGGGCCACCTCGCGCGAGAGGACCTCAAGCGCGCCCGCATCATCGTGAAGGTCGGCGGCGCGCACGAGCGTGGCGAGTTCGCCTGGCTCGCGGTCCTCCTGGGTCGGAAGCGCCACGATGCCGACGGACTGCGCCGCATGCAGGCCAAGCGCCCCGCCGATCCTGCCGACATAGTCGATGCTCGGAAGCTCGCGCATGTCGTCGAGCGACCGCAGGTCGATGCCCAGCGCGCGCGCGAGGCGCTTGCGCGTCAGGCCCGTGGCCTCGACGGCGAGGTCGAACAGGCGCTGGGTGCGTCGCTTCTGCATCGCATCCTGCGAGACAGCGGCCGCGCTCCATGCGGCCAACTCCGATCGCGTCGACGAGACCATCTGCATGCGGTCAGGTTGACCGTTCGCCCAAACGCTTCAAGATGCAAGGACGCCTCTGAACGATTGTTCAGCCGATCCGCGGGTCGGGCAGGGAATGGCGGTTCCGAAGAGATCTCTCGCGCCGCGAGGATGCGACAGATTGGCGCGAGACTCGCAAAATGTCTTGGGATCGTGCGGCCGCGCCACGAAAGCGCGCCCTCGACGCGGTGAACCCCCTCTCCCGCAAGGAGTTGCACAGACACGCCCGCCGCGTGGCAAGCGCACGGTGCGCGTCAGTACGCGAGGCAATCCTCGATCGCCCGCACGACGCGGGTCGCATCGGGCAGGTAGTCGAGCTCGAGCTTGTAGTACGGCATCGTGGTGTCGAAGCCAGCCACGCGCTGGACGGGCGCCTCGAGCTGCAGGAAGCAGCGCTCCATGATGCGCGCCGAGATCTCGGCGCCGAAGCCGCAGGTGAGCGGTGCCTCGTGGACGACCACGCAGCGGCCCGTCTTGTTGACGCTCTCGGCGACAGCGTCGATGTCGAAGGGATAGATCGTGCGCAGATCGATCAACTCGATCGACTTGCCCGACTTTTCGATCGCCTGCATGCACTGGATCACGCTCGCGCCCCAGCTGACGATCGTCAGGTCGGTGCCCTCGCACACGGTGCGCGCCTTGCCGATCGGTAGGGTGTACTCGTCCTCGGGGACCTCCTCGCGGAACGCGCGGTAGATGCGCTTCGGCTCGAAGTAGAGGACGGGATCGGGTTCACGCAACGCCGCGACGAGCAAGCCCTTCGCGTCGTAGGGCGAGCTCGGCATCACGACCTTGAGGCCGGGCGTATGCGCGTAGATCGCCTCGGGCGAGTCGCTGTGGAGCTCGGGCGCGTGGATGCCGCCGCCGACGGGGATGCGGATCGTCATCGGCACGGTGAAGGCGCCGCGGGTGCGGCTTCGCATGCGCGCGGCGTGCGAGCAGATCTGGTCGTAGGCCGGGCCGAGGAAGCCCTCGAACTGGATCTCGGGCACGGGATGGAGGCCGCCCATCGCGAGGCCGATCGAGAGGCCGATGATGCCCGACTCCGCGAGCGGCGTGTCGAACACGCGCTTCTCGCCGAAGCGCTTCTGCAGGCCTTCGGTGACGCGGAACACGCCGCCGTTGACGCCGATGTCCTCGCCGAGAAGCACGATGTTCTCGTTCTTCTCCATCTCCTGAATGAGCGCGAGGTTGATGGCCTGGACAAGGTTGAGGTTCGCCATGGAAGTGTCCGGATCGGTCTGGTGCGTTGGTGCTGTCGGGTGCCTGCTCGGGTCTCGTCGTTCAGCGGTCGCGGCGGCGCATCAGTGATGCGCCGCCTCGGCCTCCGCGGCCATCTGCCGCGCGCGCTCCTGCGCCTCGGGCGGAAGCTGCGACGGATCCTGTCCGAGCGAGTGGGTCTGCATGGTGTCGCGCTGGGCGGCGAGATCGGCGGGAATGTCTGCGTACATCGAGTCGAAGAAGTCGGCGCGATGCGGTGCGGCGATCCCCTCGGCGCGCGCGACGGCGTCTGCGTTCTCCTTCTCGATCCGCTCGGCGAGCGCCGCTTCCTTCGCGTCGTCCCACAGCTTGCGCGCGGTCATGAAGTTGCGCAGGCGGATGATCGGATCGCGCGCCTTCCACGCGTCGACCTCGGCCTTGTCGCGGTAGCGCGAGGCGTCGTCTGCGGTCGTGTGGTCGCCGAGGCGGTAGGTCACCATCTCGACGAAGCACGGCAGACCCGTCTGACGCGTGTACTCGACCGACTTCTTCATGGTGTAGACGGTCGCAAACAGGTCGTTGCCGTCGCACTGGAGGCACGGCATGCCGTAGGAAAGGCCACGCTGCGCGAAGGTCGGGGCGGCGCTGTTGATCTTGGACGGCGTCGAGATCGCCCAGAAGTTGTTTTGGCAGACGAAGACGACCGGGATCTTGAGGTTCGCCGCGAAGTTGCAGGCCTCGTGGAAGTCGCCCTCGCTCGAGGCGCCGTCGCCGAAGAATGTGCAGGCGATGCGGTCTTCACCCTTGTAGCGCGCGGCCATCGTGAGGCCCGCCGCGTGAAGCATCTGCGTTCCGAGCGGCACATAGATCGGCGTGACCCAGTGCGGCTTCGGCATGGCGTTGCCGCGCTCGTCGCCCATCCAGTGGAGGAGGATCGCCTCCTTCGGGACGCCGCGCCAGAAGAGGCCGCAGTTCTCGCGGTAGCAGGTCACCATCCAGTCGTCCTTGCGCAGGACATAGGCCGCGCCGAGGCTGGTCGCCTCCTGGCCCATGTTCTGCGGATAGGTGCCCATGCGGCCCGAGCGCTGGAGGCGGAAGGCCACCTGGTCGAGCTGGCGGCACGACGACATCGCCTCGTAGAGCTTCACGAGGTCGGCGTCTGGGATCAGGCCTTTCCCGAGCTTCTCGTCGAAGTTGCCCTTCTCGTCGAGAATCGAGATGTGTTCGATCTTGGCTTCGTAGGCGGTGGTGATGGGCATGGTGGGCTCGAGATGGAACTGCCGTGACCAGTTGATGCTGACAACCTGTGCCGCGGCGCGACGAGCGGTCCTCGGTGCGCGAAGCGCCCCGCAAACGACGCTCCAGAGACGTCCCGACGCGGTAGACGAGTGTAGCAGCGCACCCCTTCTCGCTGCGTTGCTCGGCACTGGCACAGGCGTGAGGACAGCCGCGCCCTGTCCCCCGCAGGCTGGCGCGAGCCAATCGTCGTGCTCCCACCAGAGCGTCCGAGTACTCGACCGCAGCCGAGCTACTCGATCGCAGCCGCGCTACTCGACCACAGCCGCGCTACTCGACCACAGCCGCGCTACTCGACCACAGCCGCGCTACTCGACCACAGCCGCGCTATTCGATCAGCACCACCCAGGGCGGCCTTCGAAGCGCTCGGAAGAGCCCTGCGTCGGCAGTGAGAAGCGGCAGCCCGGCTTCAAGTGCAATCGCTGCATAGATGGCGTCGTACGCCCCGACCCGCTGACCGACCATCTCAAGGTATAGCTCGACCGGCGTCTGTTCCCATGGCACACGGTCGACCGGAAGCCGCGCAATCGCATCGGCGCAGGACGCGAGAAGTTCCGCACCGCGGCATTGCTTGGTGACGGCCGACATGACCTCGGCGAAGAAAATCTCGGGCACCACGAACATGGGTCGCTGAACGCTGTCTCCGTCGGACTGCCGGACCGCTTCGAGGAGCACTTCCGTCGCATCATTCGCTTGCTCAGGGATGAACCAGCGGGCCGCCACGGATGCATCGAGCACGCCTCGAACTGGCGAATCTGCAGTGTATCTTTCCCCCACGGCGATCATGTTTGGCCTCGCGATCGACCGCCATGGTCCTGCTCATCGTCGCGGGACCCGCTGCTCGCCGCGTCAAGTATGCGCTGGGTGCGCTCCTCGCGAAGCTTGTTGATGAGCTGCGCCGCGGGCATGCCCGCCTCGGGCGGACGCCCGCCGTCGTCCCACTCGCTCGCAATCGCGTCGCGCAGGCGTCTGATGTCGGCGACAAGTCGTGCGCCGCGCTCAGCCCGTTCGTGTTCCTCGAATCGTCCGTTCATGCGATACCTCCTGAACTCCTCATATGGAATGACCGCGGCGACCGGCCTGCCTCGGCGCAGGATCAGCGTGTAGCCACCCAGCTGCCGCACGCGGTCGACCTCCGTGCCGAGTGCCGAGCGCAACGCCGCCAGAGGCAGCGCGCGCGCGCCCTCTGGGATCTCCAGCTTCGCGGCTCGCCCCCGCGCCTCGCGGGGCTTCGGCTTGGGTTTCGGCTTCGGCTTCGGCTTGGGCTTGGGCTTGGGCTTGGGCTTGGCCTTCGGCGGCGATTTCGGCTTCGGTAGCCCCGTCTGCGACATCGCCTCCCGCGCTCGCGGTTTCGCCCGCTTGTCCTTCTGTTTCGCCCGCTTGTTTGCCGCCATAGGTTCGACTCCTGAACTGTACAACTCGAAGTGTACACTTCAGTTTCGGCGACTTCGCGATGCGCGACGGATTTCCGCGAAGATTTTTCAGGCGCTTCAGGAAATCGTGTGGGTGAACCGACCCGCTTCCGAAGGTCGTTGGACTTCGGGTCTCTCTCGCAGAGGCGAGGGAGACTGGCGGACGAGGGGCCGTGCCAACCGCGATATGCCCGAGGGAGCGCGCGCTGCG
>WGMP01000012.1 GCA_016124975.1 Phycisphaera sp. | reverse complement strand
CGACGATCGTCGTTCCGTGGACTTCGTCCACGGGCACGCTTGGTCGTCGTAGCACCAAAGGCAGCGGGCGCAGCGGCGACCGCCCAACCACGCCTAGGTTCTGTCTGACGGATCCCCGGACGTCGAATCGCGCGGCATCCCGGCTGGCGGCGTCGGCTTCGACTCGCTGTATCGCTGCGGATACAGCTTCGTTTCGCCTCCTTGCCATCCGGGCGCCGCGCGCTTCTTTGGTCTTTGGGGATCCGTCAGACAGAACCTAGATCATCCGCAGGAAGTTCTCGAGAAGCCTCGGCCCTTCCGTTGTGAGGAAGCTCTCGGGGTGGAACTGCACGCCCTCGAGGGGCGATCGACCCGCGGGCGCGCGCCAGCGCAGGCCCATGACCTCGCCGCGCGCGGTCCACGCGGTGCGCTCGAACTCGGGGTGGATCGTGGCCGGGTCTACGACGAGCGAGTGGTAGCGCGTGGCCACGAACGGGTTCGACATCCCTTCGAAGAGCCCGCGGCCGTCGTGGAAGATCTCGGAGGTCTTGCCGTGGACTGGCTCGTCGTTGCGCCGCACGAGCATGCCGTGGCAGTCGCCGATCGTCTGGTGGCCGAGGCACACGCCGAGGATCGGGATCCGCCCCTTGAAGCGCTCGATCAGCGCTGCGCTGACCCCCGCCTCGCGCGGCGTGCACGGCCCCGGCGAGATCACGAGCCTCGTCGGCTGCATCGCCTCCGCCTCGTCGGGGGTGATGCGGTCGTTGCGCACCACCTCGATGTGCAGGAAACGGTCGATCTCCCCGAACCGCTGCACGAGGTTGTAGGTGAAGGAATCGTAGTTGTCGATGAGGAGGATCACGGGCGCGGATGGTACGCGGACGCGAACCGTGTATCTTCCCGCGCGAGGAGACAGCCATGCACACAGCCCCGAACGCGACCCCCGCCCTGTCCACGCTCCGTCTCGAGGAGATCCTGCGCGACGCGACCGCGCGCGGCTCGCTGCGCCTCTCGATCCCGGGATCCGAGTATGTGCTCGACCTCGCGGCGGGCGGGCCGACCTCGGTCGCGCTCGGGAAGCGCGTCACGGGCGTCGTCTCGGGCCGCGCGCTGAAGCTGCACCGCACGCACGCGGGTGGCGAGTTCATCGAGCCCGTCGAGGGACACCCGCGCATCGTGCAGGGCCGCGTCCGCGAGACGGACCCCGCGGGCAACCGCATCCTCCTGCAGGCGGTCGTGCCGATGTGGATCACGCTCGGCGCAGACCAGCGTGCGCAGGAGTTCCACGCGGGCGACATGGTCAACTTCTACATGGAGAGCGGCGTCGTCTTCACGCCGCAGTCGTGACGGTCGGCGTCGGCATCGTCGGGCTCGGCTTCATGGGGCGCACGCATCTCGGCGCCTACGCGGCCAACGCGGCGTGCGAGGTCCGCGCCGCCTTCGACCAGGGCCGCCGCTCGGCGACCGCGGGAAACCTCATCACCGCAGGCGACGGCGTCGACGAACTCCTTGCGCGGGTCCCGCTCGCGGCGACCCTTGACGAACTCCTCGCGCGCGAGGACATCGACCTCGTCTCGATCTGCACGCCGACCGACACGCATGTCGACCTTGTCCGCGCCGCGATCCGCGCAGGAAAGCATGTGCTCGTCGAGAAGCCGACCGCGCTCGACGCAGACGCGATCGATGCGCTCGACGCAGAGGCACGCGCGGCGGGCGTCCTGGCCATGCCGGCCCACTGCATGCGATTCTGGCCCGCGTGGGCGTGGATGGCCGAGGCCGTCCGCACGCAGCGCTTCGGCAGCGCGCTGCGCGCATCGTTCCGCAGGCTCGGCGCGCGCCCCGCGTGGAGCCAGGACTTCTACCTCGATCCAACGCGCTCGGGCGGCGCGGTCGTCGACCTCCACATCCACGACGCCGACTTCGTGCGCTTCGCCTTCGGCGAGCCTGGCTCGGTCGACGCGCACGGCACGCGCATGCATGTGACGGCGCGCTACGGCTTCGCGGAAGGGCCGCACGCGGGGCTCCTCGTGGAGGCCGAAGGCGGCTGGATGGACGACCCCGCCTTCGCGTTCATGATGGTGGCGTCGATCGAGTGCGAGCGCGGCGTGATCGACTTCCGCCTCGGGCGCGATCCCGAGCTCCTCGTGCTTGTCGATGGCGAGCCGCAGGCGATCGTCGCGGGCCGCGACTATCCGCTCGGGACAGGCTACGACCACGAGATCGCGGCGCTGCTCGCGGCGATTCGCGCGGGAAAAGACGCCGCGCCCGTCACCCTCGCCGATGCGGCGCGCACACAGCGGCTCCTCGACCGCGAGATCGCGCGGCTCGGGGCGTGAACGCTCGCTCGGCGGCTATCCCTGACGGCTATCCCTGACGGCTATCCCTGCCGCGCGGCGAGCGCGTCGGCGGCGCGGGCGAAGTCGAAGTCCTTCTCGGTGATCCCGCCCGCGTCGTGCGTCGAGAGCGACAGCGTGACGCGGCTGTAGCGGATCAGGATGTCGGGGTGGTGCGCCACCTTCTCCGCGTGCTCCGCGACGGCCGCCACGAACGCCATCGCCGCGACGAAGTCCTTGAACCGATAGGTGCGCTGGATCTCCTCGCCCGGCTGCGACCATTCGGCCAGCGCATCGAGGCGTGCGGAGATCTCTGCATCGCTGAGCTTGACGAGCGACATGGGCGGCAGTGTACGCCTTCGCGACCTGCCGTACGCTTCGGGAGATGACGGCGCACCCGACACGCGTCACGAGACTCGCCCCGACCCCGTCAGGGGCGCTCCATGTGGGCAACGCGCGCACTTTTCTCGCCACCTGGGCGCTGGCGAGGCACGAGGCCTGGCGGGTCGTGCTGCGGCTCGAGGACCTCGATCTCGGTCGCGTGCGCGAGGGTGCGCACGAGGCGTGCGTGGCGGACCTCCGCTGGCTCGGCCTCGACTGGGACGGCGACCCGCTCGTCCAGTCGACCGAGCTCGCGCCCTACCGCGCGGCGCTCGAGCGCCTTGCGCTGCAGGGCTTGATCTTCCGCTGCGACCGTTCGCGCGCGGAGATCCGCAGCGCCGCGAGCGCGCCGCACGCAGACGACGGAGAGACGCGCTACCCGCCCGAACTCCGCCCGCATGAGCCGTGGCCACGATCGGTCGAGAAGTGGGACGCCAACCATCGGCTGCGCGTCGATCGCGCGGTCGAGGCGGTCGTGGACGAGCTTCTCGGCCAGCACGCCTTCGACCCCGGGCTCGAGGCGGGCGATCTCGTCGTGTGGACGAAGCTGGGCGTGCCCGCCTACCAGCTCGCCGTAGTGGTCGACGACGCGCGTCAGGGCGTGACGGATGTCGTGCGCGGCGACGACCTCCTCTCGAGCGCCGCGCGGCAACAGCTGATCGCGCGGCATCTCGGCCTCACTCACGCGCGGTGGTGGCACCTGCCGCTCGTGTACGGGGACGACCGCAAGCGGCTCGCGAAGCGCAACGGCGCCCACGGCCTCGCGGCGCTGCGCGACGAAGGCGTGGCGGCCGAGCGGATCGTCGGCTGGTGCGCGTGGAGCCTCGGGCTCCTCCCCGAGCCGCGCCCGCTCGGTGCGCGGGATCTCGTCGCGCGCTCGTCGCCCGAGGCCCTGCGCGACGCCGCCCTCCGCACGGCGCGCGAGCCGACCGTCTTCGACGCGAACGATCTCGCCTGGCTTCGATCGGTACGATGACCCCATGCGCACCCTCGCGGCCCTCTCCATCGCCCTGCTGCCGATCGTCGCAACCGTCGCCGGCTGCGAGCGCGCCGCGGCACCCACCTCGATGGAGGTCACCGTCGCGGGCAAGCGCTTCGACTGCAGGCTCGCGCTCGACGAGGCCTCGCGCGAGCGCGGTCTCGGCGGCGTCACGGAACTCGGCCCCGACGAAGGCATGCTCTTCGCGTTCCCGACCGCCGAGGAGCGGACCTTCTGGATGCGCGACTGCGTCATCGACCTCGACATCGCCTTCCTCGATGGAAAGGGCTTCGTGACCGCGGTGCACACCATGCCCAAGGAGCCGCTCCGCGCAGAGGGCGAGAGCGAGAGCGCCTATCTCGGCCGCCTCAAGCGCTATCCATCGGGCGCGCCCGCGCAGTTCGCGCTCGAAGTGGCCCCTGGCACCTTTGAGGCGCTCGAGATCCGCCGTGGAAGCCGCATCGAATTCGACGCCGCCGCCCTCAAGCCCCACATCCGATGAGTCGATACCCCGACGCAGGTCGGGCGCACAGCGCCCTCCCGCCGATGGTTTTCGGACGAACTCCGGATGGCGATCGCTTCGGGTTGAGGGCACCATGGACCAGGCACGCAGCACCACGCGCATCGCAGTCGTAAGCACCGAGGCGATGCTCACCGTCGCGGAGGACTGGCGAAACCGCATCACGCGGGAGATGCCAGGCGTCACCGCGGTCCATCTCTGCAGCGAGGTCCTGCGAACCCCCGCGGGAACGCCCATGCACCTCGATGTCGAGGTGATCGTCGTCTTCGCGGGCGAGGACCGCGCCGCCGCGGAATCCGCGCTGAAGGCCACCCTCGACGCCGTCGAGCCGCCCGAGAGCGAGAACGCCCTGCCGCATGCCGTGCGCATCGTGGCCGTGAGCGACCTCGTCAGCGCCGACGCCCTGCACCCTGGATATGACGCCATCCCCGTCGGCGCCGCCGACGCGGAGCTCGTGCCCTTCCTTCGCGGAATCCTGGCCTGCGCGCCCACGCTTCGCGATGCGCGCCGCGAGCTGGCGCTCCTGAACCGCTTCGTCGGCTCGATGCGCAACGAGCTCGAGGAGCGCAACGAGGAGCTGCAGCTGGCGGCGCTCGTCCAGCGCGACTTCCTGCCGCTTCCCGTGCCCGAGCTGCACGGAGTGCAGGTGGCGACCTTCTACCGTCCGCTCGCGCAGGTCTCGGGCGATGTCTATCATGTCGAGCAACTCGACGATGATCGACTCTCGATCTTCATCGCAGACGCTGTCGGACACGGAATTCCCGCCGCCCTCCTCGGCATGGCCGTGTGCCGCTCGCTCGAGACGACCGAGCGCGTCCACGGGCAGCTGCGCCTTCTCGGCCCCGGCGAGACTCTCGCGCGCGCCAATGTGCGGCTGGCCGAGCACCAGCGCGCCACCACGCGCTTCGCCACGGCGATCGCGGCCGTCCTCGACTGCCGGCAGCGCACGATCAGGCTTGCCGCCGCAGGGCACCCGCCCGCGATCCTGCTTCGCCCCGGCGAGGCGCCGCGGCACATCGAGTGCGACGGCGGGCTTCTCGGGATCTTCCCCGACGAGGTCTACGGCGAGATCGAGCTCGCCCTCGAGCCGCACGACAAGCTGCTCTTCTACTCAGACGGGTTCGAGCAGGCCTTCACAGACGACGGCTCTCCGAGCCACTTCAAGGAGTTCGCGGCGCTCACCGAGATCGACGACCCCGAGACGGTCGTCCAGGAGATCGCGGCGCGGATCGACGCCCAGTCGGGTTCGCTCCATCAGGCCGACGACCTGACGCTGCTCTGCATCTCGGTCGGAGAGACCGCCGCCGTGCGGCTCGCCGCCTGATCGAACGGCGCGCGCATCGCACGGCGATCAGCCGCGCGGTGCAGTCGCCTGCCAGCGCTCCATCTGCCGCGCGACGAGCTTCGCGAGGTGATCCATCTCGACATGCATGGCGTCGCCCACAACGCGGGCGCCGAGGTTCGTGCGCGCGAGCGTCTCGGGGATGAGGCACACATCGATCACCGTGCGGTCGCCGGAGAGATCCTCGACCCGCGCGATGGTGAGCGAGACGCCGTCGAGCGCGATCGAACCCTTGTCGACGGCGAGTCTTCCGAGCCCGGCGGGCAGTGCGACGCGGAGCCGCCATTCCCCGTGCGTCTCGAGGCCCACGACCTTCGCGAGGCCGTCGACATGGCCGAGCACAACATGCCCGCCGAGGTAGGTCGAGGCCGTCGCAGCGTGCTCGAGGTTCACCGTCGAGCCCTGCGCGAGCGCGCCGATCGCGGTGACCGCCAGTGTCTGTGGAATCGCATCGAAGGCGGCGACGATCTCGCCGCCCACGCTCCCGCCGCGCTGGCCGATGTGCTCCCCGTTGCGCTCCCCGCTCCGCTCGACCGCCGCCACCGTGAGACAACAGCCGTTCACGGCGATCGACGCGCCGGGCTCGGGAAGGTGGGTCCACGCGCCGAAGCCGATGCGGATCCGACGCCCCGCGCGACCGTCCTCGACGCTGCGAACCGTTCCGAGGGCCTGCACCAGTCCAGTGAACATGCGGGGAGGGTACAGACTGCCCGCCTCGGCACCGCAGAGGCGACGGCGCGCCGCAACCGCACCCACCCGCCGCGGCCGCGCCCAAAGGGGACCGCCCGCGCCCCGTCGGCCCCACCGTGCCTGATGGCCGCGCGACCGCGCCGCTTGACGCTTGCGCCCCTTGGGGGCGATACTCCGCGTCTCGGCCAAGGGCCGATGGAGTACCCACACGATGCCCACCCAGCCTGTCCTTGCGCCGCTCGAGCGGCTTCAGTCCGTTCGCCTCGAAGCCCGACCCGTCGGTCGCCTCGGAGCGTTCTCCGCCTCGCTGGCCACGCTCGTGACCGCGCTTGCCTCCGTCTCCGCCCCCGCGCTCGCCGCATCGCAGGCCGCGGACCTTCCGTCGCAGAACGCCGCGCGCGTCGAGGAGGCCTACCTCGTCGGCCCCGCGAAGGCCGCCGAGCTCGGCTGCAGCATCGCCTGGCAGGCGCTTGTGCCGAACGCCCCGGGCCAGTCGCTGGCCCTCGTCGACTGCTCGCCGTTCGGGGTCGTCGCGGTCAACACGCGCAACGAGATCACCTTCGTCCGCGCGGACACGGGCGACCGCGCGTGGATGGCCTCCGCCGCCGAGCGCATCGACCGCGTCCTCTCGGCCGAGATCGTCTCCGTCGCGACCGCTGACGGCGGCGAGCAGCGGATCGCCGTCACGACCGACACTGGCTTCTACACGATCGACATCAAGGACGGCTCGTCCGTGCTGCGGAGGAACTTCCGCCATGTGCCGAGCACGCGGCCGATCGTAGTCGGGCAAGCGCTCGTCTTCGGAACGCGCAGCGGACAGGCCGCGTGGTTCGACTGCGGCAGCGGCTTCGACATGCGTGGCTACACCGTGGACGGCCCGCTCGGGCGGAGCCCCGTCGTCGCGCAGCCGGTTGAGAACGACGGCATCGTGGTCGCAGGGTCGAGCCAGGGCACGGTCGTCGCGCTTGACGCATCGAGCAGCACCTCGCTCTGGCGCAAGGAACTCCTCGGCGGCGTCGTGGCGAAGCCCGCCATCGCGAACGGCATCGCATTCGTCGCGAGCGAAGACCAGTACCTCTACGCCTTCGACCTCGGCTCGGGCACGACGCTGTGGAAGTACTTCACGCAGACTCCGCTGCGCACCTCGCCCTTCGCCGCGGGTGGGCTCGTCCTGCAGGACATCCCCGGCGAAGGCCTCGTCGCCTTCACCCAGAATCCAGAGGGGCAGCTCGGCGGACAGGTCCGCTGGAAGAAGACGGGCCTCACGGGTCGCCCCATCGGCACGAGCTCGATCAGCGGCGGCGAGTCGGTTCTCCTCTGGTGCGCGACGGCTCGCCAGGTGACCGTCGTCGATCTCCGCAACGGCGATGCGATCCGCACCATCGACCTTCCCAAGGTCGAGCACCTCGAGGCGGATACGCTCGAGGACGGCGGACTCGTCGCTTGGTCGTCGGACGGCCGCATCCTGCGGCTCTCGCCTGTCTCGAACGGTTCCTCGGGCCGCTGACACCCACGCGCGGGAGCTTGGACATGCACGGACTCGTCAAGATTCGACGCGCGCTGATCTCGGTCAGCGACAAGCGCGATCTCGTCCCCTTTGCGAAGACCCTGTCGTCGCTCGGCGTCGAGATCGTGTCGACGGGCGGCACGGCTGCTGCGCTCTCGGCCGCGGGAATTCCCGTCGTTCCGATCGAGCGTCTGACAGGCTTCCCTGAGATGATGGATGGACGCGTGAAGACGCTCCATCCGCGCGTTCACGGCGGGCTCCTCGGGCGACGCGATGTGGCCGAGCATGTCAAGGCGATGGAAGAGCACGGCATCCCCCCGATCGACCTCGTCTGCGTCAACCTCTATCCGTTCGAGATGACGGTGCGTCGCGAGGGCGTGCAGGAGCACGAGGCGATCGAGCAGATCGACATCGGCGGCCCGTCCATGCTTCGCTCCGCCGCGAAGAACCACGAGTTCGTCGCCGTCGTGACCGATCCGTCGCAGTACGACCGCGTGGCCAGCGAACTCGCCGCGAACGACGGTGCGACCACGCTTGAGCTTCGGCGCACCCTCGCGGCCGCCACCTTCGCGCGCACGGCCGCCTACGACACCGCCATCGCGGCGTGGATGAGCCAGCGCGCGGGCAACCGCTTCCCGCCTGTGTTCGAGCTGCGCGGCGTGAACGAGGGCGAGCTCCGCTACGGCGAGAATCCGCACCAGGCCGCCGCGGTGTACCGCGATCCGACCTTCCGCGGGCCGAGCGTCGTGTCGGCCGAGCTTCTGCACGGCAAGCCGCTTTCCTACAACAACCTGCTCGACGCGGCCGCCGCGCTCGAGCTGGCGCAGGATCTCCGCGAGATCGCCCCTGGCTCAGCGGGCGCCGTGGTGGTGAAGCACACGAACCCCTGCGGGGCGGCGATTGCCGCGTCCGCGCGCGAGGCGTTCGCCAAGGCCTACGCGGGCGACCCGCTCGCGGCCTTCGGCGGCATCGTCGCGCTCAACGCGCCAGTCGACCGGGCAGCCGCCGAGGAGATCGTGGCGGGCGAGAAGTTCCTCGAGGTGGTCGTCGCGCCGAACTACGACGCCGACGCGCTCGAACTCCTGCGCGCCCGCTGGAAGAACGCGCGGCTCCTCGCCGTCGGCCCCGTGAGCGCGGTGCCGAAGTCCGTGCTCGTCCGCTCGATCGCGGGCGGGTTCCTTGCGCAGGAGGCCGACACGCACGCGATCGTGGCCGAGGAGTTCGTGCTCGCGGCGGGCCCCGCGCCGAGCGCGGAGGTCCTGCGCGACGCTGCGTTCCTGACGGCGGTCGTGAAGCACCTCAAGTCGAACGCGGTGTGCATCGGCCGCGCGGGGCAGCTCTACGGTGCTGGCGCAGGTCAGATGGACCGCGTGGCGAGCTGCCGAAACGCCGTCGAGAAGGCGGGCGCGCGACTCCGCGACGGCACGGGCCCTGCGGTCGCGGCGAGCGACGCATTCTTCCCGTTCGACGACGGGCCGAGGCTCCTGATCGACGCGGGCGTGAAGTGCCTCGTACACCCGGGCGGCTCGAAGCGCGACGAGGACACCTTCAGGCTGTGCGCCGAGCGCGGGGTGACCTGCCTCGTCACAGGCGTCCGACGGTTCAGGCATTAGTTGAGCGGTCGCCGCTGCGGCGGCTCCCTCTGGTGCTGCTGATGCCTTTGAGCGGTCGCCGCTGCGGCGGCTCCCTCTGGTGATGCGGATGCCTTTGCGCGGTCGCCGCTGGGGCGGCTTCCTCTGGTGCTGCTGATGCGTTCTGAAAGTGGTGCCTGGCACGTGCCTGGCACGTGCCGGGAGGTGCCGGGCACCGCACGGCACGTGCTTGGCACGTGCTTGGCACGGTTTCCTATACTGGCCGCCATGGCCGACAAGCCCGTCCTCGACCACCCGTCGCTTCCGATCGTCAAGCAGGCGTTCCCCGACATCAAGTTCATGGCCGCGGAGTTCCGCGGCCTGACCACGCTCATCTGCCCGCCTGAGCGCATGCACGATGTCCTGCGGCAACTGCGTGATGACCCGCGGCTCGACTACAACTTCCTCACCGATGTCGTCGGCATCGACTACCTGAAGTACCCCGTCAAGCAGCCGGGGCGCTTCGCGGTCACCTACCTCGTCCACTCGCACAAGCATGAACTGCGCCTTGGCGTGAAGTGCTACCTCGAGCCGACGCTCGACACGAGCGGCATCGCCGTCGACCCCGCGCTCGAGATCGACAGCGCGTGCGACATCTGGCCTGGTGCCGAATGGCCCGAGCGCGAGGTCTACGACATGTTCGGCATCCGCTTCCGCGGACACCCCGACCTCCGTCGCATCCTCATGTGGAAGGACTACCCCGGCCACCCGCTGCGCAAGGACTATCCGCTGCGCGGCCGCGGCGAGCGCGAGACCTATGTGCCGCTGACGAGAGAGAGCCGGTAGCGTCGACAGCGCCGAGCGAGCTCCACTTCGACATCCCGAACGCGCGCGCATGGCCTCCCAGTGCGCGCGTTCTTTTTGGTGACAGAGACAGCGTCGCGTGCCCGAGACCAAGCGCCATCTCCAACTGAAGGACCTCGCCCTCGCATGGCTGCGCGCGGTCGGGTGCCGCGCCGTCGCTACAGAGGTCGCGTGCCCCTTCCACCGCTATCGCTTCGACGCGCTCGGCTGGCTCGACCACGCCGACGACGCGCGTGCGGTCGAGGCCTTCGGTGCGCCTGCCGCAGACCCGCGCGCACCGCGCACGATCGCCGTCGAGTGCAAGCAGTCGCGCGCAGACTTCGCGTCGGACGACGCGGACCCCGCCGAACTCGTGCGCCGCAAGGCCTACCTCCTCGAGCGACGCAGCGTGATCGAGGAACTCCGCGTCAAGGTGCGCGAGACGCATCTGCGCGACGACCAGTCGAGCCTCTTCGAGGAACTCGCCACCTGGGAGTTCGGCGCGAGCCGCATCGCGGCGTACCGCAAGGTGCTTGACGAACTCGCGGCGATCGACGCAAAGATGGGAATCGACACCAAGTTCGCGCAGCTGACGCGCTGGCGCACCGCCGACCACCTTGTGCTTGTCGCTCCCTCCGGCCTGCTGCGACCCCGCGAGGTCCCCGCGGGCTGGGGCCTCGTCGAAGTCGAGCCGCGCGCCCTCAGGAAGGGCTGGGAGCCCGTCGCGGGCGAACCGCTCCCCTGCACGATGCGCGTCGCGCCCGCAGCGCTCGGCACGCCCGAGGAACGCCGTGTGCGCCTCCTCCGCAACATCGCCGTCGCCGCCTGCCGCGGCGTCGGATACGGCCTGATCCCGCCGAAACCACGCGAGCACACGGTGCTGCCGCCGAGCCCCGCGCCTGACGCGCCGGGCCTCTTCTCACTCGACCCGTCGGCCGCCGCCGATACGATGAAGGACCACGAGCCCCGGTAGCTCAGTTGGATAGAGCACCCGCCTTCTAAGCGGGTGGTCGGCGGTTCGAGTCCGCCCCGGGGTGTTCCGCGAACGCGTCCCGCGCTCGAGCCGTACGCTTCGCGCGTGACGCTCTCCAAGCCTGAACAGAGCCGACTCGTCGTGATCCACGGCCCCATGTTCGCGGGAAAGTCGACCGAGATCGTCCGCCGCGTCGGGGAGGCGCGCACCCGCGGCGCGCATGTGCTGGTCGTGAAGCCCGAGCGCGACACGCGCTATGCGGCCGATGCGGTCGTGACGCATGCGGGCGAGCGGATCGAGGCGGCGAACGCGCGCGTTGCCGCCGACATCCTGCCGCTCGTCGCGCGCGAGGTTCCGCAGCCCGCGCTCGTCGTCATCGACGAGATCCACTTCTTCGCGTCGGATGCGGTCGCGCCGATCCACGCGCTCCTTGCGCGCGGAATCAGCGTCGTCGTCGCGGGCTGCGACATCGACCACTTCGGCGAGATCTTCGCGCCGTTCGATGCGCTTCTGCCGCGCGCCGACGAACGCGTCCACAAGCAAGGCGTCTGCGCACGCTGCGGCGCACCGAGCACGCACAGCGAGCGGCTCGTGCCGGCGACCGACCGCATCATCATCGGTGGCGCCGCGGAGTTCATCGCGACCTGCGCGGCGTGCTTCAGGCCGAGCCGCCGCTGAACGACGCGTCGTTGCGCACGACGAAGTGCGCACCCGCGCGATACGCGTCCGCGTGGCGCGCATAGGTCGGCTCGGCGACCGTGTGGAAGAAGTGCTCGAGATACTCGAGCGGCCACGGTCGGTCGCCCGCCTTCTCGCGGGCGACGGCGCGGGCCCAGCGCAGCTCTCTCGGCGCCTCGATGAACACAGCGAGGTCGACATGCACGCGCGGCAACGCGTGCAGCGCATGCAGCCCTTCGACCACGACGAGCGGCGCGGGCTCGACGCGGCACTCGCCCACGCGCGCGTGGGTCTCGAAGCTCCAGTCGGGCCTCATGGTCGCGCGGCCTGCGCGCAGCTCGGCGAGATCGCGCGCGAGGCGATCGAGGTCCGACGACTCGGGGAGGTCGCGCAGGTGCTCGGGCGTGCGGTCGTAGTCGGGCAGGTAGTGGTCGGTCGACACGATGCACGGCGAGAGTGCGCGCGCCAGCGTCGACTTACCCGACGCGACCGCGCCCGTCACCCCGACCACGACACGCGGGCCGTGCGACCGCGCGGCTGCGAGAATCGCCTCGGCCGCGGAGTTCATGTGAAGAACGCGGGGTTCGCGCGGATCCATCGCCTAGAGGATACGGCCGACAAGTATGCTGCGCCGCGCATGAACCCGACGGGGCTCCTCGGCGTCGCCCTCATCCTCGCGCTCGGCTACGCGCTCTCGCGCAACCGCCGCGCGGTGCGGCCGCGCACCATCCTCGCGGGGCTCGCGCTCCAGTTCGCGCTTGCGTTCCTCCTGCTGCGCTTCCCGCCCGTGGTCGCCGTGTTCGACGCGCTCGCGGCTGCGGTCGCCAAGGTGATCTCGTTCGCAGACGAAGGCACGCGGTTTATCTTCGGCGCGGCGAGCGACCCGTCGGGCGCGTGGGGGTTCATCTTCGCGGTGAAGGTCCTGCCCGTCATCATCTTCTTCGCGGCGCTGATGTCGGTCCTCTACCACTACGGCGTCATGCAGCGCGTGATCGCGCTGCTCGCGTCGGCGCTGCGCCGCGTGCTCGGCATCACGGGCGTCGAGGCGATGTCGGCTTCGGCGAACATCTTCGTCGGGCAGACCGAGGCGCCGCTCACCGTGCGCCCCTTCATCGGGCGCATGACCGAGTCGCAGCTCTTGTGCGTGATGACGGGCGGGTTCGCCACGATCGCAGGAAGCGTGATGGCCGCCTACATCGCCATGCTCGGCGGCGCAGACGAAGCCGCGCGCATCGCGGTGGCCAAGCACTTCATGACCGCCGCCGTGATGAGCGCGCCCGCGGCGATCGTGATGGCGAAGCTCATGCTTCCGGAGACCGAGCGCCCGCCCGACGAATCGATCTCCGCGCTGCGCGCTATGCCGCGCACCACCGTGAACGGCCTCGATGCGGCGGCCGCAGGCGCAAGCGACGGCCTCAAGCTCGCGCTGAATGTCGCCGCGATGCTCGTCGCGTTCGTGTCGCTCATCGCGCTCCTCAACTGGCCGCTCGCGGCGCTCAGCGAGGTCGACAGCTCCTGGCTTCCGATCGCCTCGTGGCGCGCGGAGCTCGGCATCCCCGTCCTCACCTTCCAGAACATCCTCGGCTCCCTCCTCCAGCCGATCGCGTGGGCGATGGGCGCGGGCGGCGACGCGCACGCACTCGGCTCCCTGATGGGGCAGGCCGTCGTTGCGACCGAGTTCGTCGCCTACCTCGACCTCGTGAAGATGCAGGCGGACGGCGCGATCTCCGAACGCGGCGCCACGCTCGCGATCTACGCCCTCTGCGGCTTCGCGAACCTGCCTTCGATCGCCATCCAGATCGGCGGCCTCGGCGCCATGGCGCCCGAGCGGCGCAGCGACCTCGCGCGTCTTGGCCTGCGTGCCATGACCGCGGGCGCCCTCGCCTGCTGGATGACGGGCGCCATCGCGGGCGTGATGGTCGGCTGAACGGGCCGAACGAAAATCTCCACTTTCCCGTCACAGCGCCGCCGCGTCGCGCGCTTCGTCTGCAAGGAGGCATCAAGCCATGCAGACCAATACCCGCGAAACCACCCGTCCGAGCCCGCTCGCAACCCTGCTCCTCGGCGCCGGCGCCGCGCTCGCCGTCACGCTCGCAAGCCCCGCGCTCGCGGATTCGAAGGCCACCGCCGGCAAGGCCGTGTACGCGAATCCCATCGCGAAGCCGGTGATCTCCGCCCCGAAGCCTGTCGACGTCGCCATCGGCGCCGATACCGCCGCCGCCGCCGCCACCGCCATCGCGACCATCCTGCCCCCCGACCCCTGCGCGGCTGGGCCCGAGGAGTACGACTGCAACCAGAACGGAATCAACGACCTCTGCGACATCGCGGACGGCTGGGCCGATGCGAACGAGGATGGCATCCTCGACAGCTGCCAGTTCGCCTCGGGCGACCTCAACCTCGACGGCGCGGTCGATGCGATCGACCTCGTGATGATCCTGAGCGGCTGGGGCACGGAGGGCCGCGACACCAACGACGACGGCTTCATCGACGCCCTCGACCTCGCCGCCATCCTGTCGAACTGGAGCGTCGGGGGCTGACGCCTCCGTCGCACCGAAGCCAAAGACGCGGCCGACAGCCGACACCCAACACCGACGCTCCTTCGACCCCGCCCGTGTCCGATGGCACGGGTGGGGCTTTCCTTGGGCGAACCCGTGTGTCGGTCACGCGATGCCCGCCACATCTACACTCCGCGCATGCTCGTGATCAGCCGGCCACGATGGGCGGTGCTCGCTGCGGCCTTCCTCGTCGCAGAGGCGATCGGCTGCGCCGCGTGGTGGGCAAGCCTCGCGCTCCGACCCGAGTGGCGACCCGCGTTTCGCGTGGAGGCTGCGTCCGACGCCACGCTCCTTCAGTTCCTTCTCCCTGATCTCGCGCTCTACATCGCGCTCCCGCTCGCGGCGGCCGCAGGATTGATCGGAGGCGCCCGATGGGCGTGGGCGGCGCTCGTCGCGCACGCAGGTGCGGCGTCCTACGCCGCGCTCGCATGCTGGGGCCTTGTGATCTTCGCGCGGGGCGAAGGGTGGCTCGGCGCGATGCTGATGACGCCTCCGCTCGTGGCGCTTCCCGTGTTCGTCGCCGCGCTTCGCCCCGTTGGAAGTACGCACGCGTCGGACGGCGTCGCAGAGCCCGCCGTCATGCCGCGCCCGGCGGCCCCTTCGCCCATCTGGTGGAACTGCACGAAGATGCTCCTCCAGACAAGCGTGATGTGGGCCGTCTTCCTCGTCCTTCTTCCGTGGCTTGTCCACGCGATCGAGGCGTCGACCCCCGTCGCAGCGCTTCGCTTCGAGAGCGCCATCGCGCGCGTGGCGGCGGTCGCGCTGTTCGCCCTGGCGGGAAGCGCGGCCGTCTTCAGCGGGCTCTGGCTTTCCGTGCGCGGCGACGGCACGCCGCTTCCCGCAGACACGGCGCGCGTTCTCGTGACGGACGGACCCTACGCGTTCGTCCGCAATCCGCTCGCCGCGACGGGCATCGTGCAGGGCATCGCGGTCGGCCTGTTCCTCGGCTCTCCGCTGGTCGTCGCGTATGCCTTCCTCGGTGCGCTGGCGTGGCACTTCCTCGCCTGCCCCTGGGAGGAGGCCGACCTCGTTCGCCGCTTCGGCGACGCCTACGAACGCTACCGAGCGGCCGTGCCGCTCTGGATCCCGCGGCGCCACGCAGGGCGCGCCCCCTGACGCGGCGTGCGATCGCCGCGATGAACGGGGCATGCGTTCACACGCTGGTCGGCGCTGGGCTCGGTTCTTCACCGCTTCGGCCAGGGATTGGCCGGAGCGCTGCGTGCCGCGTTCGCACCCGCGTCAGCTTCGTCACCCGTCCGATCGGCACCCGGTTCCTCACCGCTCCGGCAAGGGACTTGCCAGAGCTCTGGGTGCCGAGGTCAGACCCGCGTCAGCTTCGTCACCCGTCCGATCGGCACCCGGTTCCTCACCGCTCCGGCAAGGGACTTGCCAGAGCTCTGGGTGCCGAGGTCAGATTCGCGTGAGCTTCGTCACCCGTCCGATCGGCACCCACTCGACCACCAGGATCGAGCCGTCCGCGAGGAAGGTCGCAGAGTGCGGGTGGACGAACTTGCCGGGGATGAAGTCCTTGCGTGCTGCGCCGCGGAGGTTCGTCGGATGGCCGTCGCCAAGGACCGCGACCGCCTTGTTGTCCTTGCCGAGAAGCTCGACCGCGCTTGCGAGGTCGGGCACGAGCAGGAGGTCTCCGCGCGTCTTGAAGTGGCACGGCTGGCGCATCGACTCCTTCACGAACGACACATGCTTCCACGGCTGGCCCGTTCCGGCTTCCGCGAAGTACTGGATGCGGTTGTTCGAGCGGTCTGCGACCGCAAGCGTGCCGAGTCGATCGTCCCACCAGAGGCCGTGCGGGCCCGACACCTGGCCTTCGCCAGAGCCAGGGCCTGCGATCGTCGACTTGTGCGCGCCGTCCTTCGACCAGATGTGGACGAAGCTCTTGCCGTAGCCGTCGCCCACGAACACATCGCCGTTCGGATGGAACGCGACGTTCGTCGGGTTCCAGTCGTTCTCGTTGCCGTAGACCTTTGCGCCCGCGAACTCGGCCTCGACGGGCGCCCCCTTCTCCCATACGACCGTGCCGTCGAGCGTGGTCTTGAGGACGCGGCGGCGGTTCACATCGCAGTGGTAGAGGAACTCGGTCCCGCCCTCGTCGCGCACATCGAGGCCGTGCCCGCCGCCCTTCAGCTGCGGCATCATCGAGCGCACGAACGCGCCGTCCTTCGTGAACACATAGACCGCGTCGTCCTTCGTGGCGCCGCCGCCGACCGTGTGCGAGATGTAGATGTGGCCCGCCTTGTCCTGCGCGACGCCGTGCGTGTCGCCCCACGCGAGGCCCTCGGGCGGCGTCAGCCAGTCGTGCTCGACGCGGTACTGGAAGTCGCCCGCGCCCGTGACGACGTCGCCCGCGAGGAGCGCGGACGCGAAGGCGTTCGAAAACGGCGCGATGGCCGCGATCCCTGCCGCCGTGCGCAGGAAGGCGCGGCGCGAGTGGTCGTTGTGCGGGTGGAGAGGTGCGTCGAGGCGCTGGTCGTGCATCGCCGCAGCGTACCCGCCGCGCGCCTCACTGTGCCGCTGCGTCGCCCGCGGGCGCATCCTCGGGCATCGGCGGCGTCGTCGGCTGCGCGAGCGGCAGGTCGCCGCCGATCGGGTCGATCGATCCGCCCTCGCGGAGCGCAGCGATCGCCTCGGGCGTGTCAAGGCCCGTGCGCCAGACATAGACGCGCCGCAGCGCGGGCTGCGCGCGAAGCCATGCCACGCTCGCGGGCGTGACCGCCGTGCCGACGAGGTTCACGCTCTCGAGCTTGGGCAGCGTGCCGAGCGCCGCGAGCCCGCCGTCGCCGATCGCCGTGCCGTCGAGGCGAAGGCGCTCGAGGAGCGGCATCGCGCCGATCGCGGCGAGGCCATCGTCTCCAAGCGCGGTCTGCGACAGGTTGAGGTTCACGACAAGCGGCGCAAGATCGGCGAGAAGTGGCGCATCGGCGGCCCCAAGCGGCGGTGCCGCGCGGCTTGCGTTCACATCGAGATACGCGCTCTCGAGGGCGAGCGGCTGGACGAGCACCCCGCGCGCGGCGAGCGTGCGCGCGGCCGATTCCGCCTTGGCGCGCACATCCGCGGGAACGCCCTCCGACGACCCGCTCCCGGAGGCGCTGCCGGCCGACTCCGCAGGCGCGGCGCCGCCCGTCGGGGCCGCGGCTCCCGCCGCAGCGGCGCCTTCCGGCCACACGGCGCCTTCATCGATCCAGGTACGGAGCGCCTCGATCTCCTCCTGAGAGAGCCCTGGCCCCTCGGGCGGCATCGCGTCGGGGTCGTCGCGGCCGAGGATCACGCGCTTGAAGACCTCGCTGTCCGCGCTCTTCCCCGGGATGACCGCCCACTCGTACTCCTCGCCCTCGAAGAGCGCCTCGCGGGAGTCCATGCGCAGACCGCCACGCTGGCGGCGCGAGCCGTGGCACTCGATGCAGTGCGCCTCGAGGAGAGGCTGGACGCGTTCGATGAAGTGGAGTTCGGACGGGGTCAGCGCCGCGGGCTCTGCGGCGGGCGCCTCGGTCGGCGGCTCCGTGGGCTTCGCAGCGGGCGGGAAGAGAGCCTTCGCCACATAGCCCTTGCCATAGACAAGTTCGCCCCCGAGATGGCCCGTGACGCCGACCGCGACGGCCAGCACGGCGGCCATCCAGCGGAATGCGCCGAGGCGCGCGAAGGCCTCCGCGGTCGGGTGGACAAGCGCCGCGCAGAGCGAACGCCCCCACCACGCCATCCCGAGGAGCGCCACGGTCGTGGCCGTTCCGATCCAGCGGTGGCGGTCGAGCGTTGGGTCCGTGCTTCCGTCGTGCTCATGCGCAGCGTTCAGCCAGCCTGTCGAGGTCGCCGCGATGGCCGAGACGGCCGCGATCCAGAGAAGCGGCATCGTCAGGGGCGACATCCCCTCGATGCGACGCACCCCGCGCCACCACTCCGCGGCGACGGCGACCAGCGCCAGCGCGATCGGAAAGTGGACGACGAGCGGATGGAGACGCCCTGCGGCGCGCGGAAGATCGGGGCCCGTGGCGGCGAGGAACGACGAGATCTCGGTGAGCGGAACCATCGCCACCCACTGTACTTGACCGCCCACGGGCGCGCGATGGCGGGCGGTCGGCCCGCGCGGGCCCGATGCGAAAAACGAAACAGGGCCCGCTTGATCCCGACGCGCGATCCGAGGGCGGCGAGCGAGGCTCGGCCGACGAAAGGCAGGTCAGAAGGCGCGCAGCCCTCATTCGTGTGAAGCACGCCTCGCGGCACGCTTCGGAACATGCGTTCACCCGAACGCCCCATCGAGGGACATCGGGCTTCACTGCGGGACGGGTCGTCGGGGCCGGGGGATCCGCAACGGAGCCCTCTCAAGACTCCGCTGCCGAAGCAGCACGGCACCCCGCCAACCCGCTCTCTCTCCCGCGAGTTCTCTCTCTCGCAAACACTCCGCCCCGCGAGTGCCCCCGAAGGGACACGAGGCACCCCCAAGATGCCATGCGCTGGGGCGAAGTCAAACGCCGCGGGTGCGGAAATCGCAAAAGGCGCCGCGGCCGGCCAAGTCCGCTGCCCGCAAAGCTCCTCGGTCAAGCGACCCCGACGGCCTCCGCATCGCGGTCGGAGAGCATGCCGCCGTCGGACCGCACGCGCACGGTGCCGTCCCGGCGCCAGCTCCGCTCGCACCGCGGCTCTTCGCGGAGGTCGATCACCTCGATCGCGCTCTGGTCCTGCGCCAGGATCACGCGCGACACGCCGAAGAGATCGGGCAGGTCGGCGGCGAACTCCGCGAGATGGTGGTGCGAGACGGGAAGCGCGATGCCTGCGTCGAGCGGGTTCTCGATCCCCCGCTCCTTCGCCTTCTCGAGGGCCGCGTGCGCGAGCTCGCGCAGCGCGAGCACCTCGCTCCACCGCGCGTCGCAGGCGTGCACCAGCGTGTGGAAGTGCTCGAGATGCACGCAGGCCGTCTCGTCGCGCATGAGCGCGCGGAACGCCTCGTCGGCCGTGTGCGGGAGGAACGGCGCGAGCATGCGGCAGAGGCTGTCCGCCGCACGGTGCATCGCGGCCTGCGCTGCGCGGCGGCGCGAGCTGCGCGGCGCGTCGCAGTAGAGCCTGTCCTTCGTGGCGGCGCAGTAGACCGACGAGAGCGTCTCGTTGCAGAGCGTGAAGATCGCCTGCTGCGCCTCGCGGAAGCTGCACGCGGCGATCGCGCGGCGCACGGCCTCCTGTGTCGACGCGACCTGCGCGAGCACCCACGCCTCCAGACTCGTCGGCGCGATTCCAGAGAGGATCGAGTCGGTCTCGGACGCGTCGAAACCCTCCAGATTCGAGAGGAGATAGCGGATCGTGTTGCGCACCTTGCGGTAGCTCTCGCCCGCGACCTTGAAGAACTCGCTGTCGGAGCGGATGTCGTTCTCGTAGTCGACGCCCGCCACCCACCAGCGGCAGACATCGGCGCCGAACTCCTTGAGGAGCGCCTCGACGTCGATGGTGTTGCCGATCGACTTCGACATCTTGTGGCCGTTCTTGTCGACGATGAAGCCGTGCGTCACGAGGCGCTTGAACGGCGCGTGGCCCGTGGCGCCGATCGCAGGCAGGAGCGACAGCTGGAACCACCCGCGGTGCTGGTCGCTGCCCTCGAGGTAGATCTCGCTCGGATAGCCGATGCCGCGCGCGCGCAGCACCGCGTTCCATGAGCTTCCAGCCTCGAACCACACATCGAAGATGTCGTGGAGCTTCACGAGCGACGCGATGTCGAGCCCGGCGGGCGCGGCGGGGTCCTTCGACGCGTCGTAGTGCGAGAGAAGCTCGGCCGGCGACTCCTGGAACCACGCGTCGCTTCCCTTCTCGGAGAATCGCTTCGCGATCGCGCGCACGCTGGCCGAGGTGAGGAAGGTCGCGCCGTCCTTCGTCTTGAACGCGGGGATCGGCAGGCCCCATGAGCGCTGGCGCGAGATGCACCAGTCCGGGCGCGACTCGAGCATGCCGCGCAGGCGGTTGCGCCCCCACTCGGGCGTGAAGCCGACCTCGTTCGTGATCGCCTCGAGCGCGCGCGCGCGCAGCGTCTTGCCGTCGCGCTTCATCGGCGCGTCGACGCCGACGAACCACTGCTCGGTCGCGCGGAAGATGACGGGCGTCTTCGAGCGCCAGTCGTGAGGGTACGAGTGGACGAACGAATGGTCGTGGAAGAGGTGCCCGCTCGCGCGCAGGCGCTCGGTGACCTCCTTGTTCGCGTCCCAGATCGACTTCCCGCGCAGCCACGCGGGCACGGTGTCGTCGTAGGTGCCGTCCTCGCGCACGGGGCAGTAGGCGGGCAGGCCTTCCTTGAGGCCCGTGCGGTAGTCGTCCGCGCCATGCCCGGGCGCGGTGTGGACGAGGCCCGTGCCGTCCTCGAGCGTGACGTAGTCGGCGCCGACGATGCGGCCCTTCCGCTCGCAGAACGGATGGCGGTACTCGAGCCCGACGAGCTTCGCGCCGTCGCACTCCGCGCGCACGACGACCTTCTCGGAGCCAGCCTTCTTCGCGACCGCCGCCACGAGGTCGCTCGCCATCACCGTGGTGTTCCCGTCGATCTCGACAAGCGCATAGCGCGAGCGCTCGTGGACGGCGATCGCGAGGTTCGCAGGCAGCGTCCACGGCGTCGTCGTCCAGATCATGAAGCTCGGCGTCATGTCGAGGATGCGCGACTCGTCGACCTCGGCCTCCACCTCGCCGCCGCCTTCCGCGTCACCCTCGCCCGCGTCGGCGGGCGCCTCGGCCAGCAGGCCGAACGCGGCCGCGACCTTGGCGCGGTCCGCGGCCTCGAAGTCGACGTACACCGAGAGATCGGTGCGGTCCTCGTACTCGAGCTCCGCCTCCGCGAGGGCCGTCTTGTTCGCGATCGACCAGTGCACGGGCTTCAGCGCACGCACCACGACGCCTTGGTCGACGAGATCCGCGAACACCTCGAGCACCTTGCCCTCGTAGGCGGGCATCAGCGTGTAGTAGGGATCGGCGTAGTCGGCGAGCGTGAGCAGCCGCTTCATCTGCTCGGCCTGCAGCCCGATGAACTTCGTCGCGGCCGTGGCGCACTCGCGGCGGATCGCCATGTGGCGCTGCTCGGGCGCAAGCGTCTCGAGCTTCGCGGTCTTCCCCTTCTCGTGGAGCTCGGTCATCACCTTGTGCTCGATCGGCAGGCCGTGGGTGTCCCAGCCCGGCACGAAGCGCACGCGGCGGCCCTCCATCAGCGCGCCACGGACGACGAAGTCCTTCAGCACCTTGTTGAGCATGTGGCCCATGTGGATGGGCCCGTTCGCGTAGGGAGGCCCGTCATGGAAGACGAACGGCTCCGCCTGCTCGCGGACATGCTGGATGCGGTTGAAGACGCGCGCGTCCTCCCAGCGCCTGAGCGACTGCGGCTCCGCCTGGATCAGGTTCGCCTTCATGGCGAAGCCCGTCTTGGGGAGGTTGAGGGAGTCCTTGTAGCGGTTCTTCTCGGCCGAGGGCTGTCCGCCCGAGCCCGCCGCCTGCTGCTGCGCGTCCGACATGGGTTGCTCGATTCTGCCGAGGGCTCCAGGCCCTTGGAAACCAAGAGTCTACCCGTTACGGCATGCCGCGCGTGGCCGCAGCCAACCCCGATCAACACCGATCAACACCGATCAACCCCGCCCGCGGCCGGCAGGCAAGTCGGTGCCGCAGCCGCAACCGCGCGTTCGGACGACGCTCAAGCACCAAAGGGCGCGGCCGCAGCCGCAACCGCGCGTTCGGACGACGCTCAAGCACCAAAGGGCGCGGCCGCAGCCGCAACCGCGCGTTCAGACGACGCTCAAGCACCAAAGGGCGCGGCCGCAGCCGCAACCGCGCGTTCAGACGACGCTCAAGCACCAAAGGGCGCGGCCGCAGCCGCAACCGCTCAGATCACGGATGCTCCCCGTCCTTCACGACCTCGTCGAGGTACTTCTGGAACTCCCCCATCTTGTAGGAGATGAAGCACAGCGCGTGGTGCATCGCGAAGTACTCGGGATCCGTCATGTCCTTGTCGATGTCCCCGCGCAGCCTGTTCAGCTCGGCGATGACGACTTCAGCCTTGACCTTCATCGTGGAATCCTCTGGTTAAAGCCTTCGCCTCAGCCCGCATCGGCGGGCGCGGCGGGCGCGGGCGCGTGGTCGTGACCGTGGTCGTGCCCGTGGTCGTGCCCGTGGTCGTGCCCGTGGTCGTGCCCATGGCCGTGGTCGTGACCGTGGTGGTGGTGATGCCCGTGCGACTGCGCGACCGAGGACTCGAAGCGCGCGATCGCACCTGCGAGCGCGAGCCCGACCACCAGCGCCGCGGAAAGCCCGATGCGGTCATGGCGGTGGAACTGGAGCTCGGGCAGCAGGTCGCTCGAGGCGATGCAGAGGAAGGTTCCCGCGCTGAAGGCAAGGGCGTACGGAAGGATCTCCGCGCCGCTCTCGGACACGCCGAACCAGAGGAGCGCCGCGCCGACGGGAACCACAAGGGCGAAGAGCGCGTTCACGGCGTGCGCGAATCCCGCAGGCCTGCCCGCTGCTCGAACGAGCATGGCCACCGTCAGTCCGTCGAACGGCTTGTGCATGAGGATGACGAAGAAGGTCGCAAGCCCGGCGATCGCGCCGCCGTGGTCGTGGGCCATGCCCGCGAGCACCGAGGCACCAAGCGCAACGCCCTCGAGCACGCTGTGCAGCGTCAGGCCGATGGCTGCGCCGACCCAGCCGAGCTCGCTTGTCTTCTTTCCGCCGCGACGGCCATGCGAGTGCCCATGCGAGTGCCCGTGCGAATGGCCGTGGCCCTGAGGCTTGGCACCCGCCCCGCCATGGGCGTCGCATCCGTCGTCGCAGCAGTCGTGATGCCCCGCGTGCTCGGGCGACTCGTGCTGGTGGAAGTGGAAGAACCGCTCGAGCAGGAACATCGCGAGGAACCCGAGCACGAGCGCGAGCATCACGCCGTCGAGCGCGCCGTGTAGGATGCCGTGCGAGAGACCGCCGCCCGCCGCGGCGGTCGAGGTCTCGAGAGCGATGATCACCGCGTGCGTGAGCAGGTGGAAGAGCCCCACCCCGAGCATCGTGCCGCCGACGAAGCTGAGCGCGAACTGCAGGCGTCGGTGCGACAGCTTGAGGCTCGCCGCGAGCGCGCCGCCGGCGAGCGACGCGATGCCGACAAGGACGCAGTAGAGGACGAGGAGCCAGGAGGGCGAGAGCAGGCTCTCGGCCTCGGCTTGGTGGGCCAGAATCGCGTGGAGTTCCATCGGGGCGGAGAGGATAGCCGACCGCTGGCCTAGACCCCCGCCCCCGCCAGAGCGAGCAAAGGCGGGCGACGCGCGGCGCAGCCGCGCCCGCACGCCGGTTGCGAACGCTCAAACACCCATATGAAACAGGAGGGGTCCGCTTCGCGGACCCCTCCTGTTTCATATGGAGTGGATGAGGATCGAACTCACAACCTCCTCGATGCGACCGAGGCGCTCTCCCAATTGAGCTACCACCCCTGGGAGGAGCGGGATTGTAGCAAGCTCCTCGAGCGCTGCAAAGGGGTGAGAAACCACGCTCTTTTTGCCGCCGCCGCCCTTCTCGCGGGCGGCCGTCTCGCTTCTACTCTGCGGCCCGTGGCCGAGATTCCCGCCATCTTCGAGACGGAGAACCCCCGCGACGTCAGCTGGGCCGACCCCGCGAAGAACCCCCACTTCGCCACGCCCGCCATGCGGCAGTACGCCCGCTTCAAGCAGGCGCACCCAGACTGCATCCTCTTCTTCCGACTCGGTGACTTCTACGAGATGTTCGGGCGCGACGCGGTCCTGGTGCACAGGCTGCTCTCGATCACCCTGACCGAGCGCACGAAGGGCCTCCCGATGGCGGGCGTCCCCTTCCACTCTGCGGAAGGCTACATCCGACGGCTCGTCGCGATGGGCCACCGCGTCGCCGTGTGCGAGCAGATGCAGGACCCGAAGGACGCGAAGGGCGTGATCGAGCGCGCCGTCACCCGCGTCCTCACTCCTGGAACCCTCGTCGACGAGACGCTCCTCGAGGCGGGCAGCGCGAACCGCGTCGCCGCCATCGCGATCGACGGCGCCGAGGCGCATCTCGCGGCAATCGAGGTGTCGACGGGCGCCTTCACGGTGCACGCGTGCCCCGTCGCGCTCTTGGGCGACGAGATCGCGCGCCTCTCGCCAAGCGAGATCGTCCACGCAGAGGAGCGCGACGGCTCGATCCACCCCGAGTTCGCGCGCCTCGCCGCGCGCGGCCTCGCGCTCACCGCGCGACAGGGCTGGTACTTCCGCGGCGAAGACGCGCAGGCCGCGCTCATCGCGCAGTTCGGCGTGCGATCGCTCGAGGGCTTCGGCTTTGCGAAGGACGACCCCGCGATTCCCGCCGCGGGCGCGATCCTCCGCTACGCGCTCGAGACGCAGGCGACCGACCAGACAACGGGCCGCATCCCCCACCTCCTGCCGCCGCGACGCATTTCGCGCGGCGCGCACCTCGCGGTCGACGCCACCACGCTGCGCGCGCTCGAGATCGAGCGCACGCTTCGCACGGGCGCAACCGAAGGCAGCCTTCTCTCGATCTTCGACGGCGCCGCGACTCCGATGGGACGCCGCCTCGTGCGCGACTGGCTCTGCTATCCGCTCGCGGCGAAGCCGGCGATCGACGCACGGCTCGACCGCGTCGCAGCGCTCGCGGCCGACGAGCGCTTCGCAGACGCCGTGCTCGCCCAGCTCGGCGAACTGCAGGATGTCGCGCGCATCGCGGGTCGCGCCGCGCTCGGCCGCGCGACCCCGCGCGACTTCCTCGCGCTCGCCCGCTCGCTCGCCGCGATCCGTCCGCTCGCCGACACGCTCGCGCCAAGCGCCGCGTTCGCCGCCGACTGCGCCGAACTCGCCCGCGTCGCGCCCGTCCTCGCGCCGCTCGCCGAACTTCTCGCGTGCGCCATCAAGCGCGACGCGCCCGCCCACCTCCGCGAGGGCGGCGTCTTCGCCGACGGCCACGACCTCGAGCTCGACGAGACGCGCCTCCTCCAGCGCGACTCGAGCGCGTGGCTCGCGAAGTACCAGGAGGAGCTCGTGGCCTCGACGGGCATCGGCTCGCTCAAGGTCGGCTACAACTCGGTGTTCGGCTACTACATCGAGCTCTCCGCCGCGAACAGTGCCAAGGCGCCCGCCTCCTTCACGCGCAAGCAGACGCTGCGCAACGCCGAGCGCTACATCACGCCCGAACTGAAGGAGTTCGAGGAGAAGGTCCTCCGCGCCGACGCCCGCGCGATCGAGCGCGAGAAGGAGCTGTGGACCCGGCTTCTCGCGGAGGTCGCCGGGCATCTCCCACAGATCGTCGCGTTCGGCGAGCGCGCGGGCGAGCTCGACGCGCTCTCGTGCCTCGCGTCGGTCGCGCGGCGCCAGCGCTGGACGCGCCCGACGATGGGCGACGCCCCTGGAATCGCGATCGAGGGCGGCCGCCACCCCGTGCTCGACCGCACGCTCGCCTCGAGCTTCGTGCCGAACGACACGGCGCTCGGTGGAACGGGGACGGGCGGCACCGCAGTCGTCGGCGCGGGCGACTGCTCCCCCACGCTCGCCCTCATCACGGGCCCGAACATGGCGGGCAAGAGCACCTACATCCGCCAGGTCGCGCTCATCGCGCTCCTCGCCCATGTCGGCAGCTTCGTGCCCGCCGCGAAGGCCGAGATCGGCGTCCTCGACGCGATCCTGACCAGGATCGGCAGCGCCGACGAGATCCACTCTGGCCAGTCGACCTTCATGGTCGAGATGACCGAGACCGCGAACATCCTGCACCACGCGACGGCGAAGAGCCTCGTCGTCCTCGACGAGATCGGTCGCGGCACGAGCACGCTCGACGGCCTCAGCCTCGCGTGGGCGATCACCGAGACCCTCGCCGCACGCGGCGCGTGCACGCTGTTCGCGACGCACTACCACGAGCTCACGCAGCTCGCCGACACGCTGCCGCGCGTGACGAACCTCCATGTCAGCGTGCGCGAGTGGAACGACGAGGTCGTGTTCCTCCACAAGATCGTGCCGGGCCGCACCGACCGGAGCTACGGCATCCATGTCGCGCGGCTCGCGGGCCTTCCGCGCGAGACGGTCGCGCGCGCGAAGGAAGTGCTCGAACTCCTCGGCACGGTCGAGGTCGCGGACGCCCTCTCGGGCCGCGTGCAGCAGATCGCGTCCACCGCACCCGCGCCCGCACAGGCACGCAAGCCCGCCCCGACGCCGCAGCTCTCGCTCTTCACCGAGTATGTCGAGCACCCCGTCGTCGCGGATTTGCGCACGGTCGACCTCAACGCGCTGACACCGCTCGCGGCGTTCGACCTCCTGCGAAGGCTCGTCGACTCCGTGCGTGCCTGAGCGGGCTCAATCCCCGTGCTTCTGCCGAAGCCGCGGCGAGAGCCGCAGCATCCACTGCACGCGCTCGAACTCGTTCAGCCATTCCTCGAGCACCGCGGCCGTCTCGTCGGCGGGTATCTCCGCCCACGGCAGTTCGCACGAGGCACCAAGCTGCCGCCGCGCGAGCCCGCGGTAGCGCGAGAGCGTGCGGTCGCCGAGGATCGAGCAGACCTCGCCGTCCTCGGCGGCGAACACCACCGTCGGCACGCGACCACCGCCGCAGATCCTGACGCGCGACGAGAACTCGGACTCCTCGTCTCGGTCGACCCAGCGGAGGTCGATCGCGTGCGAGGCCTCCGCGATGCGCGCGATGAGCGGCCCCTGCTGCACGCAGTCGCCGCACCAGGTTCCGCTGACGACGAGCACCTGCATGCGGCGCGTGAAGCTCGCAAGCTCCGCGCGCTGCACCTCGCTCAGCGAGACGCGGTCGTAGACCGCCTGCCAGCCGCCCGCGCGGGCGGGATCGGTCGCGAGATACGCCGCGTAGGGCTTCGCGCGCGAGAAGACGGACTCGAAGAGCGGGCGTTCGACCATCGTGCAACCTCCGAAGAAATCCGCGCGACGCGAAATCATGCCGCCGCGCGGGCCATGCAGCGTACACTCCAAGCCGTGTTCCGCATGGGCGCCATCGTCCTCGCCGCGCTTCTCCTCGGGCCTCCGACCGCGGCCGCGCAAGACGACGGCCAGAGCTCGCCAGGCGGCTCGGTGCCGCAGGAACCCGCCGCCACGCCCGTCGCGCAGGTCCTCCTCGCCGACGCCACGCCCGAAGAGTCCGAGGCGCTCAACAGGCTCGCGACCTCGCGCGCGTGGACCTCGCGCGCCCTCGCGGCCATGCGTCTCGAGCGGTTCGACTGCGAGGCGAGCGCGGGCCGCCTTCTCTCGCTGACAGGCGACGCCTCGTGGCGCGTGCGCGCATATGCCTTCGCATGCCTTGCGCGTCGCGGCGTGCCGATCGCAGCCGAGGCGCTCGAGTCGGAGCGCGACCCGCGCGTCCTGCGCGCGATCGTCCGCGGCCGATACACGCTTCGGCAGCCGACGCTCGACGCCCGCATCGCCGCGCTCGAGCGCTCGGGCCGCCCCGCCGACGCCGCGCTCGCGCTTGAGATCCTCGCGGCGCTCGGCCGCGCGGACGACAAGGCGATCAGGGAGCGCATGGACGAACTCCTGCGCGTCGTGATCGTGCGCATGGACCGCACGGAGGCGGGCACGCTCTCGGCGCGGCTCGCGGCGATCACGGCCGCGCAGGACTTTGGCCGCGAGCACCGCTGGCGCGAGTGGTTCCGCAAGGCACGCCGAGACCTTGGCTTCCGCGAGGCCGCGCTCGTTCCATCGGCGCCCGCGGGCGTGCGCCTCGTGGCCGCGAACAAGGTTGCCACGCTTTCGCCCGCGGACTTCATCGCCTTCGAGGGCTACCTCGCTTCCGTCGCGGATCGCCCGATGGATCTCGCGATCCTCATCGACTGCACGGCGAGCATGTGGCGCGAGCTCTCCGACGCCCAGTCAAGCATCACCGACCTCGTCGACTTCCTCGGAAGCGTGACGGGCGGCGTGCGCATCGCAATCGTCGGATACCGCGACCGGACCGACGCCTGGGAGATGCGCGCATGGGACTTCACGCCGAGCGTGACCGAAGCGGAGCGCAGGCTGTGGGCGCTCTCGGCGGAAGGCGGCGGCGACGAACCCGAGAGCGTCTACTCGGCGATGAGGCAGGCGCTCTCGAAGTTCTCGTGGCTTCCCGACGCGCGGCCTCCCGCGCCGCAGCCGATCAGGGCGCTCGTCCTCGTCGGCGACGCCCCGCCGCATCCCGGGGAGGGCACGCTGTGCATCGATCTCGCGAGGCGTGCGTTCGCCAACGGCGTGCGCACCTATGGAATCGTGGCGCGCGACAAGGAGGCGAACCTCAAGGAGGAAGGCTCCGAGCGCGCACCGCTTCCGAGCCGCGAGAAGGACGCGGGCGGCGACGGCGCGAAGGACGCCGCACCCGATGCGCCGAAGGATGGCGAAGGCGCCCGCGGCCGCAACGGCCGCACCCCCATCGCGCCTCCGAAGGCTCTGATTCCCGAGATGCGCAAGCGACCGAGCCACACCTGGTTTCCCGAGATCGCGGATGCAGGCGGCGGCCGCGCCGAGATCCTCCGCGAGGGCGCCTCGCTCGCCGCGGAGATCGCGGAACTCACGATCGCGGACCGTCATCGCGCGGAGTTCGGCGACTTCTTCGCTGCGTTCAGGCTTCTCTGTCGCTGAGTCGCGCGGGCTGCGCGCCTACCGGCGCCAGTCCGTCGGCGCCGCGGTGCCCTTGACGAGCGCGTAGCAGCGCTCGAGAAGATCGCGGATGCCCTCGCCGGTGGCCGCGGAGATCACGACGGGCTCGTCGTCTCCGCCCGTTCCGTGCGCCGAGAGGCCGAGCTCGGTCGCCAGACGCCGCACACGCTTCGCGCGCTCCTCCTCGGGAACGAGATCGACCTTCGAGAAGGCGACGATCTCGGGCTTCTCGGCGAGCGCGGGCGAGAAGGCGTGGAGTTCCTCGCGGATCGTGCGGTAGTTCTCCGCGGGCTTCGACCCGTCGAGCGGCGCAAGGTCGACGAGATGCACGATCGCGCGGGTCCGCTCGATGTGGCGGAGGAAGTCGTGGCCGAGGCCCGCTCCCTCGCTCGCGCCTTCGATCAGACCAGGGATGTCGGCGCACACGACGCGGCGGTCGCCCGGAAGCTCCGCGATGCCAAGCTGCGGACGCCGCGTGGTGAACGGGTACGCGCCGACCTTGGCCTGCGCACGCGTGGTCGCGCCGAGCAGCGTCGACTTTCCCGCGTTGGGAAGGCCCACGAATCCGATGTCTGCGATCAGCCGCAGCTCGATGCGAAGCGAACGCTCGACCGCTTCGCCGCCCGGCGTGCACTCGGTCGGCGACTGGTGCGTCGCGGTCTTGAAGCGGTCGTTCCCGAGCCCGCCCCGACCGCCTTCCGCCACGACGACCTGCTGGCCATCCTCGACGATGTCCGCGACGAAGTCGCCCGTCTCCGCGTCGTGCACGGTGGATCCCAGCGGCACGCGCACGAGGAGGTCGGGGGCATCCGAGCCGTGGCACTTCTTCTTGGCGCCGTTCTCGCCGCTCTTCGCGAAGAGGTGGGGTCGATGCTGGAACTCGACGAGCGTGTCGAGGTGCGCGTCGCCCACGAGGATCACATGCCCCCCGCGACCGCCGTCGCCACCATCGGGTCCACCCTTCATGATCGACTTCTCGCGGCGGAAGTGCGACACCCCGTCGCCGCCGCGACCGCTGCGCACATGGATGAGGGCTTCGTCGACAAGCATGGTGGTCAAGGAAGACGCCGTGCGCATGGGCGCACGGCGTCATGTGATCTCATTGTCTCCGCGCGGCGCATCGAGCGGCCTACTGCCGCCCGACTTCAGCCGACGCTCGCCATGCGCGGGGTGTTCGGATCGGACGGCACGATGTGCACGCGCCCGCCCTTGAACACGACCGTGCCGGCGGCTTCGGCCATCAGGGTGCAGTCGGAGCCCATGTGGACGAGGTAGCCGGGCTTCCACACCGTGCCGCACTGGCGCACGATGATCGAGCCAGCCTTCGCGGCCTGACCACCGTAAAGCTTGATGCCGCGGAACTGCGGGTTCGAGTCGCGTCCGTTCTTGGTTGAGCCTTGACCCTTCTTGTGTGCCACGACGGAATCTCCAGCGATGGCTCGAACCGCCGCGAGCGGCGTCATCGAGCGGTTGACGGGCGGTGACGAATGGACGGGAGGCCGAGGCCTCTGTCCCGAGTCGGGAGAGGATACTGAAGCCTCAGCGGAAAATCCACTCCCGCGCGACGATCGGATAGGTCTCGGTCCCGACCGGACGAGGGTCGCCAGGGACCAGATAATCAAGGCGGACCGTCTTGCGGAGGGTCACCGACTCTCCCGTCTTGGGATGCGGGCGCCGTTCGCTCTCGCGGGACAGGCCCTGCACGAAGACCGTGAGCTCCGTCGGGTTCAGGTCCTCCGCCTTGAACACGACGAGTCCCGACTTGGCGTGGGGCTTCCCCTGCATCACCTCGCCGAGGATCTCAAACTGGTCCTCGAGGAGAGGGTTGCCAAGGTACTCCTTGATCTGCGCCGTCACGCTGCCCGGAACGCCCTCGCCCTGACGGACGATGCGACCGTCGTCGACGAGAAGCTCGATGCGCGGCGCGAAGCGGAGATCGCGGCCCGTGTTGTTCTCCACCTCGTAGGTGAAGAACCAGTAGTGGAGACCGCTCTCAGGATCCTTGAAGAGACGGAGCTCGGTCGCCGTGAAGTCGAGTTCCTTCGCGATGCGCCGCGGAGCCGACTGCGCGGAAGGCGCCGGCGCGAGGCCCGCCGCCGTCGACGCATCTGCGCAGAGACCCAGCGAACCGATGAGGGCGATCGAGGCGAGGAACGGAATCGAGAAGTCGCTGCGCATGGCGTGCTCCGGCATGGTCGGGAATCCTGCGGCGAAGCCACGGCCGCGGGCGGCGGAGTGTAGCCGAAACCGCCACACATCGAGCGAGGCCGCGGGAGGTTCCCCCTCCGCCGAGAGGCGCGCCACAGTACGCTTCGCTCGCCACCAGCCACCCATGATCGACCCGCGTTTCCAACTCGAGATCGTGCGCGTGCCCGTGGAGCGGCAGGCGGATGCCATGGGCGCCCTGCTCGGCGCGGGACCTGCGGCGTCACGGAGGTTCATCGACCAGGCGGTCCGGGCGTCGATCCGGCTCGATTACCTCTGGTGCCTCGCCGATTCGGATGGACGCTACCGCATGGCGGTTCTGTCGGTGCCGTCGCTCGGCCGCACGGCCATGCTGATCGCAAGCCGCGTCCGCGGGTCGCAGGATGTGCCCGAGCTCGCGCGCCTGATCAGGGCGGCGGCGGATGGTTCGGAGGGCGAGTCGGATCTCGCGCAGGGTCTCATCGATCCCTCGCATCCCCTCGACATCCTCGCCTACGAGATGGCTGGGCTCGAGCGGATGGCGGTCCTCGAGTACCTCGAGCGGGCGCTGCCCCGCGCGGGCGCGCTGCCGCCGCCCGAGATCCCCGTCGGCTGGTCGATCGAACCCGCCGCGCCGCGCGCGATCCTCGATGGCGACGATGCATCCCGCCTCCCTGCGGACGCGCGCGCGACACTCGTCTCCGTCCTCGAGTCGACCTATGTCGACACGCTCGACTGCCCTGGCCTTGCGGGGTTGCGCGCGACATCGGATGTGCTCGACGGCCACTTCGGCGTCGGCGCGCGTCGCAGGCACTGGCTCCTCCTGCGGCGCGACGGCGCGGCGTGCGGCGTGTGCCTTCTCAACGACTCGCCCGACGGAACCTCGAGCGAACTCGCGTACTTCGGCCTCGCGCCTGCGGTGCGCGGCCTCGGGCTCGCGCGCATTCTTCTCGCGGCCGCGCTCCACGAAGTCTCCGCCGCGCGCGTAGGCATGGTCACGCTCGCGGTCGATGCGCGGAACGCCCCCGCGATGCGCCTCTACGCATCGAACGGATTCCGACAGACGGCCACGCGCGTGGCGCTCGTGCGTCCCGCGCATCGAGCGCGTTGAGGAAGTCGTCGCGCGGTTGTCAAGACGCGAAGCGCGTGAGCGCAAACAAAAACCTTTTGCAAGTCGAGTGCCTCATCCGCACCGTTCCGCGATTTATCCACAGAGACTTCCTCTCCGCGCTGCGCGAGGCGATCCATCGATGCAAACCGCGTGTTCACAGAGGCTTCGCACTCGCGTCGCCTCGCACATCGCATCGAGCGACTTGAAGTGCGCGCGCATCGCTGTAGAGTGCGCGCAGCTCGCAGGGACGCGGGCCTCCGTGGTTCGTACGCGGAGCCGAGATGGAGCGACGCCTTCAGCGACCCTTCTGTCGCGTCCCGCAACGGCTTGATTGCCGCAGCATGACGACCTGATCGGGTCTCCTGAGTTGTTTCGTCGGCGCGCACGCGCCGATGCGCGCCCCAGTTCGGTCGGTGGCCTCCCAATCTGCAATTCCTCGGGTCTTGGCCGCGCGGAGGATCGTCCGCGCGTCCCTCGCTGTCTCCGTGCAGTCTCAACGCCGTTCGTCTCGGCCGCGAACCGCACCGCGCCATGCGCGCCCGCCTTCCGATCTCCGCGAGTCACGATGCCTCGACCGATCTCCGTCACGAGCCAGCGCCGCATCGGCGCACCGCGCACCGCCGGCTGCGCCGAGGGGAAGACGCTTTCGAAGGCGCAGTCCGACGGCGGTGAACAGCTCTCGATGCGGCCACAGACCGCGACCGTGGACGCGCAGCCCGCGGGCGATGCCGCGCGCATCCTCGCCGCGTTGCGTGACCGCGTCGGCGCACACCGCTTCGGGCTCTGGTTTGACCATGGCACCACGGTGTCGATCGACGGGGGCCGCGTCGAGGTGCGTGCGGCGACCCCGTATGTCGCGGAGTGGATCGCCCGGAACTTCCGCGAGTCCCTCGAGCAACTCGCACGGGAGTCGTTCGGAGCCGATGCGCGCGTCGTGATCGCGGAGGCCGCCGACGCGCGCGAGTCGGGTCCATCGGGCGAGGCCGATGCGACGCTCGCCTTCGACCCCGCGATGCTGCCTTCCGCGCACGCCGCGGACGGCGCGTCCGATGCCCAGCGCGGCCCGCGCTCCCGCGGCGCGCGGACCGAAGCGGGCGAACCGCTTCAGCTCGGCGAGCTTCGGCCCGCCCGCAAGGCCACGCTGCGCGCGCTCGAGGACTTCGTGGTCGGCGACTCGAACAGGCTCGCCTTCGCGGCCAGCGAGCAGGTCGGCGACGGGGCCGCTGAGGCTCCGTCGATCCTCTTCCTGCACGGCGAGTGCGGCGTCGGCAAGACGCATCTCCTGCAGGGACTCTGCCGCCGAAGGCTCGACCGCGCGCCGCGACAGGTCGTGCGCTATGTGACGGCCGAGCAGTTCACGAACGAGTACATCGCATCGGTCCGCGCGGGAACCCTCGAGGAGTTCCGCCGCCGCCTGCGGCGCGTCGATCTCCTGGCGATCGACGACATCCACTTCCTGGCAAACAAGACCGCGACCCAGTCCGAGTTCCTCCACACGATCGACGCGATCGACCTGTCCGGCGCGCGCGTGGCGCTCGTCAGCGACGAACACCCCCGGCACATCCGACGCTTCAGCCAGTCGCTGGTGAGCAGGTTCCTCTCGGGCATGGTGGTGCGGGTCGAGCGCCCCGACCGCGCGACGCGCGTGGCGCTCGTTCAGCGCCTCGCCCGCGCCCGCGGGCTGACGCTCTCGGGCGCCGCGGAGGATGCGATCGCAGGCCGTTGCGCGGGGTCGATCCGCGAGGTCGAGGGCGCGATCACGCGCCTCGGCGCGCTCGTCGAGCTCGACGGTGTCCGCGGGCAGATCGGGCCCGGCACGGTGGAGCGACTTCTCGGCGACGAGGCCGCGCAGGTCGCGGGCACGCAGCCGATCCGCCTGGCGAAGATCATCGAGTCCGTGTGCGATCGTCTGCGTGTGGGCCGCGAGGAACTCCTCGGCTCGGGCCGCCACGCCCGAACGGTGGTCGCGCGCGGCGTCGTCGCCCACCTCTCGCGTGAGCTCACGACGCACAGCTATCCCGAGATCGCGCGCGCCCTCGGCCGCGACACCCACTCGGCCGTCCACACGGCCGCCAAGCGGCTGCGCACGATGATCGAGGAAGACACCCGTATCGCCGACTCGGGAGAGAGCATCCGGGAGGTGGTCGACCAGCTTCGCCACGACCTCTCCCGCCGCCAGTGAGCGACCCGCTACACTCGGCTTCATGCCGATCGTCGCCTCGCGGTTGCGTCTGCGCCACATCGCCCGTCGGATCGCCCGTCCGATCGCTCATCGGATCGCCGCAGCGAGCCTGACGACGGGACTGCTGTCGCTCGGCCTCCTCGGCGCGGCGACTTCGACTGCGTCGGCGCAGTACGGCCCGGTCGATCCGTACGACTCGTCGCTTCGGGTGCTTCGCGAGACGCTCCAGTCGCCGAACGACGGCCAGCAGCACGCCGCGATGCTGGCGCTGCGCGAACTCAAGGACCCCGCGTCCCGCACGCTTCTCGAGCGCATGCTCCACAGCGACGACTGGTCGCTCCGCGTCGACAGCGTGCTCGGGCTCGCGGAGCTGAGCGATGGACAGCTGATCGACCCCGCCACCATCGAGTCGCTCCCGCGCCCAGCCGACCGCGAAGTGGCGCTCTCGGCGGCGCTCGCGCTCGAACTCATCGACGCGGCACGGCTCGAGGCCGTCCTCGCGTGGCCCGATCTCCTCTCGGCGCAGCGCGTCGTGCTCCTGGCACGGCAGCGCAGGCAAGGCGGCACGCCCAGTGCGGAAGCCCTCACACCGCTTCTCGACTCGAAGACGCCCGAGGTCGCCGGCCTCGCGCTCGCGATCCTGCTCGACCTCGGTCGCCCCGCGGCCGAGACCGCCGAAGCGGAGACCCGCATTCGTGAGATGATCGCCGCGCTGCCCCCCCGCACGCGCTCCGCGGCCGTGGCGCAGATCGCGGAGGCGGCCTCCGCCGAGCGCCTTGCAGGCGCTGCGCCGTTCATCGCCTCGCTCATCGCGCTTCCCGAAGTCGCGGGCGATGCGAAGGCACGCGCGCTTGGTTCGCTGCTCGTCCTCAGCCCCGCGCATGGCTATTCCGTGTTCGCGAGGGAAGTCGAGGCCGACCGCTCGCAGCTCGCACTCCTCAGGCAGGCGGCGATCCTCCTCGCGAGCGGAGTCCGCGCGCCTGAAGCGGAGTGGAAGCGCGTCCGCAACGGCGACCCTCTTCTTGAGACGATCGCGGACGCGGGTGTCCTTCTCTCGCAGTCGGACGATGCGGGCGCGTTCGAAAAGCTCGTCGGGCTCCGCCATCGCGTCGCCTTGCGGGCCGCGCTCGAAGGCGCGCGGCGGCTCGGGGCTTCCTCTGAGCGCGCGCTCGGGCTCGCATGCATCGCCTTTCTCGAGCAGGCGCCGCGCGACCTCGCGCCCGCGCTCGCGGAGCCGACCATGCGGGCGCTCGCCCGCCTCGCGATCGTCGCGCCGGAGGAGTTCGAGCAGCCTCTCACGCGCGCGGCGGAAAGTCGCGAGCGCCAGGACGCGCTCCTTCTCGTTCTCGCCGCCGCAGGTTCGCCAGAAGCCGCGCGCGTCGCCTCGACCGCGCGGGGCCGCGCGACGCGTCTCGGGGAGTCGCTGATCGCGCTCCTCCGCGCGAGGAGCGCCGATTCGGTCGCCGCGGAGGACCTCCAGCTCCTCGGGCAGATCGCGGGCGGAGCGGTCGTGGTCGACCCCGCCATCCGAACGCAGGCCGCGTGGCTCTGGCTGCGTCACTCGAACCGAACGGCAACCGCCGTCGATGCGCTCTTCCCCGCCGCCGCGTCGACGGGCGAGACCAAGGAGGCGTCATGAGCGAATCCGTCCTGATCGGTCCAACGCCGCCGACGCGCACCGAGCTGCGCGAGATGCAGGAACTCCTCGCCTCGATCCACGGTGATCCGTTCGAGGCGGAGCGCAGGCTCGAGCGCCGCGTGGCTGAGATCGTCAGTCGCCCGCACGCCGTGCTCTTTGCCTCGCTGGGCACCGCGGTCGAGGCGTCGCTCGAGGCGCTCGCCGCATCGTCGGGGGCGGAGATCGTCGCGCCCGCGCTTGCGCCGATCGCCCTCGCCGCCGCGGCGCACCGCGTCGGTTCACGCATCCTCTACGCCGACATCGATCCCCGCACCATGAACCTCACGGGGCTCGAGGCGGAGGCGCGACTGTCGCCGAAGACGCGCGTCCTTGTCGGCTGCGCGAACCACGGACAACCCGCTGGGCTCGGTGAACTCGCCGCGCTCGCGTCGCGCAACGAGATCCCGATGCTCGAGATCGTCGCAGGCGGACTTGGCGGCCAGCTTGGCCGCGATCCCGTCGGCCGATTCGGCCGCATCGCCGTCGTCTCGCTCGGCGAGCGCGACTCGACGATCGGTTCGGGCGGCGCCGTCTGCGTCACGAACGACGACAGCCTTGCGCACGCGCTCCGTCTCGGCCGCAATCTCGGCGCGCTCGACCCGCGGAACGCGTGGGAGCGCATCGGCGGCGTCCCACGCGTCGAGCGCGTCGGACTCGACGCGCGGCTCGGCGTCCTTCCCGCAAGCCTCGGCGCCGTGCGCCTCTCGCGCTTCGACGAGACCTGCGAGGAGCTCGAGCGGGTGTTCCACGCCTATCTCCGCCGGCTGGCGCTGCACCCCGACCTCGTCCTCCCCGCGCCATGCGCCGATGGCACCGTGCGCTGGTCCCACTTCGCGGTGCGGCTCGGCGAGCGCTACGGCCGCGACGACCGCGACTCCATCATCCAAGGCATGCTCAGGCATGATCTCGCCGCGACCGCGCCGCTCGTGGCGCTGCCCCTCGAGCCTGCGTTCGCGCACTTCCACTCGATCGGCGACTTCCCCTGCGCCGAACGCGCCGCGGACAGGCTGATCGCGCTCCCGTTCTCGACCCGGCTCTCCGAGCGCGACATCGATCTCATTTCCCAGACGCTGCAGGTACTGATCGAGCGGCAGTCGATCATGCGGGCGTGACTCGGGCGTGATTTGAGCGGCCGCCGCTTGCGGCGGCGGCCTTTGGCGAGGACGTCGTTTTGGGCCGACGAGGACGTCGTTTTGGGCCGACGAGGACACTGTGCTGGGCCGGCGGGATGCCGCGAGGCGCGATCAGCGGGCGCCGTTCGCGCGTCGATAGACGCTCACTCCCACTCGATCGTCGCAGGAGGCTTCGAGGAGATGTCGTACACCACGCGGTTCACGCCCTTCACCTCGTTGATGATGCGGTTCGAGATCGTGCCCAGCACCTCGTAGGGGAGTCGCGACCAGTCCGCCGTCATGAAGTCCTGCGTGTCGACCGAACGGATCGCCACAGTCGAGTCGTAGGTGCGCCCGTCTCCCATGACGCCCACCGACTTCACGGGCAGCAGCACCGCGAACACCTGGCTCGTCGAACGGTAGAGATTCGCCGAAACGATTTCCTCGAGCAGGATTCGGTCGCATTCGCGGAGCACGTCGAGCTTCTCGCGCGTGATGTCGCCGATCACGCGGACCGCAAGGCCGGGCCCGGGGAACGGATGACGCCAGACGATCTGCTGCGGAAGGCCAAGAACCTCTCCGAGGGCGCGGACCTCGTCCTTGAAGAGAAGGCGCATCGGCTCCACAAGCTCGAACCCGAGCTGCTCGGGCAGGCCGCCGACATTGTGATGCAGCTTGATGTTCGCGCTCGTGCCCGCGTGTCCGTGGCCCGACTCGATCACATCGGGGTAGAGGGTCCCCTGCGCGAGGAACCGCACGTCGCCCGGAATCGACTTCGCCGCCTCCTTGAACACGTCGATGAAGCGGTGCCCGATGCGGCGCCGCTTCTCCTGCGGCTCCACGATCCCCTCGAGATCGCCGAGGAACTCGCGGCTCGCGTCAATGACGCGGAGGTCGACGTCGAAATGCCCGCGGAAGGTCGTCTCCACGAGTTCCCGCTCGTTCTTCCGCAGGAGGCCGTTGTCGACGAAGATGCACACGAGCTGCTTGCCGATCGCCTTGGCAAGAAGCGCGGCGACCACGGAACTGTCGACGCCGCCCGAGAGTCCGCAGATCACCTTCGACGCGCCGACCCGTGCGCGGATCCGCGCGCACTCCGCTTCGACGAAGTCCGACATCCGCCACGAGCCCGCGCAGCCGCAGGCCTTGAAGAGGAAGTTCGCCAGCATGTCGCCGCCCTGCGGCGTGTGCGTGACCTCGGGGTGGAACTGGACGCCGTAGAAGCGTCGGGACGCATCACGCACGGCGGCGTTGGCGCAGGTGGGCGTGCTGGCGAGAACCTCGAATCCGTTCGGGACCCGCGTGACCTGGTCGCCATGGCTCATCCAGACCGTCGCATGCGCGTCGACGCCCGCCAGGAGTTCTCCCGGCTCGCGCACGTCGATCTTGGCGCGGCCGTACTCCCGATGCGCCGCGCTCTGAACGGCGCCCCCGAGGAGATGGCTCATCAGCTGCATGCCGTAGCAGATGCCCAGCACGGGAATGCCCAGCGTGAAGATCGCGGGGTCGAGCGTCGGCGCGCCCTTCTCGAAGACGCTTGCGGGCCCGCCCGACAGGATGATGCCCTTCGGCGCGAGTCTTCGGATTTCGTCCGGCGAGATCGTCGGCGCGACGAGCAGGCTGAAGACCCCTGCCTCGCGCACCCGCCGCGCGATCAGTTGCGCGGTCTGGCTGCCGAAGTCAAGGATGAGGACCGTTTCGGTGCCGACGGGTGGTTTGTCTGCCATAGGAAGGGGCGGAATGTAGCAAGCCGGTCAACGACCGGCCGCATCCGCGCCCTCGTGGCCCCCAAACCTGCGTGGCGGACGGCTCCGGGGCCGACCAGCCTTCCGCCTCCTCAGGCCCCAATGGCGAGCCGCTCGCCGAGCACCCCGGGAAGCCCAGCGGCGAGCGTCCGCCGTTGCGCCTCGGCGATGTCGTAGGCGACCCGCTGCAGCTCCACGACGCTTCGCCCGAGGTCGACGACGCAGTAGCTGGCGCGCGGGTCGCGATCCCGAGGCTGCCCGACGGAACCCGGATTGATGATCGACCGCCCCGAGGCGGGCAGTTCGATCTCCGCCCTGCGATCCACGAACGAGACCGGATGCTCATCGACGTCGTCAGGGCCGATCACCTCGAGCGAGCTCCGCGTCCGCGTCGTGAAGCAGCACGGAACATGGGTGTGCCCGACCAGGCAGATGCGCTCGTCGAACCAGCCGAACGCCTCGATGGCATCGTTGCGGCTCTTCAGGTAGGTCATGCCCTCTTCGTTGGGCGTCGGCGAATCGTGGATCCCGAGAATCGTCTCGGAGATCGCGAACGACGACGGCAGCGTCGCGAGGAACGAGAGCGCTTCCTGCGTCATGGTGCGCCGCGCGTAGGCGATGCCCGCCTGCGCCGCGTAGTTCCAGCTGCGAGCATGCGCGGGGTTCAGCACGGCATCCTCGTGGTTTCCGCGGATGCTCAGCCTGCAGTTCGCGCGCACAAGCGCGAGGCACTCCGACGGCTCGGGGCCATAGCCCACGATGTCGCCGAGACAGAGGATCGCGTCGACGTTGCGGACCTCGCAGTCGCGCAGAACCTCCTCGAGGGCGACGCGATTGCCGTGAATATCGGAAATGATGGCGATACGAGGCATGCTGGAACTCAATCAACCCAACCATCCACCGTTCCATCGTTCGCGTCCTCGGACTCGGCCCCGATGGCCTCTGACGCGACCGACACCCTTCGCGCACACCTCGGGCTCGTACCCAAGGTGGCGCGAGACGCCTGAAACCCCGCGCGCGGGCGCTGTCTTTCGCCACGCCTGGAGCCTCAGGCTCACGACCTCCGCAGCACACCCAGCTCCGAAAGGCGCTGGCGCGGAGGACCGCCTCCCGTGCGGATCCAACGCAGGGGGCTATCGACGCCTCAAGCGCCCGCCTCCGCTTTGAACGAGAGACCCGGGGCGAGGAGCGAACCGCGGCGCCGATCGCTCGTCACATCCCGCACGAACGGAACCGCGGCGCGTCATATCGGGCGCTGCACACAGCCGCGTAGGCCGATCCTCGCCCAACCGGGGTTCTTTCCATGCACCGTCAGCCATGCTCTCTCGTCACGGAGGCGAGCCCGCGGAGTCCCGTCCGGAGGACCGCATGGCGACCCACGCTCCCTCGCTGTCGCGACGCACCGCGCCCGCGACCTCGAGTTCGAGCGCCGCAGCCGCGATCCGCGGAACCGTCCAGACCTGCCCTCGCCCACCGTGCGACTCGCGGGCCAGGAACTCCTCAAGCTCATCAAGACCTCCCCGCCCGAGTGCTCGGATCGCAGCGAGGAGCAAACCTCCGTCACCCGAGAGCTCCCTCGCACCGCATCCAGCGGGTCGGACAACATCCGTGCGCGGCTTGCTCGGCCGAGCCTCCGCGGAGGGCCGCGGCGCGCGCGGCCTTGCGGATGGCCGCACGACCTCGGCCACCTCACAACCTGCCACTCCCTCGAGGAGGCTCCGGGCAGACAGCAGCATCTCGCAGACGTCGTCCGCGCCTGTCACCAGCGCAGCCCACCCCTCCCGAATCGCGCGATGACAGCCAGCGCTCATCGGGCTGTCGAGCGAACCTGGCATGCACCCCGCGTCTCGGGAAAGGTCGTCGACAGCCAGACGGGCCGTAAGGAGCGCCCCGGATCTGTTTGCAGCCTCCACGACGATGGTGACCAAGGCCAGGCCCGCGATGATGCGGTTTCGACGAGGAAAGAGATCGGGCCTCGGGCCAACGAACGTGGGCTGCTCGGTCAGAACCGCCCCGCCACCCTCGACGATCGAAGCGAAGAGCGGTGCGTGCTCGCCGGGATACGGATGCGAAAGCCCGCTCGCGAGCACGGCGATCGTGCGCCCACCCGCACGAAGCGCCCCCCGGTGCGCCTCCGCATCGATCCCACGCGCGCCACCTGAGACGACGGTGATGCCACGCTCCGCCAGTTCCGCCGCAAGGCGCCCCGCATGAAGTCGCCCATATGGTGTGGCACGCCTCGATCCGACGATCGCAACCGCGGGCTCGGGCCCTGCATCGAGCGCGCCCTGGACAAAGAGAAGCTCGGGAGGATCGGGCGTTGGCAGAAGGATTGCCGGAAAGTCCTCGTCTCCCGTGGCCACGACCCGTGCACCGAGCCGTGCGAGCTCAACGAGCTCATCCTCGACCTTCGGCGCTGCACGCCGCGCCTCGTCGAGGAGAGCCGCTGCCTCGTGCTCGGATGTCCCGATCGCCGACGCGAACGCGCTGGCGTCCGCGGAAAGGGCGATCTCCGCGGAACCAAAGCACGCCCGAAGCTGACGAAGCCGCCCAGGGCCGATTCCCGCAACGCGAAGAAGCCCGACGAGCGCAAGCTTCTCAGCCGAAGCGCGGAGTTCCGAACGGTGCGGATGGCAGGCCGCGTTCAACGGCGCGACCGAAGGCGTGGCTGCGCTCTCTTCCCTCTCTTCCCTCGCTTTCCCAGTTGGTTCTTCGGTCGTCGCTACCGTCGTCTCTTCTGCTGCCTCTTTTGTTGTCTCTTCTGTTGTCTGTTCCGTTGGACCAATCAAGTTCGTCTCCCCTCCCACGCCGCGAGACTACCCGCATTGAGCGTCAGGCCGCGGATTCACCGCAGTTTTGCAGGAGACATTTCCAAGGAATTCCCGCGGCAGATCCCGCGATGCGGCCCCACGCTTCAATCACGAGAGCGCGTGTCGATCCAACGGTCGTCCGCGAAGCCGTCGAACAGGCTCGCAGTGTCGAGCGCGCGATCGCACGCATCGATGACGCCGTGCTCGCATCGCGAATTCACGTCCGCGGTGGGCGCAATCTCAGAGTGCGGAGGCTCAAACTGCACCACATCCGCAGCCTCCGCGTGATCGCAAGGCGCGGCGGGCATGGTCTCGGTCTCTGCACGCTTCTCAGAGACCAACACGGCCTCCAAGTCGGCCTGCTGAAGTGACTCAGCCTCGATCTCAGCCTCGACCTCAGCCTCGACCTCGACCTCAGCCTCAGCCTCGACCTCAGCCTCGACCTCAGCCTCGACCTCAGCCTCAACCTCAGCCTCGACCTCAGCCTCGACCTCAGCCTCGACCTCAGCCTCGACCTCAGCCGTAGCAGCCGAACAAGGACTCGCCGCGCCGTCCGCCACTCCCAAATCGGTCGAGGAAACGACCGCTGGAGCCAGTGCGCCACCCAAGACCGCAGCGCGCGGATCCATCGGGCCCGACGACCGTCCCCACGAAACCCTCGGTCGAGGCAGCGCTGCTGCACCTGGTGCAAGACAGAGACCGACGAAGACCAGGAACGCGCCGCACGCCAGCACCCAGAGACGACGGGGACCCGTCGCCAACCTCGCGAGAAGCGTGTCCGGATACGGCTCCGCCGCGGGAACCGCGATCGGTTCCGAGGACTCGATCCACTCGGTCACCGTGGCGTTCAGCGTGGGAACGAGGAGCAGCGAACGCTCCTCGCGGGGCATCACATTCAGCTCGCTCGCGGCAAGTCGCCGGACGAGCTGCGGCTCTCCCGCCTCAAGATCGTTGAGGAATCGATCGTACGCGCCGAGTTGGCGCACCGCGCGGTCCTCGGCGGCCCGATGCAACTCAAGCGCGTTCTGCAGTTCATGGAGATCACGCTGCGCCGGGATCAACACGCCCGCGACGAGCAGCAAGAGCCCCGCGATGACGAACGGCCACCCTGGATCGATGCGGAACAACGGCGGGGTTTGACCAGCCTTCGCGCATCCATCGGGTGCTTCGTCTTCGCAATCCATTTGCCTGAGATCGACCGTCCTGGTCCGATTGCTTCAGTTTCGGGACTCGCGCCGCCTCGCCCCCGCCCGAGGGTCGGGGGCGAGCGGGTGTCGAATGACCCACGCGACGCCCCGTCGTCCTCAGACGAGCTTCGGGAAGCTCGGCTGCCCCTGCTCGTTCGGCTTGGCGGCGAGGTCCTTCACGACCTTGACGAGGTCCTTCACATGCTGCGCGCTCTCGTTGAAGAGCGCCTGCTCGTCGGCGTTCATCTTGATCTCGACGATCCGCTCCATGCCGCCCTTTCCGAGCACGCACGGAACGCCGACGAAGTACCCAGCGCCCTTGGCGCCCGGAGCGACACCGAACGCGTCCTCGCAGTACGCGGCGCACGGGAGGATGCGCTTCTTGTCCTTGATGATGGCCTCGGCCATCTGGATCACGCCCGACGCGGGGGCGTAGTAGGCCGAGGTGCCCATGAGCTGGACGATCTCTCCGCCGCCGACCTTCGCGCGCTGCACGCACTTGTCGATCGTCTCCTTCGGGAGGAGCTGGTCGATCGGGATGCCGTGCACGCTCGTGAAGCGCGGAAGCGGAACCATGTCGTCGCCGTGCCCGCCGAGAAGAAGCGCCTGGATGTCCTCGATCGAGCAACCGAGCTCGAGCGAAAGGAACGCGCGGAAGCGGGCCACGTCAAGGCAGCCTGCCTGGCCGAGGACGCGGTGCGCCGGGAAGCCCGAGCTCTTCCACGCGGTGTAGACCATCGCGTCGAGCGGGTTCGAGAGGACGATGATGATCGAGTTCGGCGCGTTCTGGGCGACCTTCTCGGCGACCTCCGAGACGATCTTCATGTTCGTCACGATCAGGTCGTCGCGGCTCATGCCCGGCTTGCGCGGAAGGCCAGCGGTGATCACGACGATGTCGCTGTCCTTGATGAGCGCGTAGTCGCTGCCGCCCTCGATCTTGCAGTCGAAGCCTTCGATCGGCGCGCTCTCGTAGAGATCGAGCGCCTTGCCCTTCGCGACGCCGTCGTTGATGTCGATGAGGACGATGTCCGCGAGTTCCTTCGAGGCGGCCCAGACAGCGCAGGCGGCTCCCGTGTTTCCTGCTCCGATGATCGAGATCTTCGCGCGACGCATGTGGCGGTGGCTCCGTTGAATTTCGGCGTGGGGTTTCGCTCCCGACGATGCGGGAGGGGCGGAGATGATAGCGGCTGAGACCCGCAGGCACGGGCCCCCGCGACAGGGTCGGGCTCCCCTCGGCGCGGGTTCCAAAAACACGGACAGCCGCCCGTTTGGGCGGCTGCCTCGCGTTCCGATCAAGATGCGCCAGAAAGGACTCGAACCTTCGACCTCACCCTTATCAGGGGTGTGCTCTAGCCAGCTGAGCTACTAGCGCGCATTCCGCCGAATGGCGGACCGCCGAGTATAGCCGAGGCCCCTCGGCACCGCAACCTTGCCCGAAGGCCCCGCCGCACCGCGGCCGCCCGCCCCCCTGCGCCTACCAGACCGCCAGATCACCCACCAGAGGCTCGACAAGATCCTTCATGGAGACGATCCCCAGCGGTCGGTCGGCCTTGTCCGCCACGATCGCAAGCTGCACGCGCTCGCGACGCATCGCCTGGATCGCCTCGAGCGCAGACATTCTCGACGCCAGATGGAGGGCAGGCTGCATGATCGCCGCGTTCGTCGCCTCGGGGGCGGCGAGGTGATCGACCGCGGCCACGGTCCCGACGATGCGGCCATCCGACGCAACGACAGGGAGCCGGCTGGCGGACGACTGCAGGAAGACGCGGGCCCGCTGCTCGCCGGAGCAGGTCTCGGGAATCGAGGCGACGCTCCGCCACGGCCGCATCTCCTGCCCCACCGTCACCTCCCGCATCGTGAACACTCGGTCCGCGAAGCCGAGTTGCGTCTCGCTCAATCCCTCGGACCCCGCCCCCTCGGCCAGCATCGCGGCGATTCGCGCGCGCGATTCGGTGCGCTCGACGCTCCGTCCGCCAAAGAGCCGGGTTGCGACCGCGCCGAGCCCGACCACGACAGGGACGAGCCCCGTCGAGCACAGCACCAGCCGAACGGCGTGAAGAAAGCCTGCGAAGCGCGGCATCCAGCGGTCGGCATGCACGCGGAACAGATCCTTCGGCAGCATCTCGCCGAACACGAAGACCAGCGGAATCAGGATGACGAGATCGAGCAGCACGACCTCGAGCGGCCCATAGCCGAGCCCATCGAGGATCTGCGACACACCGAAGCTCGCGAGCCAGCCCGCGATGGCGTTCCCGACGAGCAGCGTCGAAAGCAGCCGACGCGGCCTCGCGTTCTCGCGCTCGAGCTTCGCCGCGGACCTGTCGCCGCGCGAGGCCCGCACCGACAGCCGGACGAGCGACATCGTGTACATGCCCGTCTCGAGGCCCGCGAAGAGCCCCGCGGCCCCGATCCCTGCGAGCGCGATGGCGGCGAACATCGCCAGTTCCGACGCGGGCATCACGATGTGCTCCGCACCGCTCACGCTGCACCTCCGCCGCGGAGCGAGACAAGCACGCTGACGATCCTCGCGCCCGCGACCGACTCGACCTCGAGCACGAGGTTCGCGATCTCCACCCTGTCGCCCGCCCGCGCAAGCCGCGACAGCCGCTGCATGATCAGGCCCGCGACCGTGCTCGACCGAGGCGACACCACGCGCGCGCCGAAGAGATCGCTCCATCGCGACACGCCCATTTCCCCGCTGATCCTCCACACGCCCTCCGCCACCTCCGTGGGTGCGTCGACGGGCTGCTCTCCAAGGCCTGCGATGTCTCCCACGATCTCCTCGACGCAGTCCTCGAGCGCCACGATGCCCGCGGTGCCGCCATACTCGTCGACCGCGATCGCAAGTTTGCTTCCCGTGCGGCGGAAGTGCTCGAGGAGTTGCTCGAGCGAGGCAAGCTCGGGCACGAACCGCGCAGGCTCGATGCACTCCGCGCGCGCGGGACGGTCCCTCGGAAGGAAGTAGCGCTTGAGCTGGAGGACTCCGCGGACATCGTCCACGCCGTTCCCGACGACGGGAAGATGCGTGAGCCGCGCCGCTGTCGCGCACGCAAGGATCTCGGCGTCGTCCGAGTCGCCGTGGACATACGCCATGTCGACGCGCGGGGTCATCACGTCCCGCACGCGCAGCCTGCGGAGACGCATGACCCCCTCGATCGCCTCGCGCTCGCGGAGGTCGATCGCACCCGCACGCGCCGACTGCTCGAGGAGCGCCGCCAGCTCCGCGGCATCGACCACGCCGCCCGATGGCGCCGCCGCCGTGAGCCGTCCGAACGGCGCGAGGATAAAGCGGTCGAGCGCGCGCGCCACGGGGCCGATCAGCGCGCAGAACAGCGCGGTCGGGCGCGCTGCGAAACGGGCCGATCGCACGCGGTCGGCGTTGCCGACAAGCTTCGGAAGCACCTCTGCCGCGAGCACCATCCCGAACAGCGAGAGCGCCGCGAGCGCCACGGACACGGCGACCGAGGACTCGAAGCGCGTGACCAGCACCGAGCTGACGACGAAGTAGGACGTGCTCGCGAGCAGCGCGCCGAGCATGGATCCGACGAGCAGGATCCTCGGCTGCGAGAGCATCCCCTCGACGATCTCCGCGGCGCGCGGCGAGACCCGCCGCAGCGACAGCCTTTCGGCGGGAGTGAGCGCGAAGTAAGTGGTCTCGATGAAGCTGAAGAACGCGTAGACCGCGAGTAGCGGCACCATCAGCGCGAAGAGAAAGATGTCGATCGCCGCGAGTTCGGGAAAGGTCCAGAGCTCCCGCGCGAGATCGGGCATCGCATCGCCCATCGCACCGCCGATCACGGCGCATCTCCCCGCGCGCCGCTCTCCTCGCGCGCCAGCTGCTCCACCATCCGATCGAAGGCGCGGATGACGAGGATCGAGTCCTCGATCGCGGCGGCATCGATCGCGCCGTCCTTCATGCTGGCGAACGCCTCCGCGATGCGCGCGATCTCGCCTTCACGACGATCGGCGGCCTCGGCGCGCAGGGCGGCGATGGCCGCAGAGTCGCCTGCAGCGGCATCCGCGCGCTCGCGCAGTTCCATCATCTCGAGCAGGAAGGCCTGCGGCAGCGCACGGGTTCCCGCGACGCGCCCCCCCCTCAGCTCGAGGAGTGCCTGCGCCCGCTGGATCGGGTCCGCCAGAATCCGCATGGCGTCGTTCACCCGCGCGCTCTCGTCCACAGCACCCGCGGCATCGGGGTGTGCGGCGGCGGCTCGGCGCATCCACGCGGCGCGCAGTTCGCGCGCCGCGATCTCGAAACGCGGCTCGATGCCGAGCACGGCGAAGGCTTCGGAGGGCCGCATGGCGCTCAATTCTCAGGCCCCGACACGCGCTCGACCTCGTCGTAGCTCGTGATCCCGTTCATGACCAGTTGGAAGCCGTATCCCTGCAGCGAGGTGAAGAGCCCGCTCTTCAGCACCTCGCGCAACTGCTGCGGCGTAGGCTGCTTCAAGACCACCTCGCGAAGCATGTCGTTCATCTCGAGAAGCTCGAAGAGCGCGCGACGGCCGTAGTAGCCCGTGTCGAGGCAGTAGTCGCAGCCGACAGGCTCGAAGATCGTGGCCATGCCCTCGATCCCCTTCCCCATCTTCAGCTGCTGCGCCAGCGTCGGCGCCGTCTGCCGCCGGCAGGTCGGGCAGAGCACCCGCACGAGCCGCTGCGCGATGACGATGTCGAGCGCGTTCGCCACGAGATAGCCCTCGACCCCGAGGTCAAGGAGACGGAACACCGACCCGATGGTGTCGCGTGCATGCACCGTGGAGAAGACGAGGTGACCCGTCATCGCGGCCTGCATCGCCACATTCGCCGTCTCGGCGTCGCGGATCTCACCGACCAGGATCACGTCGGGATCCTGTCGCAAGATCGAGCGGAGCAGTCCGCCGAAGGTATGCCCCTGCTTCGAATCGATGGGAATCTGCGTCGCTCCCTCGATCTGGTACTCGACCGGATCCTCGATCGTGATCGCGTTGCGCTGCTCGAGGTCGATCTCCCGCAGACAGGAGTAGAGCGTGGTTGTCTTTCCCGAGCCCGTCGGGCCGCACGCGAGGACAAGCCCAGCGTCGCGGTTGCACACCGTCCTGAGCTTCTCATACATCCAGGGCAGCATCCCGAGCTCATGCAGCCTGCTCGGCGCGTTCGCGGGATCGAGCACGCGCAGGACCAGCTTCATTCCGTGCACGGCAGGCGTGAGGCTCACGCGATAGTCGACGCGCCGCTGCTTCACCTCGACGCTGAAGTGCCCGTCGAGCACCTCCGCCTTGACGCTCTGGTCGAACTGGCAGAGAACGCGCGTCACCCCGATCAGCCGGCGGAACACCTCGGTCGGCAGATCCTCGACCAGGGTGACCATCACCCCGTCGACGCGTATGCGCACCGTCGCCTTGTCCGCCTTGGGTTCCACGTGCAGATCGCTCGCCCTCGAACGGAAGCACGCGAGGAGCAGGAGCCGCATCAGCCGAACGCTCTCAGCAGGCATCGCGTCGTTCGCACCAGACGCCGCGTGCAGCACCGTGCCTCGAGCATCGACGAGTGCGATGTCGGATTGGCCGAACTGCTTCGAGAGCGCCGCTTCGCACACGCGCCTGATCGCCGCCTCGTAGCCCGTCGCGTCCTGTCTGGACTCGTCGACCGTCGCGGCGCCTGTGTTCCCGCCCGCGCGGCCTGCCGTGGATGCGGGGGCCTCGGGCGCCATGAAGCGAATCTCGAGGTTCCCGACGCGAACGACATCCCCTGCCGTGAGGGACGCGTTGGCGACCCGGACGCCGTTGACCTTGGTTCCGTTCCGAGAACCAAGGTCCTGCACCCACCAGCCGTCGGGCCGCCTTTCGAAGACGCAGTGCTTGCGGCTCAGCCCGTCGTCGTTGAACTGGATCTGGTTGTCAGGGTGCCTCCCGACCGAAATCGGGTCAGATCCGAAGTCGATCCGCCTCGTCCAACGGGGGCTCTTCACCTCGAGAAATGCCATCCCCAAAGTGTAACCTGCCCCAAATCGGGGTGTTGGGTGGCCTTGACAGACAGAAAGACGGTATCATCCGCGGTTGACCGCACCACTGACTGTCAGTCCCCTGCGCGTCGCGAGTTCACTACGGCCTTGGCTGCCCACGGGCATCACAGGGCGCGAAACTGGCCTAGGAGGCCAGACATGTTCAAGATCTTTGTCGGAAATCTCAATTATCGTACGACGCCAGATGGCCTTCGTGAAATCTTCTCTGCGCATGGTGAGGTGCTGGATGTGTTCATCGGAACCGATCGCGAGACCGGACGCTCGCGCGGCTTCGGCTTCGTGACCATGGGCTCGAAGGAGGCCGGACAGGCCGCCATCGAGAACCTGAATGGCAAGGACTTCGAGGGCCGCGCCCTTGTCGTCAATGAGGCGCAGCCCCGCGCTCCGCGTCCAGGCGGCGGCTTCGGCGGCGGTGGTGGTGGCGGCGGCTTCGGTGGCGGCGGCGGTGGCCGTGGCGGCTACGGTGGCGGCGGCGGTGGCCGTGGCGGCTTCGGTGGCGGCGGCGGCGGTGGCCGCGGCGGCTACGGTGGTGGCGGCGGCGGCGGCGGCGGTGGTGGCCGCGGCGGTCGTGAGCAGGATCGCGATCGCGACAGCCGTCGCGAGCAGCGCTTCGACAGCGACTGGTGATCAGCCAGTCGCCCTCAATCAACATCCGTGACGCGCGCGCACCATTCGGTGCGCGCGCGTTTCATTTCGGAGCGTTGCTCGTCGTCGAAGACCGTGCCGGTTGGCTGGCACATCACGGGTGCCGAACGCCGCGAACGAACGGCCCGACCCGTGAGATCCCTAGATCTGCGATCCCAAGCTCCAGACCCACCGATCGTCTGAAATGCACGGACTCCACGGGCGGAACCCAAAACCATGCTTGAAACATGCCTGAAGCATGGTTGAACCATGGTTGAACTATGGGTGAACCGCAGTCGCTGGGTGACGCGGCCATTCCCGACACTCAGCACACGGGCACACCGCCTGATGCAGAAGGAGCTGGTCGCCTTCAGATCACTCCGGCCGACTCGCGTCGCCTGACTCGGTTCCGTGTGACCGCTCGTCAGATGGCGGACGAGATGGGTCGAAGCGCTGCGGAGGAGCGCCGCTTGGACGGTCCATGGGACGGTCCACGGGACGGTCCACGGGACGGTCCATGGGACGGAACGACTGTGCGCCAGGCCCGCCGAGTCCCGAGGCAAACCCCCCACCTGATGCGCCAAAGCCAGAAGACGGACCACGGGGCCCCCTGTTCTGTCCCCGACGCAGGCCGCCCCGACCGCCGCCTGCGCGGCCGCCACCCTGGCGATTGAAGTGCGGGCCGAACGGTCCCTGCCTGATCTCCTTCGCCGCCTTTGCCGCAGCGGCGCCCTTCTTCATCACCTCGTTGATCGTCAGCGTCTTGCCGAGCAGCCGCTTGCCCTGGGTCGCCTTGACTGCGGCCCGACCGATCTCCTCGTCACGGATCATGACGATGGCAAAGCCCTTCAGCTTGCCCGTCTTCGAATCGGAGACAAGGACAGCATCCTCGATGGTGGCGAATGGAGAGAAGATCTCCCGAACCTGGGCGATTGTCACGCGCGGGTCGAGATTTCCCACATAGATCTTGAACATCGGCACAGTGCACACTCCCAGCCCCATCTGGAAGAACATCGCGACTCGACGCCGATCGGTCGCGGCCTCGATGGCCCCTCGAGCCGCACACGCGGTTCGAACTGGAGACCATACACCGTCTCGAGGCAGGACGGAGATTGTCGAGCGCTTTCCGCAGCTCGCCGCACGCGGAAAGTCTACGCGGAATCAAGTGTCGATGAGGCTTTCAAATGGGAGGCATCGAAAAACCGACTGCTTTCTGACTGAAAGGCCGCTGCACCCTTCCCCGCTCGAACGAGCGGGATTGCCCAATCAACGCCATCGCGACGGTTCTGCAACTCGCCGCCCCCGCGCAAAGCAGGCACGACACCGATGATCCGCCCGCAGCTGACGCGAGTGGCCGACGCCTAGGACTGACATGCTTGGAACGCTGGAAGGGTCACGCGCACTCCACCGCCGAGGGGAACCTCGACGGCAGATCGAATGTCTCGGACAGCGCAGTCCCGGCCTTCGGCTCGAGCAGAACCCGCGACACCGCTCTGCCTGCACGAAGGGACCCCGCCGCCCAGCTGCGCGAGGAACGACTGCGCAGGCGGATGCCCGCCGCAGGAGAACGAGTCACTGACTCTCAGCCAAAGAGAACAGGGTAAAAAAGAACAACGCCAGGGTTTACCCTGGCGTTGTTCATAAAGTCGGCGATAACCTACTTTCCCGCTGAGCAGTATCATCGGCGGCAAGAGCTTAACTTCTGTGTTCGGGATGGGAACAGGTGTGACCCCTTGCCTATGGTCACCGACAAATCCTTGAAGAACCTTTCGGTTCTGCAAGGCTGAATAGCAGCATTGTGTGTCTTCCATCGCACCTGACATGCGCACTGGCGACTCCGGCTGTGAACCCCGATCGGGGCCACGGAAGCCGGTAGACGCGACAAAGTCTTTGACCGTTAGTACCACTTAGCTGAACGGATCTCTCCGCTTACACATGTGGCCTATCAACCTTGTAGTCTTCAAGGGGTCTCAAAGCAACACTTATCTCCGGGTGGGCTTCTCGCTTAGATGCTTTCAGCGATTATCCCTGCCGCACGTAGCTACCCAGCTATGGACCGAGCGGTCCAACTGGCACACCAGGGGTGCGTCCAACCCAATCCTCTCGTACTAAAGTTGTCTCCCGTCAATGTTGCAACGCCCACGACAGATAGGGACCGACCTGGCTCACGCCGGTCTGAACCCAGCTCGCGTACCACTTTAATAGGCGAACAGCCTAACCCTTGGGACCGCCTTCAGCCCCAGGATGTGATGAGCCGACATCGAGGTGCCAAACCGCTCCGCCGCTATGGACGCTCGGGAGCGATCAGCCTGTTATCCCCGGGGTACCTTTTATCCGTTGAGCGACGACCCTTCCACACAGAATCGCCGGATCACTAGAGCCCTCTTTCGAGACTGCTTGTCCTGTATGACTTGCAGTAAAGCTGGCTTGTGCTCTTACACTCGACATGCGGTTGCCAACCGCACTGAGCCAACCTTTGCGCTCCTCCGTTACTTTTTGGGAGGAGACCGCCCCAGTCAAACTGCCCGGCATGCAGTGTCCGCTGCCCTGCTTCAAGGGAATCAACGTTAGACCACGAATCCGATCAGGGTGGTATTTCACCATTGGCTCCATCCCGCCCGAAAGCGGAACTTCAAAGCCTCCCACCTATCCTACGCAGATTGAATCCATGATCACTGCAAGCGTACAGTAAAGGTCCACGGGGTCTTTCCGTCTTGCCGCGGGTAAGCGGCATCTTCACCGCTACTACTATTTCACCGAGTCGGTCGTGGAGACAGTGCTCCAGTCATTACGCTATTCATGCGCGTCGGAACTTACCCGACAAGGAATTTCGCTACCTTAGGACCGTCATAGTTACGGCCGCCGTTTACCGGCGCTTCGGTCGCTAGCTTCGCCTTGCGGCTAACCAGCTCCCTTGACGTTCCGGCACCGGGCAAGCGTCACACTGTATACGTCCTCTTGCGAGTTAGCACAGTGCTGTGTTTTTGATAAACAGTTGCCAGAGCCTTTTCTCTGCGCCCTCTCTTGCGAGTAGGGCCCCCTTATTGCGAACGTACGGGGTAAAATTGCCTAGTTCCTTCACGACCGTTTTCTCGAGCGCCTGAGGCTATTCGCCACGCCCACCTGTGTCAGTTTTGGTACGGACTGCATGGTTGTATCCGGACGGTTTTTCTTGAAACCTCGCCACCCAACAGCGGCCTCTAGGGCCTGGACGCTTCACTGTCCCGTTGAACTTTGAGATTCGTCACGCCGGCGTGACCTTCCATGCAGGTTGCGGAATGTTGACCGCATGTCCATCGACTACGCTCTTCAGCCTCGTCTTAGGATCCGACTAACCCTGGGCGGAATTACCTTCCCCAGGAAACCTTGGGCTTTCGGCGATGGAGATTCTCACTCCATTTATCGTTACTCAATCTGGCATATTCACTTGCTGCCGCTCCACCAACCCTTGCCGGGAAAGCTTCACAGCTGACAGCAACGCTCCCCTACCACTGACAATGTCAGTCCACAGCTTCGGTACGAACCTTGATTCCCGATAATTATCGGCGCCGGATTCCTCGACTAGTAAGCTGTTACGCACTTTTTAAATGGTGGCTGCTTCTAAGCCAACATCCTAGCTGTCACAGCAATCCGACTACCTTTCTAACTGAGGCTCGATTAGGGACCTTAGCTGGTGGTCCGGGTTGTTTCCCTTTTGACCACGAAGATTATCCCTCGTAGTCTTACTCCCGTGCCTGCCAAGTTGGTATTCGGAGTTTGATTAGGCCGGATAGGCGGGTAGCCCTCCAAACCCATTCAGTAGCTCTACCCCCAACTTGTGATACACGAGGCTAGTCCAAAAACTATTTCGGGGAGAACGAGATATCTCTGGGTATGATTAGACTTTAACTCCTCCCCACAGGTCATGCCAGAACTTTTCAACGTTCACGGCTTCGGTCCTCCAGGAGGCATTACCCTCCCTTCAACCTGCCCATGGGTAGATCACCCAGTTTCGCGCCTACCCCCCACGACTACACGCCCTTTGAAGACTCGGTTTCCCTTCGGCTGCGCCAGGGTATGGCTTAGCCTTGCCGTGGAGAGTAACTCGCCAGATCATTATGCAAAAGGCACGCTGCCACCCTTACGGGCTGCAACCGCTGTGTAAGCACGTGATTTCAGGTTCTTTGAACTCCCCTTATCGGGGTTCTTTTCATCGTTCAGTCGCCTTACTGGTTCACTATCGGTCGTCAAGTAGTACTTAGCCTTGGAGGGTGGTCCCCCCGTGTTCAAGCCGGATTTCACGAGTCCGACTCTACTCTAGGGCTGGCCAGCTTCTGGTTTACAGGACTGTCACCTTCTGTGGTTGACCTTTCCAGGTCATTCGAACAGACTGCTGGTTGATCCGCGTTCGCTCGGCGCTACTAACGGAGTATCGGTTGATATCCTTTCCTCTCGCTACTAAGATGTTTCAGTTCACGAGGTTCGCTTCTCACGGCCTATACATTCAGCCGTGGATGACTCATAAGAGCCGGGTTGCCCCATTCGGAAATCCCAGGATCATAACTTGGTTACCAGTTCCCCTGGGCTTATCGCAGGTTCCTACGTCCTTCATCGCCTCTTGACGCCAAGACATCCATCACGTGCCCTTATTGACTTGATCGCGTCTACCGAATGCCGTGGCTCGCCTTTCGACGGGTCACAACAGCGGTCTTTGATCACGGCCCCACTTGCATGATGGGGCCAACGCATTCGATGCCCAGGAGAGACGCCGATGACTGTTGCCATTGGAGGCTCGACCTGCTGCATGAAACGCGCAGTCGCCTAGTGCTCATATCTCGGTGCGATGCACGCTGCGCCCAACCGTCACTGCCTGCTGAAACCCAAGGCTTTGCCCTGAGAATCCAGCGGATCAGCACGCTTGATGCGCCGCGCTCGCGACACATTTTGCACGCTATTCAAGCAACTTGTCAAAGATCCTTCCGACTCTTCTGCGCGCTGCGCGTCCGAGTGCGGAGGGGCAAGGATAGCCATTTCGGCAAGGCTGTCAACGCCTCTGCGTGGTGAGATGGAAAAATTTCCTGTGGAGGGAGGAAACCGATCGCTCTTTTTGTGGCTTCGGACCTTGGTGGGGCGTGAAAGGTTCTCTGGAAGTCCGAGAACGCGCGAGTCGCCTTACTTTCGGTGGCGAGAACTTTGTCCTGCCTGCGATTCACCGCCGAACCGCGTGTCCGGAGCTGGTCCATCCACAACAAATCCACGCGCGCGGATCAGCGCCACCCCTCCTGCCCCAGTGGCCGCGCGGGGGCCAGACTTCGCCGTTGCCGCCCCTGCCGCACAAGCGAACACCCCGAGGAGGCCGCGGCTCGCGCGACCCCCTCGGGGCGATGACTGATCGGGGATTGCGACAGCGACGGAGCGCTCAGCCGCGAGATCCCGACGAGGTGTTTCCATCACGACCGCTTCCGGGGCGATTGCCGCCCGCAGGTGCACCTCCTGCGGCACCAGACGGAGCTGCAGGGGTTGCTGGCGTGGCGGTCTCCGCTCTGGCGAGCTCGATCTCGTCGTCGAACGCGGAGCGCATGGGGCTTCCGAGTTCGTCGCGCGGGATACGAACCTGATAGGACTCGCCGGTCGCCGACTGCACGATGGCGATAGCCGACACGCGGCGATCGCCTCCCCCCCGCTCGACCGCGGGATCCGCGATCACATCGACGAGGTAGAAGCCGGTATCGAAATCGATTCCGTCGTCGGAGCGACCTGCACCGATCATCTCGCCTGGCTGCACGGCGACGCGCTCACGACGACGCACTCCGTCGTAGTAGCGGTAGATGTCGACGGTGGCGGAACCGATGCCGAGGCGCCCCTCGCCAGGCACCGCGTCGACAACGAAGAATGCGATTGGAGGCGTCACGGTGTAGGGCGTGCTCCACTCGGAGACCGCCGTACCCAGCGTGAACGGATCACCGAGGGACTTCTGCTCCTCGACCAGCACGCCGCCGTTGGTGAAGAACGGGTTGTAGATGCGGGCAACCGCCCGATAGCGGTAGGTGTTCCCCGCCTGAACGCCGAGATCGTGCGCCCAGACGACAAGCGAGTCCGCCGCGATCAGCTCGGTCGAGGCAGGTCCGGCCGCCGCGCCGCCGACAGCGCCAGTCTCCGCAAGCTTGCGATCGAGCCTCTCCTGAGCCGACTGCATGCGCTTCTCGAGGTCACGAAGCCTCTTGGTCATCGCAATGCGCCGCTTCTTCGTCTCCTCGTCGCGCGGATCGGCCGCGCCGCCGCCTGGACGGCCTGCCATGCCGCCCGCCGCGCCACTGCCGCCTGAAAGGCCGCCGCCGGGACGATTGACGCCGCCACCGCCCCCACCGGATCGGCCACCACCGCCCTGTCCGCCGCCCGACTGTCCGCCACCCGATGCACCGCCCTCGCGGCGGCGATCATCGCGGGGAGCCTCGTCGAGAGGGCCACCGATCCCCTTGAGATCGTCCTCGATCCGCTTGTATTCGATCGTGCGCTTCGCCACCTCGCGGCGAAGGCGGCGGACATCGGGATCCTCCACAGAGGTCGCGGACGACTCCTCCGCGAGCATGGCGCCGGCGGAGAAGTTGCTCCGCTTCGTTGCAAGGAAGTCCGGCTGCACGATCTGGCGCTGCCGCGCCGTATCGGAGAGGTACTCCCAAGCGGCGTCGCGCAGGCCCGCATCGGGGTTCTTCTTCATCTCCTCACGGAAGCTGAAGGCTCCGGGAAGCGCTGCGACCATCGCGGCATCGCCCCACCCGCCATCGGCAAGCTTCCGCTCGCGCTCGAACTCGATGTCGACGATGAAAATCGTGTTGCGGTACCACAGCGACGGGATCTGCGCGCCCCGGCTCGTTCCCTGCAGTTCAGCCCGCACGGTGGCGAGGTCGAGGACGGCGCTCGGCACGGTCCACGAGATGTCGAACGGTCCGGCCTGTGAAGAGAAGCGCGCCTTCAAGTCGGGGAACTGCTGCACGACCGAGTCTTCGAGCGTGTCGTCGACCTGCATCGTCTGACGCATGGCGACCGCGGGGAAGTTCGGAACATGGAACGGCTCGCCGCTGGCGGCGCCGTCGGACTGAAGCAGCGTCGCAAGGCGGGGCTCGAAGCGCCCGAGCGGTCCCGATGGCGAGACACCCGATGCGAGGCGATCGCGGAACCCCGGCGCCGTCTCCGCGAGTCGGTCGGCGAGCTGGGCCGCGAGAGGCTCCTGCCGCTGCTCGAGCTTGCCCTTGAGCGTCGTGGTCTTCTCTGCGATGCGACGATCGATCTCGCCGAACGGGACAGACTGCCCGTCGAGCGTGACGCTGTTCGGGAAGAGCTGCCACACGAGAACACTGACGAAGACGGCGCCTGACACGCCAAGCACGATCTTCTCAATGTGCTGCTCGATGAAGGAGATGCCCTTGGTCTTCATGCTGTTGTCCTGTCTTGCCGAGCGATGCCATGGGTGCGGCTTCGCTCGAATCGTGTCTCGGATGGTGTTCGCAACGCTGTTCAGTTCAGTCCGTCGTTCCCTGCTCCGGCGTCAACCCGCGCTCGATGCCTCTTCCGCGGCGGGAGCCGCGGTCGAGATTCCGAACTGCGACCTGACGACGGCGGGCATTGAGACAGCCGTCCACTCGCGAAGCCAGATGGTCTCGATCGTGGCGCGCACTTCGCTGACGGGCTCGACTCCGTAGAGATAGCCATCGCGCGCGGCCTCGAAGGGGTCCGCGGGAGAAAGCCGCACGTTGGCCACCGTCATGAAGTTGCGAGACGCCAGGGCGTCGAAGATGCGCGGAAGACGGGCCGTTTCGGCCACGAACACCACCTCGACAAGGCGCACGTCGTAGACGGGGTTACTCACGCGACCCGTGAAGCGACGCGAGAAGTCACGCGGCGCCTCGACCTTCGGATCGACCTGCGGCGGGCCGAGCGCGGCCGTCGCGGTGCCCGTCGCTGCGCCGGCCGCAGACGCATCGCCTGCGGCTGCGTCACCCTCGGCAGCGGCGACCTCGCCGCCCATCGCGCTTGCCTCGCCGCTGCCCGCAGATGCGGACGCCGCCCCCTCCACGGGGAGAACGCGGATCTGCATCACGCGCTTGAGCGGCGCCTGGAGGACGGAGGGATTCGCCGCGTTCGCGTCCCTGAAGGCATGGAGCACATCCGAGATGATCCAGAACTTCCACTGCTCGTCGAAGAGCGCGGCGTCCTGGGCGTCGTAGGCCTTCGCGGGATCGGAACCCGTCGGGAGGATCTTGTTCATCACCTCGCGCGTCGGGATCGGGAACGCCGCGGGATCCACATAGAACGAGATCCGCTTCGCGATCTCGAAGTACTGCTCGATGCGGGCCTTCCCGAGCTGCTTGTCGAGGGCGGCGGTCTGCGCTGCGTCGAGCTTGGCGCGCGACTCCTGCTTGAGCTCGCCCTGCACGAAGCGCTTCTCGGCGGCTTCGATCGCGTTCTTCAGGGACGTTGGCTCGAGCGGCACGCCCGTTCGGCAGTCCGCGAGCAGCCGCTCATAGGAGGCTCGCAGAGCGTCTCCGAAGCGGAAGCGCACGCTTTCAGCGTCCGAGCGGTTTGCCCTGTTGTAGTTCGGGAACACCGACGAGGGCACGATGGGGGCATGCTTCAGTTCCGCGCCCGTGCCCGCGTTGAAGTCGCGCGCGGCCGTGTACACGGCGCGCGCGTCGTCGCCGACCTTCGTGAGGATCTGCTCGTACTCGCGCACGATGTCCTCGTTGGGAAGGCCCGCGAGCGGGAAGGGCTCGCCGCCTGGAATGGGCAGGCTCACGCTCTTCTTCGCCATCGAGGAGAGATCGGAGTGGACCGAGGCCTTCTTCTGGGCGTCCTCGCGGACGTCATCCGCGAACTTGCCTGCGAAGACAAATGCCGCGGCGGGCACGACAAGCACGATCGCGCAGAAGACGACCACGATGGTGTTCGACTTGGCCCACAGAAGCGCGGACTGGACCTGGGGTGGGAGCTGCTTTGCCATCACTGAACCTCCGCCGGGGCCGCGCTCGCAGCGACGGCGCCCTTCAGCTTGACTTCAAAGGTCACCTTGCCGCGGTGGACCGTGCTTCCTGCCGGATAGATCGAGGGGCGCGCGGGAATCGGCGCGATCTTGTCGAGGTCGACCGCCGACTTCGAGGAGTCGTCGGTGCGCGCGCGGGTGAAGCCGCCGGCGCCCGCGCCCTGGTCCTGGCTGGCATCAGCCGGGGTGAACGAGCTTCCGGCGTCGCCGGCGCCGCTCAGCAGGCCGCCTGGACGCTGCACCTTTGCGCCATCGGTCGGCTGGCGCCGACCCGTCACGCCACCGAAGTTGCTGGTGGCGCCGTCCTCGGTCTTCGCGGTGAACGAACCCATCGGCGCACCCGCGTCTGGCTCGGCGGGCCCCGTCGAGGAGCCGCCCTGCGCTGCGCCACCCGAGCCGCTTCCCGCGGAGGCGAGCGCGCCCGTCTCGGTGACGGTGAAGTCGGTGATCAGGTTGTTGTTCGAGCGGACATTCTGGATGACATACGGCGCTTCCGCACGCACCGCGTTGTCCTCGAGCCAGCGGCACACCGTGTCGCCGAGCTGGCCTTCGCGGTCAGGCCCCGCGAACTCGATGTCCATCGTGACCTCGATGATGCGCTCGCCCGCGGCGTTCAGCTTGTAGACGCCCGCGAGGTCGCGGAGCGTGGCCTGCAGCCGACGCTCGCCGCTCGTGGGAGCCGTCGAGAGGACGGTGAAGTCGTCGCCGAGCGCGGCGGGCGTGTTGCCTGCGGCGGTCGCGCTGATCGCATCGCTGACGAGGAAGGGCCAGACCTCGCGGTCCTCGACCAGCGCCAGCATGTTGGTCGAGAGGTTTCCGACATCCGCGGCCATGCTGTTCAGCTGCGACTCGAAGCTGCGCGCCGAGTTCAGCACCGCCTGCGCGCTCGTCACGGCCGCGGCGTCGCCGAGGGCGCCCTTGTCGAGGATGCCGCGCGCGAACATGAGTCCGCCCGCGGCGCAGGCGATCGCCGCCGCGGCCGCAAACCAGCGGGTCTTGCTGCGCCAGACCTGCTGGCGCATGCTCGCGAGCGGAAGGAGATTGACCTGCACGGCGGAGCGCTCGAGCCCCTGCAGCGCGAGGCCGTATGCGACGCCGAAGGTGACGACATGCTGCGAGAAGTCGGCGGCCGCGGGGCCTTCGACCGCGATCCGCTCGAAATGGTCGAGGCGCTCGACCTCGAGGTTGAGCTGCATGCCGATGAACTTGCGGAGGCCTGGGATCTTCAGCGTCGAGCCCATGCCAATGACATTGCGCAGCTTCACGCCCCTGTTCTGCGACTCGTAGAACTGGAGCGACTTCTGGACGTCGCCGATCAGGTCGCCGAAGACGGGCCGCATCGCGGTCATAATCTGCTTGGCGTACTTGCTGGTCGCGCTCTCCTGCTTGAGCGCGTCGGACTGGCGATACGGGAACTTGAACTCCTCGGCGATCGCCTCGGTGAAGTTGTGCCCGCCGAGCGGGAAGGTGCGCATCCAGCAGCGGGTGCCGTGCGCGACGATCAGGTCCGTCGACGAGGTGCCGATGTCGAGGAGCACGAAGGGCTCGTTCTTCTCGGGGATGCCGCGGTCAAAGGCGAACGCGTTGTAGAGCGCGATCGGACCGAGCGTCACCGCGCGGGGATCCACGCCGAGCTTCTCGCCGACGAGCGCGAGGAACTCCTCGAGCGGCTCCTTTTGGATGGCGAAGAGGCCGACCTCGACCTCGGGAGAATCCGCGCTCTCGAAGGCGTGGTAGTCCCACTCGATCTCGTCGACCGGGAAGGGAATCTGCTGGTCGACCTCGTACTTCACGAGGTTCGGGATCTCGCGCGGAGACACCGCGGGGAGCTTTGCGAACCGCGCGAAGCCGCGCCCCGTGAGCCAGTTGAAGTTGACGACGACCTTCTGGCCCGTCAGCTGCTTCTGCGTCGCCAGGGCGGACAGCGACATCTCGAGCACGGCGGTCGCCTTGGCGATGGCGCCCGCGTCGCCGTCGGAGGAGAGCTCGGGATCTGTCAAGACCTGTACATGCGGGATGACGGCAAAGTCGCGGACGCGGACCTCGTCCCCGACTTCCTCGAGTTGGATCGCCTTGATGGCGTACTGCCCGATCTCGATGCCCCACGCTGTGTTCGACTTGGCCATGGTGAAACCTCTTCGTTCGCTGGAGCCCGCCGTGCGGGCGTCGGATGATAACGACACCTTGACTCTTGAGGGTTCCGATCGACGATTCTCGGACGCAGGCGCGCCTCAAGCGCCCTTGCGCCGCGGCCCTTGCGCCGCAACCCTTGCGCCCCAACCCTTGCGCCCCAACCCTTGCGCCCCAACCCTCGCGCCCCAACCCTTGCGCCCCAACCCTCGCGCCCCAACCCTCGCGGCCCAACCCTCGCGGCGCACTTCTCGGACGCACCCGCCGTCCCCCGCAAGCCTGGCTCCGTGCGCCTCGAGCGCAACGGCGTCCGCGTTGCCTTCACGGTCCCGGCATCGACGCGGGGCCGCGCACGGAGGGACGGAGGGCTTGGCCCGTCGACCTGCGCGGATCCCCGCGACCTTTCGCCCCTCCACTCCGCGCGGCGAGCCGCTTGCGCAGAGACGATGAATTGGGAAGCGCCGACGCCGCAAGGCCTCGACGGTTCGGGTTGTCCATGAGCGGTGTTCCCGCGCTGTCTCAAAACCGAACGGAAAATCGCCGTCCACGCTGTTGGTCGGGAGTCGCGCGGGAAGGTACGCTGCTCGGCCCGAGATCGAACATGTCGACTGACCCAAAGAACAACGCTGAGTCCTTCCCCAACGCCCGCACCAGCAGCTACGACGCAGAGCTCGAGCGCGAGATCGAGGCCGCGCTCGGTGGCCTTTCCGTCGAGGATCTCGAAGGCGGGTCTTCCGCGCCGAAGACCGCCTCGCGCGGTCGTCAGGTGCGGCAGGGAACGATCATCCGCGTCCACGCGGGCGATGTGTTCGTCGAGTTCGGCCCGCGGTCGCAGGGCGTTTGCCCGCTGGCGCAGTTCCTGCAGAGCGGCGATCAGCAGCCGCCAGTCGTCGGAAGCGAGCGCGGCTTCGTGGTCGAGCGCTTCGATCCGTACGAGGGGCTCTCGATCCTGAGCCTCGAGGGCGCCGTGCAGAAGGCGGACTGGGGCACCCTCGAGATCGGGCAGATCGTCGAGGCGCGCTGCACGGGCATGAACAAGGGCGGTCTTGAGATGGAGATCGCGCACCACCGCGCCTTCATGCCCGCGGGGCAGGTCGACGTGCGTCATGTCGCCGACATCTCTGTGTTCCTCGGTGAGAAGTTCCCCGTTCAGATCGTCGAGCTCAACAAGGAGAAGGAGCGCCTCGTCGTCAGCCGCAAGGCCGTGATCGCCGCCGAGCGGGCCGAGCAGCGCGAGAAGCTTCTCGCGGTGCTCGAGGTGGGACAGACTCGCACCGCGACGATCACCTCCGTGCAAAGCTACGGCGCGTTCGCCGACATCGGCGGCGTCGACGGGCTCATCCATGTGTCGGACCTCGCGCACGAGCGCGTCAAGAACCCCGCCGACGTGGTGAAGGTCGGGCAGGTGGTTCAGGTGCGCGTGCTCAAGATCGACGACACGCAGTCTCCGCCGAAGATCGGACTCGGACTCAAGCAGCTCGTCGCGGATCCCGGGGTCGCCGCGATGCAGTCGCTCGAGCCTGGCGCGACGGTCACGGGACGCGTCACGAAGACGATGCCCTTCGGCGCATTCGTCGAGATCGCGCCCGGGGTCGAGGGCCTCGTCCACATCTCGGAGATCAGCCACGACCGCATTCCGACCGTCGAGTCCGCGCTGCGCAAGGACGAGGTCGTCACCTGCAAGGTGCTCGGCGTCGACGGCGGGAAGAAGCGCATCAGCCTGTCCATCAAGGCGCTCATCGAGCCGCCTGCGAGACCCGAGCCGCAGGCTGCGGGCGGCGCTGGTGGCGGCAAGGGCCCGAAGGCGGACGAGGGCTTCGGCACCGCCTTCAGCCGACGCCGTGGCAAGGACGATGCCCCCGCTGCACCGCGCGCGGAAGACGCAGCGCTTCGTCGGCTCCGCGCAACCTGGGGTTCCGGCAAGGAACTAAAGGGCGGCCTGTCCTGAGGGCAACCGCCCTTGGGCGGATTGTCGTCAGAGGGTCATCTCGGAGCGCATGCGGAGCACCTGTGGGCTCGTGGGTTTTCCCGCGCTGCTTGGCTTTCCCTGGCTTCGCAGGATTTCCCGGGCCTCTCGTGGGTTCCCTGCGCCTTTTTTGCGCCCTTTTCCAGCCCCGTGATGGCGTTGCCCAGCCTCGGGCGGGCGTGCCAGGGCTTGTGAAGCTGTGCCGTCGCGCAGCGTGCATCAGCGACGGGGCGCGTGTGCGGACAGTTGCTCGTAGTCGGCGTGCTCGATGGGGACGCCCCGCACGAGATCGCGGTCGCGGTCGACCGTCATGCGTGGCGGTATTCGCACGATGCGGAACGCCGACTCCGCGCCATCGAGCCTGATCTCGTCGAGGCGGCCGTAGCGCGTCTCGATGGAGCCGCAGGTCGGGTCGGGCGCACCGTGGTCGAACAGCGCCTGTGCGAGGGTCGCGGCCGAGAGCGATGTCTCGACGCGGACATGCACGATGGGATCGAGGTCGAGTTCGCCGCGGGCCGCGCGTCCGTAGACGGCGGGCGGGCGGCGCGCGCAGCCCTCGGGATCGCGCGAGACGACGGTTTGCTCGAGGATCGACAGAACCTCGAGCGCCTCCTCAAGCACCGCGGCAATGCGGCGGCCGCGGCCTGCGGTGCCCACGGTCGACTCCTCGTGGGCCTGCGCATGGGCACGCAGCTCCGCGCGCGTCGGACGGCGTCCGCGCGGACTCGCCCCCATCTCCGCGATGCCGCGCTCGACGGCGTCCGCGAGATCCGCAGCGCGCCCCTCCGCGAGCGCGCGCACGGCCGCGCGCGCGACCTCGGAGCGCTCCACCTTTGCACGACCCCTGCCTTGCGACGAATCCATGCGCGAAGTGTACGCTTGCTCCATGCCCACGCTCGCCCCCGACGAATGCCGCGTTCTCGGCACGCTCATCGAAAAGGCGCTCACGACGCCTGCGCAGTATCCGCTTTCGCTCAACTCGCTGGTGACGGGAGTCTCGCAGAAGTCGAACCGCGATCCCGTCGTCGAGTTCGACGACGACCGCGCCCTGACGGCGCTCGACGGACTTCGGAGCAAGGGACTTGTCCGAGACGTGAGCTTCACGGGTTCGCGCGTCGAGAAGTTCCGACACACCGCCGGCGAGGCGCTCGGGCTGCGCGCGCCCGAGCTCGCGCTTCTTTGCGAGCTGCTCCTGCGCGGGCCGCAGACCGTAGGCGAACTCCGTGCACGCGCGGCGCGGATGCAGCCGTTCGAGTCGATCGAGGCGGTCGAGGGCGCGCTCGGCGGGCTCGCTGGCCGCGAGGCGCCGCTCGTTCGCGAACTGGCCCCGCTGCCCGGGAGCCGGGCGCCGCGTTGGCAGCAGCTCCTCTGCGATGATCTGCACCCGTTGGGCGCCGCAGCGACGCAAGGCGTGCGTGCGGGGGATGGCGGCGCTCCAGAGCGGGCGTCCGATCGCGATGGGCGTCTCGCGGCGCTCGAGGCCCGCGTCGCGCGGCTCGAGGAGGAGGTCGCCTTCCTCCGTGGGACGGGCGCTCAGCCGACTCCGTAACCCGACACCGTCGCAGGCGGCTCGCCGTCGATCCGTGCGCGCATGAGGAGGTATGCGCGCGTCGAAAGATCGAAGAAGAGCGAGACGAGGTAGGCGCCGCAGAGCAGACGGAAGAGGCCTGCCCAGAGGTCGAGCGCGGTCGCGGCGATCGAGCGCGTTCCCTCGAGCGACTCGAGCTGCGCCGTCGTGCCCGTGGCGAGGAGCTTGCCGAAGTCGCCGCCCGCGGCGACGAGCAGTTCGGACAGCGCCCATCCTGCGAGGCCGATGACGGCGGAGACGATGGCGCCGCCGAGGAACATCGTCACCGCTCCGACGCCGAGGATCGAGAGCCAGAGGAGCGGGCGCGAGAGCGCGAGCGAGGCCGCGCGGGTGATGGCGTCGCCTGAGTCGCAGTCCTCGACGGCGACCGCTGCGGGCATGAGCGGGAACGCCGCGACAGACACCGCCGCAAGGATCGCGCCGAGGAGCGCCACGAGGACCGGCACCACGAACAGCGCCCCTGCGAGGATGTCGAGCGCGGGCACGCGCAGGAGGACGGCGAAGAGGAGGATCGGAAGCGCAAGCAGCGCCACCACCATTGCCGGAAGGACGGGGAGCGCGGCAAGACGCAGCGCGCGCTCGCGCGCGTAGGCGGCGCCTTCGAGCACCGTCAGCCGCGCGCGGCGACCTGCATGCACCGCGGCCATGCGGCAGAGCCCGCCTGCGACGACGCTCGAGGCGGCGAGGCCGACGAGAAGCGCCGCGGTCGAGGCGAGCGGCGCGGCGCGCACGGCGCGCGCAGGAGCGTCGATGAGTGCGCCGCGAAGCGACTGGAGGGCCAGCTTGGCGTCAAGCCGCACAAGCGCGACGGCCGCCTGGCGGAGGGAGAGCCTGCATTCGGCGAGGAACGCGGTACCGACCCCCTTCGGGCGCTCGATTCCCTGGTCGTCGAAGACGCCCCGCGGCGCCGAGGCGGACATGGTCTGCGGGAAGCTTGCGAAAAGCCTGTCGGAGTCGATCGCGATCCATCCGTCGGGCTGCATGGCGACGGGACGCCCGCCGTCGAGTCGATCGACGAGCGATGCGAGCACGGGAACGAGGAGCGCGAGGAGGAAAGCGAGCGGCATGCGCGCGGGCTGCATGGCGCTGGTGATCGCGCCGAAGAGCGAGCCGAGCCTCGGCGTGTGGGCGTTGGAGGGCACCGACATGGCGCGGATCGTACGGGATCAGTCGGGCGACTGCGGCGACGGTGGTGCGCGGAATCGGGCGAGCTCGCGCGCGGCGTCGGCGAGGATCCATCGTGAGAGCGGCTCGTCGCGCGCATCGGTCGCAACCATGTTGTGCAGCAGGGTCTCCGCGTAGAGCGCGGCCTCGCGGGCGAGCCCGTCGTCGGGTCCGCGGGCCTCCGCGAGGAGGAGGAACGCATGCAGCGCCCACGGACGGTTCGTCGAGTTGTCGGGCTGCGTGTGCTCGAGGTGCCAGAGGATCGCTCCCTCAAGACGCGCCTCGAGGCGCGTTTCGAGGCGCGGCTCGGGACGCGCTTCGGGACGCGCCCGGAGGCCCCCGTCGCCCTCGGGGCCGCGGGCGAGTCTGTGCAGGGCGTGCAGGGCCGAGAGTTCGCACTCGGCCCAGACCTCGATCGCGAGATAGGCGTCGGGTTGGAGGAGCGGCGCGCGCACAGGCTCCACTTCGCGGAGGACACGCTCCCGCCATGGGGTGGCCTCGCCCGCGCAGGCGCGCCAGAGGAGCTGCTCGCCGCGTTCGCCCGAGAGGAGCGTGCGGTCGGGTGGCAGTCGCGGCGCGTCCTCCGCGGCCATGCGCGAGAGTCCCGTGAGGTGCTGAATCCACTGATCGAGGCGCATCGGGGCGGGCTCCGCGAGGCGACCGCGCGCTTGAGGACGCGCGCGGGCCATGGGCGTGGAGTATCGCAGGGTTTGCGGGCCTCGGCATTCGCCGATGAGCGCATCGCCGCAACTTTCCGCTTGGTTCCCGCACGGACGGTGCTATGCTCGGCGCATGGCGATTCGGGCAAAGGACCTCTCCCGACTGCACCAGCGGCAGTGCGTTGCCTGCGGATATGCGGGCCGCTTCGTGGATCGACCCGCGCAGGCCGCGTGTCCCCGATGCGCGTGCGACTTCGCGGTGCGCCCGCCGAAGAGCTATGCGGAGATGGAAGGGATCGATAAACTCGAGCAGGCTCCCGCGCGCGCGGCGCGGATGTCGAGGCAAGAGCCGCCTGCGGTCGAGTGGCGGCTCGTCGAGCGTTGGCTGATGTTCTTCTTCGGCGTGGTGGTGATCGGCCTCGCCGTCGTCGCGCTCGGACTCGCGGCCTTCGTCGTGCAGGGCTGACGAGCCGCCGCGCCAACGCGTGGCGACCGTACACTTCGCGCCATGCAGCAGCCTGTCGACACGCGCTCGCCACACTCGTCGCACCCCGCACCTGCACAGGTCCTTCCTGCGGTCCTCGCCGCGGCAGATCGCGGCTTCGACCGCTCGACCGAGCGGCTCTGCGACTTTCTCCGCATCCCGAGCGTCAGCACCGACCCGGCGTTCGACCACGAGACGCGGCGCTGCGCCGAGTGGCTCGTCGCGGAGCTGCGCGAGCTCGGCTTCACGGCGGAGGCCGCGAAGACGATTGGCCATCCGATGGTGGTCGCGCATCACCCGGGCGTCGGCCCGGACGCCGCGAGGCGCCCGCGGATCCTCTACTACGGCCACTACGACGTACAGCCTGCGGATCCGCTCGAACTCTGGACGAGTCCGCCGTTCGAGCCCGCTCTCGTCGAGGGCCCGCGCGGGAGGCGCGTGGTCGCGCGCGGCGCGGTCGACGACAAGGGGCAGGTCATGGGCATCGTCGAGGCGCTGCGCGCGTGGCATGAAGCCGCCGGCGGCCCGCCCTGCCCCGTCACGCTCATGATCGAGGGCGAGGAGGAGTCAGGCAGCAAGAGCCTCGAGCCGTTCCTCCACGAGGCGCGCGAGCGGCTGGCGGCGGATGTGTGCGTGGTCAGCGACACGGGCATGTGGGACATCGAGACGCCTGCGATCACGACCCGCCTGCGCGGCCTCGTCTACTCGGAGGTGACGGTGCATGGACCCACCCGGGACCTTCACAGCGGGATGTACGGCGGTGCGGTGCCGAACCCCGTGAACGTGCTCGCGAAGATCCTCGCCGAACTGCACGACGGCGACCGACGCGTGACGATCCCCGGGTTCTACGACGGCGTGGCCGAGCTTCCGCCCGCGACGAAGGCGCAGTGGGAGTCGCTTGGGTTCGACGAGGGCGAGTTCCTCGGCGACATCGGTCTCTCGCAGGGCTACGGCGAGCGCGGCCGCTCGACGCTCGAGCGGACCTGGTCGCGGCCGACCTGCGATGTCAACGGGATCTTCGGCGGCTACACGGGCAAGGGGGCGAAGACCGTCATCGCGGCCCATGCGACGGCCAAGGTGAGCTTCCGCCTGGTGTCGCGGCAGGATCCCGAGCGGATCGCGGCCGCTTTCGAGGCGTTCGTGCGCGAGCGCCTTCCCGCGGGCTGCCGCGCGGAGTTCGAGCGGCACGGCGCCAACGCTGCGATCGAGGTGCGCGAGAGCTCCGGCTACCTCAACGCAGCCGAGCGCGGGCTGCGCGCCGTCTTCGGGCGCGATCCGCTCCTCATCGGAACAGGCGGGAGCATTCCGGCGGTCGGCTCGATCGCGCGCATCCTCGGAGTCGACTCGCTTCTCGTGGGCTTCGGCCTCGACGACGACTGCGTGCACTCGCCGAACGAGAAGTTCGAGCTTGCGTGCTATCGCCATGCGATCCGAAGCCATGCCGCGATGCTGGCGGAGTTCGCGGCGCTCGAGCGCGCCTGACCCGCGCCGCGCCTCGGCTACACCTCCATGACCGGGGTGTTGTCTTCCTTCCTCTTGCGCGCGTCGCGGGGCGTCGCGAAGTTGTGGCGCAGCCTCCGCGTCTCGCGGATCAGCTTGTTGAACCGGTGCGCGTCGTCGATGCGCGTGGCCATCACGCCGAGGACGAGCAGACAACCGAGATAGGTGCCGGCGAGCGTGCAGAGGACCGCGTATGCATCCATGTCGGGAGGATCGGCCCGACGGACCCGCCGGTTGAGCGGGGCCCGCCGATTCGTCGAAGGACGCCGCTTCCCGTGTACACTCTCGCGCGAATGCACCGACCGTCGGCCCGCCTTTCCGCCCTGCCCTTTCTCGCCGCGCTGTGGGCGATGCTGTGCGCGGCAGGCCTCGCTTCGGCGCAGTCGGTCGAGGTGAAGGTCATCCACTTCGGGACGGGGGACGTGGTCCGCGGGGCCGGGCCCGTCGCGATGCTCGTCGAGTTTCGCGCAGCGCTCGACGCGCCCGTCGAGGTCGAGGCCTCGCTCGAACTCCCCAACGCGGACCTCGACATCGCGGAGTATTCGCGCAGCTTCGTGCTCAACCCGGGGCAGGCGCAGCGCCGCTGGATCTACGGGGTGCTTCCGCCGCTCGGCGAAGGCACGCTCCAGTCGAGCATCTTCGACCTTCGGATCTATGAACGCGCCGACGGACGGCGCGTGCGCGACCTCGGAACCGTGAAGGTCGCGCCACAGGTCGCGGAGAACCCGCCCGTCGTGGTGCCCGCCGAGCGCGACGCGATCCTCGTGATCGGCGGACGGTCGCTCGGCCTCGAGACGATCGGACCCGCGCGGGACGGTTCGTCGAGCCCGTCGATGCACTCGACGGTGGAGATCGCGAACGCGACTTCGGTCGACTCGCTGCCCGACCGCTGGGAGGGATATGCGCCGTTCGACAGCGTGATCTGGGCGAGCGCGAACGCGTCGCCCGCGCGCTTGGCCGACGAGCCTGCGCGTGCGCTGCGCGAGTGGGTCGAGCGCGGCGGCAACCTGGTGATCTCGCTGCCCGCGGCGGGCGACAGCTGGGCCGTCGGCGCGCCCGACCGCCATCCGCTGAGCGACCTCCTGCCGACCTCGACGCCGATGCGCGTCGAGGATGTGCGCGTGGCGGACCTGCTTCCGATGCTGTCGCTCGATTCGCGGCTTCGCGACCCAAACGCGCGCATGCGGCTGAACGTGTTCGACGACGCGACGCTGAACCGACCGTGGAGGCCGTTCCTTGCGGTTCCAGCGCGTCGCGGGCCTGACGGCGCGCCCATCCTGTCGGACGACTCGATCGACGGAAGGCTCGTCGCGGTGCGCCGCGCGTTCGGCTTCGGGCACATCACGCTGCTCGGAATCGACGTCGAGGAGCTTTCCTCACGCGGGCTCCAGTCGCCGCAGCTTCCGCAGGTCGACGTGTTCTGGAACCGCATCCTGGGGCGCCGCGCCGACACGCCGAGCGGCGTCGAGTTCGACCGCATGCAGAAGGAGGACCGGCTCGTCCGCGGCAGCGGATACTCGCGCACGATCGAGGCGGGGCCGCTGATCGCCCGCGAAATCGGTCTGGCGGGACAAGCCGCCGTCGGCATCCTCGCCGCCACCACGATCTTCGCGCTGTATTGGCTCGTCGCCGGGCCACTTGGCTTCGCCGTGCTGAAGACCTGGAAGCGCGAACGATGGTCGTGGGTCGCGTACCTGGCGGTGGCGGCCGTGTTCGCGACGGGAATCCTTCTTGTCGGCAACTCCTTCGCTGGGCGAGAGGCGCGCATTCGCCATCTCACGGTGCTCGACATCGTCTCGCCGCCGCCTGGGCCTTCCGACGGCACCGAGCGCGAGCTACGGAGGGCGGTCGGTTGGCTTTCCCTCTTCTCGCCCGCGTACGGGTCGGTCGAGGTCGCCCTCGACCCCGACGGAGAACGCGGGCTCCGCAACACGATCGATTCGTGGCGGCCGATCGGCGTCGATTCGCAGTCCTTCCCGAGCCGCGAGCGATACCAGGTCCCGCTTGAACGGACGGGTGTCGCGACGGCTCCCTCGCGCGCGACCTCGATCGACTTCACGACGCGCTGGCTCGGCGCGGTCGACACCGCCTGGGGCACGCTTCCCACCGTGACCGATCCGATCGAAGTGACGGTCGACCGCTCCGCCTCCCCTCCGAGAATCCAGATCTCGGGCGCGCTGCGGCACGGACTCCCTCAAAGCCTCGTCGATGTGCAGGTCTTCCACATCTGGCCGCTGCGCAACCCGCTTCCGACGCTCGTCGCGGACGGGAAGATCGAGTCGCGGCGGCTGAAGGGGCTCGTTCCGAACAGAGGCGTCGTGGTGTCGCTTCCGACCTGGGCGGCGGGCCAGCCGCTCGACCTCGCGCAGACGATCGGTGCGCGACCCCTGAGCGATGGCGTGCAGCTCCAGCGCGCCATCGCGGCGCGCTACTACGACGACCTCTACGCCGCCTCGAAGAATCTCGCGCCAGGGTTCGGCATCGGCAGCGACCAGCTCTCGTTCGCGCGTGCGTTCGAGATGCTGTCGATCTACTCGATGCTGGAGCCACCGCCCTACCTCCAGAACCCGCCGCAAGACCCGAAGATCCTCCGCATCGTCCGCCAGTCGGAGCGGGAGCTCGACCTCGGACGCTGGTTCGCGGAGCCGTGCCTCATCGTGATCGGGACGCTTGGGGACACGCCGCTTCCATATCCCCTGACGGTCGACGGCGAGACGGTCGAGTCGTCGGGGAAGGTGGTGGTCCGCTGGGTCATTCCGCTGCCCGTCGACCTCGGGTCGGTGACGCCGGAGCGGGTGCCCACCTCGGCGTCGCGCGACGATGCGATCGGGGATGGATCGGGTTCGGAACGCGAGGAGACGGCCCCCGTGCCGCTCGGTGCCGACGAAGGATGAACGGACGCGTCGCGAAGCCGATGGCTCGTCGACGCGCGAACGAGTGACTGGATGAGGTTTCCTCCATGCCGATGATCGAGACGGTCAATCTCACGAAGAAGTACGGCGAGTTCGTCGCGCTCGACAACCTGAACCTCACCATCGAGGAAGGCACCTGCTTCGGCTTCATCGGCCCGAACGGAGCGGGGAAGACGACGACCATCAAGATCCTCGCGACGCTCCTCAAGCCGACCTGGGGCGAGGCGCGCATCGACGGCAAGGTGGTCGGCTACCAGAACCACCTGATCCGTCCGCTGATCGGCTATGTGCCCGACTTCATGGGCGCGTACCAGGACATGACGGTGAGCGAATACCTCGAGTTCTTCGCGGCCTGCTACGCGGTGCCCGTCGCGAGGCGCGAGCGGACGATCGCGGAGGTGCTGGCGCTGACCGACCTCACGCACAAGACGGACAGCGAGGTGAACGGGCTCTCGCGCGGCATGCAGCAGCGCCTCGCGGTGGCACGCGTCCTGATCCACGATCCGAAGGTGCTCCTGATGGACGAGCCGAGCTCGGGCCTCGACCCGCGCGCGCGCATCGAGATGCGCGAGCTCCTCAAGGAGCTTCGGCGCATCGGGAAGACGATCCTGATCTCGTCGCACATCCTGTACGAGCTCGCGGACCTCTGCAACGCGGTCGGCGTGGTCGAGCAAGGGAAGCTCGTGTTCGCGGGCGCGGTGAGCGAGCTGATGCAGAAGGCGAAGGTCGGCAAGGTCGTGCAGATCTCCGTCGAGTCGCGGCACGAGGACGCCGCGAAGCTTCTTCGGGGGGTGCGCGGCGTGGCCAAGGTCGAGCTGATGCTCGAGGACGGCGGGCAGCGGATGGACGTGCAGCTCGAGCCGAACGCGGAAATCGCTGCGAGCGAGCTGGCGGCTCGTCTTCTTGCGCAGGGCTTCCGCCTCGCGCGGCTTCAGCCCGAGGAGATCAGCCTCGAGACCGCGTTCATGCGGCTCACGAAGGGCCTTGTCAGCTGAGAAACCCAATGCCACGAGCGCTTCTCATCGTCAATCGCGCGAAGTCCGAGGCCGCGCGCACCGCCGACACGGTCCGCCCCGTGATCGCGCGGCACAGCGAGGTCTCCGAGATCGAGTCGGTCGACGAGCCGCTCGCGCGCGAGACCGCGTTCGACATCGCGGTCGTCGTCGGCGGCGACGGCACGCTGATCTCGCAGGCGCGGCGGCTCCTCGACTTCGGGCGGCCGATCGTCGGGGTGAACGCGGGACGACTCGGGTTTCTCGCGGAGTTCGACGCGGCCGACCTCGAGAAGCACGCGGGGCTCGTCTTCTCGGCGAGTCCTCCGCTGCGCGAACGCGTGCTGCTCGCCGTCGAGGTCGAGCACGCGGACGGCAAGCGCGAATCGGGCACCGCGATCAACGATGCGGTCGTGACCGCAGGGAGCCCGCACCGCATGATCGAGATGTCGCTGCGGATCGACGACGACGACACGGGCGTCGACATCGTCGGCGACGGCGTGATCGTGGCGACGCCGACGGGCTCGACCGCCTACAGCGCGAGCGCGGGCGGGCCGATCGTCCATCCCGACGTCGGCGGAGTGACGATCACGCCGATCTGCGCGCAGAGCCTGGCGTTTCGACCCGTGGTCGTTCGGTCGAGCGATGTCGTGGCGCTCTCCATGCGCCGCGTGAACGACGGCACCTGCGTCATCCTCGACGGCCAGCGGCAGATCGCGCTCGGGACGGGCGACACGGTGCGGATGCGCGAGCATGCGCGCAAGGCGCTGTTCGTGGCGAATCCGTCGAACCGATACTGGGATGCCCTCCGCGCGAAGATGCGGTGGGCGGCGCCGCCGAGCTACAGGTCTTGAGCGTCGCCGCGTGTTTGAGCGGTCGCCGCGTGTTTGAGCGGTCGCCGCGTGTTTGAGCGGTCGCCGCCGCGGCGGCTCCCTCTGGTGCTTGGGGCGCTCCCTCCGGTGCTTGTCGCGCCAAAGGCGGCTGTCGCCAGCAGCCGCCGCTCGAAGCGCGTCTCCGCTATCTTCCGCCTTCCATGATCGACCTGAAGGATCTTCGCGAGAACCCCGACAAGTACCGCAACGGCGTGCGCGACAAGTGCATGTCGGTCGACATCGACCGACTGCTTGCGCTCGATGAGGCGCGGCGCGCGATCCTCACGCGGCTTGAGACCGCCCGCAGCGAGCAGAACAAGATCTCGAAGGAGATCGGGCCGAAGATCGGCCAGCTGAAGGGGAAGCTCAAGGGCGCGGCGGGCGACGAGAAGGACCGCCTTGAGATGGAGATCGCTGCACTCGAGGCGAAGCCCGCCGAGCTGAAAGCGCTCGCGGCCGAGGAGGAGCGTCACCTCAATGCCATCGATCCCGAGTTCAAGGCGCTGTGGCTTCAGGTGCCGCAGCCCCCCGCCGCCGATGTCCCGCGCGGCAAGGGCAGCGAAGACAACAAGGAGATCCGCCGCTGGGCGCCTGCAGGATGGGACTTCGCGAAGACCTTCGCCGAGAATCGCGGTTTCAAACCGCGCACGCACCTTGAGCTCGTGAAGACGCACGGGCTCGTCGACTTCGAGCGCGGCGTGAAGATGTCGGGCACGCGGCACTATGTGCTGACCGGCCTCGGCATGCGGCTCCATCAGGCGGTGCTCCGCTACGCGCTCGACTTCATGGCCGATCGCCGCGGCTTCAAGCCGATGGGCGTTCCCGTGATCGTGAAGGAGGAGTGCATGGTCGGCACGGGCTTCTTTCCCGCGGGCCGCGAGCAGGCGTATCACATCGACGAAGCCGCGCGCGGTGCGGGGCATGACTTGTTCCTGACGGGAACGGGCGAAGTCGGCCTGATGGGCCTGCACGCCGACGAGATCCTGTCGCTTGACCAGCTGCCGCTCAAGTACTGCACGGCGTCGACCTGCTTCCGCCGCGAGGCGGGCGCTGCGGGCAAGGACACCGCGGGCCTCTACCGCATCCACCAGTTCGACAAGGTCGAGCAGGTCGTCGTATGCAGGGCAGACGAAGCGGAGAGCCGTGCGTGGCACGCGCAAATGATCGAGACGGTCGAGATGATCCTCCAGTCGCTTGGCCTCGCGTATCGCCTGCTTCAGTGCTGCTCGGGCGACCTCGGCGTCAAGAACGAGGACATGATCGACATCGAAAGCTGGATGCCGGGCCGCGGCGAGCCCGGCAAGGACGGCGCGCCCACGGGCGAGTTCGGCGAGACGCACTCTGCGAGCCGCCTCGGCGACTTCCAGTGCCGTCGCCTCAACCTCCGCTACAAGGACGAGCAAGGGAAGACGCGCTTCGCGTATGCGTTGAACAACACGGTGATCGCGAGCCCACGCGTGTTGATTCCGCTGCTCGAGATGCATCAGCAGTCCGACGGCTCTGTCGTCGTGCCTGACGTATTGCGGCCCTACATGGGCGGCGTCGCGAAGATCGGGTGAGCGCGGCTTGGCTGCAGGCGTGCGTTGAGGTGCGGACGCGCCTAAGGTCTCTCACGGAGGCACGGAGGCACAGAGGATGAGGGGAAGGGAGGGATCGGGATGCATGAGAATGACATCGGGAGCGTGATCGTCGACTGTGCTGTTGAGTTGCACAGGGATCTTGGCCCTGGACTTCTGGAGTCGGTCTACGCAGCGACCCTGGCGCGAAAGCTTGAGAGGCGCGGACTTGAGGTCCATCGCGAGGTCGTCATCCCGATCGAGTACGAGGGCGAGCAGTTTGACGAGGGATTCCGCGCCGACATGATCGTCGGCGCCAAGGTGATCCTCGAGCTCAAGTCCGTCGACAGAGTGCATCCTGCTCACAAGAAGCAGCTACTGACCTATCTCAGGCTGACGGGACTGCGGCTCGGATACCTACTGAACTTCGGCGACGAACTGATGAAGCACGGGATCACCCGAATCGTCCACGGACAGATTTGAATCTGCAGCGACCTCCTCCGTGCCTCCGTGAGGAAATCCCAATGCGGGATCGCATCTATCACGCGTTCGTCCAGCCTGTTGGCTTCACGGCGAGCGTGAACGAGCCGTCCGACATCAGGTCGACGAGGCCGTAGCACGGATCGCAGTAGGTCTTGGTCGCCTTCCACCAGCCGCCGCTGATGGCGCCGCTGCAGGCGTAGGTGACGCCGTCGGCTTCGCAGCGGTCGACGAGATGCATGTGGCCCGAGAGGACAAGCTTCACCGTGCCCGAGTTGCGGAAGAGTGCGTGCACCGCGTTCGAGTCGAGGTGCAGGAGACCGCCGCTGATCTCGCTCTTCTGGCCGCGGGCGATGCCCTTGCCGCGCATCATGGCGGTCACCGACACGATCGGAACGTGCGACACGACGACGGTCGGCAGCGTGTTCTTCGCAAGATCGGCCTCGAGCCACGCGAGCTGCTCGGGGACGAGACGCGCGAGATAGCCGCACTCATCGTTCGGGTCGGGCTCGACCGACGAGAGCACGATGAAGTGCCAGCCGTTCCGGTCGAAGCTGCGCCAGCGCTCGGCGAGCTTGAGTTCGGCGAGGGCGCGCGCGTAGCCGAAGTCGGGTTCATCGCCCTTCATCTCGGCCTTGCTGCGGCACCAGCCGAGGATGTCGTGATTGCCGAGACAGTGCTCGACGGGCACCTTGCAGTGCTCGGCGAAGAGTCTGTGCAGCAGCGCCCACTCGCGGTCGACCTGCTCGCGCTTCGTCTCGAACGAGTCCATGATGAGGTCACCGCCCGTGAGGATCATCTCGATGCCGTCGGCCTGCGCCGTCTCGAACGCCTTCTTCATGCCGGGCTCGCTGTCGCGGTCGGGCGTGATGTGGAGGTCTGTAAAATGCGCGAAGCGCAGTGCGCGTGAGGCGCCCAGCGGGCTCTCCGCCGCGCGCGCCGTCCGAAGCGGCAGGCCCACCGCCGCGCCAAGCGCCGCGAGACCCGAGAGGGCTGTGAACGACCGTCGATCGAGGTTCTGCATGCGCGGAGCCTACCGCGGGGCGGGCACCTGCCGTCGACCGATGCCCGAACGAGGCCGAGACCTTGCACGATCCCCACGAAACCCCCCTCCCGCGCGCGCAATCGGCGCTTCTTCCCCGTTTCCCGCTCAACCGAACTCAAGTGCCCGCCACGGCTTGACGATGCCGCGTCGGACGGTATCCTTCCCATCCCACAACCCATTCCCCGATAGCTCAGTTGGTAGAGCGGCGAGCTGTTAACTCGCATGTCACTGGTTCGAGTCCAGTTCGGGGAGTTACCAAAGCGGGTTGGCCCAAACAGGCCAACCCGCTTTTTCACATGCCGGGCTCTTGAAACACGCATTGGGACGCGCGGAGAGGCATCGGCGCGCTCTCTCACGCTCTCGCATCGGCGTCTTCGCATCGGGGAATGGGTCCGCGAAGTCGACCGCATGGGGCCGTCTCGCAGCGCCGCTCTCGAGTGCTCTCTGTTCTCTTTAACACGATTTCGCGCCCCGTCTCGCGTGTTCATCGGCCTCTGGACCTGACAAACCTCGCGCACCGGCAGAAGTAGCAGATAGAGGGACTTCGCTTTTCCAGGAGCCGATTCATGCGAACGAGACGACTGCTGCCTGTCCAGATCGACGATCCCACCTTCCGCGCCATGATCGGGCGGATCGAACGGATGACGCCCCGCGAGATGCGGGCGGTGTTCGCACGCCTCTTCGGGCAGGAGACGTCGTCGGGCAACGGGGCCTGGCTGCGCCGCCGGATCATCCGACGGCTCGAGGAGATCGAGCTCAGCCACATGATGCCCGAGGCGCTCCGGTGCGCGGAGGCGATCGCGAAAGACCTGCGATGCACAATCGATCCCGCCGCGGTCCCGTATCAACGCCCGACCCCGAGCCCCTCGGATGGAGGGAACAGATGCGCTCGGGCCGAGTCAGCTACGGACCTTCACGCACGGCTCACGGCACGGGTGGTGCATAGAAGTCAGCGAGCCGATGCGTAAAGCGATCCGGCGCGGGAGAGGGATGCACACGCTGGAACTTCGTCGGCACCTTCGAGCCGACCGGGCCAAGCACGATGCTGGTGCGCTTGCCGTTGGCCGCATCGAAGTTGGAATCAAAGTAGTAGAGGCAGAGCGCGAGTGCCGGGTGATAGGCAATCGGCGGATTGGGTTGCGAGAGAGAGTCTCGGAACTCGACCGAGTTCATCGGAGTGCCGTCTGATCCGACGCCCACGATGTCCATCTGCGCGTCGACGAAGACCCAGCGCTGGCGATCATCGAGCCACGCCTCGGCGAAGACATGCCCGGCGCCGAACAGCTCGGTCTCGACGTTTCGTACTTTGGCGCCAACGGTCCTCGCCGGAATGCCCACGGCGTTCAGACACTCGGCCATGACAATGCCAAACTCGACGCAGCGCCACTGGCCGCCCTTCTCGGCGAGCCGCAGCAGCCCAAGTGCATCGCTCGGGAGCTCCCCGTTCCAGCCCTGATGCGAGGTCCGCTCGTGCACCCAGTGGCACATGCGCCGAACGCGATCGATGTCGTCGGTCGCGCCCGCGACCACCGCGTCAAGCTTGTACGCCTCCCGCAGCGTGCGCAACGGTTCCGATTCGACCGCCGGGCGCTTCATGCGAACCGGTTGCTCGGCTGGACCCGCGTCGAAGGCCAGTGGCTCGGGCTGCCACGCGACGGCCTTCGCCCGGGCAACCAAGGCCGCGAAGCGTGGATCCGACCGCAGGCTCTCCCAACTCGAGTTGTCTGCAGACCCCAAGCTGGTTGCGTAGTCGATCGCCACTGGACCGGCTCCGACCGGGTCGCGGCCGAACGACTCGATCGCAACGGACAGCACGCGGAACGCCTCGTTGCGATTTCCCTCGGCTGCCCACGCCGCGGCCAGCATGAACTGGGCCCATGGCGCAGGCTCCCGCGCAAGCAGCTGCTCCGCGGCTTCGCGCGCCTTCGCTGGCTGCCCCTCGGCCATCGCCGTCTCGTAGCTCACCACCAACTCGTTGAGGACCTGGACCACCTCCATGGCGGGGTCGGGCGCATGCTCCTGGCCGCGGGTCGACGCGCATCCTGGAATCGTGGCGAGGAAGCAGAGCGCAAGTACCAGCGCGTGCGCAGCGTGACGAACCATGGATCGCATGAAAAGTCCAAAGAACTGACGGAAGAACACAGGAAACTCCGCAACAACGCAGCGACTCAGCGCTTGCGCACCTCGATCGAACCATTGGTGACATCCAGCGAGGCGACCGCGCCCTTGCCCGAGCCGACCGTGCCCTTGAAGGATGCACCCGTCAGGTCGGGGGTCGTCGTCCCGTCTATGTCCTTCACGACCATTGTTCCCAAGGTCGTCGAGGCATTCACCTTTCCGTTCCACGATGCGGGCAACTCGAGCACGAGGCGGCCGTTCGTGCACTCGGCATCGACCGACGCGGCGGCGTTGTCGGCGAGCGAGATCCGGACCTCGCCGTTCGTCGATTCGGCACGCAGCGCGGACGCGATGCCCGAGACATCGATCGCACCGTTCAGCGTCTCCACATGCAGGCTGCCGAGGTCGCCGATCGTCTTGATCGCGCCGTTCATCGACTCGGCATGCACATCGGCGAGCGCCGCGGTGCGGATCGTGATGTTGACGGCAGGCAACTGACGCCAGCCTTCGGACTCGGGAAGCTCGACGCGCACGGTCACGCGTCCACCTGCATCCTTCTCTGCGACAAGCTTCGCGCTGTCGATCAACTCCTTGCGCTGGGCGGCGGAGAGCCGCTGCCGCTTTCCTGCGGACCGCGTCGTGATTGTCGTCTCGCCATCGCCCACATTGATCGTCGTCCCCTCCGGGAAGCTCCCCCACAGCGAGACATCCGTCCAATCGATCACAGCCGTCACCTGCATGACCTTCGCGGAATCGTCGCGCACGATCTTGATCGCGCCGTTCATCGATTCGACATGCAGCGACTTCGCGCCCTCGATGGACGCTTCGAGCGTGTGGCTCGAGCGATCGGCGTCGCGTGGCGCGGCGGCGCTCGATGTCGCCGCTTGCGCGGAAGGCTGCTCGGACGGAACGGCGGCCAAGACCGGCTGGGCCGGTCCGGCGCAGACCACGCCGGCGAGCATCGAAGCGCTCGCGGCGGCGGTGGCAAGAACCCGCAATGGCATGGAGGGACGGCTGCTGGATGCTTCGGACATGATGAATCTGATCCTTTCCTCGAGTGATCCGCCGTCACCCATCGTGCAGATCTGGGCCGGCGCGCGGAACGCAGACCCGTTCAATGCCTCCGCAACGGAGAGGAGGCAGCTTCCATAGGTGTGTTGCGCCGCACCGCGCGTGCGCAGCACGAGCGCATCGCAGGCGAGTTCCTCGGTCCTTCGAAGACCTCGGCGCGCGATCCATGCGAGCGGGTTCCACCAGAGCCACGCGACGACGGCCCAGTCGAGCCAGCGGACGAGGTGGTCGCAGCGGCGCACATGGGCGAGCTCGTGCGTCAGGACGAGGAGCAGCTCGTCGTCGGACATCTCGGAGACGATCGACGCAGGAAGCACGATGCGCGGGCGCCCGAAGCAGCTCCACACGAACGGCACGGTGCTGGCCGGGATCACGACGATCTCGGCGCGGAGCGGCAAGCCGAGGTCTGCCGCGGCCGTTTCCGCCAGACGACGGACCCGCGGATCGGCGGGCGAGCTGGCGGCGCGCAACATGCGCTGGAAGCGCAGCAGCCGCGCGGCCGAGACGGCGATCACGAGAGCCGTTCCCGCAAGCCAGACGAGACCGAGCGCCGACCATCGATCGACCAGGATGGGCCCGGCGACCTGTGGTTCGGAGGAAAGGCCGGCTGAACCCTGCACGGCGGCCTCGTTCAGGGTCGCGGCGCCGGTCGCGATGCCGATCGCGGAGTCGTCGGCCGATTCCGTCGGTTGCTCGGCGACGCGCGAGTCGAACGCCGACGAATCAGCGGCGCGCGGAGCGGACGGCTGGACGACGACCGCGGCCGAGACCGGAACCTGGATCGACAACCATGGCACCGACGCGATCGGCGGCATGACGAGGCGGATCATGACGAGCACCCAGGCGAAGTGCGCGACCGACGGGTTTCGCCGGGTGCGGCCGATCGTCCATGCGAGCGCCGCGAGCGGCAAGGCCAGCAACGCGTTCCCAAGCGCGTACTCCAGCACCGTGAGCGTCATGGCTTCCTCCTGTCGAGGAGTTCACGCAGGCGGCGGAGCTCGGTGCGGCTCAGGCGCTTCTGCTCGATGAGGTGCGAGAGAAGCGGCGCGATCGAGCCGCCGGCGAGGCGCTCGGCGAGCGTCTCGAGCTGCCCACCCGCGTACTCCTCGCGCGAGATGCACGCCGAGAACGCGTTCGCGGCCCCGGTCTTCTCGCGCTTCACCATTTCCTTTTCCTCCAGGCGTTGCAGCAGGCGCTGCACCGTGCCGTGCTGCGAGCGATCCGACTCGCCGTAGAGTTCGTCTTGGATCTGGCGCGCCGTCAGGCTTCCATGGCCCCACAGCAGTTCCATGACGGAAAGTTCGGCGTTTGCGAGAGAGTTCGCGGTCATGCGGAGGTCTCCTTGGATCGACAGAGCCGGAATACGACTGAGTGTCGTGCAGAATACGACTATATGTCGTAGAAGTCAAGCGTGGTCTATGACCCTTCGCACACGAAGCGCTACCTGAATCCGCAGCAGCCGGCCGGAAACAGGCACGGCATCGCCAGCCGCCAAACACCCGAGGCTCGTCCAAGGATCGTTTCGATCAGCACCCTGCGCTCGGGTAGCGAAGGAATCGCCCTGCACCCCCTCTGGCGCGCTCAGACCGCCATCTAAGCCTTGAAGACGTTTCGCTGGGGGAGTTGCCAAAGCGGGTTGGCCGAGAACGGCCAACCTGCTTGTTTATTGGTGCGGGGTGCCGGAACATCGATCCTGATGCCCAAGGCTTCATCTTGGGGGCATCTTCACGCTCTCTTGCGCTCTCCCGGGTTCTCGCATCAACCGCGTTCGGATCGCGCCCGAAGCGCCCCCAAGCCGCGTTCACGCGGGGTTGCTCTCTCTCGCTCTCTGCTCTCGGTTCACAGCAGCGGACACGAACGTGGCATTCTTCAGACACTCTGGTTGACGGCGGTCGCGCAGGGGCAAATGAAATAGGTAGGGGGACTTTCGATCCCTGCTCCATGCCCACCGCTCCTACCCCATCCATCATCGTCGACCCTGCCCTCGCCGCCCGCCTCGTCCGAGTCGAGCAGATGCGACCGCGCGAGCTGCGGGAGGTCTATCGCCACACCTTCGGCCGTGAGACGACTTCGGGAAACCGAGGCTGGCTCGTCCGCGCGATCAGGACCCGCCTTCGGGAGATCGACCTGAGCCACCGAATGCCGGTGGCGCTGGCGGTCGCCCGGGAGGTGGCGAAGGACTTCGGCTGTGAGGCCGGCTTCGCGAGCTACCTCGAGACCCTGCCACCCTGCGTTCCCATGCCCAGACCAGCCGCGGACGCGTTCGAGCGACCGTGCACCGCCGAGGGCCGGGACCGACGCATTCCACCACCCGGCACGGTGCTCGTGAGGCACTTCGGTGATCGCGACTACCGCGTGACGGTGACGGACGACGGGTTCATGCTCGGCAGGCACCGCTACCGCTCGCTGAGCGCGGTCGCGAAGGCGATCACCGGGAAGCACTGGAACGGGTTTCTGTTCTTCGGACTCAGCGCAGCGCCACGATGACAGGCCTGCTGCGAGGTCGACCGACTTGTTCACAGTCCGCACCCCTGACGACCAGGCTGACGACGTAACACGCGATCCGCTTCATACGCGCGAACCTCGTGCGCGCAGCTTCTTGTCGCTGCGCTTCTGGCTCTTCGTGCGGCCCGTGCGGCCAGGCGCGCCCCTGCGCGTCACGGGCGCGGCGATGGCGAACACTTCGTACGGTTCTCCGGTGCGGTCGGTCCGGCCACGCTCGATGATGCTCGCCAGACGGATGACGAGTGCGCGCACCTCGCTGAAGCGCGCCGGAGTCAGCCACGAGTTGACATGCATGACGACGAAGTTGCGGTCGCCCCGCTCGCAGTGGATGCGACCCGCCGCTGCGGACCCTCGGAGCGCGCGGATCGACGACTTGGCGAGCGCCTCCGCTGTCTGGACAACGGTGTTCCGCGCGTCCGCCGATGCGCGCCGACTGACGCGCGGAGCGAGGAAGTCGTTGGCCGTCGCGTCGAACATGCGCCCGATGTTGCGCTGTGCAGCGCGCGCGCCGATCTCGCGCAGGAAGCCAGACTTCACCAGCACGGCGACATGCCTGTAGAGCCCGTCGGCCGGCCGTCCGATGTCGCGCGCGACCTCCGCAATCGAGCAGGGCCCCTGCCGCTGCATCGACTCGACGATCTGCCGCCGCACGGGCGAGAGAAACGCCTTCCACGCTTTCGTCGAGCTGATGCGGATGCGTGCCGGTCGAGGCATCGAGCACACTATGATAGACTCGTTTGGCACTTTTGCAACTTTGTCAATCGAGCGGACCGACTCGCCCGCCCGAACGCCTGGAACACTCGCCCTATCCCTCCGAAGCTGCAGCAAGACCACGCGATGAACCCCAACTCAGTGCCAATACGCCGTCTCACAACCTACTGGAAGATCGAGGCGGGCAATGCCGTGTTCATCCCCGCCATCGCCATCTACCTCGTCCTCCGTTCAGGCGGAACGATTTCGGTCGCGCTGGTGCTGTCGTGCCTCGCGTGCTCGTTCCTTCTCGTGATCGGCACCATCGTGCTGCGGATGATGCTCCGCAAGGCACGAGGCGAACCGGACGCAACGAAGACCTGGATCCCCCTGCTCCTTCGACTGCGCTGGCCGGCACTCGGGCTCTGCGCGGCTACGGCGGTCGCGCTCGGCATGGAGTGCTTCAACCGAGGACCGCAGCTATCCGCCCAGTTTCTGGCGCCCGCGGTGCTGCTCCTCCTCGCGGTACTTGAATACATCAACTACTACCACGTTCAACTTCAGCACTTTGACCATGCTCCCGACTGGAAGCGGCTGATCTCGGGCCGAGGATTCCGTCCGTCGCATCTCGCGCGAGAGATCGAGCGATGGAAGCGCGCGCAGCGCCCCGGCGCATGAGTCGGTTGCACAGGAAGTCGGCGGTGAGATGCGATCGATGCCACAATCGCGACGAGTGCTGATCCGCAGTGGTCTTCACCCCGTCTTGATGCCACTCGAGCTGCGAAGAACTCGGGGGCAACGGGCCAGCGGTTCCGCGAGGGGGCAACCCGCCGTAAGAAAGTCGGGGCGAAATCTCTGGCCCCGCCAAGGCACCAAGCAAACGGTCCTTTCCCTGCCCCATTGACTAGGAAGCGATCGTTTCCTAGCATGATGCCCTGAGAAAGGAGCGCTTCCCATGCCCCGCACCACCGGAAACTACCGGAGTTCCACCGTCGCCGGCGAGACCGTGCGCGCATTCGTGCCGACTGCCCTGCCCCCAGCCGCACCCGCGCTGCGCGTCGAAGGACCCGTCGATACCGCCTGCGCACGCGCCATGGCGGCCATCGGCCGGCTCGAGGTGGCGGCGAGCCTGGTGCCCAGCACCGAGTGGTTCCTGTACGGCTTCGTCCGGAAGGAGGCCGTGCTGACCTCGCAGATCGAGGGCACCGAGGCCACCCTGCGCGATGTCCTGGAGTTCGAGGCCACCGCGCGCTCCACGCATGAAGACGACGCTGCAGAGGTCTGCAACTACGTCGAGGCCCTGACCTACGCGCGTCGCGAGCTCGCGAAGCCAAAGGGACTGCCCCTGAGCTCGCGCCTCCTCTGCGAGGCGCACCGGCGACTGATGAAGGGTGCGAGCACTCGGCGTGGCGGCGACAAGAAGCCCGGCGTGATCCGAACGAGCCAGAACTGGGTCGGCGGCACGCGGCCCGGGAATGCGCGGTTCGTGCCCCCGCCGGCGGATGCGGTGCCGGGGCTGCTCTCCGACCTCGACCGATGGATCCACACGCGGATCCACGGGCGCGATCCGCTTCCGCCGCTCGTCAAGGCCGGGCTGGCGCACGTGCAATTCGAGACGATCCACCCCTTCCTGGACGGCAACGGCAGGATCGGGCGCCTGCTCATCACCCTGCTGCTGGAGCACTGGGGCGTGATGCGCTCGCCCATCCTGTACCTGAGCCACTCGTTCAAGCGCCACCAGCGCGAGTACTACGACCGGCTCTCCGCCGTGCGCACCGACGGCGACTGGGAGGGCTGGACCCAGTTCTACCTGGCGTGCGTCGAGGAGTCCGCCCAGGACGGCGTCGCGGTCGCTCAGCGCATCTTCGCGCTCACGGGCAAGGACCGCGGCCGGCTCATGTCGCACGCGGCCGCCACCGTGGCGGCGATCCACCTGCTCGACCTGCTGCCGTCAAATCCGATCGTCACGGTGCCGAATGCGACGAAACTGCTGGGCACCACCGCGCCCACCGCACGCAAGGCGGTCGAGGTGCTCGAGCGCATCGGCGTCCTGCGCGAGACCAGCGGAAGGCAGCGCGACCGCGTCTACGCGTACCAGGCATACCTGCAGGCGCTGACGGCGGACGAGGGGCGGGGGTAGCGGTGCCGGGGTTTGAAGCCGTTTCGATCCGGGAGTTACCAAAGCGGGTTGGCCGAGAACGGCCAACCCGCTTGTTCATTGATGCGGGGTGCTGAAACATCGGTCCTGACGCCCAAGGCAACATCTCGGGGGCATCGTTGCGCTCTCTTGCGCTCTCTCGAGCTCTCGAATCAACTGGGCTCGGATCGCTCCCGAAACACCCTCAAGCCGCGCTCTCACGCGCGCTCTGCTCTCGGTTCACAGCAGCAGGCCGAGTGTGGCACCCTTGAGACATCCTGGTGGACAGCCGCCTAGCGGCGGCGAGACCGGCGCGCCTGGCGCGCTTACGGCGTCGACCAGAGTCCGAGGATCAGCACAAGGTCTTGCGGCCCGACAACGCCGTCGCCGTCGAGGTCCGCGGTGGCGCTTCCCGTGCCCCACATGTCGAGAAGTGCTGCGAGGTCGGACGGCCCGATCGCGCCATCACCATCGAGGTCGCCGAAGCGCGCAGGATCGAGGTCGAACACATCGACCCACGGCCGCGCAGGGGCGCTCTGGCTGAAATCAGGTGCTCCGACGAGGAGCTGCTCGCCCGCGAGCGCGAGCCCGTGTCCGAAGGAGATGTTCTGGACCGCATTCCTCGTGATGACATTCGCGCAGCGCCACGCGCCATCGCTGCCGCGGCGGAAGACATACGCGCGGTCAGTCGATGGTGCACCGACGGCAACGGTGTCGCCCGAAACGGTCACCACATCGCCAAAGCCGTTCTTCGATCCCACCGAGGGCGCCAGCGGCAGCACGAGCTCTTCGGGGCGTAGCACGGCTTCCTGCGCGAAGAGCCCGTCGGCGCCGCGGCGATAGACGACGGCGCCGCCGATTGCGTGCGGAGTTCCCGAGTAGAGCGCGGAGCATCCGGCGACAAGCACATCGCCGTCGAGCGCAAGCGATTCACCGAACCCAAGGACGTCGTAGCCGTCGGGCGACGAGAATTGCTGTGCAAGGTCCCAGGTTCCAGCCTTGCCCTGCCGGTAGATGAAGACCGCCCGGCCGTCGCTTGCGGCGAGGACGCCGTCGCCGAGGGCGAGCGTGCGGCCGAGCAACGCGTAGCCGTCCTGCGTCACGCGTTCGATGGTCGCGGCGAGCGTCCAGCCGCTCGCATCGCGACGATGGAGCTCCACGCGGCCGATCCCCTGCGGCTGGCTCGTGCTCGACCAGGTCGACGAGATCGCGAGCCAATCGCCGTGAAGCGCGACGCCTGTTCCGAAGCCCGACGCGAGGTTCCCCGCCTGGGAATCGGGCGCGAATTCGCGCACGAGAGGCCAGGAACCGTCGGCGGCGCGCTCGTGAAGCGCGACCGCCGGGTATTGCGAGCCGTTGCGGACGCGCGCGGCGGCGCGGTCCCCGCTGATCGCAATGGCCCTGCGGCCGGCCGGCCAGGTCTGCTCGCCAACACCGCCGATGCGGCCCCGCGTGATCCAGCGGCTGACTCCGTCCTTGCCTGTTTCGCGACTGAGGATCGTGGCCGTACCGAACTGCGTGGTCGACGCCTGTGCTCCGACGATCGCATGATCGCCGTCCACGCGAATGTCCGAGGCGGTACCGACACCGGTGAAGTTCTCGGGTGCCGCGAAGTCGATGCGCTGCACGAGCGCGAGCTCGCGGTCGATGCAGTCGGCTGCGTCGTCGCCGTCCGAGTCGATGTCCGCGCTGCCGCAGCCGCACTGCCCCGGCAGGACCTTGCCGGGGTCATCAGGGCATTCGTCGGCGGGAGCGCCGAGCGTGACATCGGCCAAGTACTGTCCGAGCCAGGAGTAGCCGGGCTTCGATTGGGCGCCCAGGAGGAGACCAAACCGCGCGGTGAATGCATCCTCGCGCCGCGTGACGAACTGCGCGAGCAGCACCCGGCCGCTCGCGTCGGCGACGCCTTGAGAGGTGTTGGCCGAAGCCCAGTCCACTCCTGGCGCTGTCTCGCCATGGAAAGTCGGCTGCGCGTTCGCGAACTCCGAGTTCAGCCAGTTCAAGAACATGATCGATCCATTCGCCGCGGCACCGGCGTTTCCGCCCAGGATGACATAGCTGTCGCCCGCGGACATGAGCGTGGAGGTCTGGTACGGGCTCCAATTGCCCAGCTCGGTGCTGAGCGCGCCTTCGGACTCGAAGTCGCGGTGATAGAAGAGCGCGGAGCCCAGCACGATCTGGAAGTTCCCGACCACGAGGACCTTCGTGAACGGGGGCTCCAGCCGCGCGTACATCCGGTGGATCGCCACGGGCGTGCCGAGCACCTCGGTCGCGACCGAGTCGACCTCGATGGTGGTGACGTTTGCGTGGGCCGAGGCCACGACGGCGGTGGCGGCGGCAAGGCAGGCGAGCAAGCGGCTGTTTTGCATGTGGGGATCTCCAGAGCGTCCGCGCAATCACGGCGCGTGTACGAGGTCAATCGTCGAAGCCATCTCAATCATGATCAAGGTCGAATGATTCGGGCAATCTGTCGCCGTCGGCAAGGCCGAGGTCCTGCGCGACGAGAGTCCGTCGTCCTTTGGCCGCTGCGGTCACGCGAGCGTTGCGGCGATGGCCAGTCGCACGGGGGTGGGGAGCGGACGACTCTGCATTCGAAACGCGGGAAGGAGCGTCCGAATCCTGATACGCAAGTACCGCGACGTCATGCAGAATGTGAGCCTGAAGGGGATCAGAATTGGAAACATTGCCTCGCGGACGCGGTGGGGCGGCAAGAAACCGTCCCGCGGACGGCGCGCGTCGCGCGGGGCGGAGGAAGATGCGCTCGTCCGAGCGGCCTCAGGTTCCCCAGGCGTTGAAGAGGACGAAGACATCGATGCCGTTGATCACGCCGTCGCTGTTCAGGTCGGCGAAGCGCGGGTTCGTCGCACCCCAGAAGTCCAGGAGCGCCGAAGTGTCCGCGGCGGCGCCACCCTGCATGGCGATGTTGTCGATGACCCGACGATGCTCGAGGAGCGGAGCGCCGGAGGCGCAGTACAGGCCTCCGCTGTTTCCGCTTGCCCTCTTGCCGGAGATCACGCAGTCGACGAACCACGGAGATGCGTTCGCCAGCCTGATGCCGCCGCCGTCGACGGCGAGGCCATTGCGAATGATGAATCCGGTCAGCGTCACACCGGGTGCGGAGATGTCCTGCTCGCCATTTCACCACCGTTCAAATCAGCACCCCGCTCCCCGATAGCGAAGGAATCGGCCTGCACCCTACTCTGGCGCGATCAGAACGCCATCCAAGCCTTGAAGACCTTTCGCTTGGGGAGTTCAACCGGCCGGCCTCGAATGGGGCCGACCGGTTTGTTTACAGGCTGACCCGAGAGCAACCCCCTGCCGGCGCGTCGTGGCGGGGGTTGCGCGCTCTCGGGTTTGTGGAGAGAGCAGAAGGGTCTGATCCGAACGGTGGGGAAACGGCGAAATGGCCGCCCCGCTCTCACGCGCTCTCTGAATGGGTTCACACGCGGAAGAGATCAGGGGGAGATCGAAAGGGCCCCATGAACTTGGTCCCAAGGCACCTCGGCCTGCTCAAGCGTGCATGCGCGTCTTTGAACGTTGAAGATCGGACCCCCGTCCGACGGACTTCAGGTGGCGGCCACGGACTCAACGGGCCAGTTATGGATCCTTCACCAAACTGCACACGGACCGAGGTTCGTCAGATCGCCATTGAACTCCGCGTTTGCCGTTCGCGCAGGGCAATGCCATCCTCCTGTCCGCGTTCGGTCCTCTGAGGACAATTCGATGACAATGCAGACATACCCGGTCGCGGCCGTCGTACTCGTGATGCTGTGCGGGTCACAGGCGCTCGCGCAAACCAACATCAATGCGACGATGCAGCATGAAGGGCTGACCCGCTCCTACATCGTGCACCTGCCTCCAGGCTTCTCGGCCGGCGCCCAACACCCCCTCGTCGTCGCGTTGCATCCGTCGTTCTCGACAGGCCCCGACTTCCAGGCCACTTCAGGCTGGGATGCCGTGAGCGACCAGTCGGGAATTGTGGTCGTCTATCCAACAGGCGGCGTTCCTGTCGGCACGAACGGCAAGTTCGCGTGGAACAGTTTCGACTTCACCGGCGCCCCGCCGAACGACTTGAGCTTCCTTGCCGCGCTGATCGCGCGGGTGCAGCTCGACTACGGAACGGCTGCATGCCGCACCTACATGACGGGCTTCTCGAACGGCGCCATGATGACGAACTCGTTCGCCGCCTACAGGCCAGACCTGGTTGCTGCGATCGCGCCCGTATCGGGCGGCTGGATCACCGCATATGGCGGAAGCGAATCAGAGATTTCCCCCGCCCCTCCCATGCCCGTCTGGATCTGGCGGGGTAGCAACGAGAACTTCACGACGGGAACGGGAGCGAACGCGCGGCCACGCAGCCAGCAGGACCAAGAGCAGCTGGCTTTCTGGGTTGCAAACAACAAGGCGACATTCGAGAGCACCGTCACCGAGCAACTGACCTACGGCATCACTCGCACCTATGTCACGAGCAAGTACATGGGAGCTGCGCCTGTCTGGTTCACCGAGGTGCAGGGGTCAAGCCACGTGTACCAGCCGGGCGCTGCGGACCTCGTCTGGACCCGTTTCTTCTCGCAGATCGTGTCAGAAGAGACTGTGTGCACGCCCTGCCCGGCGGACATCAACGGGGACGGCAGCGTCGATGGCGCGGATCTCGGGATGCTCCTCGCCGCCTGGGGCTCTACGGACCCTGCGTCAGACCTCGATGACAACGGTTTGGTGGATGGAGGGGACCTCGGCGCACTGCTCGCCGCATGGGGAGACTGCCGCCCGTAGCGAGGCTTCGGGAGTTCATCCGCATGCAACCGATCATTCAGAGACTTTCCATCGCCCTTCTCGCAGCGCTCGTCGCATCGCGGGCGCACGCACAGTCCAACGATCCACCGAGGCGCGATCCGGATTCCGTCTTCCCGAGGCTCGACGCGAACGGCGATGGCTCGCTCTCGGCCGACGAGCTCAGGAAGTTCCCCGGAACCCAGCGCCTTCCCGACCTGTTCGACCGCCTCGACCGCGACGGCGACGGGAAGGTCACCCGCGCCGAGTTCCGCGCCATCGCCGGCATGGGCGGCAAGAACGCGAAGCCCGAGGCCGACGCGCCGAAGGCGAAGCTCAGCGCGCCCGCCGTCGCGAAGGGGTCCGCCGAGGAGATCGCACGCTATGCGGCGGCATCCGAGTACTCGGCGCAGCATGCGGGGCTGTGCCTGCTCGTCATGAAGGACGGCGAGATCGTCTTCGAGCAGCACGTCGAGGGATCCAACCCCGACAAGGCCTATCAGATCGCCTCTGGCACCAAGAGCTTCTGGGGACCGGTGGCGGTCGCTGCCATTGAGGACGGCCTCTTCACCCTCGACGAGCCCGTCGCCGAGACGATCACGGAGTGGCAGGCGGACCCACGGAAGTCGAAGATCACGGTGCGGCACCTCCTGTCGTTCTCGAGCGGGCTGGAAGCCCCGCGGCGGCTCTGGGCGGAGAAAAAGAAGGATCTCTACGCCCTGGTGCTCGGGCTGCCCGCGGTCGCCGAGCCGGGCACGACGTTCGCGTACAGCGAGGTTCATCTCTACGCCTTCGGCGAGTTCTTCAAGCGGAAGCTCGAAGCGAAGGCGCAGGCCGCGGGCACGGCACCCGAACGACCATGGGACTACCTGAACCGCAAGATCCTTACGCCGATCGGCCTGACGGACCTGAAGTGGGCACGCGACGGCTCGGGGGACCGGGCGATGGGCGACGGCGCGGTGCTCACGGCGCGGCAGTGGGCGAAGTACGGCGAACTCGTTCGGCTCGGCGGCTTGTGGGAGGACAAGCAGTTGCTGCCGAAGGAAAGTCTCGCTGGCTGCTTCGTGAGTTCGTCGTCGAATCCCGCATACGGGTTCACCTTCTGGCTGAACAAGCCCTCGGACAAGCCGGGCTCGGGCGTCGCCGACGGGGCGGGATCCGAGCGAGCCCGGTCATCCGACCAGGTGAGCGACAAGGGCATCGTGCCGGGACGCCTGCCCGACCTCGTCATGGCCGCGGGCGCGGGCCAGCAACGCCTGTGGATCGACCCGGTCGAGAAGCTCGTCATCGTGCGATTCGCCAACGCGGACATGCCTAGGTTGGTGATGGCGGGCGACTACTCGAGATTGAACCTCGACTTCAAGGACGAGGAGTTCTTCGCGCGACTGCTCGGTCCGGCGACGAACGAGCGGTGATCAACCGTTTGGGTGCGGCGCGTCTCCCATGCCGGCATTGGTGGCGACCGCGATGGGGCCGGTCTCGTGCGGTGGTTCGGACCAACCTCAGCGGGTCGAGACTTCGTCGCCAATTCGCCCCTGTTCCGCTCAGCACCCCGCGCTCAGGCAGCGAAAGAACCGCCCTTCGCCCCCGATCGGGGAGTGGCGGACCGCGTGGACAGGCGCGCGAAACGCGCGCGAACCGAATCAGGGTGCGTTGTACAAAACGCTTCAATACGATTTCCCAATCGTCGCGGCGTCGCTCCCCCGGCACGAGTGCCCACCGATTCGCGACACACGAGTTCGCCCTATGAACGCCGACAACCAATCGCCGGAACGCTTCCCGTCTCCTTCCCCAACGCTCTCCATGCGGCGTCGACCGAGACGCGCGCTTCTGGCAGGCGCTGCTCTCACGCTGCTCGGCGCGACGACCCTCATCTCGTGCAGCGGTTGCTCGGTCCATGACCTCCGCGCGGCCGGCATGCGGGAGCCGTTTCCTGCCACGGACGATGCGGCCATCGCGCAGCTGCATGACCCCGAGGCGCTGCGCGCAGATCTCGACCACTTCCACGCGCTCCAACTCGAGGCGACGCCGGACATCGAGAAGTACACGCGGCTCGACCACGCCACCGCGACGCTCGAACGGCTGAAGGCCTCGATCGACCGGCCGCTCGACCGACGCCGCTTCTCGGCGATCGTCGACCAGCTTGCGGCGTCCTACGGCGCCGGACACATCTACACGCTGACGCCCGCCGCCGACTGGAACGCGTGGGCGTCAGGCGGAGGCCGGGTGCCGTCGTATCGGTTCATCGACGATGGAAACACCCTGTCGATCCAAGCGCGGGATGGCCTCGCTCCCCTTCCCGAAGGCGCGACGCTCGTGTCCTTCGCGGGAATCGGCGCTGACGAGCTCCGTGCTCGCATGCGGGCCTCGGTCTCCGCCGAGACCGAGGCCTCCCTGCAGGGAAACATCCCCAGCACCGCACCGGTCGTTCTGTGGGGCATGGGACTCGAGGCGCCCTATGACATCGTGCTTCGCGACGAGACGGGCGCGATCGTGGAGATCAAGGACGCGGGCATTCCTGCGCAGCGCAAGCGGAGGACATTCGAGCGTGTCTCGGCGGACGACGAGGCCGGAGACCAGGGCAGCGCAGCCGCCAAGCCCGCGGCCGATCCATGGTCGTTCCGCTGGGTCGGCGACGCGTCGGGCGAGGACATCGGCCTGCTGACCTGGGACTCGATGAGTTTGGGAACCGAAGCCGCGTGGGCGAAGGAACTCGACCGCGTGTTCACGGAACTCGAGTCGCGCAAGGCCCGCGGTCTCATCGTCGACATCCGCGCCAACGGCGGCGGCAACAGCGAGAACGGCAGGCTGCTCCTCGAGTCGGTGAGCGACAATCCCTACCGTGCCACGGGCGGCAAGCTCTGGAAGCGGTCGAGGGCCTACGACGCGTTCATGGAGGCGTCCTTCGAGTGGTGGGCCCGCATCCTGCCGTGGAGGAGCTTCATGGGGATCGGCGATCTCGATCTGGGCGAGCAGCGGTGGTTCGCCAAGGATGTTCCACCTTCGAACGACCCTGACCTCAAGCGCCGCTTCAACGGCCCGGTCGCCTTGCTGGTCGGGCCGGGGACCTTCTCTTCCGCGAACATGACCGCGGACATGGCGAAGAGCTACAAGATGGCGCTGTTGGTCGGGCGGCCGACAGGCGAACCGGTCAACTCGATCGGTGAATGCGGCTACGCCCAGTTGCCCAACAGCGGCCTCATCGTCAGCTTCAGCACTGCGTACTTCCTCGGCGCCGCGGGTGACCCCGAGAACGGCGGACCCGTCGAGCCGGACATCCTCGTCCCCGACGACGACGGCGGCGCGCGCGCGGTCGAGGTCGCGATCAAGGCGCTGCGCGAGCGCGATGCGCAGCCGGCACAGCCCTGACGGCTTCCGAAGTCGGCCGATCATCCCTTGTCCGCAGGCACAGCATGTCACACTTCAATCAACGCGAGACTCTTCGGCGATGGCGACGGCTTGCAGCAGGTGCGGCAGTCGCCTCCGTTGCGATCGTGGCATTCATGCTCATCAGCGGATGCTCGATCAATGACCTCCGCGTGGCCGCAATCCGGAACCCCTTTCCTGAGTCGGACAAGGTTGTCGCCGGGACGCTCCACGAGCCTGACGCGCTGCGCGCGGATCTCGACTGGTTCTGTCAACTCCAGCTCGAGACCGCACCCGATCTCGAGAAGCATGCGAGGCTCGATCATGTCGCGAGGACGCGTGATCGGCTCAAGGCGTCGATCGACCGCCCACTCGATCGACGCCGATTCTCGGCGCTCGTCAACGAGCTCGCCGCCTCGTATGGCGTCGGACACATCTACACCTTCGTGCCGACCGCCGAGTGGAACGCGTGGGTGGCGGGCGGCGGACGGCTGCCGTCGTATCGGTTCATCGACGATGGAAGCGCGCTGTCGCTTCGTGCAAAGGACGGCGTCGAATCACTTCCGGAGGACGCGACGCTCGTCTCGTTTGCGGGAGTTGATGCGGCGGAACTTCGCGGGCGGCTGCGCTCCATGGTCTCTTCCGAGACCGAGGCATCGCTGCGGGACAGCATTGCCAGGTCCGCTGCGGTGGATCTCTGGAGCATGGGACTCGAGGCGCCGTATCGCATCCTGCTGCGCGACGCGTCGGGTGCGATGATCGAGATCGACGATCCAGGCGTCGTGGCTTCGACACACAGCAACCCGTTCGATGTCGCAACTTCCGCCGAGGGCGGTGCGGGATCCTCCGGACAGCCTTCGAAGCTCCCGTGGTCCTTCCGCTGGGTGGGCGATGCGTCGGGCGAGGACATCGGCCTGCTGACCTGGGACTCGATGAGTTCGGGGACCGAAGCCGCGTGGGCGAAGGAACTCGACCGCGTGTTCACGGAACTCGAGTCGCGTAAGGCCCGCGGTCTCATCGTCGACATCCGCGCCAACGGCGGCGGCAACAGCGAGAACGGCGAACTGCTGCTCGCATCGGTGAGCGACCGTCCCTACCGTCTCTTCGGAGGCAAGCTCTGGAAGCGCTCCCAAGCCTACGAGGAGTACATGGAGAGATCCCTCGTCTGGTGGGCCTCTCTCTCGCGGCCGCTCTTCTTGGGGGACTACGGGAGACTCGCATTCGGCGAGCAGATCTGGATCAACAAGGACGAGCCGATCGCGGTGAATCCGGATATCCGGCGACGCTTTGACGGCCCTTCCGCGCTCCTGATCGGACCGGGCACATACTCATCCGCTCGCATGACGGCCGATGTCGCGAAGACCTTTCAGATGATGCTCGTCGTCGGGCGGCCGACCGGTGCGCGAGCGAATGAACTCGGCGACGTGGGATACGCCCAGTTGCCCAACAGCGGCCTCATCGTCAGTTTCTGCACTGCGTACTTCCTCGGCGCGTCGGGCGCCCCCGAGAACGGCGGGCCCGTCGAGCCCGACATCCTTGTCCCCGACGACGACGGCGGCGCGCGTGCGGTCGAGGTTGCGATCAAGGCGCTGCGCGAGCGCGATGCGATTCCCCGGTAGGACGCAAGTGGCGCATCGTCTCGCCAGCGTTCCGATCAGCACCCGTGCGCAGCTCTCGACGGAATCGGCCTACACCCCCCTGGCGCGCCGAGAATGCCATCTGGAGTTCGAAGCGGTTTCCATCAGGGAGTTCAACCGGTCGGCAAGCATGCCCCGCAATCGCTTCGGTACCGAGATCACCCACTGCCCTACCGGCACCGGCGGGACGGCGTGATTCGCGAGGTGGGCGTCGGCCTGGTCCAGCCTTGGCACTCGAGAGCGGGGTGAGCGTATCGGTGTCGCGTGCCGATCCTCAGTCAATCGATGCTCAAGACTTCGCTTGCAACATCGCAAGCTGATCTTCCGTCAGTTTTCTCTGCCCTGCGTCGGATGCGTGTACCAGTGCATCGATTGCAAGCAGGCGATCCCGTTCGCAGTCCCCGTACCTGCCCTCGAGTCTCGCGAGGGCAGCCTGAGCCAGAAGCCTACGGGATCTCTCGACGAACCCACCCTTACTCGCGTTGATGTGCCGGCGAACCGCGTCGGCATCCCCAGCCAGCCACGCACAGATGGCGAGTTCAATGGAGATGGATTGCCTGAATCCCGATGGGTATTCCCCGACGCTTTCCTCGAGCAACGATCGGTAGCGCGCGATATGGGCATGGTCTTGGCAATCCATTGCGCGGGCGAGCAGATACAGCAAGCCGCTGGCACGCTGCATTGGATCTTGGCTGTCCAGCCTCGAGAGCTCATCGATTGTCGCTGGGTCCCAATCGCGAGGACGAACGCCGTCCAAGCTCTGCGCGAACACGTGCAGGACTGTGTTTCGTTCGATGGCCGATCTGTCTCCCCTTAGCACATCGATGATCTGCAGGCCATCACTCTTGAAGCCACCCAATCTCACAGGAATGAGAGTGGCAAGGAAGATTCCAAGCGATGTGCCCGCGATGATGGTGAAGTACGCCGCGAAGCGTGGGTCGGATATCGATGCCGATGCGATCGCGAGAATCGCAAGCAAGAGACTGGCGAGCGGACCTCCAGCGATGAACACCAGGAACTGTCGACGACTGGCTCCGCCTCTTGTTGGCAGCATGGCGGCGAGACCTCCCATGAGCGCCAGATCCGTGTTCCACACGAATCTCGGGCCGGAAGACGAGGCGTGCCAGCCGAACGGTCCGACGATGAACAGCAGGAGTCGCATCCCCTGTGACAGTCCGCCGAAAACATGTCCGAGTTCGTGAGTGCCGAGAACGATGATCATCAACACGGGAAACGCGAGAACGTCCCAAACCGTCAGAATCTCCTTGGCATTTGACAACTGCTGGGCCAGTCGATTTTCAGAAAGCCCCAGGTCGATCTGCGGGAGCGCCCGCCAAGCGACCCATATGAGAGCGCCGAAAGAGCCGCCGACCAGCAGTCCGACGAGAAGACCCTTCCAAGCCCCCGAGGGAGCGGCCTGTGTTGGGCGCTTTGCGTTTGTATCCAAGCGACCGTACTCCCTAAAGACAGCCTGGGAAGTTACCCAAAGGCATCGTGATTCCTCTAGAGCCGACGCATGCGAGCGAGACGACGACTGCCCGTCCAGATCGATGATCCCGCCTTTCGCGCCACGGTCGCGAAGGCTCGAGCAAGGTCGCCCGCCTCGTCGCGTCGTTCGGGAGGATGATCCATCGCGGGCGCAATGCGCGCGGCCGCGCGGAGCCCGTCGCGCATGCGGTCGAGCCCGGGGCGCGCGCCGCTATCCAACCACGAGCACGATCTTGCCGCGCGTGCGTCCCGACTCGCTTTGCTGATGCGCCTTGGCGGCGTCCTTCAGGGGAAGTTGCTGACTCACATGCGGCTTGACGCCGCCGGACTCGATGAGCTTGGCGATCCTCGCCAGCTGCTCGCCGTTTGGCTCGACGAGATGCGTGGCGACGCGCACGCCGCGCTCCGCGAACTTCGCAGGGTCGGGGTCGCCCGCAATCGACACGAGGATTCCGCCCCTTCTGAGCACGGCCGCGGAACGGTTGGTGGTGTCATCGCCGACCGTGTCAAGCACGACATCCACATCCTTCACGACATCCTCGAACCGTACCGACTTGTAGTCGACCACCTCGTCCGCGCCGAGCGACTTGACGAACTCGATGTTGCCAGCCGATGCCGTCGCGATCACCTTCGCGCCCTTCCACTTCGCGAGTTGGACGGCAAAGTGACCGACTCCGCCCGCACCCGCGTGCACGAGCGCGGTCTGCCCCTTGTCGAGCTTCGCGACATCGAAGAGGCACTGCCACGCCGTCAGCGCGGTCAGAGGCGTCGCGGCCGCCTTCACGAAGTCGAGTTCCTTCGGCATCGCGGCGGCCTCATTCTCCTTCACGATCGCGTATTCCGCGTACCCACCGCCACGGTTGAGGGCGAGATAGGCGAAGACCTTGTCGCCCTTCTCAAACTTCTTGACGCCCTCGCCGACCTCAGCGACCTCGCCTGCGATATCGAAGCCGAGCGTCGCGGGCATCGTGAAGTCGAGACCGCCTCGGAACAATCCCGAGCGGATCTTCCAGTCGACCGGGTTGACGCCCGCCGCCTGCACCTTCACCAGCATCTCGCCCTTCGCGGGAGAGGGCTTCGGCGCATCCTCGAACACAAGCTTCGAGGCATCTCCGTAGTCATGGATGCGAACCGCCTTCATGGTCGCCGCCGAGTCGGCCGCCGCGGCATGGGATGCGATTCCGACCGCAACGCCAGCCGCGACGGCGCCAGGAAGCGCGAGGCGGGAGAGCGGGGAAAGGGATGTGGAGAGCCAGGAGAGGAGATTGATGTCCATGGTTTCAAGCCTACGACCCCGACGATGGGGCGTGCGTTGTCTTTCTAGGTTTTTTCGCAACTATTGCTTATTGTTACCGTAACACAGTGTGCCGCGCCACGGCTTCGATGTCTGCCTCGAACACCCATCTCCCCGGCGCGCCGCAGCCCGGCTCCGCTCCCCCGCGCGTCGCGGGATGGCGGGCGCTCCTCCTGTCGGCGGCCTACTTCTTCCTCATCCTCACTGCCTACTACATGCTTCGGCCGATCCGGGAGACGATGGCGATCGAGAGGGGCGCCGACAAGCTGCCGTGGCTCATGACCGCGACGCTTGTGGCGATGCTCGTCGCCAATCCGCTGTACGCCCTGCTCGTCTCGCGCCTGCCGCGCCGTCGCTTCGTGCCGGCGGCACATGCGTTTCTCGGGCTCAACATCGTCGGTTTCTTCGTGGCCGCGCGGACCCTCGCTCCGGAGACGCTTCATCTCCTCGGCTATGCGTTCTATGTGTGGCTGAGCGTCTTCAACCTGTTCGTCGTCTCGATCTTCTGGTCGATCATGGCCGACATCTTCCGAGAGGAGCAGGCGAAGAAGATCTTCGGCGTGGTGGCCGTAGGCGGAACACTCGGCGCGATCTGCGGTCCCGTGATCGTCAACGCGCTGCTCGGGGGAACGCTGTCGATACAGCCGCCCCTCGGCGACGGCGGCTCGGCGTGGACGATCGCCAGCTTTCCGGCGCTCTCGCGCGAGTGGGTCTTCCTTGCCGCGCTCGTCCCGCTTGCGGGCGCCATTCTCTGCGCGCGGAGCCTGATCGGGCGGGGTGAGCGCGCGGCGCCCGACGGCGCGGAGCGAGAGCCGACCCGCGACGCGCTCGCCGGCTTCCGACTGATTGCCGGCAGCCGCTACCTGAAGGTGCTCTCGCTCTACATGCTGCTGTTCACCGTGACGAGCACGCTGGTCTACGTCGAGCAGGCGAGGATAATCGCAACCCATTTCGCAAGCGACACCGAGCGCACGCAGGCGTTCGCCCGGCTCGATTTCTACACGAATGCCCTCACGCTTCTCGCGCAGCTCTTCCTCACGCGTCAGATCATCCGCTTGATCGGAGTCGGCGGCACGCTCTCCGTTCTTCCAACGCTGACTTTCGCGGGTTTCGGCGCGCTCGCTGCGACTGGAAGCGTGCCCGTTCTCTTCGGGTATCAGGTCATGCGCCGTGGCGTCCACTACGCCATCGACAGGCCCGCGCGCGAAGTGCTCTTCACGCCGCTCTCGCCAGACGAAAAGTACAAGTCGAAGGCATTCATCGACACCTTCGTGTACCGGGCCGGCGACATGCTCGGCGGGTGGGCGCCCACCTGGCTCGCCGCCGTCGCCGGGTGGATGCAGCTCTCGTCGCCGATCCCGAACTGGACGCTGTGGATCCCGTTGTCGCTCCTCTGGATCGTGGTCGCCGTCGTGCTTGGCTCGATGCTCCGGCGCCTTGGATCCAGCGCCGTTCCGATTCGTGAAGTGCCGAAGCACGGAGAAACCTGAATCAGCGTGGCCCAATTGCCCGGGATCTCGTGGCCTCGGGATCTTCGCCTCGTTTCGTTCCGCCTCTCCTCCATGGAGTACCCATGATCCTGCAGTCCATGCGTGGCGCGACCAGTCTCCTTCTTGCAGCCTGCTTGGCGAGCGCATGCGCGTCGCCCGACTCGTCCCCGCAGCCCGACGAGCGAGTTCTCGTGCACACGGCAGACGAGTTGCCGCGCCGTACCTACAGCGTACGCGGCCCTGCGGTCGAGTTTCTCCGCGACGATTCGCGCGTGCTGCCGCTCGCCGATGCCCTCCTTACCGACGCGCTCGCCGACCTCAAGAAGTTCCGCATCGACAATGGCAACGCCTTGAAGGAGCGGTATCTCGCGATCTACCAGGCCTATCTCGCCAGGGGCGACGCGCAGTCGGCGCTTGCGTACGCAGAAAGGGCGCGCGCACTCGAGTCGAAGGCCGTCGCAAGGCACTCCCTCGGCCCGTCGCTTCGGGCGCGGATCGCAGCCGAGAAGGCCGCCGGAACTCGAGACGCGGATGACCCACGGTTCCGCGAGGCCTTTCGCGCGCGGCTCCGCGACGAGTACGCGGCGATTCCGCCGGATGTCGCGCGCACGATGCTCGCGACCATCCAACGCGGTGGAGCGGCGATCACTCCGCAGTCGGTCGAGGCCGTCATCGCCTCGACGATGGATCCCCTGCTCTCGGCGGCGGGCGGGGAGATCACGGTCGAGGTGGCGCGCTCTCTTCTCGATCTGCGGGATGCGCTTGTCTTCCGCGCGAAGATCGCGCCGATCGCGGCCGAGGTCGCAGGCGAGGTGCTTTCCGGGCTCGGAGCGAACGCGGAGCCTCAGGACTTGTGGACGCCCCGCACGATCGCGCTCGAGGCCAGCGAGCAGGCATCGCCGACCGTCATCGCGATCTGGGATACAGGGATCGACGCCTCGCTCTACCCACGGAACATGTGGACGAATCCGCTCGAGCGCCGCAATGGCGTCGACGACGACGGCAACGGCTTCATCGACGACCGCCACGGCATCTCGTTCTCGGGGGGCGCGCTTCCGATCGAGGGCGAACTTGCCTCCCTTCGGGCGCTCACAACCGACCGCGCGCGGGCGCTCGAGCTTTTCGCAGGTCAGCTCGAGGCCGTGGCCGGCATCGACAGCCCGCGGGCGCGCGACTACATGTCGCGCGTATCCGCGATGGAGCCGGCGGAGCAGGAACTCCTGCTCTCCGACCTTGAGCGCATGTTCTTCTATGTTCACGGAACGCACGTCGCGGGAGTCGCGGTCGAGGGGAATCCGTTCGTGCGGGTGCTCTCAATCGCGGACAGCTCGATGGGCGCGGGAGTCGCCGATCTCTCCGATCCGGTCGCCTACGGACGCAAGTGGGCCGATTTCTGCGCACGGAACATCGCGTATCTGAAGCGAGCGAACGTCCGCGTGGTGAACATGAGCTGGGGGAACTCGCCGCGCGACTGCCGCAGCCTGCTCGAGGCATGGAACATCGGCGCGTCGCCAGAGGAGCGCCGGCGACTGGGCCGAGAGATGTACCTCGCGATGCGCGAAGGGCTCGAAGCGGCGATTCGCAGCGCGCCGGAGATGCTGTTCATCACCGTCGCCGGCAACAACAACGAGGATGTGGATTTCGTCGAGTTGATCCCCGCAGGTCTGCGCATCCCGAACATGGTGACGCTCGGTGCCGTCGACAGCGCCGACCGCCTGACGAGCTTCACGAACACCGGCGAGTCCGTCGAGTTGTTCGCGAATGGAGATCTGGTGGAGAGCTTTCTTCCCGGCGGAGCGCGGGTCAGGTGGAGCGGAACCTCGCTCTCGGGACCGCAGCTCGCGAATCTCGCGGCGAAGATGCTGGCGTTGCGCCCCGAACTGAAGCCCACGGAGATCATGGACCTTGTGCGCGCCAACGCCGATCCGCTGCCAGAGGATCCCGGGCGCAGCATCATCAACCCGAAGCGCACCATCGAGGCGTTGCGCCGTGGGGCCTTTGTCCGCTCGTTCGCCTGCGTCGGGTCGATTGCCTTGCGCCTGTCGTCGGGCACATCGCCTCGATGGCGTACACCATAGTGATCGACCCGGCGCGAAGAGGACATGCACCCTGAACTCGGGGATCAGCGGCGCGCGGTGTCGAGCATGGTCACCAGCCAGCATGGCGGACTGGGCATCGCGCCATCCCACACCGATCGGCGGCGCGGGATGGCGCGACGGTCGCCACGGTTGTCACTGCCTTCTGCTCGCGGAGATCGTGCCGAACGCTGGACGGGTCGGGAGGAACGATGCTCGCTACGAACCGGCGCACGGGTGAACCGCAGGAATTCCAATCGCTCAACAGCGTGGCCAAGTCGGGCGCTCCGACCGTGCCGTCGCCGTCGAGGTCTGCGGAGCAAGACTCGCCGCACGGGCCGCAGAGTCCGAGCAGCGTCGCGAGGTCCGGGGCACCGACCGCTCCGTCACCGGTGAGATCCGAGGGACACGCGGGCGCGGACGGGCAGTCGCTGCAGTCGTTCGAGATACGGCTGCGAAGGCCCAAGGTTCTGTCTGACGGATCATCGGCCGTCGATCCACGCGGCATCCCAAAGCCTTAGACCTTGGGCTTCGGTGATCCGCCAGACAGAACCTAACATTCCGCGGATATGCCGCTCGCACACCTCCCTGCCATCCGTTCGCTCTTTCCCGGTCTCTCGACCGGCACCGTCATGCTCGACAACGCAGGCGGATCGCAGATGCCGCAGTGCGTCATCGACGCCATGCGTCGGTACATGGAGCAGTCGTTCGTGCATCTTGGTGGCGAGTTCGCGCTGTCGAAGCGCGCGTCGGCGGTCATTCCTCGGGCGCGCGAGGTCGTCAAGGTGTTTCTTGGCGCGCACGAGGCCGCGGGCGGCGACCGCGAAGGCGCGAAGGTCGGCGCCGGAATGGGCGATGTGTTCTTCGGATCATCGGCCACCGTGCTCAGCTATCATCTCGCTGCCGCGCATGCCGACGCACGCGACACATGCCGCAATCCTGAATCGGCGCCGTCCGATCTCCGCGAGCATCTCGAGAGGCTCGGCGCGAACCACGGTGGCGACGCGCATGGATCGTTCCGAGACCGACTTCTCTCGCGCGACCAGATCGTCGTCTGCACCGCGGGGCACGAGGCGGGCATCGGCCCGTGGATGCGGCTCGCGCTTCGCGGCTACAGGATCGTGCCGTGGCATGTGGAGCCGGTGCGCGACGGGAAGCGGCCTGATTCGAGCGAATGCGACTGGCGGCCCTCGCTCGACACGCTCCGCACGCTCGTGAACGCGCGCACGCTGCTTGTGGTCGTGCCGCAGGTCTCGAACATCCTCGGTGAAATCTGGGACATGCGCGGCGCCGCCGAGATCTCGCACGCCGCGGGAGCGCGCATTCTCGTCGACGGCGTCGCGTATGCGCCGCACCACGCGCCACGCATGGCCGAGCTTGGTTGCGATTGGTATACCTACTCGACCTACAAGGTCTTCGGGCCGCACATGGCCGCGATGTTCGGAACGCGCGAGGCGATGAACGAGCTGATCGGCCCGAACCACTACTTCCTCGACAACACGGCGCCGAACAAGTGGGAGCTCGGAGGGGCGAGCCACGAGGCAGCAGCGGGCGTGGCCGCGATGTGGGACTTCATGTGCGAGCTGGCGGCACTCGACGGGCCGAGCGCGCCCATCGCGCGGCGCGAACAGGGAGACTGGACCGATCCCCCCTCGCGCACGATCGTCGATCGGGCGTTCGCGATCATCGCAGACCTCGAGGAGCGGCACACCGCGCAGCTCATCGAGTATCTCATGCGCAAGCCGGGAGTCCGCATCGTCGGCCCGAGTCATGCGGAGCGGAGCCGGGTCGGCACGATCTCTTTCACGAGCACGAAGGCGACGCCGCTTCAGATCTGCCGTCACCTCGGAGCCCGCAACATCGCGATGCGGCATGGCCACGCGTACTCGAAGCGACTGGTCGAGCAGCTCGCCACCGATCCGAGCCTGAACATCGACCCCGCCGCAGGCGTGGCGCGGCTGAGTCTCCAGCACTACAACTCGACGGAGGAACTCGCGCTCACCTGCGAAGCGCTGGACGAAGTCCTCTGAGGAACGCGACTCGCGCCGACGATGCCACCCGATCGGGTGGCGTGTCGCTGCAGAAGCGTGCGGCGAGCGCGCCGTCGAGGAATGTGTCGTTGGGGATGCGCAGTCGTAGCGCCTGCCCTCGTTGTCGCGGGCGCTTTCGGTGAATCAGGGCGTGTGCAGGAAGCAGATGTCCCTTGGACGCTGTTGGTTGTCGGCTCGATTCATGCGCCGCCGCCCTGCCAACGCTCCTTCGGGCAGTGCTTCTCCATCCAGCGGTCAGCGGGAACGGGGCGATAGTCGAACTTCTCGTAGAGACCATGGGCATCGCGAGTCGCGAGGCACCATCGCCGCAGGGTCTGGAGATCGGGGTGACGCTCGATCGCCTCGAGCATGCGGCGTGAAATGCCCTGCCCGCGCCAGCCTTCCTGAACGCAGACATCGCAGAGCCACGCGAACGTCGCACGATCGGTGACGACACGCGCGAGTCCCACCGTCGCACCCGTGGCGTCGTCGATTGCGACGGCCGTGATGCTGTTGCGGAGCGCCGCCGCGACCACCTCGCGGCGGATGTGTGGCGACCAGTAGGTCCCGACCAGTATGCCGTGGATGGCGTCGAGGTCTTGGCGGGCGGGGTCGAGGGAGATCGTGATCGGCATCTGATTGATCCGCCAGCAGTATCCCTCATCCTGAGTTCGCTGTGGGCACCGCGGATTCAATGAGCACGAACCACCGCCATGCATCGTCCGAGACGCTCTCGATCGCGCTTGAGCACAATTCTTGGGCGACGCGGGAGGTGCTGAGCGCATGTGCCGCCGCGGACGACAGCCAATGTCTTCGCCGTTTCGAAACAGTTCCTGGATCGCTGCATGACACGCTCACGCACATCGTCGGCGCGATGTTCCGTCGGGCCGATCGGATCAATGGGCCGCCGCACGCAGTGCCTCAACATGCTGCGGCAGATTACAGTGCCTGGTATCTGCGACCGACGGCCAGTGATCGACGTGTTGGAGTGGCAGATCGGGAGCGCCGCTCCTCTTCAGAACCCGCGTCCCATGCCGTCGGCTGGCGCGTGGGAACCAAGGCATCCACCATGTCAATCAAGCGATCCACCATCTCGTGCATCGAAACCCGCTTCGGCGTGATCCGCCGCGAGTCGGAGCTCGCCATCGAGCAGGTGGACGCCGCCGGAATCCGCCGCTCGATCGACGGCGACACGAATTCGATCGCGATCGTCTTGAAGCATGTTGGAGGGAACCTTCGTTCGCGCTTCACGAACTTTCTGTCGGAGGATGGCGAAAAGCCGTGGCGCGACCGAGAGGCTGAGTTCGTAGACGACTTCCCGCCCGGCGAGGACGGCCGCGTGGCCGCGATCGCGGCGTGGACGGCGGGCTGGGAGACGCTTGAAGCGACGCTTGCCAACCTGAACGACGGCGATCTGCAACGCCATGTTCACATTCGAGGCGCGCGGCACACGGTCTTGGAGGCGCTGGCGCGGTCGATGGCGCACACCGCGTATCACCAGGGTCAGATCACGCTCACCGCACGCATTCTGGCGGGGCCCTCCGCGTGGAAGACGATCTCGATACCGCGCGGCGGCACAGCGCAGCGCCACGCCGACATGGGATTCAACCCCGACGAGCCTGCCCGCGGTGCAGGCTGACCAGATCAGGCAGCGGGGCGACACCGTGATCATCCTTCCGAAGCGTGGTTTCGACGGTGGTGCCGGGTAGCTGGCGGGTACTTGCGGGTACAAGCGGGCACCTTCCCGGCACCGCGGGGCCTGTGTTCCGAATCCTCGTGAACCAGGCCAAATCACGGCCGCAGGCGAGGATTCGCAACTCTCTCATCTGCATTGCATCGGTGCCAGGTACCTTGCGGGTTCACTCGGGTATCGCGCGGTAGCCGCACGGCACCAACCGCATTCTTTCGATCCGAGCGATTCCTCGGCCGAACGGCTCCTCAGCCGGCCGAGGCAGAGGAGGACCGTTCAAGCCGCGCCCTCGCCTCCGCGATCTTCGCGCGCTCGGCCGTCATCATGAAGCCGAAGACGGCGCCCGTGATGCCGAGGGCCGTGCCACCGACGCCGCCGATGATTCCCCAGATGGCACCGGAGTTCGGGAACCAGGTGACGAGCGCGAAGATGCCGCCGAGAACGAGCGGGCCTGCGACGCCGTTGAGCCAGAACATGCCGAGCACGCGGCGCCTGCGCTGGGCTGCGTAGAGCTCGGCCAGGTCGCGCGAGCCCGCTGCGTCCATCGGCTCCGGCTCGCGCAGCATGGCGCGCAGCACGCGCGGAAGCCAGAGAAGTCCGAGCGGACCCATGAGCGAGAGGCCGAGGAAGATCCACCATTGCGTTCGCTGCGCGGTCGCGGCGGCTTCGTCGCCCGAGCCGACCGACTCGAGCGGGAACGGCATGAGTCCGCGCGCGGCGATTGCCGCAACGCCCGCGACGCTCGCAAGCAGAGCGACCGCCCACATCCAGCGCGTCACCGGGCTCAGGCGCTCGCGGTTCACGAGCGATGCGGTGCGCACGGCGCCGGACGCCGCCTCGGCGCCGTACATCGCGCCCTCCCAGTGCGGGCTCTTGGCGCGGATCAAAGGCCACGCGAGGCCGAACCAGAGCGGGAAGAAGAGCGGCCACGACCACATCGCGGCCCACTGCGCCGAGGCGAACCGAGGCGTGAGGAGGACGAACGTGCCCCAGACGGCGAGCGAGAACATCGTTCCGGCGACAAGCGCCAGATGAAGCCCCCGCTGCCGCGCGCGCGCCGATTCCTCCGTGGCGCGCTGCGGCGCAAGCAGCGCCGTGACGAGCGGGACGAGGATCATGAACGGCGGGAACACGAGCATCAGGATGCGACCGATGGTGATGAGTGGGTCTTGCATGGATTGGCTCCGATGAGAAGTCGCGCACGCGGACTGCGCGTGCCCTAGGCTTCGCCCCACAGGCGGGCGATCTGGCGGTTGACGATCGCCTCGACCACCTCGCGCGGAAGACCCGCGATCTTGGCGTCGTTGAAGGCGGCCGCGAGGCCCGCCTCGATGCGCTTGCGCTCGTCGGCCTTCGGGCCCGACGGCCGCTCGACCGTGGCGATCACCACGGTGCCGCGGCCGCGCACGGATGCGAGGAGTCCCGCGTCGGTCAGCTCGCGGTAGGCGCGGGCGACGGTGTTGAGGTTGATCCCGAGATCTGCGGCGAGCTGGCGGACGGGCGGCAGTTCATCGTCCTTCGCGAGCTTTCCCGCCGCGATCAGCCCCCGCAGCCCCGCCACGAGCTGGTCGTGGATGGGGACGGCGCTTGCGAGCGAGATCGTGAGCATGATGTATTTGTATCATACTCTGCGACAATGTCAAGGCGGGGATTCGGAGTTTTTGGGGACTGGCTCCTTCCCCCTCACGCCATCTCCCCGCGCGCATAGAAGCGCTGCAGCTCGACCAGCCACAGCCAGCGGACGAGTGCGATCGGGACGATGACGACAAGTGGGATCCACGCCTCGAGCGCGATCGGCAGCACGGCGCGCAGGTGCATGGACAACTCGGTCCATCCCACCAGGAGGAGTTTGCCACCGCCGACGGTCGCGACGGTGGCGATCGCGTAGCCGAGCAGCGTCCAGGGGTCGGCCGAGTCCGTGCGGTCGTCACGGGGTGAGGGACGCATGCCCGATCCCATGCCCAAGCCCATCGGAGATCCGACGCGCGCGTCGACCCACCAGAGCCGCATCCAGTAGATGAAGGGGAGAAGCACAAACGCCGCGATCGTGAGCGAGACGAACTCCCGCAGGTTGGTCCACGGATCGTGCTCGGAGAGGCGCGAGAGGATGGCGCCCAGCGCGAGAAGCCCCATGAGCATCCCGCCCACAAGCGCGACATCCTCGATCTGGGTTCGCAGCCACCGCACCGTGGCGAGGCGTCGCCGCGAGATCGGAAGCCGTAGGGACGAACTCCTGCCGACGAGGTTCCAGGCGAGCGCCGTGAAGACCGCCATGACGATCGCAGACGCGAGCGGCAGCACGGTCTGCCGCTCGAACGGCAGCGTGAGCCAGTCGCCGGAGAAGCCCGACAGGCCCTGATGCACCGTCGAAAAGCTGCTGGTCTCGCTCGTGGCGGGCTCGCCCGAAGTCGCGTCGATGACCCGCAGATTGCCGAGCGCGCGGGCGCCGATCAGGAACAGGCCCGTCACGATCACGGTGGCGATCGCGATGCGCACCGCGAACGCGACGAGGCCACCACGGAGCATGCCGTACGACTCGTGCAGCATCGCCCGCACCCAGTCGAGGTTCGTCTGGCGGAGGCCTTGGAAGCGGTCCGCACCGCCGCGGGGTGCGCGGCGCAGGCGGGTCGCGCTGACGAATGGAGGAACGCCGACTCGGATGGAGTCGGCGCTGCGCTCCGAGACGCAGTCGTCGCCACGCTCGAGCGAGCGGATGCAGAAGCCGATCGCGAGCAGCATCAAGAGGCCTGCAGGCACTGCCCACAGGATGCCGCCGTGCGCGACGAGCCTCGCGATCTCGGGCAGGAAGAAGAGAGGTACGAAAGCCAGAAGGACCATGGGGAGGCCCCCGAGCCATTGGTTCCAACGCGTCGGATCCAGCGTGTTCACGAGACCGATCGTGAAGCCGAGCATCGCGGCGACGCCGATGAAGCCGCTTGCACCGAAGATCGCCCCGTGCCATGCGCCGCCGAGCCCAGAGGCCACGCCGAAGGTCACGAACCCGAGCAGTTCGATCTCCCGCCGCGCACGACGCACGAGACCAGGCAGGTTTCTCGCGCCGGGAGTGCTCTTCACTTCCCACAACGCGTAGCCGGCGGCGGAGGCCACGAACCCTGCGGCGAGGAAGGCAACGAGCCCGTGCCCGACGAGCGTCGCCTCGTTGCCGGTCGGGATCGGGAGCAACATCTGTCGTGCGAGGGAGACAATCACGCCGACCCCGAGCGTGACGTTGGCAATACCGAAAAGCCGCAGGAGCGGCCATCCGCCCGCGTAGAGCCTCGGCAGCACGAGCGCCGTCACCGCGCACCTCCATTGGTCCAGACCTTGAACATCTCGGAGAGCCGCAGGGGCTGCGCATCGACGGTGACGCTGTGTCGCGCCTCGAAGGCCTCGCGCGCATCGTCCGCGCACTCGACGACGAGGAGTGCGCCGCGGGGCTCGATGACAGCACTGCGGATCCAACCCTCGCGGAACTCCGTCGGCAGCGCGGGCGCATCCGCCGTCGGCAGCACGCGCCAGCGCGCGTAGCGCTCCTGCAGCGAATCGAGCGACTCGTCTCGGACGACGCGTCCCTTCTCGAGACAGAGGATCCAGTCGACGCTGCGCTCGATATCGTCGAGCTGGTGCGAGGAGATCATGATCGCGGGCTCGTCCTCGCGCAGGAGCTCGAACAGCGTCGAGTAGAGCGCCTCGCGGCTCGGTGGATCGAGCGACGCTGCGGGCTCGTCGAGGAGGATCGCCTCGGGACGGTGGCAGACCGCCGTCACGATCGCGAGCTTCTGCACCGCGCCCGGCGACATCACGCCGGTCCGCTGCGTGAGGTCGAGCTCGAACGCGTCAACGAGCCTGCGCTCGCGCGCCGCGTCCCACCGCGCGTAGAAGCTGCGCGTGAAGTCAAGATGCGCGCGACCCGTCATCCACGGGATGAAGCGGTTCTCCTGATGGACGACGCCGAGACGGGCGAGTTCCACCTCGCCGAGCGCGAGCCCGTCGACCCCGAAGAGCATGGCACGCCCCGCGGTCGGTGCCGCGAGGCCCTGGAGCGCGCGCAGGAGGGTGGTCTTGCCGCTGCCGTTCCGTCCGATGAGGCCGACGATGCGGCCTCGCGGGACGGCGAAGGTCACGCCGTCGAGGGCCGCGCGGTCGCCGTAGGTCTTCGCGAGGTGTTCTGCGGCGATCGTTTGCTCCGTCGCGTGGCCGCGCGAGTTCGCCGATAGGTCAGTCCCGATCTTCGTGCTCATGCCTCATCTCCTGGTGCGCGGAGCACCCGCTTGAAGAGTTCGATCGCGTCCTTCGCAGGAACGCCGAGCTGACGCGCGGCGATCGCCGCGGGCCGTAGCAGGCGCTCGAGCTCGCGCTGGGCGAGTTCGTCCTGCTTCTCACGGTGGGCGCTTGATGCGCGGCCGTTGGCCGCGCCGCGCACCATGAGCGCAAGCCCGGGCCGCCGCTCGAGCACGCCTTCCTGCTCGAGCATCGCGTAGGCCTTGCTGACGGTCATCGGGTTGATCCCGAGGCGCTCGCCGAGGTCGCGGGTCGACGGGATCTCGGTGCCCGCACGGAGCACTCCCGCCGCCACCTGAAAGCGGATCTGCTCGCAGATCTGGCGGAAGACGGGGACTCCGGAGTTGCGTTCGAGGGTGATCAGCATGGCGAGGGACTCGACTGCAGGGCGGGAATCCGCCCGACTGCCTTAGTGCAATGATACACCAATACACAGGCTTGTCAAGCCAGGCAGGTGCCGCCCGGCATTTCGCCACCGTTCCGATCAGCACCCTGCGCCGAGGTAGCGAAGGAATCGCGCCTCACCCCCCCTGGCGCGCCCAGAACGCCATCTAAAGTTCGACGCCGTTCCGATCAGGGAGCTTCGAGAACCGGCCCGTCTGCAAGCACGCTTGCACACGGGCCGGTTCTCTTTGCGCCCAGTCCGAACGCCCGTGGCGGTCGGTCGGAACGCGTATCAACCTATCCTGTGCGCCGTGGCTGTTCTCATCCGCCTTGCCACCAGCGCGGATTCCGGGGCGATCGCCACGCTCGTCGGCGCGCTGGGCTACGGCCTGCAGGAGACACAGCAGTGCGACAGCAGGTCGCTGCGCGCGTGATCCAACGCAACGGACCCCCGATCGCTCGCCAGATCGCTTCAGCCCGTCGGATCATCAACTTTCATCGAACCGACGGGCATGAATCGGTAGTGAGCCGTCACGACGAGCCCGAAGATCGCGCCAAGTGCGGCGAGGAAGCCCGTCACGGCGGGGTAGTTGGCGAGATTGCCGAGGCCGATCGACCATGCGAGCAGGCCCGACAGGACGCCGCCGAGCGCGAAGATCGCCGGGAACCAGAGAAACTCGAATCGGAACCTGCGGGGCCGCTCGATGCGCGTGCCGAGGACGACCTGCTTCAGGCGGTCGTACTCCCACAGGACGAGGAACAAGTTCGCGAGCGTCATGAGAATGGTGATCACCCAGGTTCCTGCGAATCCCAGCGAGATGGTGAGCACCGTGATGTTGACGATGATCGGCAGGAAGAGAAGCGCGCCGAGATGCGCCGTGCGCGGGATGAGGAGCAGAAGCGCCGCCGCGAGCTGGCTCCATCCGATGAACTCGTAGTAGAAGCCGGTCTTCAGCAGCGCATTGAAGAAGTAGCCGATGTTGGTTGATTCGGGCATCGAGGTGAACGGGATGCCGAGGATCTTCGGGATGCTCGGAGGGATGAAACCCAATGCGAGCAGGCAGCGGACGAACGCCGCGAAGAGCTGCATCCACCAACGGCGGGTAACCGACGCGTGGAGTGCTTCGAACGAGTGAAGGCGAATCATGAGCGAGGCCCTACGCTGGTTGTGACGCGTGGTTCGGGATCCGACCCAGTGCATTGCGACAATCCGTCGCGACTCAGCCGATGCGTCCTGCGCGTCACCCGATCGTCTCTGGCTGCTCCGCCCGAGCATACCCCCAGCCCGCGGCCACGGGCAGGGACTCGTCAGCCTGCCTGAGCTTGGCGACCACCTCCTCGTGGTCTTCCCCCTGATTCCTGAGCCAAACTGGCCGCGAGGTCTCTGGGACACTTCGGCGTCCGAGGAACTTGGAAGTCCGCGCTGACTTCGCAACGGACGGCCCGCGTCAGTACATGCGGTCGAACGATGTCCCGTTGAACCGGAACACGCCCTTGCCGCCGAGCCAGAGGTCGCCTGCGCGGTCACGGTAGATCGCCATGACATCCTTCGTGGTCAGGCCGTCGCGTTCTCCAAACTGGCGCAGCGTGCGCCCGTCGTAGCGCCACGCGCCTCCACCGACGGTGCCGATCCAGATGCAACCCTCGCGGTCCTCGCCGATCGAGAACACGCGCAGCAGCGACTGGTCGGCATCCGCCGCGTCGGCGCACAGCTCCGAGAGCAGCGCCGTCCGTGCGCCATCGACCATGACGACGCCGACGCCGTTGTTCCCGATCCACAGCCGACCCGAGCTGTCCTCGAACACGCAGCGCACGTGGGGTGCGCCCTCCTCCTTCCGCAGCCCCATGCGATCGCCGTCGATCATCGTGAGCGTCCGCCCGTCGAACCCGAACACCGCCTCGTAGGTCGCGAGCCACACGCGCCCGCCCTTTCCCCTGCAGATTCCGGTGAGGGAGTAGCCGTCGTCGGCCGCGCGCTCGAGCGGCAGCGGGAACGTCAGGTAGGTGAAGCCCTCGCCGTCGAAGCGGTAGACGCCCGGCGCAGGCTCGAGCTGGTTGAAGCCATGGACCCCGTCGCTCTTGAACCAGAGGTCACTCGGGTCGAGCGTCCACGCATGCGTCGCGTCGGAGCGGCGGGCGGTGCTCGCGACGACCGCGCCTCCGGAGTAGCTGCTGATGCCGACGCCGTTGTCGAACCAGATCGTTCCACGCGCATCCTCCTGGATCGAGCGCACCTGGTTGTCGCTCAGGCCGTCCGCGGTGGTGAAGCACTGGAATCGCTCGCCGTCGAACCGGCAGACTCCCTCGAAGTGGCTGCCGAACCAGTAGTTTCCGCTGCGATCCTGCAGGATCGCCCGCACGCCGCCGTTGTACATCCCGTTCTGGCCGGCTTCATAGGTGAAGGGCAGCCGCTCTGGCCGCGGAAGCGTCGGGGCCGCGGAGGGCGCCGCCGCGCAGCGGCAGAGGAGCGCGAAGAGCGCGACAAGGCAGCCGTGCGACACCCGCTTCACGAGCGTACTCCGCCCGATCGGTATCGGCCTCGGGCGCGCGATGCGGCCGAATCGAACCGACGCCGCGGAGTGCGAGTTTGACGGTCCGCGCATCACGGGGCCGATGACGTCGTTGAAGATGCTGGGCGGAAGCGTGGATGGCATCGCGTGTCGCAGCCTAATCGATCGGGCTGCGGCGATGAACATCCGCCGACTCATGTTGAGTTCCAGCCGGTTGGCTTCAATCGCGGTCGAGGGGCTTGCGTGCAGGCGGGCGGGCGCATCGCCTCATGCGGCGTGTCGTGGCGAGGGATCCGCGCGCTCGGGTTTGCGGTGAGATCGCGATGGGCGCTTCGGAACAGCGGGGAAACGGCGATTGCGGCGCCCCGCCCGGAGGATTTCGCAGGCCTCCGCGATCTCCTTGCGCCACGGGTGGCGACATCATCTGGCCGCAGCGGGAAGCGGCGCCTGATACGCGTCCGCCATGCGATGCGTGAAGATGTCGGGCGCGCGGGTCGGTTCGCGCTGGAACTTCGTGGGCATGGCGGAGCCCACGGGCCCGAGCGTCAGGCGCTTCTCGCCCTCGAGTCCGTGGTAGTTGAAGTAGTGCAGGCAGAAGGCGAGGCCGCGCGGATACGAGAATGGCGATTCAGGGCGCGCAAGCGCGTTCCGGAACTCGGCTGAGTTCAGCGGCGTGCCGTCGGTGTCGATCGCGACGATGTCGAGCTGCGCGTCGACGAACACCCAGCGCTGGCGGTCCTCGAGCCAGGCCTCGGCGAAGACATGGCCGGCGCCGGCGAGGATCGTCTCGACATCGCGGGCCTGGGCCCCGACGACGCGCGCCGGGATGCCCACGGCGTTGAGGCATTCGGCGACGACGATCCCGTACTGGACGCACCGCCACTGCGCACCCTTCTCCGCGACCTGGAGCAGACCCAGGGCGTCCTCGGGAAGTTCGTCGTTCCATCCGTCATGCGACGTGCGGCCGTGGACCCAGCGACACATCGCGCGCACCCGCTCGAGGTCGCTCGTGCAATCCTTCACCACCGAATCGAGCGCATAGGCCTCGCGCAGCTTGGTCAGTTCGGCGTCGTCGGCCGCGCGCCGAAGCGGGCGCGGCGCATGGGAGCCCGTCGAGTCGTCGAACGCAAGCGGGTCGGGGCGCCAGGCGCACTTCTTCGCTCGTTCGAGCATCGGCGCGAACCGAGGATCGGCGCGAAGCGGTTTCCACTCGGTGCTTTCCAGATCCGCAAGTTCGAGATCCAACGAGCAGGCCAGCGGACCTGCGGAGTATGGATCCTTCTCGAACGCGTCGATCGCGAGGTCCAGTTCCTCGAAGGCCCGGTCGTTGTTTCCCTCGAGGCGCCAAGTCAGGGCAAGGAACACATGCACCCAAGGCTCGGGATTGAGGGCCCGCAGCTCGTTCAGCGCGCTGCGGGCGTCTGCGGGGCGGCTCGCATTCATCGCGTTCATCGCCTGCTGGAGAAGCACCAATTCACGCGGCATGGCCTTGCGCGGCGCGGTTGCCGACGATGCAGCGTCGCCCGCGGGCGCGCGGGCCGCACAGCCCCCGAGCGGTGCACTCGATGCGACCGCGAGCGCCATCGCCATGAGTTTGGTTGCGGCATCGCGGGTGCGCGTCAACCGTCGAGCCTTGCTCATGGCTTCTCCTTCCGCTCGGGGATCCGCGCGACTTCCGCGCCGTCGGCATCGAACATCACGATCTCGGGTTCGCCCGTGTCAGAGACACGCATGACGATGCGGTCGTTGCCGTCGCGGTCGGCAAGCGTGATGCCGGCTTGCTTCGGGTCCACGCCGATCCCGATCCGATTGACCATCATCTTTCGATGACGGAGCACCTCGGCGAGATCGGGATCGGTCAGCGCACGCCTCTCCGCCTCGGCGTCGGCTGCATCGCCATCGAGGCCAGACTTCCAGATCGACTGCAGCGTCTTGTAGCCGCGGTCGGCGGCCGCGAGGTCGACCTTTGCTCCGCTCGGCGGCTGCTTGAGGCTGATGGTCGTCCCCTGCCGCTCGCCCTCTCCGCCGCTTGCAAGCACCAAGGCCTCGATCGGATAGTCGGCGTAGTCGAGGGTGATGATGCGCATGCCATCGGCCGAGGCGATGCCGCCGATCTCGTCGCCGTTCGGGGCGCAGTAGATCATTCCCGCGAAGCCCGGCGGCACGCTGCGTTCGATCTCCTGCCCTGCAAACGGCGCCTTCGGCATGTCGTGGCTCAGGATGAACCGCTTCACGCCGTCTGGACCGGCCACATTGATCCGTCCGACGGTGATCTCGTCGAACTTCTCGACGCGGGTTTCGTTGGCGGGCGTCGGAGGACCGAAGCCGAGTGTGACGAAGGCGGCGAGCGCCGCACACAGCGCGAGGCTGGCGCCCTGCAGCACACGAACTTGGCGGGTGAGGCGGGCGATGTCTGGATGAAGTGCTGGATGCATGGGGGGTCTCGTGGAAGGGAGACCGAGTGCTTCGGAAGACGATGCGACCGATTTTGGAAATGCGAGGATCCTGAACTCGAAGCACTTCCCGGCGCGTGGCGAAGCATCCATGCCGCGTCATCGAACGGTCGAAGCCGTTCAGGCCGGGGAGTTCAAGCGGTTGACCCATCGCAAGTTCGGCCGCCCTCGCTTCCCGGCGGAGGATGCGGACGACGCCGCCTTCCGTCGTCATCCTCGCAAGTTCGGCCGGCATGTCGCGCAACGCTGCACGGCGTCCCGAGGGATGGCAGGGACGCGCGCGACATCGCTCATCGATGCGCCCGCCTCGCACAGCGACGCGTCGTTGCCGCAAGCACGGCGAATCAGTCGCGACCACAGCCACGCGACCCTTCGCAGTACGATTCAGCACCACGCAGCGCCGATCGGCGTCGCACCTCGCCATTCCTCCGGAGCACCCGATGGACATCCTCTTCATGCTTTCCCCCGGCTTTACGGACAGTGCGCGCGACGCGGAAGGGAAGCTCTACTACTGCCCCGACTGCGCGTTTCTCGAGGGCGTGCTCGCCTGCTGCCCTGCCCTGCGCACCCAGCTCGACATCCGCTACGTCGCGTATCCGAGGCCGAGGCGCGAGATCGTCGAACTCGTCGGCGACGCGCACCAGGGATGTCCGAACCTGATCCTCGACCCCGCGAACCAAAAGTTCGTCGACGCAAGCCGGTTCCATCGATTCGGTGACCGGCTGCACTCGACCGACACGCGGGTGATCGTCGACTACCTCGCCGAGCGGTACGGCGCGATGACCGCGCACTTCTGATGCGGGCGCATCGACGCCGCTCACCGTGTGTGTCGGTGCGGATGGAACGCTGCGCCTTCGTTGCAGCGGCGCTGCTTGATCGAGCCCTTGGCGCCGGTCCCGCTTCCTGCGGCATGTTCATCGGCCGGCGTGAACACCTGGCCGAATCCGATCGCGAGTCGGGTGCGAAGCGGCGGCGGTCCCGCGATGTGGATCATCGCGCAGGCCAGTACGGCGCGGATTCCGCCGCTCTCTCTCAACGAAAGAACTCCATGACTCCTTCTACCGGACGATTCTGCCTCCTGCTGGCTTCGGCCATGCTCGCGTGCTCTTGCCAGACCGCGGGCGACGCGACCATCGATGCGCGCGAAACAGGTGGTGTCGCGAACGACGCCGTCAACAGCATCGGGATGAAGTTCGTGCGCGTGCCGAAGGGCACCTTCGCGATGGGTTCGCAGAGAGGCAATCGCAACGCCGACCTCGACGAGCGGCAGCACGAGGTCACGATCACCCGCGACTACTTCATCGGTGCGTTCGAGTGCACGCAGGAACAGTATGAGCGGGTGATGGGCAAGAACCCGAGCCAGTTCCAGGATCCGCGCAGCAAGGGAAGCACCGCGAACCATCCCGTCGAGCGCGTCTCGTGGAACGATGCGGTCGAGTTCTGCCGTCGGCTGTCAGAACTTCCCGCGGAGAAGGCGGCGGGCCGCTCGTACCGGCTGCCGACCGAGGCGGAGTGGGAGCGCGCCTGCCGCGGTGGAAGCACGGGCGAGTTTGCGTTCGGCGACGACGCCGCGGCGCTCGGCGACTACGCGTGGTATCAGCCGAACGGTGGCGGACAGACCCACCCCGTCGGGCAGAAGCGACCCAACGCGTTCGGGATCTACGACATGCACGGCAACGCGTGGGAGTGGTGCGCGGACTGGTATGTGGAGCATTCGAGCCGACCCGTGGTCGACCCGACGGGGCCCGCGAACGGCACCGATCGCGTCTATCGGGGTGGCAGCTGGAACTACTCCGCTGGGTACTGCCGTTCGGCGAACCGCACCGCCACAAGGCCAGAGTTCAACAGCTCCGGCTTCGACTTCCTGAGCATCAGCTTCCGTGTCGTCATGGACGAGTCATCGGCGCGGTGAGCGACACGGCCGTTGCGATCAGGTCGAAGGCCGATCGACCAGTGGAAGCGCGGCGAACAGTACGGTCCAAACCTCGCCGGTGGTCGCACCATGCGACTCGCCCAGGATCTCGTGGATTCGTCCGGCAAGTTCGCGAACCTGCCGCCGCTGCACGGCCGTCGGCCGTGCAACCAGCTTCAGGACGACCCAGTCGCGCGCGTCGCCCGCACTCCTAAGACGGCCAGACCGCGCGGCGGATGCGAACTCGCGGCTCGTGGCCCGGAACAGCTTGTCGTAGGTTCGGGAGAAGCTGCCGGCCCTCGTCGAACGGCCGCTGGGGGGCTCAAGCATGACGCGAGGCGTGACCAGCGAGTACACCGCCTCCGGCCGACGCACCGCTGGCCGATGCTCGACCACCCGGACGAGACCGACCCCCTCGAGCTTCTTGAGATGGAAGTAGATGTTCTGGCGGGTTCGACCAACACGCGCAGCGATCTCCTGCGCCGTCAGCGCCTCCCCCCTGCCGAGCGCGGCGTAGATATCGACCCAGGTGGCGGTTCCGATCATGCGCCATTCGGACGGGGTGCGGACGGCGAACGATCCATCGGGCTGCATCGGCATCGGCGGCTCCTTCTCTCTCGCAATCTACAGAATCGACATTCTTGGCTTGTTCGCAACAAGATCTTGCTTGTATTCCATTTTCTGCTATTCTTGGGCTATTAGGATCCCTATGCCCGCACCCATGTCTTCCAATCTCGTTGTTGCTCTTCAGATCGTCACCCTCGCGGCACTCTCGGGCTGCAACGGCGCCGAGGTTCGGTTCCTCGACTTCGAGGCGCCCGATGTCGAGTTCAGCGTCTCCTCCGATCCGAGACCGATCGCGTTCGGTATCTCCGACGAGGAAGTCACGCAGGGCGCTTCGGTCGCGAGTACGCCGCCACCCGCCGCGAACTCTTCCGCAGACTTGATCCGTGAGGCGATCAATGCATGCGAGGCGAACTCGTATCGCCGGGGTTCGATTGATTGGACGGCCATCCGCGCGCGCGCGGACACGATGGTCGCAGAGGGCAAGTCGTCCGACGAGGTCATCCGCTGGGTCGTGGCGCAACTCGACGACGGCCACAGCTCCTACCTGAACGCGGCCGAGGCCGCGAAGGTTCGGGACGCGGGGGCGCAGGGGCAGACGCCTGCGAGCAGCGGACCCGCGATGCCGCCATCGATCGATCCCGTCGGAAGGCTGGTTGAAGGACCCGGAGGAACGAAGCTCGGCTATCTGAGGGTTCCGTACCTCATCGCGATGGAGAGGGAGAGGATGACCAGCTACGCCTCGAGGCTCGCAGCGCTTCAGCGCGAGCTGGTCGATGCAGGTGCGCAGGGCTGGATCATCGACCTTCGTCGGAACGTCGGAGGAAACCAGTGGCCGATGCTCGCCGCGCTCTCGAACATCTTGGGCGACGGCGCCCACGGATCCATCGTCGCGCCCGATGGATCGCGCATGACGTGGGGAACTTCTGCGGGCGCCGCTTGGATCAATGAACCGACCTCCAAGGTGTTCGCCCTCGACGCGTTCGCCGCGCCCGAGACCTCGCGGCTTCCCGTCGCGCTGCTCATCGATCAGCGGACCGCGAGCAGCGGCGAGAGCCTCGTCGTCTCCTTCAGGAATCGCGCGAACACGCGATCGTTCGGCGACCCCACCGCCGGGAAGTCATCTGCGAACGCAACGGTCACCCTGCAGGACGGATCGATCCTCAACATCACCGCCTCCGCGCTCTACGACAGCGCGGGGAGGGCCTTCGGCGGGCCGATCGCGCCAGATGTCGCGTTCAACCTGCCCGCCCCCACGCGCGAGACGGCATTCCCGGGCTCGGACGGCGCGCCGGACAAGGTGCTGGATGCCGCGGCGGCGTGGCTTGGCGGAAAGATAGAGACAGACGCCGAGACGCCTGACAGTGGCAAGCCTGGGACTGAAGGGCAATCGCAGGCCGACATCCGACGCAACTGACTGAGGCAGCCTCTCCGCGAGCCATTACGCGTCGTTCGCACCTAGCCCCGTTGCCGTAGTGCCGTCGTCGGGTCGCTTCCGAGTATGTGCGGACACCGGCAACCACCCAGAGGTCATCGCGTGGCATGGCTCATCGCGTAGCACCAGGCATCGTGAGGCATCGGCAGGCGTTGCGTGTTCAGCGCCACGACCCGACACGCAGAGACAGCAAGCTACGTGCCGACTGCAGCGCTCCGCTGCAGGTTCGCTTCGAGGTGCTTTCGATACTCGGGCGTGCGCACCGTCGAGAGATGCGCCTCGTAGCGGAGGCTCGCGCCGTCGATCATCCAAGTGCGGCCCATGCGCAGCAAGCGACTGTCGTTTGCATGCTCGGTCGTCACCCAGTCGATCCGCACGCCGCCACCCTCGCGCGTGACCGCTCCCACCATCACCTCGGTTCGCCCGTTGTCCTGTCCGCAGCTGTAGACGAGGCTGCCGTCGTCGCGGGCGTGGATGATTCCGCTCTCGAGGTGGAGCGCTCGGCCCGCGCTGCCGTCCTTCTCAAGCCATGTCCGCTGCAGCACATGCAGCATGTTCCAATCGGCTTCATGCGAGATCAACAGTCGCTCGGCGTAGCGGAAGGGCTCGATGCCGGGGTACGAACCGAGCCCACTGCCGATCCAGCAGCCTGCGAGCCTGTTGAAGGTGTCGCTCGTTGAGTTTTCGTACATACTCTTACATCATACAACCCAGCAGCCGGCGAGCCCGTTGAAGGTGTCGCTCGGGTGCGTCGTGCGAGCTTCGATTGGAGCAACCGGCGCGTTCGGCGCGGCGACGACCGGGGTCTGCCGATGCCCGATGCATCGGAAGTGCGCGGCGAGCGGGCCGCACCGCTCGTCGAGGTGCTTGACGACCGCAATCGGATTGCTCGAGTGAAGACGGTCGCCGCGCGGATCCCGAAGCCTTCGACCTTGGGCTTCGGTGATCCGTCAGGCAGAACCTAGTCGATCGCGATGTCCCGAAGCTGCGACACCCGGTTGATGCCGAGCTTGCGGTAGGCGCGCTTGCAGAGCGTGCCCAGCGTGTACACCGAGATCCCGAGGTGCTTCGCGACCGCCGCCCTGGTCTTTCCGTCGCGCAGCGCGAGGACAGCTTCGCGTTCGCGGCGCGACAGCCGCGTCGACGGCGCGGAGACGGCGCGGCGTGGCGCCTCGGCGAGGTTCCTTCCCACCAGCCTGACATGGGGCTGCGGCATGACGGCTCCGCCGAGCGGCGAGACGCGGATCGCCATGACATGGTTGCAGCTCTGCGTGGTCATGCTTTCCGACTGCCGGTCGTTCAGGAGACTGACGAACTCCTCGACGCGCGCGATCCGCCGCCTGAGTTCCTCGATGTCGGCCGCCTCGAGGAACATCGGGTTGCAGTGGTAGTAGCTCCAGTGCCCGGCCGGCGCGCTCGTGATCGGGATCTCGTGCTCGAAGTGCTTGTCCTCGAGTTCACGGGTGACGAACTGCTCGAGGCCGCGGAAGATCCTCGCCTCGCCCGGATCTCCGCGATCGAAGATCACCGAGATCGACGCAACGGCGGTCTCGTACACGGCCGACCGGCGGCCACGCGATGCCCGGCGCTTGCGCACGAGCGTGGCGCGCTCGAGGAGGTCGAGGGATTGCTGGGCCTCCGCGAGGCTGCACTGGCAGAGCTCGGCCAACCGGGACGCCGACGCGGCGCGCCGATGCCGCCGAAGGACCTCCCAGATGCCCATGGTGCGCGGACTGCGAATCGCATCGGCGAGTCCCGGCTGGGCGACATTGATGTGGGTCGACTTACTCAATGGACGGTCTCATGCAGCGAAAGCGATCACGATGGGCGCACGCTCGACTCCGCACTCGGGCGCGACGCGGGCTCTCGCGCACGGTAGCCACGGCAAGGGTCGCCTGGCTGCGGCGGCGGGAGCCGCCGTGTACCTAACCGTAGGTACAGCGATGCGGAAAGTGTCAACCTCTCGCAGGTATGGCTTGCTCCGCGAGGCGTCTGGAGCATGGTCGGCGACGGCGGCAATCCCTCCCCCGCCACCGAGGCAGCGTGTCCTTGCTGGTCTCGGTCTCGTCCCTCGTTGTTCCACCCTGTTTGGAGTTCCCTTCATGAACGCTCGCTCCCTCTGCGCGATCGCCGTCGCGGCGACTTCGCTCGCCACCGTCGCATCGTCCCACGCCGCCATCATCTACAGCGGTCCGCTCGACATCGCCGTCCCGGTCGGCACTGGCCTTCGGCTCTGGATCGATCTCGACACCTTCACGACGAGCACCACCGGGAACTTCACGGGCTGGGACATGAGCCTGACCGGAACCAACCCGAACTTCCTCACGGTGAACTCGCAGAGCCTCTCGAACAACTTCTTCGTTGGCACCACGGGCCTTCCCCCCACCATCAACCGGCTGGACCCTGGATTCGTGATCGACTCGGCGAGCGGGTACGGCAACATCGGCGGCGGGACGATGGGAAGCAGCTTCAACATGGCATCCTTCGTGCCGAACTCGGAGAATCTCGTCGGATTCCGTCGGGCCGTGAGCGGCCAGACCCTCTACGGCTGGCTCAGCATCTCGCTTGGAAACGATTTCCTGACGCGACGCCTCACGGGAATCGCATATGAGAATTCGGGCGCCTCGATCGAGGCAGGCGCGATTCCCGCTCCTGGCGCGTTGGCCCTGCTTGGCCTGAGCGGCGTGTTTGCCGGGCGCCGTCGGCGGCGAATGGGCTGACGGGCCTTTGGTGCTGGGCTTCCGAGGCATCACTGGCCCATCGAGCGCTCGCTCTGACGAAATGTCTCTCTCAACTCAAAGCCCGCCCGGCAAAAGCCGGGCGGGCTTTGTGTTCGAGGTTGCGATCTGGCGATGACAAGTCGACTCGGATCTTGAAGTGGCCAGGTCAGTCGATGCTGAACGAGTCGTTCGCGCCGCAGCCCGACTTGCCGCCGACGGCGCCAGGAGCGATCTGCGCGTCGTCCTTCGCGCCGCAGTCCGACTTGCCGCCGACGGCGCCAGGAGCGATCTGCGCGTCGTCCGAGCAGGTGGTGCTGCAGTCCGACTTACCCTTGACGGCGCCGGGGGCGGTCGCGGCGTCCTTCTGCGTGGTCCCGCAGGCAGCAAGCACGGAGGCGAGAGCGACTGCACTCATCATCGAAACAAACTTCATAGGTGACTCCTGGAACAGTGTCCCATCGGGATTGATGCGGGCGTCGGCCCGCAGATTTGCGCGTGTGGTAGAGGCTTGCAAATGGATCGTTGCAGTCGCAAGCAGTCGCTCCGCGAAATCATGCAGCGCCCTCCCCGATTGGGGCACGACGCGACATCGACGGTCCCGCTCCCTTCGAAGTCCGATGCTCTCACCGGCGAGCCGGACTCCGAAGTCTTCGGCGGGCGCCGATTGCAGCCGGATCCATGCGGGTGCCATCGGGTCTCAAGACGTAGCCGTGCGGCACCACGCATGAGAACCGGATGGATGAGACGGAGAGGCTCATGCGATCGATACGGCCAGTGCAGGTGGCGACGAGGCTGCGGCGATTGACGATGGTCGCGCGCGCCGTTGGCAACCGCATGGGTTCACCGAATCGAAGCCACCCGCAGAGACCGCACGCCGACCGCGATCATCCACACCGACAGCAGGCTCACCGCGACGGCTCCCGGCATGAGGTCGGGACCGCCGAACACTGGCAGCGACAGCAGCGCGAGTGCGGCCGCAACGGCGCAGCCGGAGACAGTGATCCACTTGGGAAGACCGCCCTGGAACATCGCGCCCACGCAAAGTGTGCCGAGCGCGAGCGCCATGAAGAGCGAGACCCCCAGCACTTCGCCGATGCCGCCGCCGTAGGTGGTGAGCGCGTCGAACAGCATCTCGATCTGCCCGCGCTGTGCGGGATCGGCGGCCGCGTGCGCCGCTGCGAGCATCGGCATGACGGTAAGCCATCGCAGGATTCCGATCGCCCGCGCCAGCGTCGAGAGCGCGGCGAATGCAGCCACGGTCGCGCCGAGCGGCGAGGCAAGTCCTCCGCGTACGCATGCCGCCAGCGCGATCATCGTCGGCGCGATGAGCACCGAGTAGAGGAGGTACAGGCCGTAGCCGGCGATGACTGCGCCGGGAGCGGCGGAGATCGCCGTCAGCTGCTCGACCGCTGGGTTGTCGAGCGACGCCGGCCAGCCGATCGCGGGGCCGAGGATGAAGACGGGCGCAAGGGCGAGCAGGCCCTCGGCGATGAGCAGCACCCCGAGCCAGCGCGCGGGGGCGGCGGTGGGAGGTGCAGCGTCGGAACTCGGGTTGGTGGCGGTTGCGTCGATGGCACTCATGGCAGACTCCCTGGAATGGTCGGGGCGGACGCAGGCCCGCATGCCGGGCGTTTGTTCGATGGCGCACGCTGCGCGAGCCACCACTCCGATGTCCTGCGTCACCTCGCGTGCGATCAGCGCGGAGCGAGCGTCGCCTCTGCGTTCCTCTGCGCCGCCTCGATGAAGACATCGACCTGCTGCCCTGGAAAGGCGTCGAGCGCGTCGGCGCGCATCGAGTAGATGACCTGCAGGACGCGCGTGTCGACGCGCTCGGTCGAGAGGCCCGTGAGCGATCGCTTGGGAACGACATAGGGCTCGATCCGCACGAAGGCGAGGTCAGCGCGACGGGTGCTGTTGCCGCGCAACGACGCCGTGGCGCGGGCGCCCTTCTCGACGCGCCATGCCTCGTTCTCGTCGATGTCGATGCGGACGAGGAGTTCATCGAGCGATCCGAGCACGATGGCGGGACTTCCGCCCGCAGCGACATGCTCGCCCGGGCGAACCTCGACCCGCAGGATGGTGCCTGCGACGGGCGCGCGTATCGTGCGGAGCTCGAGCGCGACATCGGCCGCCCCGAGCCGCGCGGCCGCGGCGTCGCGTTCGGCCTCCGCCACCCGAATGTCCTCGGACCAGCTTCCCGCCTCGGCGTGGGCGAGCAACGCCTTCGCTTCGCGGACCGCGGCCTCGCGTTCCTCGACGAGATAGCGTCGCCGCGCGACCTCGTTCGGACTGCTCGCGTCGCCTTCGCCGACGCGCTCGACGAGCGAGAGCAGGCTCTGCGCCTCGCGAAGGAGCGCCTCGGCCGCAGCGACGCGCGCCTCGAGCGGCGGAAGGTCCTCGCTGCGCGGCGCTGCGCGAAGCCGAGCGATGGTCGCTTCGGCGAGCGCGAGTTCTGATGCGCGCACCGCGCGCTCGGCCGCGGCGGCGCGGCTGTCGAGGGTGAAGAGCACCTCCCCTGCCTCGATGAGCTGTCCAGCGGCCACCGCCACCCGCGCGACCGTGCCTGAGACCTCGGCCCCGACCTCGATGAACTCCGATCCCGGCTCGACGAGACCTGTGCCCGAGACGGCGTAGGCGAATGTCGATTGCGCCGGCTGATCGACCACGACGGGTGACTGGGGCGCGCGCGTTCCTGCGAACACGGTGACGACCGCGAGGCCGGTGCCTGCGAGGGCGAGGATCGGCAGGATGACGTTGGGGAGGGCGTTGCGCGGCATGAATAGACTTCCAGGCGAGGTGATCGTTCGGACTCAGGCGATCAGTCGGGTTCAGGTTCCCTCTGCGGGCGCAGCGGATGTGTTCGAGCGGTCGCCGACGATGCATCCATCGTCCATGCGAAGGAGCGCGTCGGCGTAGCGAAGAATGCGCTGGTCGTGGGTGACCACGATCACGACTCGGCCCGATCGCAGCGCTGCGGTGCGGAGGACATCGATCACGCGCTCGCCCGTCTCGTGGTCGAGCGCGCTGGTCGGTTCGTCGCAGACGAGGAGCCGCGGATCATGGACGAGCGCCCGGGCGATGGCGACGCGCTGCTGCTGGCCACCGGAGAGTTCGCGCGGGAGGCTCGCGCAGCGCTCGCCGAGGCCGAGTTCGGCAAGATGGCCGCGCGCCACCTCGACCGCCTGCTTCCATGGGACACCTCGGATGAGAAGCGGGACGGCTGCGTTCTCGGCGGCGGTCAGCGCCGGCAGCAGATTGAACTGCTGGAACACGAAGCCGACCGTGCTCGCGCGCCACTCGGCGCGCTCGCCGTCCGAAAGGCGGGACGGATCGGTGCCGAAGACGCTCAGCTCGCCCGAGCTCGGCGAGAGGATCCCGGAGAGGATCGAGATGAGCGTGGTCTTGCCGCAACCCGATGGCCCGACGAGCATGGTGAGGCCGCCCTCTTGGACGGCGAGATCGACGCCGCGGAGCGCGGCGATGCGCGTTTCGCCCGAGCCGTAGTGCTTGGTGACGGCGGCGCAGCGGATCGCGACGGTGGGCGGACTTGCGGCGGGCACTGCGGTCATGTCTTGAACACCGATGCGGGATCGAGCCGCATGACGCGGCGAACGCCGAGGAGTCCCGCGAGCAGACAGCTCGTGAGGATCGCGAGAAGTCCGAGGGAAAGCGTCGTCCATGTGACGCGGAAGGCGAGCCCCACGCTGTCGAGGATCGATCCGCTGAGCGCTGCGAGGCCTGCGCCGATTCCATAGCCGAGCACACCGACCACGAAGACCTGCACGACGACCATGCGCGCGATGCGAGCGTTCCTCACGCCCATCGCCTTCAGCGCGGCCAAGGCGCGCTGGTTCTCGAGGATGAAGCTGTAGAGCGTCTGCGCCGCGACGAGGATTCCGATGATGAATCCGAGGACGATGGTGATGCCGAAGTTGATGAGGATTCCCGTCTGAGCGAGCACATAGGTTCGGGTGCGCGCCGCGAACTCCTCGGTGGTGAGGGCGGCGAACCCCGTCGTCTCGCGGATGCGGGCGGCGAGTCCGGCGAGTTCTACGCCTGACTTTGCCTTCACGAGGACATAGGTCGTGCTGCGTCGCTCGGGAGGCGCCATCGTCAGCGCGCGGGAATAGGTCGTGTAGAGGACGGGATCCCAGAAGAAGTCGGGCGTGGCCTTGAAGGTCCCCGCCACCGTCGCCTGGTGCTCGTTGATCGAGATCGCATCGCCCACCGCGAGCGGCCGAGTGCTGCCGTCCGCTTCTCGCACGGCGAGGATGGTGGCCAGCTGGGCCTCGTTGACGAGGATGGCCTGGTCGCGCCGCAGCGTGGCCAGGGACTCGCGCGATGCGCCGAGCGGACCTCCTGCGAGGCTCGCGTCGTCGATGCCCACGACGCGCACGGTGATGAGCTTCCCGTCGGGAAGCCGCGCCTTCAGGTAGTTCTTGTAGAGCGGGACCGCCCACGCGACGCCGTCAATGCCGCGCACGCGGGAAAGCGCCGTCTGGAGGAGCGGCTTGCTGTCCTCGCTCATCTCGACCTGCTCGTCCATCACCCAGAGGTCGTGGCCGTCGCTGTCGTAGATCCACGAGCCCGTGCGGTCGGAGTATCCCGTGAAGATCGAGGCTTGCTGCACCACGAGGAGCGACGCGAACACGAGTCCCGCGACCAGGCTCAGGTACTTGAGCCGGTCGCCGATGAGCATTCGGTAGGCGAGGTGGTCGAGCGGTCGCATGGCGGCAGAGACGACGGTGTGTGGACAGTGTACACATTGATGTGGACAGCGTCAACAAGGTCTGCCATACTTCGGGCATGCCTCGCAGGTCCACCAAGCGCTACCACCACGGCGACCTCCGGAAGGCCCTCGTCGAGGGCGCACTTCGGCTGCTCGAGACCCGATCGCCTGCCGAACTCTCGCTTCGATCCGTGGCGCGGCTTGCCGGGGTGTCGCCGAACGCGCCCTACCGGCACTTCGAGTCAAAGGACGCGCTGCTTGCGGCGGTCGCCGAGGAAGGGTTCCGCCGGCTCGCCACCGTCACCGCAGCGGCGAAGGGTCCGCCCCGCAAGCGTCTCGCACAGATGGGCGCCGCCTATGTGCGCTTCGCGACCGAGAATCCGCGGCTGTACGGCCTGATGTTCGGCCCCGTGCTCTCGGGATGGGAGCGGTACGAGGGGTTGGTGGCGGCGGGCGATGCGAGCTTCGCGGTCGTGGTCGAGGCCGTCGCCGCAGCGACGAACACCGATCCGAAGCGCGCGTCGCGCGACGCGATCCTCGCATGGTCCGCCGTCCACGGGTACGCCATGCTCGCCATCGACGGCCACCTGGGCAGCTGCCCAGCGAAGGAACTCCCGCCGCCCGAGGAACTCGTGCGGATCATCGACACAAGATAGGCCGTGACCCTCATCAAGACCGGATGAGCGCACCCGTACCGACTCCACCCAAACTCGCCTCTTCCAGATCGAGGAGAGCGCGTGCGCGGGTCTCGCAGAAGCTGCCTCGCTCGAACCTGGATGCGGCGCGGTCATGTGGCACGATCACGGCGAGGCACGCGCATGGATCGTCACCTTGACCTGCGTCACGCCGCTCGCAACCATTCATCCGTTGATCCATCCGTCACTGATCACGGCGATCGCGCGACACGCACTCCGACGTGGGAGCCGATGAAGCTCATCGACATCCCAGAGCGGTAGGACGCGCGCAGCCCGTTGCTACCGTCGAACCAGATTCCGCCGCGCACGGCCTTGAGCGTGCCCTTTGCGGGCCCCGTCGGATCGACACTCGGGCTCGACGCGTAGTAGGTGGGCGAGTACCAGTCGCTCGTCCGCTCGAGGACATTGCCGGACATGTCGTGGAGCCCGAGGGCATTGGCAGCCCGCGTCCCAACCGCCTTCGTGCCGAAGGTTGGCGAACCGGACGGACCGTTGTTCCCCAAGAACCACGCGATGCTGCCCAGCGAAGCCGGCGAATTGGTGCCTTGCGGTGCGTCAGGCATAGAGTGGAAAGCCGTAGTCGTGCCCGCGCGATAGGCGAACTCCCACTCCGCTTCGGTCGGAAGACGAAGTCCCGTGAAGACCAGGAAACTCTCGATCATCAGTCCCGAAACTCGTTCGACCGGCCGATTGGGAGAGTCGGCGGCGTTGGCGAAGAAAGACGGGTTCGAGCCCATCATCGCGGTCCACTGCGACTGCGTCACCTCGTACCGTCCGAGGTAGAAGGGACGCGTGAGTGTGACGGGATGGACGGGAAGTTCCTCAGCCTGACACGCGTTGGAAGTGGAGGGAGAGCATCCCATGTCGAAGGTTCCGGGCGGCACGAGTAGCATCTCAATCTGCGTCCCATTGTCTCGGACCCTCCAAGGTAGTCCCGTCGCGATGATGTCCTCGCGCAACCCGGCATCGGTCACGACCGCGGGATCGGGGAGTTGCTCGATGACCGTCCACCACGGCGGAGGTCCGCAGGGCGTGTCCCACGCGTCGAGCAGCGCGAAGAGATCGACCGCGTTCACGACGAGGTCTCCGTTGAGGTCGCCCACGCACGGCTGGAACTGGCAGCCCCCCCAAGCACCGAGCACGATGACGAGATCGGCCGCTCCGACGGTGCCGTCGTCATTGAGATCAGCCTCGCAACCAGAGCGGGCCGAAGCCGCGCGCTCGAAGAGCGGAAGAGCACAAGCGAAGACAGCGAGCAGTGCGATTCTCGGAAGCATGGTGGAGTTCAGGGGTGGTGGTGTCTGAGAGGTGAATGACGATCGTTTCGTGGCAGGTTCCATCTGACAATTGCTCCGCCGCCGATCCACGCGCATCCCGGCCTGCGCCCTCGGCTTCAACCCGTCCGAACGCCGCGGTCGACGCGTCCTGTCGTCACGCCATCCCGGCGCCGGGCGGAACCTCTCGCCTCGGTGATTCGTGTGACCTGACATGACGACCCGAGCCCCGAGGGCGCTGACAATCACCGAGAATTCGTATTGCGAGACAGACGAAGCGCCGAGGTCGTCTCTGCGGTTGCGCGCGGCGCGGCGACGCAGCCAGCGGCGCCAAGAATCGACGGGGTTCGGAGGAAGTCAGAACCAAGCCACCTTTGTGCGAGAGCCCCTCGGCCGAGGCACGACAGAACGCTCGAACGAGCGTATCTCCGCCTCATGAGCTTTCAAGCGCCGAACGCCGCCTCGCGGCAGATTCGGTGGAGCGCCCGCCCTGATCGGGGAGTGCTGCGCCTTCAGATCGTGGGCTTGTTTCCTTGCGCCACATCCGATACTCCCGAGCGATACTCCCGAGGCCTTGTCTCATGATCCGCGCGAGACGCATGCTGACAAGCGCCGAGGCTCGGCGAGACCAACGCCACGACCTCGACCACGAACCGAACCACGGCCTCTACGCGAGCTCGTGCGGAGAGACCAGGCTGGCCAGCGGGTGACTTGGACCGCGGCGCCGTGACTGACGCCGGCTTCGCACGGGCGCACTCGCGTCACGGCCGCAGGCGGTGAATCGGAACTCCCTGCTCTGCATCGCATCAGTGCCGGGTACCTCGCGGGCACCACCGGGCACCGAGTGGTAGCCGTGCGGCACCGACCAGTCGATGTCGCGTCCGACCTCCTCTCCCCAATCAGGGAGGATGAACTCGAGCGCCTTGCCGAAAAGCGCCTGGGACCGCCTTGACCGAGGCGAGTTGTGCCACACAGTGACGACGAGACGCGGCCCCGGCGCATGCCCTTGTGCGAGTCCGCCCGTCTCGATCCCTCGTCCCCTCGTTCCCTCGTTCCCTCGTTCCCTCGTTCCCTCGTTCCTCGTCCCTCGTCCCTCGTCCCTTCGATCCAACCTCGGGAGTCTGTGCCATGAAGTCCACTCGCTCGTCGGCGGTGTTTGCTTCGCTTTTCCTCGGGTTCGCATCCACCTCCCACGCCGCCATCGTCTCCAGCGGCCCCGTCAACATCAACATCGGCGGATTCCCCCCGGGAGTGTTCCTGAACGTTCTCACGGGCCAGGTCGGGACAGCGTTCGGAGGCGTCCCGGGCTACGACGTGAACCTGTTCGGCTTTGGAAGCACCCTGACCGTGTCTGGCCCGCTGGTCGGTGGCGCGCAGTCCCCGACCGGAGGCTTTGCTCGCCTGAACAACGGACTCAACATCGCGAACCTTGCTGGCGGCGCCCTGATCGGGGACCTGCCCGACATGTTCTGGCAGACCGTGAACGCAGGAATCACCACGACCTCGCCCGCGGGAGCCCCGTTCCTTCTCAACAGCACCAACAACTACGCCGGCTTCCGCTTCCTCAACGAGGAGACGAACGAGGTCCACTACGGCTACCTGCGGCTGAGCATCGGCGCCACCTTGGCCACGCGCAGCATCATCGAGTATGCGTATGAGGACGTGGGAGGCGCATCCATCTTCGTGCCTGCTCCGGGTGCGCTCGCGATGATCGCGGTCGCGGGCATCGGTGGCCGCGGTCGTCGTCGCCGCTAAGCGCTCACCGCGGCGAGCAGGGCCAGGGCAGTTCGCACATGGGCGTTGCGCTCAACAACGCAACGCCCGTGCGCTCGATGGCGGGACAGTTGAACAACGGCGCACCGAGCTCCCCTGTGACGAACAGCTCCACGGGCGACGGAGCGATCGACGGCGGCGATCCTGCGCTGCTCTTCGCGTCGTTGGCCAGGCGCGCCTGACAGACTGCAATGGCTGCGGTTCCTCGGCGTTGTGCCCTGCCATGCCCGCAACGGTGGTCTGCTTCCTTCTCGCCTTCCCCGTGCCACCCTCGAGCCCTGGGAGGGACGCACAACCACCGCAAGCGCCCGCCTCCAAGGACGCGCCGAGCCCCCTCGCGCCGCCGTCACCACGGGATGCGCGGGAGCTCGGCGTCGGGTCCTATGCGGCCGATGCGCGTGCGAGCGGCGTCGACGGCGTCGCGCGCAGCTGGCGCGAAGGTCGCGGCGAGAAGCTCACGGTGATCGCGCTGACGAGCGTCACCTGTCCCTTGTGCCGCAAGTTCGGGCCGTCGCTGGCGCGCATCGAGGACGCCTCTCTCGCGCGCGGCGTGAAATTCGTGTTCGTGAATGTGAGCGGCACCGACAGCGCTGCAGAAATGCGCACGCAGATCGCCGATCTCGGCCTCGACGGGCTCTATCTCAACGACGCGGATGGTCGGATCGCCGCGACGCTTCGTGCGCGCACCACGACCGAGGTCTTCGTGGTCGACTCGGCGAACACGCTTGTCTATCGCGGCGCGGTGAGCGACCAGTATGGCGTGAACTTCACGCTGCCTGAACCGCGACGGCGATTCCTCGAGGACGCGCTCGATGCGGCGCTCGCGGGGCGCGCACCTGAGATTCAGGCCACTTCCGCGCCCGGCTGCGCGATCGAGCCTGCGAAGTCGACCGCCGCGGCCGGCGGCGAGCCCGCCGTGACCTACGCGCGCGACATCTCGCGGATCATGGCGGCGAACTGCGTCGAATGCCATCGCGAGGGCGGCGTGGGTCCGTTCAGGCTCGACAACTACGAAGCGGTCTCGCGGCGCGCGACCATGATCCGCGCCGTCACCGAGGAGGGCACGATGCCGCCCTGGTTCGCGGCGCCGATCGACGCCGACGGCGGCGCGCACGCGAGCCCGTGGTCGAACGATCGCTCGATGAGCGAAGCCGAGAAGGACGCGATCGCCGCCTGGATCGCGGCGGGAAAGCCCGAGGGCGACCCGAAGGACCTCCCGCTGCCGCGCGCATTCGCCGAGAGCGCGTGGAAGATCGGGACACCCGACGCGGTGTTCGAGCTTCCCGAGCCGATCGCGGTCAAGGCCGACGGCTTCATGCCTTATCAGAACGTGCTCGTGCCCACGAACATCGCGGAAGACCGCTGGGTGACGGCCGTACAGATCGCGCCGACCGATCCGTCGGTCGTCCATCATGTGCTCGTGTTTGCGCTCGACGAAGAGACGGCGAAGGACCCTGCGACGCGCCGTCGACTCGGTGCAGACGAGGCAAGCGGATACTGGGCCGCGTATGTGCCCGGCAACGACTCGATGGTGCTGCCCGAGGGCATGGCGCGGAAGCTGCCCGCGAACTCGTCGCTTCTCTTCCAGATCCACTACACGCCGAACGGGAAGGCGACGAGCGACCAGATGAAGATCGGACTTGTGTTCGCCGACGCGCCTCCGAGGCATCTCGTGCGCACGGCGGCGGTGGCGAACATCCGGCTTCGCATTCCGCCGGGGGCCGCGAACCACCGCGAGACGGGACAGCTGCGCGTGCCTGCCGATGCGAAGATCCTTGCGTTCATGCCGCACATGCATGTGCGCGGGAAGGCGTACCGCTACGAGCTCGAGCTTCCCGGGCAGCCGAAGCGCACCGTGCTCGACATCCCGAAGTACGACTTCAACTGGCAGCTGCGCTACGAACTGCGAGAGCCGCTCGACGCACCGCGTGGCGCGGTGCTGCACGGCACCGCGTGGTACGACAACAGCGCCGACAACCCTGCGAACCCCGACCCGACGAAGACGGTGCGCTGGGGCCCGCAGACCGTCGACGAGATGATGCTCGGATACATCGAGTACTACATCGAGGGCGAGGACCCGATGAACCCGATGGACCTGCCGGGGCGCGGTGCGTTGCGCGGCGCGCGTGGCGAGCGCGCCCCTTCGTTCGAGGCGCTCCAACGACAGTTCGATCGGAACAAAGACGGAAGGATCGAGAAGCCGGAGATTGCGCCTGCGTTACACCGTCGGTTCGACGAGCTCGACGCGAACGGGGACGGCGTGCTGACGAAGGACGACTTCGGCGCCTGAGCGCGTCGAGGCGTCGCAGGTCTGCCGCGAGGCGCCCGCGCACGAAGGGCCTGGCGTTACCATCTCGCGCATGCCAACGCCGAAGAAGAAGGTCGCGCGGACGCCTGCTCCTGCAAAGTCTCGAGCAAACGCAGAGAAGCCCGCGCGCGCGACACGGACGCGCGGCGCGAAGGCCAGCACGGCGGCGCGCGCGAAGCCGAGCCCGAAGGCAGGCCTCACGCCCGACGCCTACTTCGATGCACTGCCCGCGGAAAGACGACCCGTGATGCAGGCGCTGCGCGCGGCGATCGCGAAGGCGCTTCCCAAGGGCTTCGAGGAAGTCGTCGCATACGGGATGCCGGGATGGGTTGTGCCGCTCTCGCTCTACCCCGCGGGCTACCACTGCACGCCGTGTGCGCCGCTCCCCTTCGTCGGCCTTGCCTCCCAGAAGTCGCACATCTCGTTCTATCACATGGGGCTCTACGCGGACCCCGCGCTTCTCGCGTGGTTCGAGGGCGAGTGCGGCAAGAGGCTGCCGAAGAAGCCCGACATGGGCAAGAGCTGCGTGCGATTCAAGAAGCCCGAGGATGTGCCCGTCGCGCTCCTCGCCGACCTCTGCCGCCGCATGACGCCGAAAGCGTGGATCGCGCTGTATGAGGCGAAGCTGAGGCGATGATGTCGTTCGCGCGCGGGAACGATGCGAGATTCGCGGCACTCGCAGCGCTTGGCCGTGGCGATGCGTGCGAGACGAGCGCGTTCGCCGCGGTGCGCCTCAGCCACGCCAGCCCGGCAGCGCGCTCGCCTGCTTCACCCAGCCTTCGAGCCGCCGTTCGTCGAGCGTGTCGTGCTCGAAGATGTGGAAGTAGCGCACGCGCGCGTCCTTCGACTCGACCGGCGGCACGGGCTCGAGCGCCGCACCGTCGAAGAACGCGATCTTTATGTACTTCGTGAAGCAGTGGACGCCGAGGAACCAACGCCCGTGCTCGGCGCCGTAGAGCGGCGAGTTCCACTTGACCGCCTTCGCGACATCGGGGACGGCGCGCACGATCACGGCGTCGAGGCGCTGGCCGACCGCGCGCTTCCATCCGGGCATCGCCTCGATGAAGGCCTGCACGGGAGCGTCGCCGTAGGCCTTTGCGATCTGGGGATTGCCGCCCGAGAGGAGTCGGGGCGTGCGCGGCTTCGAGGTTGCGGGCTTCTTCGGTGCCAATGGAGTCGACTGGGGAATGCTCGGAGGTGCGCTCGTGCGTCTCTCAGCGGCGCCGATGGTAGCCGAGCGAGCGCCGAACCCGACGCGAGTGGCCATACCATATTCTGCACCGATGTCCGCTCCGATACCCTCGCCGCTCGACCCCTCACTTTGGCTCGCCGTCGACCATGCACTTGAGGAGTGGCTCGCGCCCGCGGACGCAGCGCTCGACCACGCCGTCGAGGCGGCTGCGCGCGCGGGGCTTCCGGAGATCGCGGTGGCGCCGGCGCAGGGGCGGCTGCTCGAGGTGCTTGCACGCGCCGTCGGTGCGCGCCGCGTCCTCGAGATCGGCACGCTTGCGGGCTACAGCGCGATCTGGCTCGCGCGCGCGCTGCCCGAGGACGGCCGGCTGGTGACGCTCGAGATCAACGCGGCACACGCGCGGGTGGCGCGCGCGAACCTCGACCACGCAGGGCTCGGCACGAAGGTGGAGATCAAGTTCGGTGCCGCGGTCGACTCGCTCGACGCGATGATCGCGGCGGGCACGGAGCCGTTCGACCTCGTCTTCATCGACGCAGACAAGGAGAACTGCGCGCGATATCTCGAGCAGGCGCTTGTGCTTTCGCGAGCGGGCACGCTGATCGTGGTCGACAACATCGTGCGGCGCGGGCGCGTGATCGACGCCGCAACGGGCGACGCGAGCGTCGACGGCGTGCGCGCAATGATGGATCTCGTGCGCAGCCATCCGCGCCTCAAGGCCGCGGGCGTGCAGACGGTCGGGGCGAAGGGGTACGACGGGCTTCTGATCGCGCTCGTCGGAGAGGCGCCCGATGCGCGCTCCTCCGACCCGCTCAACATCTCGCTTCGGCACAACGCCTGGGCGACGCGCGAGCTGCTGCGCGTGTGCACGAAGCTCGACGGCGCGCAGTGGCACCGCGGGTTTGACATCGGACCTGGCTCGTTGCACGACACGCTGACCCACATCGTCGGCGCGATGTTCCGCTGGGCCGATCGCATCGATGGGCCGTCGCGCACGATGCACCCGTCGATCGAGGACGGCACGCGCCGCACGCCGGCGGAACTGCTCGCGCTGCTCGACGCCGCTGCGGCGGATCTCGAGGCCGCCGCAGCACGCGCGCGCAGGCTCGGGCTCGCCACCGAACTCGATGTCACGCTCGGCGGCACCCCCTACCGCCTCACGCTCGGCGCCATGCTCGTCCACGCCACGACCCACGGCATGCACCACCGCGCGCAGTGCCTGAACATGCTGCGGCGGCTCGGCGTCGCGGGCGTCAGCGACGCGCTTCCTGACCTCGATGTGCTTGAGTGGGAGTCGAAGCGCAGCTGACTGCGGCTGCGCCAGTCCGGCGACCGCATCGGTGACGCTAGGTTCTGTCTGACGGATCCCCGAAGACCAAAGAATCGTGCGGCGCCCGGATGGCAAGGAGGCGAAACGAAGCTGTATCCGCAGCGATACAGCGAGTTGAAGCCGACGCCGCCAGCCGGGATGCCGCGCGATTCGACGTCCGGGGATCCGTCAGACAGAACCTAGGTGGTGCCGTGTCCGACCCGCCCGCGGTCATCCTCTTCGACGGCGGCTGCAGCCTTTTCGACCGAACGGTGCAGTTCGTGCTGCGCCGCGATCAACGCAGGCGCTTTCGATTTGCGCCGCTTCGGGGCGACACCGCACGCAGGCTGTGCGCGGATGCGGGCGTGTCGCTGCCAACGGACGGAGCGTTCGATTCGGTCATCGTGATCGCCAACGGCAAGGTGCTCGAGCGGTCGGACGCCGCGCTCGCCATCGCCGCGCGGCCCCCGTTTCCGTGGCCATGCCTTGGCGTCCTTTGCATCGTGCCGCGACCGCTGCGCGACGCGGCATATGGGTGGGTCGCGCGCAACCGCTACCGCCTCTTCGGGCGCCGCGACACCTGCATGATCCCGTCGCCCGAGCACAGCGCGCGATTTCTCGAGTGACGCAACGCGTCCGACGCGCGCTGTTCAGCACGGTCCCCACGACGAGAGCAGGATCCCGAGATCCTTCCCGTTCGTCTGCTTGTCGCCATTGAGGTCGCCGCTCGGCGTGCCCCAGCCGCCAAGGAGGATCGCCAGATCCTCGCCGGCGACGCTGCCGTCGCCATCGAGATCGGCTTCGCACGGGGCGCCGCCCGCTGTGATCACACCGACCTCGAAGGTCAGGCGATTGGCGGTGTAGACGAGCCCCTCCACGGAGTTGTAGGCGATGTCGACAGGCTGAACCTGCCCCGTGCCGAGGGGAATCAGCGCGGTCTGCGTGTCGGTCGCCGCATCGACGACCGCCACCGAGTGGCTCCACTCGTTGACCCAGTACATGTTGCCGTCGCGCTCGCTGAAGCAGAACGCGGTCGGCTCGTCGCCCGCGGAGAGCGTCTTGATGACGGCGTTCGAAGTGCCGCTGAGGACCGACACCGAGCACACGACCGGGGTGCCCGGGCCCGGCGCGCCGACATTCGAGACATAGACCTTGTTTCCGATCGGATTGTGGCCCAGCGCGGTCGGACCATCGCCCACCGCCACCGTGGCGACGACCGCGTTGGTGACGCCATCGATCACGCTCACCGTGTCCGACCCGTAGTTCGAGCAGTAGACGCGGTTGTTCTGCGGGTTGAACAGGATCCCGCGCGGCACCGCGCCCACCGGAACCGTGGCAATGACGGTGTTCGTCGCGCCCGAGATCACCGAGACGGTCTGGCTGCCCGCATTCGGGACATAGATCTTGTTGCTCGTCGGGTTGTAGCACATGACGCGCGGCGTCGTCCCCACGGGCACGGTCGCGATCACCGCGTCCGAGGCGCCGTCGATCACCGTGACATTCGCGGTGAACTCGTTGGCGCAGTAGATGCGGTTGTTGACCGAGTTGTAGGCGAGCGCGCGCGGGCCGTCGCCCGCCGGAACGACGGCGAGAATCTGGTTGGTCACTCCGTCGATCACGGTCACGCTGTCGGCGAAGTAGTTGGCGACATAGACCTTGTTCGCCTGCGTGTTGAGGCAGAAGTCGCGCGGGCCCGCCGCGACAGGAATCGTGGCGAGGACGGCGTCGGTCGCTCCGTCGATCACGCTGACGCTCTCGTTCGACGGCGCGCCGGTCTGCGGCGTGTTCGCGGTGTAGAGCCGGTTGCTGATCGGGTTGTAGAGGAGGTCGCGCGGCGACGCGGGCGGCGGCAGCGGGATGAACCGAAGGTCCTGCGCCGAGGCCTTGGGGGCGACGAAGCCTCCCGCGAGGAAACCAAGGGTGACCCAGAGGGCTGAAATCGTGGCCGCGTGCTTCTTCATGCTTGTCGAAACGACCGATTCGCGGGGCTATTGCGCCAATCCATTCTTCCTCGAGCGGCGTCGATGTCCACGGAACCTCCCCGATCGAGGGGGCCGAATCTGCGAAGCGGCAAGGCCTTTCGGGCGAAGGTGCGCGCGCGCGTAGCTCGGCCGATACTTGCGCTCGACCATGTACCTCGTTTGGGCGTCGATGTTCAGCGCGCGCGGCTGGAACTTTGGCGGGACACAGCCGCCGAGACAACTGGAGTGGGAGTCGACACGATGTTGACGCCGAGACGCCCGGGCGATGGGCTCCATCGATGCCGCCTCCGCATCCACGGGTGCGACCGCCCGCTCAAGGTCGGCCTCGGAATCTGTCGATTCTCTTCCAGCATGAACGCAGCGCCCGCTTCTTCGCCTGATCCCGCTCCGGCTCCAAGAGCCGAGGCGACGCTCACCGTGCCGCGCGGCCAGACCTGGCTGCGCCTCGCCCTCGGTGGCTCGATGATGGGCCTCGCGAACCTGGTGCCCGGGATCTCGGGCGGCACGATGCTTGTCGCCGCGGGCGTCTACCGCCACTTCATCGAGTCGATCTCGGAGCTTTCGCGGATGCGGCTTCGCGCGGCACCGTTCCTGATCCTCGCTGCGGTTGTTCTGCCCGCGCTCTGCTCGATCGCGCTCTTCGCCACCCTCGTCAGCCAGGCGCTCATCGAGATCCGCTGGGTCATGTACTCGCTCTTCATCGGACTCACCTTCGGCGGCGTGCCTGTCCTCTGGAAGGTGCTGCGTCCCGCGACGCCCGCTGCATGGATCGGCGCGGCTCTCGGCGCGGGCGGCATGGTGGCCATCACCTTCCTTCAGTCGGGCGAGGTCGCGACAGGCAGCTCGACGAGCGCCTTGCTCTTCGTCCTCGGCGGAGCTGCGGGCGCCGCGGCGATGATCCTTCCCGGAGTCAGCGGCGCCTATCTCCTGATGCTGCTCGGTCAGTACCGCCCCATCCTCGAGGGAATCCGCGCAGGCACGGCCGCGCTCGCGGCGGGCGATCTCGAAGGCATATGGTCTGCGAGCCTCTTCCTGCTGCCTGTCGCGATCGGCGTCGGTCTTGGCCTCGTCGCCGCAAGCAACGTGCTGCGCTGGCTCCTGCGGCGATTCGAGAAGGCGACGCTCGGCGTGCTGCTTGGACTCCTCATCGGGGCGCCTGCGGGGCTGTACCCGTTCATGGAAGGCGTGCCGCCACGCGCGGGCGACACCTTCCGAGGCGAAGTGCTCGACGAAGCGGCCGCACGCAAGATGCTCGATCGGCCTAAGGACTGGCCGGAGGTCGCGTTCACGCCGTCGTCCACGCAGATCGCGGGGTCGCTCGCGTTCGTGGCGATCGGATTCGCGGCGACGCTCGGCGTCGCGCGGCTTGGTCGCGGCCAAGAGGGCTCGTGAACGCCGCTGCATCCGCGCGGCGCCGCAGTCGTGACCGACCACCCGTACACTGCGCGGATGGACCGCATCGAGACCGCCATCGCGTCGTACGAGTCAGGCCCCGCCAAGCTTCGCGAGGCGTGCGCGGGGCTTCCCGCCGACATCCTCAACCGCCGCATCGGCCCGGGCGAGTGGAGCATCATGGAGAACGCGGTGCACCTCCTCGACAGCGACCTCGCGTCGACGCACCGCAAGCGCCGCATCGTGGCAGAGGAGTGCCCGCTCCTCGTCGCCTACGACGAGAACGCGTTCATTGCGCGGCTCCCGAGCGAGCGCTGTGATCTCGCGGAGGTGATCGACCTCTTCGAGCTGAACCGCCGCTTCACGGCGCGATGGATGCGCACGCTGCCCGCCGAGGCGTTCGCGCGCGCGGGGGTGCACACGCAGCGCGGGAAGGTCACGCTGCTTGAGATCGTCGAGATCTATGCGAACCATGTGGACCACCACCTGAAGTTCGTGCGCGAGAAGCGGAAGAACCTCGGCGTGTGAGAGGCGCGGTCCGCAAACCGATCGTGGCGCCGCCCCCCATTCGGGTGAGGGCGACGGAAAATCTCGTTCGATCGTCCTTTCCGTGACTCGCCTTGCCCTCGGATTGCGCGTCCTGCACGGGTGTCGCCGGGAGGAAGTCGGCGGGCTGCTCGTACGCCCCCACCCCCCACCTCGACGCACGATCGACTGACCAACTTCGGAGCATGCGATGAAGACTCTCTACCGGCCGTTCCTCGGTTCGATGGCCTGCGCCGCCGTCGCCCTTTCCGCGCACGCCGATCTCGTGCTCGTTGACGGATCCGCCGGCTCTCCGCCGAGCGGCACATCGCGGGTCGCCCGCGCCGTCGGAACCTTCGTCAACCCGGCGGGCGGCGCCGCGCGCCTCGAGGCGACAGGCCTCGCGACGATCGAGGGCGGCATCGGCGGCGGCACCGGATGGTGGTCGGGCGGAGTCACCCGCTCGTGGGAGCTCGTCTGGAACAACACCAGCTCGACGCTGACATTCCGCGTGTTCTCGAGCAACGACTGGAGCGGAAGCAGCGCGATGTCGATGACGCAGGCTCCCGTGTTTGCGCCCGGAAACTCGCTGGCCGGTTTCGACTTTGGCATCCAGCTGGCATCGACCTCGTTCTCGTCGTCGGCCACCCTCGTCTACTCCGACATCCAGTTCGACGCAGGAAACGGCTTCGTCTCCGTTCCGACCGCGGACACCTCGTACACCGTCTCGGGCGCATTCCTGACCTCGAACTACCACGCGCTGGCGGGCACGCTCACCGACTTCACGCTGCGCGGGAAGTCGACCTTCGCCGGCAGCGTGTCGTCCTCCACGGACTTCGCGCGGTTCCAAGTGGATGCCTATCAGGCGATTCCCGCGCCAGGTGCTGCCGCGCTCCTTGGCCTCGCCTCCGTCATGCGCACGCGACGACGCCGCTGACGGTGCGGCTTGCGCGGCGCTGGCACGGCATTGCCGCATCGCAGCGCGGCGCAGCCATGCGCAGCCAGACGCGCCCTGACGGTGACTCTCACTCACGGTTTGGGCTGCGCGGGGCGGTCGCGGCCGAGCAGGCGGTCGAGACCCGAAGGGCCCCTGATGCCTGCGGCGCGCGCGCGCGCTTCGGCGGCTTCAGGCGTGAGGCCCTCGTTCACGACGAGGTGTGCCACCCAGAGTTCGGCCGCGCGGCCGCCGCTCGCGCAGTGGAGGAGCACCTTGCCTCCCTGATCGCGCTCCTTGTGAGCCACTAGCGCCGACTTGAATGCCTCGACATCCTTCGGCTCGAAGCCCTCGCTGCCGCCGAGCGGAATGTCGATCGTCGCGATCCCCAGCGACTTTGCGAGCGCCGATTGGTTGAAGGAGAGCGCGGCCATTTCGCGAGGCGTTCGGCAGCTGATCACGAGCGTCACGCCTTGGTCGGCGAGCTCGCGCAGAAGCGCCTCGCTCGGCTGGCCACTCACGAGCACATCTCCGTCGGCGTAGACGGGGATGAAGGGTTCATCGCCGATCGCGACGGGCAGCGACGGATCGCTGGACCACTCCGTCCACGAGCCCTCGTAGAGCGTGACCCTCTGCCACTCGAGCACGCACCTGAGGTAGAGGTAGAGCAGCGTCGCCTCGCGGCCCGTGCCGCAGTAGACAATCGTGGGGTAGCTCGGATCGAGCCCTGCCGCGCGCAGGATCGCCTCGATCTCCTTGCGCGGCTTGAAGAGCGCCTCGTTGTCGGCGCGCATGAGCGACTTCCAGTCGATGTTCACGGCGCCGGGGATGTGCCCGTTGCGCATCCAGCCCTTGCCTTCGCCGCGATAGACCTTGGCGGGGCGCGCATCGACGAGCACGCCCTCGTCGGTGTCGACCACGCGGCGAACCTCGTCGAGCGACGCCGCGACGGGCTCGGCCGGCGGCGAGCCCCGCCAGTCGGAGACCTCGAGGACGCCATGTTCCTGCGAGACCTCCGCGACGCCGCGCCACGCCTCGAATCCGCCGTCGAGCAGGAGGACGCGCGGATGCCCCGTCTTCAGAAGCGCATAGGCCATGATCGCAGCGGAGAGCGGGTCCTCGCCGTCGCCATACGCGAGGACAGGCGTGCCGACCGAGACGCCCGCGCGCGCGAAGATCGCCGCGAGCTCATCGGTGCGATGGAACTGGACGGGAAGCGCGCCCGATGGCCCGCGGAGGACCTCGTCGTCGAGATGAATCGCGCCCGGGATATGGCCTGCGAGATACTTCGCGACAGGTCGCGCGTCGATCGGATGCACGCGCTTGTCGGCGACGAGCGCACGCGCGCGCGCGACCGACACGATCTCGAACGCGCCGAGCTTCTGCGCGGGCGTTTCATCAGCGACCGCGGCGGCCGCGGGCGGCTGCGGCGCCCCGTCGGAAGCCTGCCCCGCGGCGGCGACGGCGCCGCCGAGCGACGCGATCAGAAGAAGTGCTCTCAGAAACGACGCTCTGGGCGAGATGATCATGGTGCTCCTCTGCATGCTGTTTCGACCGCGCGCGGTCCGGGCGCGCGGTCCTCTCGCAGCATGGAACGGAGCAGGCGACGGCGTTTCGTCGTGAGTTCCCGCGAGTACGGCGCGAACGGGCCGCGCGATGGTCACGAGCCGCTCGCGGGCGGCCGCGCGCACTCGATGACAAGCAGCAGCCCGTCGTTGCGGTCGATCCGCTCGCAGGCGTTCGCGAGCTCGAGCTCGCCCGTCAACTGGGCGTCGTTCGGGATGAGTTCGACATACGCAGGCAACCGCGGCGCCTCGGAACGCAGCGCACGCCCGGCGACGGCGGCGCAGGCCAGGACAAGCACGGCGACCGCCGCTCCCTGCGTCGCACGGCGGATCAGGCGGCGGCGGCGGGCGGCCGCGTCGAACGCGGCGAGGCCGAGGGCGAGCGTCTTCTTCCGCGTGTCGTCGAGCGTGTTCATGGCGTCGTCCTCCAGCCGTCGTTCGTTCCAGCGCCGTTCCGATGCGCGCGCGCCCGCTCGGCCGCGCGCCGCAGCCTGCTGTCGACGGCGGCGGCGCCGATTCCGAGCATCGCCGCGAGCTGCGCGAGGCTTCCTCCCGCGCGCACCCGCAGCTCGAGGAGCGCCTGCTCCTCGCGCGTGATCCCCTCGATCTCCTCTGTGTCGCGGCGCAGCGACTCGAGGAGCTCGAAGTCATCGACGAACCCGGCGGCCTCGCTTCTCGACTCGGCCACGCGCCGCTCGCGGCTCCGGCGCGAAAGTTCGCCGCGCAGGAGATCGATCGCAGCGCTTCGGACGATGCGCCGAAGCCACGCGTCGAGGCTCGCGGCCGACTCGCAGCGGCGCGGACCGCGCGCGACACGCATCCACGCCTCCTGCACGACATCGTCGGAAAGATCGGCGCGCCTGCCGACGCGTCGACGCGCCTCGCGCTCGACGAAACCGCAGCGCCCGCGGAAGAGCGTCTCGTAGGCCGTCCTGTCCCCGGCGACCATGCTCGCCGTGCAGCGGTCGACCGCGGCGTCCTCGAGGTCGACCGCCGTCGCGGCCACCGCAGAAGCGGCCGCGATTGCGGGCAAGGAGTGCGTGCACGGCTCACACATGGATCGGTCGCCTCTCCTCGCTCATCGACCCGCGGCGTCCGCCTCGGCGCGGGCGCCGCCGTCCGATTCCCGCACCCCGCTCGAGCCGGGCAGCGCCGCGACGGCGGTGCGGACGGCGTCGAGGTCGCGCGCCGTCCCGTGCACGAAGAGCATCCCCGACTCGCGGTGGAGCCGCATGCGGAAGCCGCTCGACATCGATGCACCGCCGAGGCCCGCGTCGATCTCGCGGAGGAGCGCGCCCTGCCGCGCCTCGAGACGGGCGCGTCGCGCGCCTTCCCCAGCGGCGGCGGGCAGGCGGAACATCGCGACGGCCTCCGTCGACCTGATCGGCACGATCAGTTCGGGCGCGTCGCGACGATCGGTCGCAAGCACGACCGTGGTGGGGCGCCCTGCCCTCTCCCACTCTGCGGCGTCGAGCGTGAGAGTCATGACGCCATCGACGCTCTGCATCCGCGCGGCCGACAGGACGCCCGCGGGCACCGCCCCCGTCAGGGCGAAGTCCGCGCCATCGATGCTTGCAAGCGAGATCGCGCCGACCGCCGCGTCGCCCGAGGCGGCGACCTCGAGCACCGCGGGCTCGATCGCGATCACGGTCCTGACCCGCGCCGTGATCTCGAAGGTCTCGACAGATCCGTCCGCGAGCGCGACATGCACGGAGCGGACCAGATTCGCGCCCGGCTTCTTGCCGGGGTCAAGCGACACCGCGATCGCGAACGACTCGCCTGGAGCGATCTCGCCCGTCGGCGCAGCGCTCACCTTCGTGCATCCGCATGCGGGCCTGATCGCGGCGATCGCCACGGGCGCATTGCCCGCGTTCGTCACGGTCATGACGCCCTCTCCCGCCGTGCCGATCGTGAGGTCGCCAAGGTCGAGCACCGCCGGCGAGAATCGCAGCACCGCCGCATCGGTCGTCTCGACTGCGTCCGATGCGCCCGCGGGCGCGCGCGCGTCCGACGCGGGCATCGGGGCTGAGCCCGCCGTCAGGCAGAGCGCCGCGACCGAAAGTGCCTTGCCGATGCGGATCATCATGGAGACCTGCCTTCCTATCGCCCGCACGGGTCGACGATGCGCGTTCGCACCGCATCGAGGGAGTGCGGAGCCCGATGATCCGCGGGCCCGATTCCCTCGCGCGAGGAACATCGGCACGGACCATCTGCCTGCGTTCCAAGGAACGGAGCCGGGCGGTCGAGTTCGTCAGGAAACCTCGCGAGCCGCAGCGAAGCGCCCGAGAACCGCCGCGCACCAGATTCCCGCGTGCCTGAAGGCGCTCCGACGGCCTGCGCCCCTCAGAGGAAGCGAAGCCGCTCGGCCAGTTCGGCGCGGCCGTGGACGCCGAGCTTCCGATAGATGGTCTTCGAGAGGGTCGACACGGTGTTCGGCGTGAGCCCGAGCTGGCGCGCGACCTCGGGCCGCGACTTTCCCTGCTGAAGCAGCGTCGCGATCTCGAGCTCACGCGGCGAGAGGACCTCGGCCGGGGACGCGGAGAAGAGGTCGCGCGTCCGATCGTGCGATTCGGACTCGCTGACGACGAACTCCGCCCACGGTGGATCGGCCTGCCACAGCCGCCGGAAGTCGAAGGCAAGGTGGAAGGGAATCGCCGCGTCCGCATGCTCCGCTGCGCGCGCGCGCCGATCCGCCTCCATCAGCATCGAGTAGAGCGAGAGCAAGGCGCTGCGCACCCGCTCTGCGTCGTCCCTCAGCAGCACGACGCTGGTGCTCCCGGCCAGGCTCAGCGTCTCGACCAGCTCGGCCCCTGGGTGCACCTCCGCCTCGGCGATCAGCTTGCGGCTGTAGTCCCGCATGCTGTCGCCGAGCACCTGCGCCGCCTTCACGCCCGCCGGGTCGTGCCGATCCCACTTGAGGAAGAGGCGCTTCATCGCGGCGCGATAGGTGATCTCGCGTCGGCGACTGCTCGCGGGGATCGACTCCGCCAGGTGCGCGGCAACGAGGCGGTCGAGCGACTCCTGGACCGCCTTGACCGGGGCATGCGCGGACGCCGCGACCTCGGCCGCGGAAAGCGCCCGCTCCGATCGACGCAGGATCTCCCAGCGCTGCATGGTGGGTACATGGCACACGGCCCGCAGCACGGCGGGGTCTTTCAGCTGAACTTGCACTTCCGACATGGGTCCCGTCTCGCTCCGCGCGGCTTCGATGAACGCTCCGCCCGTCAACGCATCACGGCCTGCGGAGCGACCCAACTGCCCGAAGTCGGATGGTACGGACCGCGCGAGGTTCCGTCGCAGAGGAGGCGAGAGCGAGGGGTCGGATCGCGGACCACCCCTCCCCAATCGGGGGGGTTGGCGCAACGGGGAGGAGAAGAGCGATCGAGAGACTCGACAAGCCTGCGGCCGTTCTCACACCTTCGTCACACTGAAACGCGACGCATGACGCAATGCAGCGGGCGGCACGGCGTTCCTCCGTTTCCGAGCCGCTCACGGCGCTGACTCGAAGTCGGCCGCATGGCCCGACAACTGAACTGCAAGGATCTCTCCACAATGCCGACCGTACTCCGCATCATCGCAGCGCTTGGAATCGCCGCAGCCGTCGCAGCACCCTCGTGGGCTCAGTCGAACGTGCGCGCGTGGTCCGCGGCCGGGCAAGTCTTCGTGGTCTGGCAGGTCGACGCCTCCACTCCCCTCACATACGACATCTATCGATCGACCACACCGATCACGACGACCTCGCAGGGAACGCTCGCAGGCCGCGTGTTCGAGCCCGAGTGGTCGGGCGCGCGGCTCAAGCTCGCGTCGCCGAACGCGCGCTGGCGCATCCCGACCGCGAAGGGCGGCGTCTACCAGCTCGCGGCAAACGAGGGGCTCTTCGTCTTCACGCCGAGCGCGCAGTCGACCGAGTACTTCGCGGTCGTGCGCAACGGGAACGCGGCGGTCTCCGCCACCAACCGCACGCCGTCGCCCGTGTCCGTGGTGTACGACCCGATCAACGAGCCCGTGACCTGTCACCTCCAACTGGCGGGCACCACGCAGCAGGGCTACCCCTTCCGCACCTACGCGATGTGGGCCTATGGACGCGACGATCCGAACGACGCGCGCCCCGACACGCCAGTCCTCGCCAACGCCGCCAAGCACGGTGCGCCGCATGTCTTCAGCGTGTTCGAGCCGAAGAACGGTCTCCCCGCGGGCCCGTACCCCGCCGTCGTCTGCCTGCATGGCGGCGGACCGCAGGGAAGCCACTGGTCGTGGGCGCCCGAGTCCGCGCAGTACGCAAACACGGGGGCGACCCCCGTCGATGGGATCACCATCGCCATGGACGACCGGGTCTTCGTCGCGACGAATGGCCAGGTCAGCCTCGATCGCCCGAGCAACTGGTTCGGCTGGTGGCCAGGCATGAATCCGTTCGGGAGCAACCTTCCGAGCAACAGCGCGGTGGTCGTGCCCTACACCCTCCGTCGACTGGGGTGGACGATTGACTGGATCGAGTCGCGCTCCCCGTATGCGATTCAGTCCGATCGCATCGCCGTGATGGGCAACTCGATGGGCGGCGCAGGCACGCTTCTTCTCAGTCGATTCATGCCCGAGCGCTTCAGCGCGGCGACGGCGTTCGTGCCGCAGCACTACACGCCCGAGACGGGTCAGCGACTCTTCGGGACGCCCGCCCAGAATCTCGCGACGACCGAGATCGGGCCGACCGGAGCAGTGCTGCGCGTCAACGACTTCTTCAACCCTGCGATACGGATTTCGCAGACGCAGCGCGACTACTGCCACACGCGCATCTTCCGCGGTCGGCGCGACGAGGCCGTCGAATGGGGGCCTCTCACGATCCAGCTCTTCGAAGAGATGTCCGCGGGCCGCTGGGGCACGCACCTTTTCTGGGACAACCGCGACCATACGGCGTCGGACTGGACGACCGACAGCCCGTCGATTCCCGGCGTCGACATCGGCGAGTGGGTCTCGCCCGTGCGCACCGAACGATCGGGCGCGCCCTACCAGAGCCGCTTCCGTGCGAGCCAGTCGTACCCCGGATTCTTCAACGACGACCAGGACTTTTCGACGGCGGGCCGTCAACCGACGCTCGGCAACGGGGCGCCCGACAGCGGCACGCCGTGGGGCACCTGGGGCGGCTACTTCGACTGGGACACGGAGACGATCTTCGACACGCCTTCGGGCTGGTCGTGCACGCTCTTCCTCGTGGGCCAGTCGGCCGTGAGCGTCGACAACTTCCCAGGAACCGCCGCGACGACAAGCCTCACGCTGCGGAAGCCTCGGAGGTTGCTGCCCGCGGCGGGCGCGACGATTCACTGGACGCTGCGCGATGACAAGACCGATGCGGTGCTGCAGTCGGGCGCGGTCGCCGCCGAGGCCGGCGGCCTGATCGCCGTGACGGGGCTGTTGATCCCGAAGGACCCGCAGCGCGCGCGGCTCGAGCTCTTGCTTCCCGATTCGCCGCGCGCGGGCGATCTGAACGGCGACGGCTTGCTCGACGCCGCGGACATAGAGCGGATCACCAAGTCCCCCACCGATCTCGACGGCGATGGCCTCGCCGACGAGGCGGACATCGAACTCCTCGCGCGCTATGTCGACCGCCACCCCTGCATCGCCGACCTCTCCGGAGACGGGGCCGTGGACGGGAACGATCTCGTCATGCTCCTCGCGAGCTGGGGACCCTGCACGGAGGATTGCCCGGCAGACCTCAACGGAAACGGCGCGGTGGGCAGCGGCGATCTCACGATCCTGCTCGCAGAGTGGGGCGCGTGCCGATAGGCTGGTTCGCCGGCCGCCTCACCCCGATCCGATGATCGCGTCGACCTCGATCTCGATCTTCATGCGGGGGTCTGCGAGCTTCGCTTCGAACATCGTGGCGGCGGGGAGCACCTCGCCGAACGCGGCGCGCAGCGAGGGAAAGGCTGCGGGCAAGTCGGCGGCGTTCGGAAGGATGGAGCGGACGCGCGCGACGACGCCCATCGTTGCGCCCGCCTGCGCGAGCTCCGACTCGATAGCTGCGCAGGCACTGCGCGGCCTGTTCACCGATGTCGTCGGAGATCGTCGTGGCCGCGTCGTCGAAGCCCGTCGTTCCCGACACGAACACGCGAGTCGCCGATCTCGCGCTCGGAGCTGGATCTGGAGCCGACGAGTCGTCGTGGCATGGTGCACGCATCCGACCGTTGGAGGCCGCCGCGCTTGGGTGCTTCACGCCGATGGCTTCACGCCGATGGCTTGCGCCGCACCACGGTGTACCAGCAGAAGTACTCTTTCGCGGCCTCCTGGCGGGTCTTGCCTTCGGTGTAGCCGAGCTTCTCGAAGCAGTCGAGCACCCACGCGTCGTCGCGGACATCGAAGGCCAGCACCTCGAGGCCAGCCTGCTCGAACATCTCGCGTGAGAACGGCGAGGTCCCGTCGGCCCACGGGATGTACTCCTTCTCAGGCGGGTTCTGCGGCGGGCAGATGTTGTAGATCACGAACACGCCGCCCGGAACGAGCGCGTCGTGGACGCGCGCGAGGAACTCCTCGTCGCCGACGCCAAGATGCACCAACTTCCTCGGGTCGACCGTCTGCCCAGCGGGCGGCGACGGATGGATGTAGCCCTTCTTCAGCGTGTTCTTGCTCGTGATGAGCGAGTGGCCGCCGCCGATCGCGGCGCGCAGCCTCTCGTCGGCCGGCCACTGGCCCGCGTGGATCTCGGCAGAGCCAGCGCCCATCGCGCCCGTGTCGCCTGGCTCGCCGTAAAGCGCGGGCAGCACGGGCTCGACATCGACGCCGTGCGCGTCGAAGCCGCAGTGCGCGAGAAGGTGCAGCTGGCCGATCGTGCCGTAGCCGAAGTCGAGCAGCCTCGGTCGCGGGGCTCCCTCGCCGCCGAGCCGCACATGCGGCGCCGCGAGGTCAAGCACCCGTGCGTAGACGAGCGGCGAACCGTATGCGGTGTCGTAGTAGAACTCGGACGGGAACTCGCGCGGCGCGAGCGAGGACTTCTCCTCCGCGGACATCGCATCGAACGCGCGCTTCGAGACCGCGATCCCCTTCTCGCGGTTCCTGTAGACGACGCGCGCGGAGGGCTCGGCAAGCATCGCGGTCGCCGCGAGGAAGCGCTTGGCGAGGTCGCTCGCCACGATCGCCTCGAGCTTCGCGGCGTCGCGCTTCAACCGATCGGTCACAGGCGTCGGCGTGGGCGCGGGCGGAGGCGCGTCGGCTGGCTTCGCCAAAGGAGCAGGCGCGCTCTGGATCACATCAGCCGCATGCGCGACCTGAATGGGCGAGAGCGCCGTGAGCGGCGCTGCGAGTGCGGCCGCGAGAGCGGCGGAGAACCCTGGAAGGAAGCACAGCGTCGAGTGCAGCGGGCGCATCACGGCACGATAGCCGAGGCGACGCGCTACGGATTGCAGTAGTCGCACACCGCGGGGCTCGCCTCGGCAGGCCCATCGGCGCGCGGTCGAATCTCGACATGCTCGCAACGCACGCACGCGAACTCGTCTGCGACCGCCTCGCGCGTGGGCGCGCCGCAGTCGCCGCACGGCAGGCCCGGCACGGCGCGCACGATGCCGAACCCCGCGGCCCCGCAGGCCGGACATGCGCATCGAAGCCGCGCGACGAGGTCGCGCCCCGCGGCCTCGATGGTGGCCATGCGCGTCGGGTTGAGATGCGCGCGCAGCTCGCTCTCGACGAAGACCGCGCCATCGGCCGCAGCACCGCGCGCGCGCTCGAACGCAGACGCGAGGTCGGCCTCGGTCGCGATTCCCTTCGCGATGCGTGGATCACGCTCGTCGTTCGGGCGGATGACAAGCGCGTGCGACGGGAAGTCCGCGCGCGCCGCGAACGCGTCGAGTTCCTCGCGCGTGCGAACCGTCGCGTGGAGATGCCGCCCCGCGGCGTGCGCACGGCCGACGACCTCGATCGCACGCGCGCGGTCGACAAGGACCAGCACCTCGATGTTCCACGAACCGAGACCGAATGGCCCCGGCACGAAGGCGCCCTCGCTTCCGAGGCCGAGCTCGAGGCCCGAGCGCTCGATGGCGATCTCCGCCTTGCGGCGCGCCGCCGCGAGCTGCGTGCCTTCGCGCGGGACCTCGCGCGTGAAGGTGCCGAGCGAATCTGTGTCGAAGCCGTGAACGACCTCGACGCGTGCGCCGAGTTCCTCGAGGAAGAGCGGCGCGAGCACGCGCTCCTTTCCGTGCTGGGTGAGGAACGCGATGCGCCTGTCGCCGAACGCCGTGTCCATGCGGGAAACCACCATCGTGCGCCGCGATGGTAGCGCGCGTCGGGCGTGGCCATCGCGCGACGCGGGTGCATCGACGCCGTGCGCATCGCGGCGGCTCACCGCGCGCACGGCCCCCACGCACTGAGCAGCGCCGCGAGGTCCTGCGCGTTCGTGGTTCCATCGTCGTTCAGATCGCCGGCGGCCCCGTCCCAGGCGTTGAGGAGCGCCGCGAGATCCTGTGCGCCGACCTCGCCGTCGCCGTTGAGATCGGCGCCGCACACCCCGCCGCAGGAACCGGTCTCTGTGATCGTGAAGGACCCGACCCCCTGGCTGTAGATGCCGTCTGCATCGCCGCTCGAGCCGATCGCGACGAGGTAGGTCGCGCCGCAGGACGGCGTGAACACGACCCGCGAGCCGACGCCGCACGCGTTGTCGTCGCACGCGACGAGCGAGCCGCTGCACGAGTCGAACACGGCGATGCGTGTGTCGAGATCGCCCGAGAAGCCGCCCGTGACGAGCGCCCATCCGCCGTCGGCCGCGCAGAGCGAGATGGCGACGGGCCCGTCCGTGGTCGCGGTGTACTCGAACCACACATCCGAATGCACGGTGCCGCACGGCGTCGGCGTCGAGCCTTCGGCGCGTGCGTTTCGGAAGGCGTTCGCGCCGACCTCCGCAGGAAGCGGACTCGAGCAATCGTCGTTCCCGGGCGGCAGGCCGCACTGGGAGAAGCAGAAGAGCGCGGCGCCGGCGGCGCAGGTCTCGTCCCATGCCGTGTCGCAGCATGGCGGGTCGACGAGGCAGATGAAGTTGCAGCACTCCGCATCGCTGCAGAAGGGCTGGCCGCGCGCGACGCAGCAGTCGCCCGCATCGGGGTCGCCGCAGACGATCTCATCGCCAAGAGCCGTGATGATGAGCTCCGCATCGCCCGGCGGAAGGATGTCGAGGAACCACTCGCTGCCGATGCGGACGAGCACGGTCTGGTCCGCGGTCATCGGGAGGATGATGGCCGAGTAGGACGAGTTGCCGCAGTTCGGGTCGTTGGCGTCGCGGTTGCATGCGACGACCTCGCCGCCCTCGACGGGGCACGCGGTCCAGAGGTCCATGCCACTGTTGAAGGGCGTGGAACCGTTGCAGACGGAGAACCTGTAGTCCCCCGCCTTCGTCGCAGTGAACGAGAACCACACGTCGCGCCCGATGAGCGCGCAGGTCTTGAAGTCGATCTCGCCGCCCGCGAAGTAGTTGTCGAACGCCATCGCACCCTCGCTGACCTCGATCGCGTCGATGCAAAGGTCGTTGGGCGGCGGACTCGCGTCGCACGGCCTGCCCGAGACGGTCAGCGTGTACTCGTTGCCGGCCGCGTAGCCGCACGGGAATCCCGAGAGCTCGTACGGCGCGACCACGATGTAGTAGACGCCCGCGGGCAGACACTCGCCGTCGGTGAGCCCGGGGCAGACTCCCGCCGTCTGGTCCATGAACAGGCTCGTGGTGCAGTTCGAGAAGTAGATCGTGGCGAAACTCGGGATGCGCGAGTTAAGCTCGAGCGTCAGGTTCGTTCCCTCGTCGAGCTCGATGCGGTACCAGTCGGAGTCGCGCAGGCCGCCCGAGGCCCAAATGGTCCCGCGGACGGAGTCGCCGAGCACGATCGGCTCCGCCGACTTCGGCGAACCGACGCAGCCGGCGTTCTCATCCGCGCCGCAGGCCTCGAGTTCCTGCACCGTCGGCTTGGGCGCGGGGCACGCCTCGAAGGGCGCGATCATGAAGGCGCCCGTGCCAGATTGCGAGCCGTACACGCCTCCGATGATGATCGTGTACTCGACGCCTCCCTCGAGCAGCACGCCGACGATCGTGGAGCCCGCGTTGTCGTCATTCGTGTAGCAGCCCGAGTCCGAGCAGGCGACGACGCCGTCCGCAGGTGAGCAGCCCGCCATGACGGCGATCCGCTCCCAGATCTGCTCGCCCTGCCCGCAGGTCGAGATTGTGTACACATCGGTCGCGGGCGGCGTGAATCGGAAGTACTGCGCGTTGTGAATACGGCGGTCGAAAGGCTCTCCGACGGGCGCAGGCTCGCAGAATCCAGCCAGATCGACGATCTCGTTGCGATCGGTGGTGTCGTAGGCGTTCAGGCCGAGCACCGCGGGAGTCGCCTCCTTGCACCCCGATCCCGCGGGATCGATGGGCTCGATGCTCAGTGTCCCGCTCTCGATGAAGACGTCGCTGCAACACCCACCACTGCCGACCCCGATTCGATAGTTGACGCCCTGGAAGAGCTCGATGTCGCCGATGAAGCTTCCATCGGCGTTGCCGCTCGGGCATCCGGCGATTCCGCACTGAACGAGCGAGAAACCGCTGCAGTCGGCCCACACCGAGAGCACGGTGAGCCCGGCGCTCGGGGGAGCATCCGTACAGGTCGAGACGCGATACAGGCCCGTCTGCGCGGGCGTAAAGGAGAAGAAGAAGGTGTTGTAAGAGGGAAGAAGGCAGCCGCCCTGGTCGGCGGGGATCAGGCAGCCCGTCGCGGATCCGACGAACGGCGTGTCGCCCACATCGACCACGGTCGCCTCCTCGCACGCGGGGCAGACTTGCGCCAGCGCCGCTTCCGAGGGCGCGAGGAATCCAGCGAGAAAGCCCGCAAGGATGAGAACGGATGCGTGAACAGTCGTGACGGCCGGCATCGTGCACTCTCCGCAGACCGTGCCGCACCAGACCGCGCGCACAACAGGGCGCGACAGGGAGCTCTCGCGAGGCAGGGACAGGCGAGGATACATCGAACTCCGATCTTTCAAAGAGCAAACTCCGAAAATCGCCGCGTTGAGTGAGGTCGCTCCTTGCCCTGTACCCGATTGGAAGGACTCGGCCTGCGCCAGCCCCCTCCAGTCGGGGCCCGTAGTGCACTGGACGAGCCTCGCAGGCCATCCCCCTTCCAGGCGGGGTTCTGGCGACCTCTGGCGACCTCTGGCGCGAAGAGAAGCGCCCCGCACGCAAGGCGCGCGGCGCGGGCGGATGCAGTCGATATCGCCGTTCGGCCCCGCGAAAGGCGCGCGGCATCGCGAAGCACCTGATCGGGTGGGCGCGCGCGATGAAGGTCAAGCGGACGAAGGGTGCCGCTCCGTCGCGTCGGAAGCGCTCGGTACGATCGCGGTTTTGACGCGTCTCAGAAGGGAAACTGAATGATCCCGGTGGTCCTCAACCTCAGCTGCCCGAAGCTCCGCGCGGCGCTTCCCGACATCGCGCTGATGCAGCGCTGGGAAGTCCTCCGCCGCTCCGCAGAGCCGATGACGGCCCATGAGCTCGCGGAGGCGTGCGGAGTCTCAGACGGCGTCGCGCAACGCTCGCTCGATACCCTCGTCGACGTCGGCCTCGTGGTCCGCCTGAAGGCGAACGCGCGCCGACGCGGCATCGCGTATCGGTCGATCGCGGAGCTCGTGATCATCGAGTGGGACTCGGACTCGGACGCGGATCTCGCGGTGCTGCTCCGCAACAGGCAGGCGACCCGAGCGCTCAGCCGGAGCATCATCGACCGCAACGACACGACGGACACACGAGGGATGCCCGGGCTCGCCAAGTTCCGCGGACACCAGTCGTTCATGCTGACCCGCGCCGAGTCGGAGGCGATCGCACAGGCGCTTCGAAACGCGTGGCAGACGATCACACGCATCGAAGCGGATGCGCGGAAGCGCGGTGCCGCGCGGATCCAAGGCGGAGCCGCGTCGAGCCACGGCGCAGCCGCTTCAAGCCACGGCGCAGCCGCTTCAAGCCACGGCGCAGCCGCTTCAAGCCACGGCGCAGCCGCTTCAAGCCACGGCGCAGCCGCTTCGGGCAACGGCGGCGCCGCAACTTCGCCAGACCCAGCGGCGGCCGAGACCGTGCCCTTCCACATCGCGCTCGAGTTCAGGCCACTCAGGGAGCCGGAACTCCCCATCTGCGACCTCGGAACCTGGGAGAAGAAGGCCCTGGCGCGCGAACTCGCCTTTCTCACAAGGGTGCCAGAGGCGGTCCTCGCACCGCGTGAGCGCGAAATCGCGCAGCGCCTCGCCGCAGGCGAGTCGCGCCCGCAGGTCGCGCAGGCCCTCGGCGTGAGCGTGAACACGATCGCGTCGGCGACCAAGCGGATCTATGCGAAGCTCGGGGTGCGGAGCCGCGCCGAGTTCGCGACGCGCATGAAGGAGCACGCGTGACATGACGCCCGAACGCGCCACGCTCGGCTTGGTCGCGCGGTCGGCCGAGATCCGGACGGGGCCAGACAGGGGCTGCGGTGCGCACGCCCGCAGCAAGCATGGCTGACACGGGCGATATGATCGCCCCATGCCGACGATCGCCCTCGCCATCGCCCTGCTCGCGTCGCCTCCATCCGACTCGACGGCGGCATCGGGCGCTGCCACGACGCGCCTCGAGCAGGCGCCCGCAGGAATGGTGTGGATCCCGGGCGGCGAGTTCACGATGGGAACCGACGACCCCCGCTCGTTTCCGAACGAGCGTCCCGCGCACCGCGTGAAGGTCGATGGATTCTGGATGGACGAAACCGCCGTCACCAACGCGCAGTTCCGCGCGTTCGTCGAGGCGACGGGCCATGTCACGGTCGCGGAGCGCGCCGTCGACTGGGAGGAGCTGCGGAAGCAGGTCCCCGAGGGCACGCCGAAGCCGCCCGACGAGATGCTGGCGCCAGGGTCGCTTGTCTTCACGCCGCCCGACCGCGCCGTCGACCTCCGCGATATGTCCGCATGGTGGACCTGGACCACGGGCGCGAACTGGCGGCGCCCGCAGGGGCCGAACTCGTCGATCGAAGGGAAGGAAGATCTGCCCGTCGTCCATGTGGCGTGGGAGGACGCCGCGGCCTACGCGGCGTGGGCGGGCAAGCGCCTGCCGACGGAGGCCGAGTGGGAGTTCGCCGCGCGCGGCGGCGGCGACACGCGCTATCCGTGGGGCGAGTCGTTCATCCCGAAGGATGGCCCGCACGCGGGCAAGTTCATGGCGAACACCTTCACGGGCGAGTTCCCGCACCGCAACACCAAGGAGGACGGCTTCGCGCTCGTTGCGCCCGTCAGGAGCTTCCCGCCGAACGGCTATGGGCTCTACGAGATGGTCGGCAATGTGTGGAACTGGACCGCGGACCTCTACCGCTCCGACGCGCACGCGGACAGGAAGCGGATCGCCGCGGAGTCGCCCACGGGCTGCTGCATCAACCCGCGCGGGCCTGTCTCGAGCCATGATCCGACGCGGCCCGTTCCCGACACGCCTGAGCGCGTGACGAAGGGCGGGTCCTACCTCTGCAACCCGAGCTATTGCGAGAGCTACCGCGCGACCGCGCGCCGCGGCATGCCGCCCGACACGGGCACAGAGCACATCGGATTTCGCTGCGTGAAGGACGGCGCGAAGCCGAATGAGGTGGGAAAGACGGGCGAGGCGCCAGAGCCGCGCGCACCGTGAAGGTTCCGTGAAGGACTCGGGAGGGGCCCGTGAAAGAGATCGGGAAGCCTCCCCGCACTGCGCGCGGGCCGCTATATTTGCATCATGGCACAAGTACGCAAACTCGACGCAACGACGCCGCGCGCGCGCACGCGCCGCACTCGGCCCGCTCGCACCCGCCCGATGACGGCGCGCCAGGCCTTCGCCTGCACGAAGCCCGTCGACGACCTCCTCGACCCTGCGCTCTTCAAGGCGCTCGGCGACCCGACGCGCATCAAGCTCCTCTCATGCATCATCAAGTGCGGGCGCCCCTGCTCGGTCGGCGAGATCGCGGCGTGCTGCGCCGTCGATCTCTCGGTCGTGTCGAGGCATCTCGCCGTGCTCGCGCGTGCGGGGCTCGCGGAGTCGTCGAAGTCGGGCCGCACCGTGCGGTACGGCGCAAGGCACGCCCACCTCTGCCAGACGCTGCGCGCGCTTGCGGACGCAGTCGAGGAGTGCGTGCCTTCGCGCCTCGCAGCATGCGAAGGAGGCTGCTGTGGCTGCTGATCGCAGACTGCGCATCCTCTTCCTCTGCACGGGGAACTCCTGCCGCAGCCAGATGGCGGAAGGCTGGGCGCGCGCCCTGAAGGGCGGCGAGATCGAGGCCTATTCGGCGGGCACGGACCCGCACGGGCTGAACCCGCTCGCCGTGCGCGCCATGCGCGAGGCGGGCGTCGACATCTCCATGCATCGGTCGAAGCGCCCTGACGAGATCGCCGTCGCGTTCGACTTCGTCGTCACCGTGTGCGGAAGCGCCGACGAACGCTGCCCCGCGTTCCCCGGCGCCCGCGTCGTCCATGTCGGCTTCGACGACCCGCCGCGGCTCGCGAAGGACGCCGCGAGCGACGACGAGGCCATGACCCACTACCGCCGCGTGCGCGACGAGATCCGCGCGTTCGTCGAGCGGCTGCCGAGCGCGCTCCCGCGCGGCGCGGACGAGACGCGCGAGACCGTGCGAGAGGGCTACGCGCGCATCGCGGAGTCGGGCGTGTGGTCGGGCTCGGCGCCCGCCGCGTCCACCGCGAGCGCCTGCTGCGCGGGCGGAGGGTGCTGCGGCCCCTCGAACTGGACGCCCGAAGAACTCGCGCAGGCGATCGGCTACACGCAGGGCGAGCTCGCCCACGCGCCCGAGGGCGCGAACATGGGGCTTTCCTGCGGCAACCCGACGGCGATCGCGTCACTCAGGCCCGGCGAGACCGTGCTCGACCTCGGCGCAGGTGGCGGCTTCGACTGCTTCATCGCAGGCGCCAAGGTCGGCGCCGCGGGGCGCGTGATCGGCGTCGACATGACGCCCGAGATGGTGACGAAGGCGCGGCGGAACATCGCGTCGTATGCGCGGGAGAGCGGGTTCGAGAACATCGAGTTCCGCCTCGGCGAGATCGAGAACCTTCCTGTCGCGGACGCGAGCGTCGATGTCGTGATCTCGAACTGCGTGCTCAACCTCTCGCCCGACAAGCCGCGGGTCTGGCGCGAGATTGCGCGGGTCCTGAAGCCAGGCGGCCGCGTCGCGGTGTCGGACCTCGCGCTGCTCGCGGAGCTGCCCGCATCGGTCCGCACCGACCTCGAGGCGCTGGTCGGCTGCGTCGCGGGCGCTGTCACCGTCGCGGAGAACCGCGCACATGCGGAGTCCGCCGGCCTCTCCGAGGTCCGCGTCGACGCGAAGGCCTCCTACATCGACGCGCTGACCGACTGGAACGACCCGCTCTACCAGCGCATCATGCTCGCGCTTCCCGTTGGGAAGAAGCCGAGCGACTTCATCGCGAGCGTCGACATCGTGGCGGTGAAGCCATGAGCGGTGAAGCCACGCGCGGTGAAGCCACGAGCACGAGCACGAGCACGAAGACGGACTGCTGCGGCACGGAGGCGCCGCGGAGGCTCTCCTTCCTCGACCGCTATCTGACGCTCTGGATCTTCCTCGCGATGGGAGCGGGCGTCCTGATCGGACGGCTCGCGCCGCAGGTCGGCGACCTCGCCGACTCGGTCACGGTCGGCACGACCAACATCCCGATCGCGATCGGCCTCGTGCTGATGATGTTCCCGCCGCTCGCGAAGGTGCGCTACGAGGAGCTCCCGCGCGTCTTCCGCGACTGGCGCATCCTCGCGATCTCGCTCGTCCAGAACTGGGTCGTCGGGCCGGTCCTCATGTTCGCGCTGGCGGCGATCTTCCTGCACGACAAGCCCGAGTACATGCTCGGCGTCGTCATGGTCGGCCTCGCGCGCTGCATCGCCATGGTGCTCGTCTGGAACGACCTCGCGCGCGGAAGCGCCGAGTACGCGGCGGGCCTCGTCGCCTTCAACAGCATCTTCCAGGTGCTCTTCTTCGGGGTGTACGCCTGGATCTTCATGACCTGGCTGCCGCCCCTCGTCGGGATCGAGGGAGTGGTGGTCGATGTCGGGGTCGGCGAGATCTTCGCGAGCGTCGCCATCTATCTCGGCATTCCGTTCGCGGCGGGATTCCTCGTGCGCGCCCTGCTGCGACGCCTCCGCGGCGACGCGTGGTACGCGGAGCGGTTCCTCCCGAGGATCGCGCCGATCACGCTCGTGGCGCTCCTCTTCACGATCGTCGTGATGTTCAGCCTGCAGGGCGACCGAATCGTGGCGGCGCCCCTCGACATCCTGCGCATCGCGGCGCCGCTCTCGATCTACTTCGTCGTGATGTTCTTCGCGTCGTACTTCATGGCGCGCCGCGCGGGCGCGGAGTACGAACGCGCGACCACGCTCGCCTTCACAGCGAGCGGCAACAACTTCGAGCTCGCGATCGCCGTGGCGATCTCCGTCTTCGGGATCGCCTCGGGCACCGCCTTCGCGACGGTCGTCGGCCCGCTCGTCGAGGTTCCCGTCCTCATCCTCCTCGTCGGGGCGGCGCTGCGGCTCCTGCGGCGGGAGACGGCGCGCGATGCGGCCGCGGGCGCTGCCTGACGAGGCCGCTCACGCGGTCGACGCCGCCGGCGGCACCATCAGGACATCGCAGGAGAGCGTGCGCAGGAGATCCCCGGCGACCGAACCGACGAAGGCCTGTGAAAGACCCGACGGGCCGCGCGTCCCGAGCGCGAGGAGGTCGACGCGCGAGCGCTCGACCGCGGCCGGCACCGCCGTCCTCGGCGCGCCCTGCAGGAGATGGAGCGCCCATCGGGGCGGGAGCGAGCGCCCGTTTCGGAGCGCGAACCCCTGCCCCACGGAGACGCCGAGCGCATCGGCCGCTGCGCGCCGCAGCTCCGCGCGCCGCTCCGCCACGTCCTCCGGCGCGGCTCCCGAGTAGGCCCTGCCCTCGAACGGGGTCCTGAGGGCGTGGATCACCTCGACCCGCTGGGCCGATCCATCGGCGACGCGGAGGAGCCATGCGATCACGCGAGGGACAGACGCGTCGAGATCGACCGCAGCGGCGGGCCGTGCGTACGCCGCGCGCGGCGAGAGCCGCACGGCCAGCACGGGGCGCCGCGCGGCCCGGATCACGCGCTCGGCGGTGGAGCCAAGGAACGCATCGCGGAGCGCGCGGCTTCCGCCTCGTCCCATCACGATCAGCTCCGCCGACTTCTCCTTCGCGATGGCCGTGATCTCCGCGGCGGCGCCGCCGTCGCGGACGACGCACTCGACCCGCACCGTCGCCGGAAGTGCCGTGCGAAGATGCGCGGCCTCATGGGCTAGCGCGTCTCCGGCCGCACGCATCGTGCGCCGCCCTTCCGATGCGGACGCAGAGGATGGCGCGACATGCACGAGGGTCACGCGCGCGTCCGCAGCGAGCGGCAGCCGCGCGACCCTCCCCAGCACGCGATCCGAGATCGCGGAGAGGTCGACGGGCACGACGACCGACCTGATCCCGACCGACGCGGTCGCCGCGGCGCGGGCCTTCGCGCCGCGGTCCCGCACCGTGACTCCCGCGCCACTGTTTCCCGAGGTGGACGACATGGATCCGCTCCTTTCGCTGCGGGCGGAGCGAATGCGCGGCCCGCGCCCGCTCCCCGACCCCGCGAGTGTATCCCGCTCCCGCATGTCCGATCTCAACGGCCCGCGGCGGGTGGCGCGATCAGCCGCGCGTCGACGAGATTCTCCTCGGGCACGGCGCCCCGCAGGAACGCGGCCGCGTTCCCGACCGTGGTGGCGGCGATGGCCGTGAGCGCCTCGCGCGTGAGAAACGCCTGATGCGCCGTGATGAGCACGTTGGGGAAGGTCATGAGACGCACGAACACGTCGTCCTGGATGACCGTCTCCGAGAGGTCGCGGAAGAAGAGATCACCCTCCTCCTCGTAGACATCGAGGCCGACGGAACCGACATGGCCCTGCTTGAGCGCGTCGATCAGGGCGCGCGTGTCGATGACGGCGCCGCGGCTCGTGTTGACGATCATGACCCCCTTGCGCATGGCCGCGAGCGCGTCGCGGTCGATCAGGTGGCGCGTCGCGGGGGTCAGTGGGCAATGCAGCGAGACGATGTCGCTGTCGCCGAGGAGTTCGTCCATGCCGACGAACGGAACCCCGAGCGCGAGGCAGCCCTCGCTCGGCCTCGGGTCGTGCGCGATCACCCGGCACCCGAAGCCGAGGAGGATGCGGCAGGCGACCTCGCCGATCTGCCCCGCCCCGACGATGCCGACGGTCTTCCCGTGCATGTCGAAGCCCATCAGGCCGTCGAGCGAGAAGTCCTGCTCGCGCACGCGATTGAAGGCGCGGTGCAGCTTGCGGTTCAAGGCCAGCATGAGCCCGACCGCGTGCTCCGCCACGGAGTGCGGCGAGTAGGCGGGCACCCGCGCCACCGTGATGCCGAGGCGCGCCGCCGCCGCGATGTCCACATGGTTGAAGCCGGCGCAGCGCAGGACGAGCGCCCGCGTGCCCCCCTCGGCGAGGACGCGCAGCGACGCTTCCGAGGCGTCGTCTCCGACGAAGACGGAGACCCCGAGGCATCCCCGTGCCAGCGGCGCGGAAAGCGGCGACAGCGCCACGGGGATCGGAAGGAGCTCGATCCCCGTGCCTTGCGCAGCCTTCTCGAGGAACGGGGCTTCGTAGCCGCGGTGCGAGTAGACGGCCAGCTTCATGCGGGGACCTCCTCGGCCGCAAGCGTAGCGGGCAGGCCGCCGTTCAGGCGAACACCCGATTCAGGGCGAGCCGACGGATTTTCTGCACGCTTGTGAGAGATCTCGGCGACCTGCGCGGACACTGCGGACTCCTGGAGGTTTCCACCATGAAGAACAGACCGATCTCGCGCTGGCTCGTCTCCATCGCAGGGGCAATCGTCGCGCCCCTTTCCGCCATCGTTCCGACCGCTGCAGTTCCGGTCTTCATCGCCACCCTGCCCGCCGTGTCCTCCGCCGAGGCGCAGGTGGTGCTGCACCTCTTCGAGGAGATTCCCGGGGAGCGCCAGTTCAGCGGCGTGCTCATCGCGCGGCCGCTCCAGCCCGAGAAGGCTGCGGAGCGCGGACTGAGCGAGGCCGCCTACGCACGCGCCGTCGCGCAGGCCGAGCGCGACCTCCGCGCCCTCGGCATCGCGCGGCACTTCCCCGAAGTCGGCGAGTACCTCGTGAAGGTTCCCGCGGGCGAAACCGAGAACACGGTCATCGCCCGCCTCATGGCGACGGGCAACTTCGAGTATGTCGAGCCTGACTGGATCGTCTTCCCCGTCGCCTGCCCGGATGATTCGCAGTTCAGCCAGCAATGGCATCACGCGGCGAACCGCCTCGGCTCGTGCGCCGCGTGGGATCTCGAGACGGGTTCGCCCGACATCGTGATCGCCATCTGCGACACGGGCATCCTGGCGACGCACCAGGACCTCCTCCTTCACAAGCGCGAGGGCTACAACGTGCCGTCGCAGAAGTGGGAGAGCCAGGGCGGCGCGATCAACGACGTCAACGGCCACGGCACGAACTGCTCGGGCAGCGCCGCCGCGAACGGCAACAACGCGGTCGGCGTCGCGGGAATGGGCTGGAACCTCGGCCACCGCACCATGCGCGTCACCGACAGCGCCGACGGCAGTGCCTCGATCTCGAACCTGACGCTGGCCGCGCGCGTAGCCGCCGATGCGGGCGACAAGGTGGCGAGCGTCAGCTACAGCGGCGTGAACAGTTCGACCGTGTTCACGACCGGCACCTATGTCCGCTCGAAGGGCGCGCTTCTCGTCTGGGCCGCAGGCAACAGCAACGCGAACCTCAGCGGCAACCGCGAGGACAGCGTGATCGTCGTCGGCGCAACCGATCAGAACGACCTGCGGGCCTCGTTCTCGAACTACGGCACGCTCGTCGACCTGTTTGCCCCGGGCGTCAGCATCCGCACGACCTCGCGCACCTCAACGACCTCGTACACGAGCGTCAGCGGCACGAGCTTCGCCTGCCCGATCACCGCAGGACTCTGCGGGCTCATCTGGTCGCGCAACCCGTCGCTCACCCCTGCGGAGGTCGAGGCGATCCTGCGCGCCACCTGCGTCGACCTCGGCACAGCGGGCGTCGACGGCACCTTCGGCTACGGACGCATCAACGCAGCGGCCGCGATCGCCATGACTCCGCCCGACGCGCCCGACACGACGCCGCCAGCGGCCCCGTCGGGCCTTGTCGCCACCGCTGGCGACGCCCGCGTCGACCTCGCGTGGAACGCCTCGCCTGAGAGCGATCTCGCGGGCTACGCGGTGTTCCGCTCGACCGACGGCACCAACTTCGCCGAGATCACGCCCGCTCTCCTGACGGGCGCCACCTTCGCGGATACGGGCCTGGTCAACGGCACGACCTACTCCTACTTCGTGGTCGCGGAGGACGATGCTGGAAACGCATCGCCCGCCTCGGCGATCGTCGCCGCCACCCCTGTCGCCCCCCCGCCGCCACCCGAGCCCGTGACGCTCTTCGCGGACGGCTTTGAGTCGGGCAACCTCACCACTGGCGGATGGACCCGACAGAACACCAACTCCTTCGCTTCGACCGCGGCCACCTTCGACGGAGCCTGGGGCGCCCGTGTGCTCCGCACCTCGTGGATGCAGCGCTCGATCAGCACCGTGGGCTATGGCAGCATCGAGTTGAACGTGGCTCGCCGCACGGCGGGTCTCGAAAGCAGCGAGTGGCTGTTCGTCGAGTGGTGGAACGGCTCGGCGTGGACGATCGCAGCGCAGGTGCGCAACAACGCGTTCTCGCAGGGCTGGATCTCGCTGCCCGCGGGCGCGTCGAACCGTGCGGACTTCCGATTCAGGTTCCGCACGAACGCCAATCGAAACGACGAGTGGGCGGACATCGACGCGGTCGAGCTCCGCGGCGTTCCGTTGAACTGACCCATCGGCGAAGCGTCTCGCCGCCCAGACTCTCTCCTCCCCTTCGGCCCGCCCTGGCATCAGGGCGGGCCTTTGCGTGGTCCCTCGAATCCTGCATGGGGCGGAGCTGAGGCTGTGGAATCGGGAAGGCCGTCGAGTCCAAAGGCCGTCGAGTCCAAAGGCCGTCGAGTCCGAAGGCTTTGGAGTTCAGGATGGGACGGAGTCCAGCCCGTGAACTCCTTGGGCCGAAACTGCGCCTTGGCCGCGCTCTGGGGGCCGTTATCGGGATGCCGAAGCCGTGCACGGGGCCCTCGGGGGCGATCTCGGCGGAATTTTCCGCCATTCATCGACAATTCTCATTGACTCGGTCGTTTTTGGTGGCAGTCCTCTGAGGTCCGCCCCCCTCGGCGGACTTTGTTCTCCCTGTTCCTCCCTTCCCTCCCCCTCTTCGAGGCCAACATGATGAATCTGTGCGTCCGCACTGCGGCGGTTGCTGCCGCTGCGTCCCTGTCCCTTGCCGCGCAAGGTGCTATCACCGTTTCGTGGGCTGAGATCGGCTCCGACAACGCGTCGTTCAACCCGCCTGCCGTGGTCTACTCCAGCATTCCCGGCCCCTACTCTGGGTTCCCCGCAGGCACTGCCCTCGGCACGGCGAACTACACCTCTGTGATGACCGGAGCCTCCGAGACCCTCACGCAGCTCCGCTTCGTCGGTGGCGTGACGGTCGCCGCGACCTCGCTCCGCTTCACCTTCCTCGATTCGTCCGCCGTCGAGCTCAGCTCGTTCGATGTCGCGCTGCCGCAGGCTGGCAACTTCATCTGGACGATCACGCTCGACGAGGCCGACGGGATCTCCGTCGCCCAGATTGGCTCCATGTCGATCTCCGGCGTCGACGGGGCGACGGGTCGTTGGTTCTTGACCTCGACTCCTGCATCGGTCGGTTCGCAGACCATCGTCACGGGCAACCTCATCCACGCCTTCGAGCTCACGACCGTGCCGACTCCCGGCGCGCTCGCCCTCCTTGGCGTCGCGGGCCTCGCGGCCCGTCGTCGTCGCTGAGGCGAAATGGCTGCCTCGGCGGCCCGAAGGCATCACTCCCTGACAATCAAGCGCGGCCCCCTCTTCGGGGGCCGCGCTTCTTTTTGCTTCGCCCTGTCAAGCGGCGGACTCCGATTCAGGCCTCGCTACGCGCGGAAGGAGACATCGGGCCCCCGCAGCGAGTTCGGGCGATCGAGCCGCGCGTCGGGATAGGCGCGCTCCGCGACCTCGATCGGCTGCGGCAGCACCCGCCTCGACACGAAGGTGATCTCGACCATCGAAGGGAAGCCGTCCGCCGTCAGTGGCGCGGAGTTGTTGCCGTGGAGGTGCGCGGGGACGAACAGCTCGGAAAGCTCGCGCATGGTGGCGTTGAAGCGCGCCGGGTCTGTATGGATTCCGTGAAACTCGACGAGGAGGAGGTCGACCGCATCGCCCCAGCGCGCGATGCCCGCGAGCGTCTCGTACTCGCCGCCCTCGATGTCCATCTTGAGCACGATGCGCGATGCACCGCGCGCGCGCAGCGCCGCAATCGCCCGCGCGATGCCGACTTGCCCCGCGCGATCCTCGGGCCCGATGAAGGCGCGCACATGTCGCACGGGATCGCGGAAGAAGCGGCCGTACCTCCACGGAGCCGCGAGCCGCGCGCGCCCATCCGCCACACGCTTCGCCTTGCCCGAGAGGAGCCCGCCGAGCACGCGCACGATGCCCCACGGCGCGCGGCGCCAGAGCCAAGGAAGCGTGGTCGTCGGGTCGTAGAGATCGGCGCGCCGCACGGCCATGCGCGCGAGGGCCTGCTCCTCGAACGACCAGTCCGCATGGATGCCGAGGCCGAGGATCCCGTCGCAGTTCGCGAGGATCTCCGCGGGCACGACATAGCCGCCGTCGAACTCGCTTCCGACGCGCACAAGATCACCGCGGGAGACCGCATGGGTGAGGCTGCGATCGATGGGCGTCGGCTGCACGGGGGCGATCCTACTGCGGATCGCCCCCGTGCGAGGGCGCGACGCTGCGCGAACGCACGCCGCGCGCGGCCTCGACGCTCTGCGCACGGCACCACGCTTTGCGTTCCAATGCGGTTGCCACCGCACCGCGGAACCACTTGGAGCATCCATGAGCGCAACCGCCCTCCTCGCACTCATCGCCGCGCTGTCCGCGCAGGCGGCCTCGCCCTCGCCCGAGCCCGTGTTCGCCGACCGCTCCGCCGCGCTTGGGATCGAACCCTCAGGCCAGCACGCGGCATGGTGCGACGCGAACGCGGACGGCTGGCCCGACCTCCGCACGAACGGCGCATTGTGGCTCAATCGCGGGGGCGAGGCGTTCACCCGCGTCGAGGCACCGGGCGAGGGAGTCGTCGCGGACATCGACAACGACGGCGTCGGCGACCTCGTGTCCTTCGCGCCGATCGCAGTGGCGCGCGGTGTGCGCGACGGCGACTCGCTGCGGTTCGAGCCGCTGCCGCTCCCCGAACTCCCGAAGACCGTGTCGCGCGGCGTCGCGGTCGGCGACTTCGACGGCGATGGCTTTGTCGACGCCTACTTCGGCGGCTACGAAGACTGGCCGACGCAGACGACTTATCCATCGATCCTGCTTCTCAACGAGCGCGGCAAGGGCTTCCGTGTCGCGTCCACCACATCCGATCGCCGCACGCGCGGCGTCACGGCCTGCGACTTCGACGAGGACGGCGACCTCGACCTCTACCGCTCGAACTACCGCCTGCAGCCGAACGCACTGCTTGTCAACGACGGCAAGGCGGTCTTCACGGACGACGCGGCCGCGCGCGGCGCGATCGCGACGAGCGAGGGATTCGCGGGCGGCCACTCGATCGGCGCCTGCTTCGCCGACTTTGACAACGACGGTCGCTTCGATCTCTTCGCGGGCAACTTCGCGCATGTCGACTCGCGCGGCGACCAGCCCAAGAGCCGGTTCCTCCGTAATCTCGGCGCGGCGAGGGACTGGAACTTCGAGGACAAGGCCGAATGCGGCGTGTGGTACCAGGAGAGCTATGCCTCCCCTGCGGCGGGCGACTTCGACAACGACGGCGACCTCGATCTCTTCCTCACGACGGTCTACGCGACGGCGAGCTTCAAGAAGCCGAACTTCCCCGTGCTTTTCCGCAACGACGCAGCGAAGGCGGGCGCGCCGTGGGTCTTCAGCGATGCGACGGCGGGTTCCGGCCTCGAGTCGCTGCCGCCGACCTACCAGGCCGCGTGGGCCGATGTGAACCGCGACGGCCGGCTCGACCTCGCGACCGCGGGCAAGGTGTTCCTGAACGAAGGCGCACGAAGCGCGCACTGGCTCGGCCTTCGCCTCCGGGGCGACGGATTCCGCGTGAACCGCGACGCGATCGGCGCACAGGCGCGCGTGACGCTTCCCGATGGCCGCACGCTGACGCGACAGGTCGAGGTCGGCACGGGCGAAGGCAACGCGAACGGCCCGATCCTGCACTTCGGGCTCGGGGCGCACGCGGGGCCCGTTCAGGTCGAGCTCCGCTGGCCGAACGGCGACACGATGTCTGCGCGCATCGACGGCGTGGATCGCGTGCTTGAGCTCGTGCTGGAGCTGCCCGCGCCCTGACCCCGCGGCGGGCGCGGGTCATCCGCCCCACGCGCCGAGCAGGATGGCGAGATCGCCCGCGCCGACCGATCCGTCGAGATCGAGGTCCGCGTGCGAGCCCTTCGATCCCCAGGAGCCGAGCATCTGCGCGAGATCGCCTGCGTCGACGGAGCCGCTTTCGTCGAGGTCGCCTCGCGCGAACGACGCACGCTGCCAGAACGCGTCGACATCCTCCGCGCCGAGCGCTCCGTTCCCGTCGAAGTCGAGCATCTCGCGGCCGGGCTGCAGCGGCCCAAGCCCCCACTGAGCGAACTGCGCCCAGTCGAGGCTCCCGACGGCGCCGTCCCCGTCGACATCGCCGAGGCGTGACGGGTGATGCACGGTCCAGCGTGCGTTGATGGCGAGACTGGAGATGGTCCTGACTGCTCCGCCCGCGGGCCATCGCACCTCGATCGACGCCACGGCGGTCGCGTCGCCGAGTCCGAAGTGAAGGGTCGGGTCGTTCTGCGCGAGGTAGGTGTTGCCGCCGAACAGGACCTCGCGCCACTGCGGCGCACGCTCCTCGCCCTTCGGGCCGACCGCGACCAGCGTCGCCGAAGCGCCGACCGCATCGCGCACGCGGCCTTCCCCGGCGACACGCAGTCGGATCCAGTTCCGCCGCGAGCCCTCCTGGTTCATGAGGAGCCGCACGGGACCGCCGTAGTTGTTGATCACGAGGTCGAGGTCGCCGTCCCCGTCGAGATCGCCCGTGGCGGACGCGAACGAGAGGTTGGCGGAGCCCGCGACGCCCATCGAGACGCCGATGTCGGCCATCGGCGGCGTCCCAGGGTTCCGGAAGAGCGCGTTCGGCTGGAACTCGTTGTTCACATAGAGATCGAGGTCGCTGTCGTTGTCGAAATCCCAGAACACCGCGCCCCAGCTCATCCTGAGGTTCGACACGCCCCACTCCGCCTCGCCGCGCGTGAACGGCCCCTTCGCGGCGCTCAGCAGCAGCGGGTTCACGCCGAAGAGGGGCGGCTCGGGATCGGGCAGATTCGTGAAGTAGTAGTCGGGCCGCGCGTCGCCGTTGAGGTCGCCGCAGGCGATCCCCATCGAGCAGAGCGAGACGTCCGCTCCCGTCGGCGCGGACACATCGATGAACGAGCCGCCGTCGTTGCGCCACAGCTGGTTGGGCACGTTTCCGACGCCGCGGTCGTTGCTGACACAGAGGTCGGGCCACGAGTCACGGTCGTGGTCGCTCCACACGGACTGGTAGCCAAGCCCGAGCGACGCGACGCCCGCCGCCGCGGCGACATCCTCGAAGGTGCCGTCGCCGAGGTTGCGCAGGAGCTTGTCGGGAACCTCCGTCGAGTAGACGCAGAGATGGAGGTCGGGCCAGCCATCTCCGTCGAAGTCGGCCACGCTGACGCCCGTGACGGGAGCCGTGAACCCGAGCCCTGCCCCGGCGGACACATCGGCGAACGCGAGCCCGCCCACATTGCGATAGAGCCGGGTCGGGTGGTACCGCTGGGCGACGAGGAGATCGAGGTCTCCGTCGCGGTCGTAGTCGAAGAGCGCGACGCCTGCGCCCGACGGCGAGATGGCAACCCCGCTTGCCGCGCTTCTGTTGACGAAGACGCCGAGGCCGTTGTTCTCGTAGACCCCGACGAGTCCATCGGGGCGACCGAGGAACACGAGGTCGAGGTCGTCGTCGCCGTCGATGTCGGCGATGCCCATCCCATAGCCGTCCTGCGGCGCGCCGATCGGCGGCCCGAAGGTCATGTTGTAGACGACGCCGCGCGCAGAGTGCTCGCTGGTGAACGGCGCGGGCGACTGCGCATGCGCCGCTCCCGCGAGAAGGAACGCGCCCGCGAGGACGATCGGCGCTTGACGGCGGGGAAACGGCCCGAACATGGTGGCCGTCACTGTCTCAAGATCGGGGCCTGAATCAAGCGCGCCGGCCCCGAAGACGCATCGGCGACGGCGAAATCACCGTGCGGCGGCGCAACGAGGGTCTCAGAATCCACGCGGCACCCGGAATTGTCCGAGCCCCACCGACGCGATCACGCCATGGCGACGGCGCGGCCTGCGCCCGCCACGATCGCGTTCAGCGTGTCGCTCGGCCGCATCGCCGCGGCGACCTTCTTCTCGCACGGGTGGTAGTAGCCGCCGATGTCGACGGGCCTGCCCTGCGCGCCGTTCAGCTCGCCGACGATCCTTCCCTCGTTCGCGGCCATCTCGGCCGCGATCGGGGCGAAGTGGGATGCGAGCGCAGCGTCCTTCGTCTGCGCGGCGAGCGCCTCGGCCCAGTACATCGCGAGGTAGAAGTGGCTGCCGCGGTTGTCGAGGTCGCCGACCTTGCGCGCGGGGCCCTTGTTGTTCACGAGGTAGCGGCCGATGGCCTCGTCGATGGTGTCGGCGAGCACCTGCGCGCGCGCGTGCTTCATCGTCGCCGCGAGGTGCTCGAAGCTGGCGCCGAGCGCCTGGAACTCGCCGAGCGAGTCCCAGCGGAGCGAGTTCTCGGCGACGAACTGCTGCACATGCTTCGGCGCGCTGCCGCCCGCGCCCGTCTCGAAGAGACCACCGCCGTTCATGAGCGGCACGATCGAGAGCATCTTGGCGCTCGTCCCGAGCTCGAGGATCGGGAAGAGGTCGGTGAGGTAGTCGCGCAGCACATTGCCCGTGACCGAGATCGTGTCGAGGCCCTGCTTCAGGCGCTCGCATGAGTAGGTGCACGCATCAGCGGGCGCCTTGACCGTGATCTCGAGACCGTTCGTGTCGTGGTCCTTCAGGTACGCGTGCACCTTCTTCAGAAGCTCGCGGTCGTGCGGGCGCTTCTCGTCGAGCCAGAAGCACGCGGGCGTCTTCGAGAGACGCGCGCGGGTGACGGCGAGCTTGACCCAGTCCTTGATCGCGGGGTCCTTCGTCTGGCAGGCGCGCCAGATGTCGCCCGCCTCGACCGTGTGCTGCATGAGCACGGCGCCGGACGCGTCGACCACGCGCACCGTGCCCGAAGCCTTCATCTCGAACGTCTTGTCGTGCGAGCCGTACTCCTCGGCCTTCTGCGCCATGAGGCCGACATTCGGCACGCTGCCCATGGTGCGCGGATCGAACGCACCGTTCACGCGGCAGAAGTCGATCACGCTCTGATAGACGCCCGCGTAGGAGCGGTCGGGAATGACCGCCATCGCGTCCTGCGTCTTACCCGCGGCGTTCCACATCTTGCCGCCCTCGCGGATCATCGCGGGCATCGACGCGTCGACGATGACATCGCTCGGGACATGGAGGTTGGTGATTCCCTTGTCGGAATCGACCATCGCGATCGCGGGGCCGTTCGCGAGCACCGCCTTGATGTCGGCCTCGATCGCGGCGCGCTCGGCCTCGGGAAGCGACGCGATCTTGGCGACGAGGTCGCCGAAGCCGTTGTTGACATCGACGCCCGCCTTCGCAAGCGCCGCCGCGTGCTTCTCGAACACGGGCTTGAAGAACGCCTTCACCGCGTGGCCGAAGATGATCGGGTCGGAGACCTTCATCATCGTCGCCTTGAGGTGGATCGACCAGAGCACGCCCTTCGCCTTCGCGTCGGCGACGGTCGACTCGAGGAACGAGACGAGCGCCTTGCGGGAGAGGAAGGTGCCGTCGAGGATCTCGCCCGCCGAGAGCTTGAGGCCGTCCTTGAGCACCGTCGTCGCGCCGTCGGCCGCGACGAACTCGATGCGCGCGGTGGTCGCGGCGGGGATCGTCACCGACTGCTCGTTCGCGAAGAAGTCGCCGCCCGTCATCGAGGCGACGCTCGCCTTCGCGTCGGCTGCCCACGCACCCATCTTGTGCGGGTTGGCGCGGGCGTAGTCCTTCACGCTCTTCGTCGAGCGCCGGTCGGAGTTCCCTTCGCGGATGACGGGGTTCACGGCGCTGCCCATCACCTTCGCATAGCGGGCGCGCGCGTCCTTCTCGGCGTCAGTCTTCGGCTCGTCGACGAAGTCGGGGAGGTCGTAGCCCTGCGACTGGAGCTCCTTGATCGCGGCCTTCATCTGCGGAACCGAGGCCGAGATGTTTGGAAGCTTGATGATGTTCGCCTCGGGCTTCAGGCACAGCGCGCCGAGTTCGGCGAGGTGGTCGCCGATCTTCTGCTCGGGCTTCAGCGAATCGGGAAAGGCCGCGACGATGCGGCCCGAGAGCGAGATGTCGCGGGTCTCGACATGGACGCCTGCGGGCGCCGCGAACATGCGGATCAGGGGCAGCAGCGAGTAGGTCGCCAGCATGGGCGCTTCGTCGGTGTGCGTGTAGATGATCGTCGGGTGTGCGGACATCGATCTGGCCTCTCGAGATGGGGAAAACGCCGTGGGGCGGAAGGCGCAGATTGTACGGGATCGACGACCGCCCGCGGCGAATCCGAGCGGGCGGGGAAGGCTTCCCCGCGGCCTCGGCGCGCGAGTCGGCTTCGATCGCTTGCGCGGACGGCGGGCGGGGCGGACCTCGCGCCGCAGCCGCAGCAACGACCGCAAAAGGAGCGGGACACATGGCAACGGACACAGGCATCGGCCAAGCCCCGAGCGCGAGCGGCGACCCGCGCGTCATGTCGCCTCGGCGCGCACGCGGTCGCAGGCTCTCGCCTCTCTCGCGTGCGCTGTGGGCGCTGACGGCGCTCGCGGCGGTCGTGCTCGCGGTGGGCGCGGTCGGCTCACGCACGCTCGCGGTCTCGGGCGCGCTCCTTCTCGCGGGCTCGACGACGGCGCTTCTCCTCGAGGGCGTCGCCCGCGGATGGGAGATCGAGGAGGCGGGCGCCGAAGCGCGCAGGAGGGTCGGCGTGCGCGCGGCGCTGCGCATCGGCGCCGCGCTCGTCGTGGTGTCGGTCGCGTGCGCGAGCGCCGTCATCGGCTGGAGCGGCCTCGCGGTCGCATCGGCCGCGATCCTCTGCCTCTTCGCGATCTTCGGAGGACCTGCGTGGCTTGCGAGCGTGGCCGAGGCGGAGGAAGACGCGCGCGTCCGATCGAGGGACGCGCGCCGCTGACCGCATGCGCCGCGGGCGCCGTCAGCGCCCCCACGCGCCGAGCACGATCGCAAGATCGGCCGCGCCGACGAACCCGTCGCGGTCGAGGTCTGCGACTCCGCCCGCCGCGCCCCAGTCCGCGAGGACGAACGCGAGGTCCTGCCCGTCGACGAAGCCGTCGCGGTTGATGTCCGCGATTCCGCCTGGCGGACAGAGGTCGGGCGAACCGTCGCCGTCGCCGTCGTCGCAGGTGGAGCCGACGCCGCCCCACGCGAGGCCGAACAGCTCTGCCTCGACATCGATGATCTCCCTGCAGCCGCCCGACGCGCAGCGCGCGCCCCAGCGGCGCACGCAGTCGGCCCACGACGGCTCCGCGCAGGCCGGGTCGTCGATCCCGAGCGCCGCGCACAGCTCGCCCACGAACGCCTCGGCCTCGAGCCGCTGCGCGTAGGGCTGGAAGTGCGCCGTGTCGAAGAGATGGAACATCGAGGTCCGTCCCCAGCCGTACTCCTCCTCGGTGATCCGACGCAGGTTGAGCGCGAGGATGCGCGGGTCCTCGAGCGCGAGGTCGTGCGCGACGACGGGCATCCAGTCGATGCGCTCGGCTGCGAGGGTCGAGCCGCCGAGAGGAAGCTCTGCTGCGATGATCACGGGAAACGCGGGGTCCGCGAGCGAGGCGCGGATCCACGCGACCGCCTCGAGGAGCTTCGCGCGCCAGGCTTCGCGCGTCACCTCCGCGGCGGCTGCGTCGTTCGCACCGTACTGGAGCACCGCGAGCCTCGGGCCGACCGCCGCGAGGATCGCAGCGCTTGCGCCGTGGTCCTCGACGAGATCGCCGAGCCGCATGCCGCCACGGGCGAGAGACTGGAGCACGACGCCCCCGCCCTCGCCCCCCCCGCCCTTCGCGCCGCCATGCTCCGCCCGGAACCGCACGCCGACCACTTCCTGGGGATCCCTGTCGGAGACGCCGAGCAGCTGGAGCTGGAGATGCCTGCGCCCCGCGAGATCGAGCGGCGGAGTCGTGAGCGCGGCGTAGGAGCCTTGCTTCGCGTCAGGTGGAAACACAAGCGTGCCTTCGGCGACGGCGGGCGCCATGCCGTCGGGCGTGTCGCCGTCGGTCGGCGCGTTCCACCAGCGCAACGCCTCGCGCAGGACGCCGCGGCGCACGACGACCTCCGCGCGGATCGGCGCACCCGTCGCAAACCACGGCCCTCCCACGAGCGCCGGATCGGACGCGCGCGCCGCGTCAGGGAGGAACACCACGCGCAGCGCGCGCGTGCGGTCTCCCTTCGCGGCGCGGAGCGCGTGCACCACGATGTTCGGCGGAATCTCGGCGGCGGGCGTCTGCGCCGTGCCGAGCGCGGTCGACGCCGCGACCGTCGCGAGCCACTGCGGCCGCGTCACGGCGGTCGCGTTCGTGAAGAGGATCGTCTCGTGCGCGGGCCCGAAGACGCGCGTGAAGCGCGCGTTGAGGAAGGCGAGGTAGTGCTCGCCGAACCCCGCGGGCGCCGTCTCCTGCGAGTCGCCGAAGAAGGCGACGCGCAGCGGCTGCACGCGCGCCGATTCGAACAGGCCGCGGAAGAACGCGTCGTCGGCGACGGTCACCCGCGGCACATCCGCGTAGGTCCGCGTGTCGGAGACGGCCGCGTGCGCTCCGCCGCCCACCGCAGACGCACACACGATGCCCGTCGCGACGCCGAGCCAGGCCGCGGCGCGCACGGCGGCCATCCCGAGGCGCGAGCCTCGCTGCGAGACCGATGGTGCCGGGACGCGTGGTGTCACGCGTGGAAGGTACACCTCTCCCACATCGAATCCACGGAAAGGCCGGCCCGATGTGCGAATTCGCGCGGCCACGCCCGCTCTGCCGAGCGAGAACCTCCAAAGCGACCGCGGGAGGCGCCCGGAAGGCGCCTCCCACCGATCGATGGATGCCGGGTACCGGCAGTCGCCCGCCGTCACTCGCCGCGCGAGCCATTCGACGGCACTGCGGTGACGGCGCCTTCGGTGCGGCGCGCCTTCGACTCGCCGCAGCAGGCGGAGAGGGTGAGCAGCAGCTCACGGCCGAGCGTCGTCCGCCCCTCGTCGGTGAGGTCGCGCGAGCCGCTGCCGTACTCGCTTGCAAGCGCGGGCCAGCGCTCGCCGTTGACGAGCACCGTCGCCTCGGTACCGTCGGGGCGCATCGACTCCGCGCGGGCGATGTCGAAGAACACCTCGCCCGCGAAGCGCTTGCGCAGCGCGTCGTTGTAGCGGCCGCGCGTCGCGTTGGCGGCGTCGGAACCAGCGCCGACCATGCGGCGAATCGCCGCGCGCGCGCCGTGGTCAGGTTCGCGCAGCGGTGCCGTGCAGTGGACGATCTCGAGCCTCGGCCGGGCACGGCGGATCCGCTCCACGGCGCCCGCATAGGCGTCGAGCACGCGCGTCACATCGGTGGAGCGCGAGACATCCGAGCTCGAGAGCTTCAGCATGGCGATGTCGATCTCGGCGCCATCGGGCGACAGGAGGAACTGCTCGAACGCCTCGATCTTGTCCTCGGGCTCGCCGTCGTGCTCGGCCTCGCCGTGGTAGACGCCCGCGTGCTCGAACAGCTTGGCCTTCTCGTCGCCGTCGCGGACGCGCTGGCGGACATCGCGCTCGTCGAGCTCGCGCGGAAGGACCACGAGCCCGATCTCGGGCGAACTGCGAAGAACCTCCTGCGCGCCTTCGACGATCCTGCGGCCGAGCGCCGTGTGCGCGATGTAGATGCGCTTCGTGCGGAGATCGGCCCAGCAGGTCTCGCCGATCTGGTCGAGCCGCGATCGCTCGCCCTCCTGCTTCTCCACGGCGGGCTTCTGCGTCACCGCGCCGCCGGTGCGCTCGTTCGCCTGCTGCGCCTCCGAGGACATGACGGCGCTCGATGCGATGGCTGCTCCCGCGATTGCGATCGCAAGGAACCCGATGCCGACGAAGCGGCGGAACTCCTGACTCATCGTTCTTCTCCCTTTCTCTCGACGCGACCGCGGCGTGCATCCGCCGCACAAGCCCCACGCGGGCGTTGCGCGATGCGTCGGTCGATCCTACGGAGGGCGCGCGCGAAGTCGAGCGGCGGCGCCTCGGCCGCGCCGCTTCGCAAGCGAATGGGGACCGCCCCCTGCGGAGCGGTCCCCGTCGATGTCTCGACACCCGGCGTCGCGCCGAACGGACAGGCCGCTATGCCTGCGCGAGCCCCTCGCGGATCGCGAAGCGCATGAGCTCGGCGCGGGTCTCGACGCGCAGCTTCTTCATGATGCGCTCCTGGTGGCCGTCGACGGTCTTCGGGCTGCGCGCGAGCTCGTTCCCGATCTCGCCGCGCGACATGCCCTTGCCGATGAGCCGCAGGACCTCGAGCTCACGCTGGGTGAGCGAATCGAGGAGCGTCGCGGGCGGGCCCGCGGGCGTGGCGCCGCGCGCGACGGGGCGACCGTTGCGCTGCTTCGGCGGCTGGCAGCGCGCGCGCACCTTCGAGCCCATGATGAAGGTGCCTTCCGCGCAGCGCGCCACGCGCTTGAGCCCGTCGACGATCTCCTCGAGGTCGTCGCCCTTCGCGAAGTAGCCCGAGGCGCCGCAGCGGTAGGCCGACGCGAGGAACCCGTCGCGGATGTGCGCGCTGAGGAAGACGAAGCGCGTCTCGGGATGCAGGTGGTGCAGCCTGTCGGCGACCTCGAACACATCGGGTCCCGGCATCTCGATATCGAGAAGCACCACGTCGGGGCGCTGCTCCGCCACCACATCGATCACATGCTCGGCGCTCTGCAGCGTCGCCACGCAGCGCACCTGTCCGTCGACCGCGAACTGCGCCTTCAGGCCTTCGATAAGCACGAGATGGTCGTCGACGCATAGAACGCGCACGGTCGGGCGCTGCTGGTCGCGCACGACCGGCGCGATGCCGGCCGAATCTGGCTGCCTTCGCCTCGCGACGGCGCGGAACTGCGACCCCGCCGCCGAGTCGAGGGCAGTTCCGGTCTCCGATGCGCGTGTGACGAGCGACTGCTGCGTCGCTGCGATTTCGACGACGGTCGATCCAAGCTCACCCATTGCTGTGCTCCTGATTCTCCACTGCGTGGTTCACTTCACTCCGACTCAATGATTCTCTCGTCCCACCGCGCGCGTGCGCGGCGGACGAAGCCGATAGACGATCTCGCGAGGCGGACCTCGCTACAGGGAGCTCGATGCGGACGACGGTGCCCCGCCCAACCGCGGTCTCGACGGAGATGCGGCCGCGCGCCGACTCGACGAGCCTTCGCGCGATGGATAGGCCGAGGCCGGATCCGAGGCTTCGGATCTTCGTCGTGAAGAACGGGTCGAAGAGGCGACGCTCGACCTCGACCGACATGCCGCGGCCGTTGTCGCCGATCTCGAGGAGGACTGAGCCCGAGTCGTCGGCGACGCGGGCGCGCAGCGAGACGCGGGCGAGCGAGGGATCTCGGTCTCGCGGCATCGCCTCCACGGCGTTCGTGAGGATGTTGAGGACCGCGCGCGTGAGCGCATCGGTCCGCATCGAGACAGGAGGAAGGTCCCCGGAAATGGAGACCGCGAGAACCGCTGGAGGCGCGACCACTCCGCGCAGGAGCGGCCCCGCGTCGCGCCACCAGTCATGGAGCGTGGTCGAGTCTCCATCGCCCGCGCCCGACTCGTCCTCGCCGCGGGCATGGTCGGAGTCGGTCGCGAGGAAGTGAAGCGCGTCGGCGAGCTGCTGCAGATAGTCGATGCCGCCGCGGATCGCGACGAGATGCGGCTCGGCGCGCCCACGCATGCCGTCGTCGACGAGGTGCGCGAGCGCGTTGAGATGTGCGCGCACGGGAAGAAGCGTGTTGTTGAGGTCATGCCCGAGCCCTGACGCGAGCGTCGCCACCGACGCGATGCGCTCGGACTGCCTCCCCTCCGTCTCGCGCCTGCGACGCTGCGAAGCGTCGTGCGCGAAGAGCGTCCACCCGCCGAACCGCGTCGCTGGCGCGGAGACGACCTCCGCCGTGAAGACGGAGCCGTCGCCGCGGACGCCCGTCATCTCCCGCCACGGCCGCACACCACAGCGATCCTCCGCGCCCTCGCATGCACTGCGCCAGTCGGGCAGGATCCGCTCGACGGGGATTCCGCGCAGTCCGCGCGGCGACGGGCCGAAGATCGCAGCCGCATGCGGGTTCGCGCCCACGACGACGCCCGCCGCATCGACATCGAGAATCGCCTCCGCCGCGCCCTCGAGGATCTGGTCGAGCCTGCCGCTGACGGCGCGGAACTTCTCTGTGAGGAGCCGCGCCTCGAGCCTCCCGCGGACGCGCCGCGCAAGGCCCAGCACCAGCGCGCGCATCGCCGCGCGATTCCCGGGTTCCGTGCGGAGGAGGAAGCGGATGGCGCCGACTTCGCCGAGAGATTCTGTTGCGAGCGGCATGGTGACGACGGAGACGACGCCCGCGTGATCGAGAAGCGGTGCGACGAGGAGTTCGCCGAGCGCATGCGTGGCGCGCGCGTCGACTGCGATGCCGACGAGCGCCTCCGCGAGCGACGCATCGATTCCCGCGTGCGCGCGCGCGATACGCCGCGGATCGTCCGACAGACGAAGCTCCGCCACACCGCCGACCGCGCCGAGGATCTCGGCACCGACGCGTATCCAGTGGAGGAGGACATCCTCGATGTGCGCCGCATCGGGCGCGGACTCGAAGCGCCGCACGAGCGCCGCCTTCGATGGATCGCGCCGCGCACCCCGCGGGGTGCCGAGGGAGCCGACAGGAACGGCGCCCTCGGCGCCTTGCTCGGCTCCGACGAGCCGCAGGAGGACATGCTGCGGGGAGCGAGGCGCGCGCGTGGAGCGCTCGCCCCCTCGGGTTCCCGTCCTGCGGATCTTCGCTTGCCTTCCACGCATGGCCTCACGGTAGCTCGCGGAGAGAAACCCTCAAGGAGCAATGCACGGGGAGTCTTCCCCGCTTTCATGCGCGGAGCCCTGGGCGCACATGCGATCTCCTTTGCGGAGACTTCCCCGTCGACCGATGCGGGGCGCTCGGCAGAATCGCTTCACCGCGACGAAGACACGCCGGGAATGCCGCGCCCTTGAACGGACGCGCGTGGACCTGGATTGTCGAGATGGGGGAAAACAGGCTTTCCCGACGAACCGCGGGCGATCGGAGTCACCTCTTGGAACAGAGCACGCAACATCTGGCACCGCGACGCACGGTCCGCGAGTCCGCATCGCCCTTGGACTCCGTCTCGTCGTCAATCTCGGACAACACGGTCGAAATCAGGAACATACCCCGCCCCGCGGCCTTCGCCCCGCGGCTTCTCGTGCGGCCGCTCGTCGACCCTGAGAGCACGCTCGACCTCACCGACGCCGTGACCGATGCCATCGCGCACGAACTCGGCCGCGCCTTCGGCGGAAACCCCGTGCTCAACCGCCTCGAGGCGGGCGCCCATCTCAGGTCGCTGCTCGCGGCCGCCACGCGCGTCGCGCACGGTCCTCGCGCGGCCACGGAGCGGCAAGAGGCTCGACGAACCGCGCCACGCATTCCGCTCGGACTTCCCCTCCACATCGACGGAGACCAACATGCAGGATGAGATCCCCCTCATGCTCGTCGTGAGCGACAGCCGCAAGGCGTCGCTTTTCACAGGCACCATCGTCCGCGGCGCGGGCGACGCGCTTCCCAGGGTGCGACTGGCGCTCGCGGGAATCCTCGAGAGCCCGTGGCGCGACTTCCATGAGCACGGTCGGCCCTCCGCCCTTGGGCAAGGGCCGAGCGCGAACGCGTCGCAGCACTTCGCAGGCACGGGGCACGAGGAAGAGGAGATGGAGCGCCGCTTTGCGCACCAGGTCGCGGCGTGGTTCGCGTCGCGCGCGGCGCTCGCGCCCGAGGCGGTGGCCATCGCCTTCGCAGGGCCGCGATTCCTCGGGCATCTGCGCGCCGCGATCGCCTCGACGGGTTCCGACCTCAGGCTCGAGCGCGGCGACCTCGGCTGGCTTCGGCCCGCGGAGCTCGGCGCACACCCCGCGGTGCGCGCGGCGTGTGCCGCCGCGATCCCGCGGGCGGTTCCCGCGTCGGAGGCCTGACGAGGGAGGACGAGGCCCATGGCGCCGCGCGAGCGGCGCCGCGCACGAACGCATTCGAGGGGAGCGAGAGATGACGACGCTGACCGACCGCAGGGCGGCCATGGTGGAGACGCAGATCAAGGCGCGGGGAATCGTCGATCCGCGCATCGTGCGCGCGTTTCTTTCGGTGCCGAGGGAGCGCTTCGTGTCCGCGCGCGACCATGAGCTGGCGTATGAAGACACGCCCCTCGCGATCGAGGAAGGGCAGACGATCTCGCAGCCCTACATCGTGGCGCTGATGGCCGATGCCGCGCGGATCGGTCCGAACGATCGCGTGCTCGAGGTCGGCGCGGGTTCAGGGTATGCATGCGCCGTGTTCAGCCGCCTCGCCAAGGAGGTCCGCGCGATCGAATGGCACGCCGCGCTCGCCTCGCTCGCCTCGACGCGACTCGAGGCGCTCGACATCGAGAACGCGCGGGTTCGTCAGGGGGATGGCACGCTCGGCTGGCCCGACGAGGCGCCCTTCGACGCGATCATCGTCTCCGCGGGCGGGCCCGATGTCCCCAAGGCACTGCTCGAGCAGCTGTCGATCGGCGGGCGACTCGTGATTCCGGTCGGGAGCGAGCCGAACACGCAGGAACTCCTCAAGATCGTGCGCACGGGGCCTCACCAGTACGACCGCTCGTCGCTGGGGCGCGTGCAGTTCGTGCCGCTCGTGGGAAGCGAGGGCTGGGCGAGCGACGCAGCGCCGATCGGCCCGCACAGGGCCCGGCGGCCGCTTCGCCTCGGTTCGCGCGAGGCAGAGCGACTCTCGCGGCTGATCGCAGACAGCTGCGAGGAGTTCACCTCGGTCGAGCACGCGCGGCTCGAGCCGATCCTCGACAGGATCGGCTCCGCGCGGGTCGTGCTCCTCGGCGAATCGACGCACGGAACAAGCGAGTTCTATCGGATGCGCGCGCGGATCACGGAGGCCTTGATCGCGCGCGCGGGCTTCCGCATCGTCGCACTCGAGGCGGACTGGCCCGACGCCGCCAGCATCGACCGAACAGTGCGGCGCGAGCCCCCGCTTCCCCTGCGCGACCCGCCCTTCTCCCGCTTCCCGACATGGATGTGGCGCAACGCCGAGATGCAGCGGTTCGTCGATTGGATCGGGCGCCACAACCAGTCGCTCGCCGAACCCGCGTGCCGCGTGCGCGTGCACGGGCTCGATCTCTACAGCCTGAACAACTCGATCGGAGTCGTGCTCGACCACCTCGAGCGAACCGACCCCCGCGCCGCATTCCGCGCTCGCGAGCTCTACGCGTGCTTCACGCCCTGGGAGCGCGACCCCGCGACCTACGGACGCGGCGCTGCGGCCGGCACGCAGCCACACTGCGAGGAGGAGGCGCTGGCCACGCTGCGCGAGATCCTCGATCAGAACATGCGCCTCGCCGCGGATGACGACGCGCACTTCGACGCCGTGCGCAACGCAACCGTCGTGCGCGAGGCCGAGCGCTACTACCGCGCGATGTACCGCGGCGCGCGCGAGTCGTGGAACCTGCGCGACCGCCACATGTTCGAGACGCTCGAGGCGCTCCTCGCGCGCAACGGGCCCGACGCGAAGGCCGTGGTCTGGGCGCACAACTCGCATGTCGGAAACGCCTCGGCCACTGAGATGGGAATGCACGGCGAGATCAATCTCGGACAGCTTGCGCGCGAGAGGTTCGGGGACGGCGCGTACATCGTCGGATTCGGCACGGATCGCGGCACGGTTGCGGCGGCAGCGAACTGGGACGCACCGATGCGGGTGATGCCCGTCCGCCCGTCGCACGAGGACAGCTACGAGCGGCTCTGCCACGGATCGGGGCGCGGGATGTTCATGCTGCCCTTGCGCCGGCCACACTTCGCGTCGCTGCGCACGGAACTCCTGCACCCTCGGCTCGAGCGCGCGATCGGCGTGATCTACCGCCCCGCGACCGAGCTCGTGAGCCACTACTTCCAGGCCACGCTCCCCGCGCAGTTCGACGAGTACATCTGGATCGACGAGACGCGCGCCATCGAGCCGCTGCCCACGCCACGAAGCGAGGGAACGCCCGAGACCTATCCATTCGCGCTCTAGCGGGCGTACCCGACGCGCGTCGGAGTCGAATGCTGACATCATCCGTTCCGCGGACTGAAGTCCACGGGCACCCCTGATTGTCGTGTCGCACGGTTCAGATCATCTCAGATCGTCGGAGTCCCCACACATGATTGTCGTGTCGGACGATCCACACCGTCGGAGTCGTCACCCATGGGTGCCCGGGGACGAAGTCCCCGGAACGACAACCGTCGGAGTCGACGGCTGACATCATCCGTTCCGCGGACTGAAGTCCACGGGCACCCCTGATTGTCGTGTCGCACGGTTCAGATCACCTCAGATCGTCGGAGTCCCCACACATGATTGTCGTGTCGGACGATGCACACCGTCGGAGTCCCGAACCAGGGGTGCCAGCAGCCCCGAGATGCACGGCGCGAAACGACAACCGCGGAACGGCGACCGATGCGCCGTCCCGCGGTTGTGTCGTTTCTCCCCCCGGATCTTCTCACCCCACGGGGCTTCAGCGCGTCGACCCGGCGGGCTCGAGCGCCGCTTTGTTGAGGGTCTCTGCGATCTTGCTCAGGCTCTCGTCGAATCGCCGCTCCTCCGTCAGCGTCTTGAGGAGCTCCGACGCCGAAGCGGTGTGGCCGAGCAGCATGGCCCAGGTGCGTGCGCAGCCGTAGCCGGCCATCTCGTCATGCTCGAGGCGCTGCACGGCGGCGATGATGGCGGCATCGCGCACATGTGGATCGATCTTGGAACGCGAGGCGATCTCCGCGCAGTCCTCGAGGATTCCCTTCGAGCCGTGCGTCTCGAGTCGCTTGGGCTTCGCGCCGATCTCGCCGAACACGCGCTCGACGCGCGCGACGTGCTGCTTGGTCTCGTCGAGATGCCCGCGCAGGGCCTCGACGAGCTTCGGGCTCGAGGCGGCGCTTGCGAGGCGAGCGAGGACGGCCTGCGAGTGGCTCTCGCTTGCATGAAGCTCGTGTAGCTGCTCGACGAGGAGGTCCTTGAGGGAGTGCATGGTGGACGGTGCCGCGGTGGGCATGGATGTTCCTTTCGTTGCGTGGCGTGGTCGCCTGGTGCTGCGGAGACCGTCGCCCGGCCTGCGGCGCGCGCGGGCCGGGCGACGGCTGGGTTTGTCGGACGAATGCGGTGACGGTCGAGTGGCGGCGAGGCGATGCGCCTCAGCCAGGCACGGGCACGCGGCGCCCCGCGGGCTTCGCCTCGGCCTTGACCTCGATGCGCTTGCCGCGCTGCCCGGGCTTCTTGGCGACATGGACTGTCACGACGCCGTTCTCGCTCTCGGCGTTCACTCGGTCGGGATCGATCGAGTCGGGAAGATCGATCACGCGGCGGAACGCGCCGAAGCGCCGCTCGCAGCGGTAGAAGTTCTCCTCGTCGACCTCTTCCTTCTCCTCCTTGCGGCCGGAGATCGAGAGCGAGGTGCCCGTGATCGAGATCTCGAGGTCGCGGACGGGAATGCCCGGCACCTCGGTTCGCACCACGATCTCGTCATCGGTCTCGCTCACGTCGATCGGCGGAATCCAGCCCTCGGTGCGCGTCGTACCGCCGTTGGTCGCGGCCATCGTGGAGAGCGCCCTTCCGAGCATGCGCTCCATGGCGCGATCCATGTCGTCGCGCGTGCGGGTGAGTTCATCGAAGAAGGGCATCCTGTTGAAGAGCGTCAGGTTCATGTGCGTTTTTCCTTTCGTTTCAGCATGTCAATGGAGTTGATACGGTGGACGCGCGCCAGCCTGGCGCGGCGATTCACGGCGGCGATCGATCAAGCCGTCATACGACGCGCCGTCACGAGTACGGGTCGACCACGAGACGGTCGTCGACGCGTCGGACGCCCGGCGCGAAGCCGACCACGCGGTCGATGGTGTCCTTCTCGACCCACGAGCGGACGCGGCCCGTGAGCATGACGACGCCGTCCTTGATGGTGATGCCGATGCGGCGCGCCTCGCGCTCGGCCTGGCGCTCGAGCGCTTCCTCGATGTCGGTCTTCAGGCGCGTCGTGTCGACCGGCTTCGCCGCCACCGTGATCTGGTTGATGACCCCGCGGACTCCCGCGAGCCCACGCACGACCCGCTCGGCGTCGGCGCGCTGCGACCAGGTCTGCACGGCGCCTTCGAGCGTGACGATGCCGAGCGAGACGGTCGAGGTGATCTTCTCGTCGGGGACGAAGGCATCCCACTCAAGCGCGTCGCGCACGCCGCGGGCGATGTCGGTGTCGGTGCGGGCGCCGATTCCCGGCACCTTCACCTGCAGCTCGTCGACCACATCGAGCACGCCGTGCACGCGGTGCGCAGCCTCGCGCGCGGCGATCTTCTTCGCGTAGACATTCACGCTTCCCGTGAGCGTCACGACGCCCTCCTTCACCTGCACGCCGACATCGGTCTCGTCGACGCGCGAGTCCCACTTGAGCTCGTTGAGCACATCGCCCTTGATTTGCGAGTCGCTCTTCACGATTGCCGTTGAAATGGCCATGTCCGTCCTCCGCTGGTCCTGGTGGCTGGTGCGAGTTCGGTCCGTCCACCGTCATCCGGACCGCTGCAATTTGGCCATGAGGCACGCATCTCGGCCACGGGGACGCTTCCGCGATCGCCTGCGCTCATCGAGGCGCGGGCGCTCGGGCCGTGAGCACGGAGCGCCGCGTGGCGTGCACCAGCCGCTCGGCCGTGCTTCCCGTGAGCATCCGCTCGAGCATGCCGACCGCGTGCCGCCCCAGCACGATCACCGAGGCGGCCGTGCGATCCGCCTCGTGCGCAAGCGCGCGCACAAGGTCACCGTGCTCGATGCGCGTCGCCACCTCGACCTCCGCACCCGCTGCGCGTGCCGCCGCGCGAAACGCCTGTGCGGCGTCCTCAAGGGCGCGCGCGATTCCCGCCTCCGCGATCGCGACCTCCGCAGGCGGAAGCTCGGGCGCCGGGACAGGCGCCTGCGCGGGCGTCGCCGTCAGGCTCGCGCGCTCCGACACCTCGAGGAGCGGCGCGGGCGAGACGACATGCACGAACTCGACGCGGACCGCGCCGTCGACCGGTGTCGCGGCGTCACACAGGAGATGCGCGGCCTCGAGCGCGGCCTCCGCGTCGCGCGAGAAGTCGGTCGCGACGAGCACCGCGCGCACGGCTGGCGGGGCGTCACGCTCTGGTTCGCTGCGCACGACGAGCATCGGACACTCCAGCTCGCGCAGCAGACGCTCCGTGGCGCTTCCGAGGATCGCGCGCCGCACGGCGCCGAGGCCTCGGTCGCCGACGACGACAAGCGCACGCGGCGCGCGACCGGCGCGCGAGCGCACCAGGTCGACAAGGTCGCCGACCTCACATTCGCGCACGATGGCGACGCCTCCGCGCGCACCCCGCGGCGCGAGCCCGTCGCACTCGGCGAGCATGCGTTCGCGCCCGCGCGCCTCGAGCAGCGCGCGAAAGTCATCGCTTTCCCCGAGCGCGGTCGGCTCGATGGCGTGGACGAGCGCGATCCGCATCGGAACGCGGGCTCCGCGCGCGATCGAGACCGCCCAGCGCAGCGCGCGGCGGGAGGCGTCGGTGAAGTCGAAGGGCACGATGCACTCGACACCCTTCGCCTCGTCCCAGGTTCGGCGCGCCGACTCTTGCGTGTCCTTCGTCGTGATCCTCTGCATGGCGACTCCCTCCCGCGCGTGGACCCACGGAGTCCGAGGGCGCGACCTCGTGCAGGAGACTTGCGCGCGGGCATGACGCCGGACACGCGGACTGTTCCGCGAACGCGCGCGGCGGAGCCATGCGCTCGCGGGCAAAGGACGATGACGCACGCGAAGTGAGGGAGGAATCCCGAAGGACGGCGCGCGCAGGCGTGCCCAAGATCCGCCATCACCCGCGATTCGTCATCGCCCGCGCGATCTGCACGAAGGCCATCGGTCGTTCCGATCGGCGCTGCAGAGCGGGCGACGGTCGTGGAAGGAGCATGGACACCATGAATCGCAGCGAACGCAGCACCGCCACGGGCATCGGCATCGGACTCGAGGATGCGCTCGAGAGGAACCTCGAGAAGACACTCGAGCAGACCCAGAGCCTCCAGCGCGAGCTCGACAAGCTGAAGTCGGATTTCCAGCGGCTCCGCAGCGACGCAGCCGCCTTCGGAACCGACTCCGTCCACGCGGCGCGCGTCGGGCTCAATGAAGGCGTCCGCGCGGCGGCCGCGCGAAGCCGTGAAGCCGCCGATGCGGCCGGCAAGCGCATCGCCTCGCATCCGTTCCTCTCGGTCGGAGCGGGCTTTGCCATCGGCGTGCTCCTCGGCATGCGCCTCTCGCGCCGCCCGTGAAGGCGCGCCGGCCGCACGCCGTCCGATCAGCGCGGCGCGGGGCGGCGACGGTCGCCACGCGCCAGCCCCGCGAGCCCCCCATCACCTGCGGATCCCATGGAGTTCCTCGACGAAATCCTCTCCTCGGTCTCCCGACGCATCGCGTGGGAAGGCCGTCTGATCCAGCGCCGCACCCTGGAGGTCGTCTTCGCGGCGGGGTTCGCGCTGGCGGCCGTCTGCCTCGCCTTCGTCGGCGTGCTCCTTGGGCTCCTTGCGCTTTATCTACGGGTCGAGGCCGACGCGGGGCCCGTCGCGGCCACGCTCGCGACCGCCGCGCTGGCGTTTCTCGTCGCGCTGGCCGCGGCGGCGGGCGCCAGGGCGTTCATCGAGCGCTGAACTCGCGCGCACCTGCGGAGCGCAGGTCGACGAGGATGATCCACGCGAGGAGCAGGATCGGCGGCAGCATGCTCAGGCGCGGCGCGGCGATGTGCATCCACGCTCCGCAGGCGCTGCCGAGGACGAACGCGCCGAAGATCGAGGCGAGGAGCGCGAGGCGCGGCCACCCCGTCCCGAAGCGGAGCGTTCCGCCGCCGGCCTGAAGCGTTCGCCCGAGAAGCCCGCGCTGGACGGCGAGATGCGCCAGTTCGTGGCCGAGGTCGGTCACGATTCCCGTGAGATGGGTGGTCCGGACCACGCCGCTCGAGATCCGGGTGATGATCGCGTTCTGGACGCCCATGGCGCAGCTTGCAACGCCCGTCATCCACCAGAGGGTGGCGCCGATCTCGGTCGACGCGGGGTCGTGCCGGCGGACTCCGATCGCAAAGGCGCCGAGGAGGAGGACCTCGAGCGCTGCGGGAATGGCATAGAGCGAGCCCCAGCCGCGCGCTCGGCCGAACTCAAGGGCGAGACCCGTGGCGAACGCCCCGAGGAAGAACGCGCCCACCAGCGCCCCCATCAGCGCGGCGGGCCCCCACGCCCCAAGCGCCGCATCGCGGCCAAGCCCGCTGGCGTGCCCCGTGACATGGCTCGTCACCATTCCGCAGGTCAGGACTCCGACCGCGTTCACGAACCCGGCCACCCATGCAAGCGAGATCGCGAGCCTTGTCTGGATCTGGAGTGGCCTGAGGATGGGGCGGGTCATGGCCAAGGCGGCAAAGGGCAATCTGCGGGACAGAGCGCCCGCAGCGATGAGATCGACGGTTCCCACGCCTCTTCTCCACCGCTTTCGCGTGTTGCCGCGGGGCAGCTCCAGCTTCCCATCACCGACCGCAAGCCGCAGGAGCCCCCACTCCTTCGCAGTCTCGGCTACCGTGTCGCGCCATTCGGTCCTTCCGACGGACCTTCCGCACGCGACTCCCACCCGATGGCACATTCAACCACTTCGCAGGACGCCTCGACTCGGGGCATCGATTGTCCGAACTGCCTCGTGCAGCGAACCGCAACGGGCGAGGGCGTGTTCGCGCGACGCGCCCTCTCCGCGGGCGAACGCATCCTCGACATCGAGGGAGAACCTGTGCCGGCGCCCACGCGGCACTCGATCCAGCTCAACCTCGACCTGCATGTCGAGTGCACCACGGCGATCGGCGCGGACGAGATGCGCGCGCGCTTCCCGTGGCGCTTTCTCAACCACTGCTGCGAGCCGAACGCCTCCGTGGTCGGCCGCACGCTCGTTGCCCGCCGCGCGATCGCGGAGGGCGAGGAAGTCACCTTCGACTACACGACCACCGAGGCTGTCATGGCGGAGCCGTTTCGCTGCGGCTGCGGCGCACCGCGGTGCCTCGGCGAGGTGCGCGGCTTCCTCGCGCTCACGCCGGAGGAGCAGCGCGCGCGCGCGAAGTTCGTGGCGCCTCATCTGAAGGCGTTCCTCCCGAAGTCACAGGCATGACGACCTCCGCGTCGGCGCGCACGGTGCTCGATCTCTTCGACCGCGTCTGCGCGGCCGACCCTTCCGCGTGCGCGCTTGAGATCCCGGGCGTCGCGCGGCTTTCCTACGGCGAACTCGACCGAATGGCGCGCGAGATCGCGGCGCGCGTCGCGCCGCGCGCTGCGCAGGACGCCGTGGTCGCCATCGCGCTGCCGCGCACCGACCCGACGCTCTATGCGGCGATCCTCGGCGTCATGCGCGCGGGCGCCGCCTATGTCGCCATCGACCCCGCGTTTCCTCCGCGGCAGGCGGCCGCGATCCTCGCGGACGCGGGCGCGGTGGCGCTGATCGCATGCCCGGCACGCGCCGCGGCGCTCGCGGCGGAGGGCGCGGCCCCGCCGCTCGTCACACCCGCCGATCTCGCCGAGACCGCCCCCTCGCGCGCTCCGCACGCGGCGCACCCCGACGCCCTCGCGTACGTGATCTACACCTCGGGCACCACGGGCAAGCCGAAAGGCGTCGAGATCGAGCACCGCTCGCTCCTCAACCTCGTCGAGGGCGACCTCGCCGAGTTCGGTCTCTCGGCGCAGGACCGCGTCGCGCAGGGCTCGAGCGCGAGCTACGACTCGAGCGTCGAGGAGATGTGGCTCGCGTGGGCCGCGGGTGGAACGGCCGTGGTGATGGACGACGAGTCGGCGCGGCTCGGGCCGGATCTCCTTCCGTGGCTTCAGCGCGAGCGGATCACCGTCCTCTGCCCGCCGCCGAGCTTGCTCCGCACGCTCGGCACCGACGACCCCGAGCGCGCGCTGCCCGCGATCCGCCTTCTCTATGTGGGTGGCGAGGCGCTCGCCCCGGATCTCGCGGAACTCTGGTCGCGCGGGCGACGACTCGAGAACGGCTACGGCCCAACGGAGTGCACCGTCACCTGCCTGCGCGGCACGGTGCGCGCAGGAGAACCAGTCACGATCGGCCGCGCGATCCGCGGGTCATTCGCGGCGGTGGTCGACCCTGACGAGGCGTCCCTACGCGAACTCCCCGACGACGCGCAGGGCGAGCTCGTCGTAGGCGGCGCGTCGCTCGGACGCGGCTATCGCGGGCAGCCCGAGACGACGCGGGCGCGCTTCGTCGAGCACCCGACGCTTGGCCGCGTCTACCGCACGGGCGACCTCGTCCACCGCGATTCTCGCGGTGACTTCCACTACCACGGACGCATCGACGCGCAGGTCAAGCTGCGTGGCTACCGCATCGAGCTCGGCGCGGTCGAAGCCGCGCTCGCCGCGCAAGAAGGCGTGCTCGAGGCCGCGTGCACGGTCGAAGGCGAGGGCGTCGAGCGACGGCTTGTGGCGCATGTGGTGCTGCGCGCGGCGTCGGGCCCCGAGGCGCACACGCCCGGCCCGCTCGACGCAGAGGCCCTCCGCATGGCCCTCGCGCGCGAACTGCCCCCCTACATGGTGCCCGCCGCCATCGCTGCGATTCCGCGGGTTCCGCGCACGGTCGGCGGCAAGATCGACCGCCGCGCGCTGCCCGCGATCGGCGCACGGAACGGGTCCGTCGGAACCGCAGCGGATGTGCCGCCGTCGACCGAGACCGAGCGCGTCGTGGCGCGCGCGTTCGCGGCGGCGCTTGGGAGGGACGGCGAGGTGTCGGTCGACGCCGACCTCTTCGACGACCTCGGCTTCGACTCGCTGACGATCGCCATCGCCATCTCCAGGCTCCGTGCCAGAGAGGCCGTGTCGGCCGCGACCGTCCGCGCTGCCTACGAGCACCGCACCGTCCGCGCGCTTGCGGCCGCGCTCGATGACGCGCGCGATCGAGGGCGCTCGACCCCGCGGCGCACCCCCTCTGGCGGCACGCCGATTCCTCGATCTACGGGCGCGTCTCGGCCCGTCCTGGTGACGACGCTGCAGGCCGCGTTCCTTCTCGCGGCGCTCGTCGTTGCGTCGCAGTTCCTCTGGATTCCCCCTGCGGGCGGCGCGATGGAACGCGCGCTCGACGAGGGCGGCCTGCGTGGAGCGCTCCAGCTTGGCGCATATGCAGGCCTTCTCGCTCTCGCCTACCCCGTCGTCGCCATCGCCGTCGGCGTGGCCGCGAAGTGGATGGTGCTCGGCCGCGTGAAGCCCGGCCGGGTGCGCGCGTGGAGCCTCGCGCATCTTCGGCAGTGGATCGCCGTGCGCTGCGTCGCGCCGATCCCGTGGGAAGTGCTCGAACTGCTCGGCCTCGCGCCGTCGGTGCTCAGGCTCCTCGGCGCGAAGGTCGGCCGCGGCGTCCACATCCATCGCGGCGCGCGCTTCAACGACGGCGGCTGGGACCTCCTAACCCTCGAGGACGGTGCCACCATCGGGCAGGACGCGTGCCTGCGCACGGTCGAGCTCGAGGCGGGGACGCTCGTCTTCGACCGCGTGACCGTGCGAAGAAACGCCACCCTCGAGACGCGCGCGGGCATGGCCGCGGGCTCGGAGCTCGGGGAAGGGAGCATTCTGCGCGCACTCTCGAACCTCGCCCGCGGCGAAGTGCATGCCCGCGCGATCCTCGATGGCGTGCCCGCGCGGCGCATCGCGCGCGCACCCGAGCCGCCGATGGTCGCGGCCCCGCCGCACCCCGTGGTGCGCCTTGCGGTCGCGCTTGGGCTCCTCTCGGCTGTGGCCGCGGCGCTCCTCCTTCCGTGGACGACCGCGCTGTGGCTCCTCGGCGTCTCGCCCAACGCGCTCGAGCTGCCTCGTCTCGCGGTTGCGACGATCATGGCCGCCATCGGCACCGTGCTGATGCAGGCGCTTCTCGTGCGCGCGCTCGGGCCGGCCCCGCGCGGCGCGTTCTCGCTGAGGGGCCTCGCGGCGCTGCGCCTCTCGCTTCAGTCGATGCTCGTCGAAGGCGCCGGCAAGTGGCTCTCGGGCACCATCATGTGGCCGATGTGGCTCAACCTCGCGGGCGCGCGCATCGGGCGAGGCTGCGAGATCTCGACCGTCACCGATGTCGTCCCGTCCACCGTCGAGATCGGCGAGGAGACCTTCTTCGCCGACGGCATCTACCTCGGCGGCCCGTCGCTCCACGCGGGAACAGCCACCATCGAGCCCGTCGGCCTCGCAGCATCCTGCTTCATCGGCAACCACGCGGTGCTTCCGTCGGGCACGAGGCTCGCGCCCGAGACGCTCGTCGGCATCTCGACGCGCGGCAGCGGCCTTCCCGACGAGGCGGGCGCGTCGTGGTTCGGCCACCCCGTCTTCCGCCTGCCGCGCCGCGAGGTCGTCGACGCGCCGCGCGAGCTCACGCACGACCCGCCGCTCGTGCGTCGCGTCAACCGCTGGGCCTGGGAGCTGGCACGCTTCGCGCTTCCGCTCGGGCCCGTCCTTGTCGCGGTCGAGTGGTTCCGCGTCATGGAATCCGCGAGCGCGTCGCAGACGACCACCTTCTTCCGCCTCGTCACGCTTCCGCTCGGCGTGCTCGCGGCGCTCGCGACGCTCGCGCTCGCGATCCTCGCGATGAAGTGGATCCTCGTCGGGCGCGTGAAGCCCGGCACGCACCCGCTTTGGAGCTGCTGGTGCAGCCGATGGGACTACCTCTATGTGGCGTGGGGCATGTGGGCGGCGAAGCCGCTTGCCGCGCTCGAGGGGACGCTGCTCCTCGTCGTCTATCTGCGCGCGATGGGCTGTCGAATCGGAAGGCGAGCGCTTCTCGGCACGGGCTTCTCGCATGTGGTCGACCCCGACATGCTGCACTTCGGCGACGATGTCACGGTGCAGGCGCTCTTCCAGGCGCACACCTTCGAGGACCGCGTGCTCAAGATCGACCATGTCCACATCCGCGACGGCGCGACGGTGGGCGCGAACACCGTGATCCTCTACGGCGCAGAGATCGGCGCCCGCGCGATCGTCGAGCCGCACTCGGTGGTGATGAAGCGCGAGCTGCTGTCGCCCGACACGCGCTACGAGGGCGTGCCCACGGAGCCCGTCGGCGCGGTCAGCCCCGCGGCATGACGACCGCGCGACGCAGGCGCAGGCTGTTCGCCACCACGCTCACGCTCGAGAGCGCCATCGCGGCGCTCGCCGCGACAGGCGGCAGCATCCAGCCCGTCCATGGATAGAGCGCGCCCGCAGCGAGCGGAATGAGCACGAGGTTGTAGCCGAACGCCCACGCGAGGTTCTGGCGGATCACGCGCAGCGTGGCGCGCGAGAGCGCGATCGCCTCGGGCACGCGCCGCAGATCGTCCGTCACGAGGAGGATGTCTGCGCTTGTCTTCGCGAGGTCTGTGCCGCCCCCCATGGCAATCCCGGGCCGCGCGACCGCGAGCGCCGCGGCGTCGTTGAGGCCATCGCCGACGAAGGCCGCCACGCGCGGCTCTTCCGCGAAGCGCGCGACGAGCGCCGCCTTGCCCTCGGGCGTCATCGACGCATGCACGGCCGCGGGGTCGATGTCGAGCGCCTTCGCGACGGCGCCGGCGGGCTGCTCCGCGTCGCCCGTCACGAGCATGGGCTCGACATGAAGCGCGCGCAGCGCCGCGATCGTCTCGCGCGCATCGTCGCGCACGCGGTCCTCGAGCGCGATCGATCCGACGAACGCGCCGTCGGCCGCCACGAACACACGCGTGGCACCCGACCCGTCGGAACCGTGCGCGTCGACCGTCACGCCGCACTCCCGCATCCAGGCCGCGTTCCCGACCTCGACCGTGTGCGCGAGCACCTTCGCGTGCACGCCTCGCCCCGCGAACGCCGTGAACGCCGTCGGCTCCTCGACATGGATCCCGCGCGCGCGCGCCTCCGCGACGATTCCGCGCGCGACCGCATGCTCGCTGCGGACCTCCGCCGCGGCGGCGAGCCCGATCAGCGCCTCTTCGCTCCAGCCGTGCGCGGGAACGACCGCCGTCACGGCGGGGCGTCCCTCGGTCAGCGTCCCCGTCTTGTCGAAGGCGACGCGGCCGACCCCCGCGAGGAGCTCGAACGCGTTCGCGCGGCGGAAGAGGACCCCGAGCGCGGCCGCGCGCCCCGACGCCACCATGATCGCCACGGGCGTCGCAAGCCCGAGCGCGCACGGACAGGCGACGACGAGGACGCTGACAAGCGCCTCGACGGCGCGCGCACGGCGGATCTCCTCTGGCGCGAGCAGAAGCCACGCCACGACCGCGCCGAGCGCGATGGCAAGCACGATCGGCACGAACACGGCCGCCACGCGGTCGGCCGTGCGCGCGATCGATGCCTTCGTCGACTGCGCCTCGTCGACGAGACCCGCGATCTGCGCGAGCATCGTCTCGTCGGCGGCGCATCCCGCCTCGATCTCGAGGGCGCCCACCGTGTTGAGCGATCCCGCGAACACGCGTTCGCCCGCGCGTCGCAGGCGCGGCATCGGCTCGCCCGTGAGGAGCGACTCGTCGACCTCGCTCTCGCCGCGCATCACGGTGCCGTCGATCGGAATGCGCTCGCCCGGCCGCACGACGACGAGCATGCCCGCCTCGATCTCCGCCGCAGCGATCTCGCGCTCCGCGCCATCGACGACGACGCGCGCCGCGGGCACCGCCGCGGTCGAGAGGGCGCGCAAGGCCTCGCCTGCGCGCGCGGTGGCCCGCGCCTCGAGCAGGCGCCCGAGGAGCACGAACACAAGGATGACGGCCGCGGCCTCGAAGGTGAGCGCGTGGCCCGAGTGACCCGCGTGGCCCGCGTGCGCAGCGCCTCCCGCGAGGAGCGTCCACGCGCTCGACGCGAACGCCACGCTCGTCCCGAGCGCGACGAGCGTGTTCATGTCCGCGTCGAAGGTCCTGAGCCGCGCCAGCGCCGCGGCGTGGATCGGCCATCCGCACCAGAGATAGACGGGCGTCGCGAGCGCCAGCTGCACCCACGGCATCGCTGGGCCGTCGAGCGCGGGAATCGCGCCATGCGACATGGCAATCACGACGAGCGGAAGCGAGAGCGCAGCACCGACCGCAACGCGCAGACGGAGGAGACGCGCGTCGGCCGCCTCGCGGGCCGCCCGCACCTCTGGGTCGCGCGCGATGTCGAGCGTGAAGCCCGCGCGCCTGACGGCGCCCGCGATCTGCGCGAGGTCGACCGCACGCGGATCGAACGCGATCCGCGCGCGTCTCGCGGCGAACGACACGGTCGCCTCGCGCACGCCCGCGACGCCCTTCGCCGCGCGCTCGACCTTCGACGCGCATGCCGCGCAATGCATGCCGTCGACGGGCAGCACGCGCACGGCCGCATCGCCTTCACCCGCGCGCGAGCCTTGCGCATCCGCCGCGTCCGCCATCGCGCTCAGCCGCCGATCTTCCCGACATGCTGCTCGAGCCGCGCCTTCACCGCCGCGCGCGGCATGTAGCCCGTCCACGAATCGATCACCTCGCCGTCCTTCATGAGGAAGAGCGCGGGAATCCCGCGCACGCCGAACGCCGCGGCGACCTCGCCCTCCGCGTCCACGTCGCAGAACGCCACGCGCACCTTGCCCTCGAGCTCGGGCGCCAGCGCCGCGAGCTCGGGCTTCAGCATGCGGCACGGCGGGCACCACGACGCCCAGAAGTCGATGAGCACGGGAACGGACGACTTCGCCACCTCGGCGTCGAAGTTGCCGGCGGTCGCGTGGAAGGTGTTGGGGGCGTCGGACATGGGAGGGCCTTTCTCGTCGGGGGTTGAGAGGGATCTGAGGCCGCACGGTACGCGCGCGGAGGAGTGCGTGCGACCTTGGAGACACGGCGACGGCGCCGCGGTTCCGAGCGAGGGCGCGCAAGACAGGCGTCCGAGAAGCGGCCGCGTCCCCGCCGCACGCGCGCAAATCCCCCCGCTGCAGCCGCTTGCATGCATCGCCGCGCACGGTACACTCTCCGATCTTTCGCCAGTTCTCCTCGCCCTCGGTCGCCGCGCGCTGCGGGACACTCGGGCGGAGCATTCACCGGGCAACCAAACCGGGAACACAGGAAGGTCAGGTCGAGCATGAAGAAGGACACCCACCCGAAGTACTACCCCGAGTGCAAGGTCATCTTCCGCGGGGAAGTCGTCATGACCGTCGGCGCCACCGTGCCCGAGATGAATGTCGAAATCTGGTCGGGCTCGCACCCCTTCTTCACGGGCCAGAAGACCTTCGTCGACACCCTCGGCCGCGTCGAGCGCTTCCAGAAGAAGTTCGCCGGCAACTACTTCGACAAGAACAAGAAGAAGTAAGCCGGGCGATCGATCCCTTCGTGCGATCCAATCAGGCGGCCGTCGGAAGCGACGGCCGCTTGTCTTTTTGGGTCCTCCGGCGATCGGAAACGGTGCCTGGCACGTGCTAACCGGTGCCAGGCACCAGACAGCACGTGCCAGGCACCCGTCATCGCTCCGATCACGAGGGGTATCCTGCGCGCGCGACCCGCCGCGCGCGAGCGCGTGAACGCAGCGCAAGCTCGCCGCGAGCACCGTCCGGAACCCCCTCAGGAACTCCATGGGAAGCATCCTCACCGCCATCCTCAGCGTCCTGTTCTTCCCGATCACCTTGCTCGGCTCGTGGCTCGTGGTGTCGCCGCAGCAGGAGATCGTCCTCCTGCGCTGGGGCAGGTTCTCGAGGCTGATGCAGGAGCCGGGGCTCTACTGGGCGGTGCTGTGGGGCCGTCGCGCGATCCGCATCTCGACCAAGCAGCAGGCGATCGAGGTCCACCGCACCGTCGTCGCGGACGGGAACGGCAACCCGATCGTCGTCGCGGCGGTGGTCACCTTCCGATTCGTCGACACGAAGCGCGCCGCGCTTGATGTCGAGGACGCACCCACCTTTGTGCGCACCCAGGCCATGGCCGTCCTGAAGCAAGTCGCCTCGCGATATCCCTACGAGTCCGCGACCCACGAGACGAGCCTCAAGAGCGAGACCGAGGGAATCGCGCGGGAGATGCGGGATCTGCTCCAGTCGAAGGTCGGCGTCGCGGGCGCGGAGGTCGTCTCCTTCGAGCTCAGCGACCTGAGCTACGCGCCCGAGATCGCCCGCGCCATGCTCGTCCGCCAGCAGGCGCAGGCGCTCGTCGACGCGCGCAAGGTCATCGTCGACGGCGCGGTCCAGATCGTCCACCACGCCATCGAACTGCTCGAGGAGAAGGGCCACGCGCTCCAGCCGAACGAGGAGGCGCGCCTGGTCTCGAACCTCTTGGTCGTGATCTGCGGCGAGGCGCATGTGCAGCCGACGGTGTCGATGCAGTCGGGCGACCTCCGCGACTCTGCGGACGACGACAAGACGCGCGCCCTCCTCGAGACGATCGCGAAAAACACGGCGCCGCGCGCGAGTTGACGGCACAGGCGGATTCTGTCATTCTTGTTCCACTGGATCGCACTTCATCGAAAGGACAGCGCATGAGCCAGTGGTATGTCGTCCGCGACAATCAGCCCGTCGGCCCGCTCGGAAAGCTCGAGATCCTGCACGGGGTGCAGACGGGCGAGTTCAACAGGAGCACGCTCGTCTGCCGCGTCGGAGCCAGCGAATGGTCGCCGCTCGGAGACGATGAACTCCTGCGCGCGCCGTCGGCGCCCCCGCCGCCGCCGAGGGGCGGCCCGCGCCAGTCGGGCGCGTCGCAACCGTGGGATGTGGTCGGCACGGCCCGCAACCATCGCTTCATGCTGATGTGCCTCGTCGGAATGCTCGGATCGCTGCTCGGCATCGCGTTCATGGTGGGCATGCGCAGCGAGTCCGCCTCGCTGTTCTCGATTCCCTACTGGATCTGTGCCATCACGGCCGTCGTGTTCGCGTGCCTGACCCTCTCGGCGATGCGCGTGCATGTGGCGCTCATCGTCGTCTCCGCGATCCTCCTGCTCGCTCCCTGCATCGGGCTCATCACGGTGCTCGTGATCTCGCAGGTGGTGCAGCAACGGCTTCGGAGCGCGGGTCTGAAGGTCGGCTTCTTCGGCGTCAGCAGCGATGCGCTGAAGTCGAGGGGCTACGGCGGCCGCTTCTGATCCCTCGCCTGCCGCCGAACCGTCCATCTCGGCCCATCATTTCGGTGCTTCGGCCCGGGCTTCCATCTCCGGCTCTGCCTCGGTGCCAGGCACGTGCCAGGCATGTGCCAAGCACGTGCTGTGCGGTGTCGGGCACCGCACGGCACGTGTCGGGCACGGCTCGTACCATGCCACGCCCGTGCCGGAATCCGCCGCAGCCTCCGCCCTCGTCGACGCGCTCCTTCCCGAGAACCTGCGCCGCATCCTCGCCGCGCAGCAGGCCGAGGACGACGGAATCGCCGCGCAGCTCGAGGATGTGGCCGTCGCGGCCGACCACCGCAAGTCCTCCGCGCTCTCGCGCCGCCGCGCCGTGCTCGCACGCACGCTCGAGCCCGCGCGCGAGCTCGCCCGCGCCGCCGGCGAGCTCGCGGGCCTCGACGAACTCATCGGCTCGGGCGACGCCGAGATGGCCGCGATGGCGAAGGCCGAGCGCCCCGCCCTCGACGCACGCTGCCGCGAGCTCGCGCAGCGGATCATCAAGGCCCTCGTCACCGGCGAAGAGGCGGGAATCGCCAGCTTCGTCCTCGAGGTCCGCATGGGTGTCGGCGGCGACGAGGCCGCGCTCTGGGCGGGAGAGATCTTCGACATGTACCGCGCCTACGCCGCGCGCAAGGGATGGCGCTTCGAGGTCGTCGAGACGAAGCCGGGCGACGCGGGCGGCCTCACCCACGCGATCGCGACCGTCGAGGGCGACGGCGCGTTCGCAGCGCTCCAGTTCGAGGGCGGCACCCACCAGGTCAAGCGAGTGCCCGCGACCGAAGCACAGGGCCGCATCCACACCTCGACCGCCACCGTCGCCGTCATGCCCGAGCCCGAGGAAGTCGACGCGGCGCTCGACCCCGCCGAGGTGAAGGAGATGGTCACGACCGCGCAGGGCCCTGGCGGCCAGAACGTGAACAAGGTCGCGACCGCCGTCCACCTCATCCACCTGCCGACGGGACTCGAGGTCCGCATGCAGGAGACGCGCTCGCAGGGCCAGAACCGCGAGAAGGCGTGGCGCCTCCTCCGCGCGCGCGTCTACGAACAGCGCAAGCGCGAGGCGGATCTCAAGCGCCTCTCCGAGCGCCGCTCGATGATCGGCACCGGCGACCGCGCCGAGAAGATCCGCACCTACCGCTTCAAGGAATCGGTCGCCGTCGACCATCGCGTCGAGCAGTCGTTCGCGCTGCCGAAGCTCCTCGCGGGCGACCTCGACCAGCTCGTCGACGCCCTTGCCGCGAAGGATGTCGCCGAGCGCCTCGCGGCGCTGTGATCGCGCGCATCGCGCCGCGCGAACCGAACCACGCAGCGGGAATCGCTACGCCTCCACAGGCTCCTCGCTCGCGCGCCGTGCGCCCCACTGCTTGGGCTTCCTGCGCTCGGGCGTCCATCCGCCCTTCACGCGTACGCCGTCTGCGCCGACAATCCGCCGCAGCGCATCGAGGAGCGCGGGCTCGGGCACCACGCGCAGGCGATGCGAGTGGAGCGTCGTGCGCCGCGCATCGCGGTCGAGGTGGACGACGACATCGACGGGCCGACCTTCCGCGAGCGCCGCGCCGCCCGACGCCTGCTTCAGAAGCCCCGCGACCATCTCAAGCGTGCCTTCGGCGGCCTGCTCGAGGTCGCCCGCGCAGTCGACCGCGACCTCGAGGCGCGTGCCGAGGTGACGCTCCGCGTCCTCCATCGCGATCACGCGGTCGACGATGATGTTCGGCTCGCCCCGCGCGCGGTCGACCGCGCCGACGAGGAGCACCGCGCGGTCGTTCTGCACGAGGTGCCCGAACTTCGCGAAGGCATCGGTGAAGAGCACCGCGTCCATGGTCGCCTCGCGGTCGGCGAGGCCGAGCACCATCATCTTCGAGCCGGGGTTCTTCCCCTTCTGCGTGACGACGACACGCGAGCGCGCGACAAGCCCCGCGACCACGCACGGCGTGTCCTGCGGGGCCTCCGCGAGCGTCTTCACATCGGCGGTCGCGAACGCGTCGACCTGCGTGCGCCAGTTGTCGAGCGGATGCCCAGACACATGGAAGCCGAGCGCCTCCTTCTCGTAGCGCAGGACCTCGGTGGGCTCCCACGGCGCGACCTGACGCAAGGTCGCCGCGGCGGCGCTCTGCTTCGGCGCCGCCGCCTCGAACGCGCCGAAGAAGGTCTCCTGCCCGCCCGCGCGGTCCTTCGCGAGGCTCTGCCCCGCCGAGATCGCGCTCTCGAGGCTCGCGACCATCGCCGCGCGCTGGTCGGTGCCGTGCAGCGAGTCGAAGCACCCCGCCTTCACGAGTCCCTCGAGCCCCGCCTTGTTGATCGAGCGGCTGTCGACCCGCTCGCAGAACTCGAAGATCGACCTGAACGGCCCGTTCTTGCGACGCTCGTCGATGATCGCGCGGATCGCTCCCGCGCCGATCCCCTTGATCGCCTTCAGGCCGAAGCGGATGTGCCCGCGCCACGCGTGCGGCTTCTCTCCCGCCGCATAGACGACCGCAAAGTCCTCTTCCGAGAGATTGACATCTGGCGCACGCACCTCGACGCCGATGTGCGGCTTCTTGCCCGTGTGATCGGGATAGACAAGTCGACGGCAGTCGTCGAGATAGACGGACCATTCCTCGATCTTGCGCGCCTGGCTTTCGAACGACAGCACCGCCGACATGTAGTGCGCGGGGAAGTAGGTCTTCAGGTACGCCGTCTGGTAGGCGATGATCGCGTAGCCCGTCGAGTGGCTCTTGTTGAAGCCGTAGCCCGCGAACTTGAGGATCAGCTCGAAGAGCTCTCCCGCCTTCGCCTCGGGCAGGCCGCGCTCGGCGGCGCCCTTCACGAAGTCGGCGCGCGCGCCGTTGATCGTGTCCTGCTTCTTCTTCGAGATCGCCTTGATGACCGTGTACGCGCCGCGCAGCGGGATGCCGCCGAGGTGGTGCAGCACCTGCATCACCTGCTCCTGGTAGACCATGATCCCGTAGGTCTCGTCGGTGAAGCGCTCGACGACCTCGTGCACCTTCGGGACGGCCTGCCGCCCGTGCTTGCGCGCGTTGTAGTCGGGGATCAGGTCCATCGGGCCCGGACGGAACAGCGCGTTCGCCGCGATGAGGTCCTCGAGGCGGTCGGGCTTCATGTCGACGAGCAGCTTCTTCATGCCGCCCGATTCGAACTGGAACACGCCGTTGGTGTCGCCGCGGCGGAAGAGCTCGAGCACGCGCTGGTCGTCGAGCGGAATCCTGTCCAAATCGAGTGGATCGAGGTTCGTTGAGTTAGGCACCGCCTCACCCGCCGCCGCGCGCCTGCCGTCGGCCTCGCGTCCGACCGCGCGGTAGATCTCCTCCACAGGCAGCGTCTCGCGGATGAGCTTCTTCGCGAACTCGATCGTCGAGAGCGTGCGAAGCCCGAGGAAGTCCATCTTGAGAAGGCCGACCTTCTCGCAGGTCGGTCCGTCCCACTGCGTCACCGCATCCTCGGCGCCGCCCGCCGCGCGGCAGAGCGGCACGATGTCGTCGAGGGGCCGCGTGGCCACGATCACGCCCGCAGCGTGCACGCCCTGGTTGCGCGCGTGGTCCTCGAGCCCGCGCGCATGGTCGAACACGCGCGCCACGCGCGGGTCGGCCGAGATCATCTGCGCGATCTTCGGCTCCTTGGCGATCGCCTCCTCGATGGTGATGTCGAGCTCCGCGGGGATGAGGTTCGCGAGGTTCTGCCCTTCGGCGGGCAGGAGGCCCATCACGCGCGCCACATCCTTCACCGCGGCCTTCGCCTTCAGGCGGCCGAAGGTGATGATCTGCGCGACATGGCCGTACTTCTTGCGGACATAGTCAATCACCGACGCGCGGCCGTCCTGGCAGATGTCGATGTCGATGTCGGGGTACTCCGAGCGGTCGGGGTCGGTGAAGCGCTCGAACAGAAGCCCGTACTTCTCAGGGCACGCGTTCGAGAGGCCGAGCACGAAGCCCGCCATCGTGCCGACGCCCGAGCCACGCGCGTTGGCGGGAATCCCGCGCTGGCGCGCCCAGTTCACGAAGTCCCACACGATCAGGAAGTACGCGCTGATCGACTTGTCGGCGAGGATCGACAGCTCGCGGTCGAGCCGCGCGCGGATCGCGGGCGTGATGCCATCGTGGCCGTAGCGCCAGATCAGGCCCGCCTCGCAGAGGTCACGCAGCGCGCGGTCGCAGCCGGCCTTCAGGTCCGCGGGGCTCTCCTCATCCTTCGTCGCGTCCTTCGTCGCGTCGAACGGCAGCGTCTCGAAGAGGCGGCAATACGCCTTGAACCACTCGGTGAGGTCGCCGTCCTTCCTGGGGTCGTACTTCGGCCCGACGCCTGGATGCCGCACCTTCACGACGGGCGCGTGGTTCTCGCCCTTGGGCAGCTTCACGTCGCAGCGCGCCGCGATGCGCGCGGTGTTCGCGAGCGCCTCGGTGTCCTCGGCGTCCGGGAAGAGCGCGCGCATCTCCGCGGGGCTCTTCACATAGAGCGACTCGGGGTACTTGATGCGGTTCCCCTCGTCCTTCATCCGCTGCATCGAGATGCAGCAGAGCGTGTCGTGGACATCATGGTCCTCGGCGCGGAGGAAGTGGGCGTCGTTGTCGATCACGAGCGGAAGGCCGAGGTCCTTCGCCAGCTTGCGCAGCCACGGATTGATCTCTTCCTGCTCGGGCACATGGCGCTGCAGCTCGATGTAGAAGCGCGGCTCGCCTTTCTCATTCGGATTGAAGTTCGCGGCGTGCCACTTCGCCTCGTCGACCGCGCGCTGCCAGAAGACGGGGTCCTTCCCCGACTTCACGAAGTCAGTGAGGTGCGACGCGATCGACGAGCCGAGGTGGCCGTTGATCGCGATGATGCCGTCGGCCCACTGCGACAGGGTCGACTTGTCCATGCGCGGCTTGTAGTAGAAGCCGTTCAGGAATGCGTCCGACGAGAGCTTGAGCAGGTTGCGCCAGCCCGTGATGTTCTCGGCGAGGAGCACGAGGTGCCAGCCGCCGTCCTTCTCGCCCGTGTGCGTCTTGTCGCGGCGGTCGCCCTGCCGGCCGTCGCGGTCGACGGCGACATAGGCCTCGATGCCGAGGATCGGCTTCACGCCCGCGTCCTTCGCGGCGAGGTAGAACTCCATCGCGCCGAAGAGGTTGCCGTGGTCGGTGACGGCGACCGCGTCCATCCCGAGCTCCTTGACGCGCTTCAGGAGCCGGTCGACCGTGTTGCCGCCGTCGAGCAGCGAATACTCGCTGTGGAGATGCAGGTGCGCGAAGGTCGAAGTGCCGCCCGCGGCGGCCGCTGGTCCGTCAGCCATCTTGCTCGTCCTCTGTGGAGTCGGTGTTCCGACGCGGCGCAGTCTACGGGAAACGGCGCGAGGGCGAAGAAACGCCCGTCACACGCCGTCGCGGGGCGGGATCACGCGGACATTCTCGCGTCCGTCGTCGCGCGCACGCTCGACGCGCATGGTCGCCCTCGGCCCGACGCCGAGGATCGTCCGCACGAGCCACGCCAGGACGAAGCCGACGAGCGCGAACGCGACGAGCACCGCCGCGCAGCCAAGCGCCGCGACGAGCGCCACCACGGCGAGCGCGAGGATGACGACCGCGACGGGAATCGCGACGATGAAGGTCACGACGCCCACGAGGATCCGCTCGAGCGGACCTGCGTTCGGACGAAGCCGCCACGGAAGGCGCACGCGGAAACGCGACGCGGCGTCGCGGCCCACGGTGAACACGCGGAATCCGCCGAATCCCCCGCGAGGGCCGCCGAAACCGCCGCCCGGTCCGCCGAAACCGGTCACGCAAGCCACCTCTCGCGCATCGCGCGCGCGACGGGCCCGGGCGCGCCGCCGCCGACCTCGTGCCGCTCGACGCGCACGACGGGCAGCACGCCCCAGCTCGAGTTCGTGAGGAAGATCTCGTCGGCGGCGAGCAGGTCGTCGATCGTCAGCTCGGCGCGCTCCACGGCGCGGCCCTCGACCTCGGCCCACATGAGGACGCGCGCCCGCGTCACGCCGGGGAGAACGGGCGCACGCATCGCGCCTTCGGTCTCCTCGCCGCGCGCAAACGGCACGCGGAGACGCCCATCTTTCACGAGAAAGACGCTGGAAACGCTGCCGCTTGCAAGACGGTTGGCGACGGTGAACCAGAGCGCCTCCGCGCAGCCCACCTCCGCCGCGCGCTGCACCGCCGCGATGCGCGGCCAGTACATCAGCGTCTTGTGACCCGCGAAGCGGTCGAGCGGGTTGGCGCGGTCCTCCGCGATCGACACGGCGACGCCCTTCGCGAAAAGTTCGTCGGGGTAGCGCGTCGGAGGCTGCACATGGATCGCGACGGTCGGCGTCGGCTGCGAGGGCTGCGGCCTGTCGGACGCCGCGTTCGCCCCCACGAACGGCCGCCCCATGTCGCCAGCGGTCAGCGTGATGCGGATGCGCGCGTCGCGAAGCCCGCTCTTCGCGAGCGTGTGCTGCACGGCCTCCGCGAGCGGCTCGACCTTGAGCGGGTCGAAGAGCCGCAGCTCGCGCGCGCTCGCGGCGAGGCGCTCGAGATGCGCCTCGAAGCCGAGCACGGCGCCGTCGCGCGCGAGCATCGTCTCGAAGAGGCCGATTCCATGCTGGAATCCCGCGTCGAAGAGCCCGACGCGCGCGTCGGCGTGCTCAACGAACTTCCCGTTGATCCATGCGGTCATGGTGCAACTCCGGCGGTCATGGTGCAACTCCGGCGGTCATGGTGCAACTCCTTCCGGCGCCACGGCGTCGAGCCGCGCCACGCCGACGACCTCGGGCCGTCCGTCGAGGATCGCGATCGAGAGCGCCACGCCTTCGCCCGAGCCGCAGCGGATCTCGACCGACTGGATCCACGGCATCGTGCCGTCGGTCATGAGCGGCCCGGCGACTCGATAGGCGAGCGCCCCGCCGCCGTCCTCGCGCACGCACGGCGGCGCCATCGACGCGAACACGGTGTCGATCGTCGGCGTCACCGCCCTCGGCACGGGCTGCCCCGCACGCACCGCCGCAACCACCTCGCGCGCGACCGCCTCGTATTCGGCGGGCGCCGCAGGCGCGGTCGAGGCGATCTGCCCGCGCGAGAGGAGGTATACCACCCCCGCGACGGCGAGCGTCACGAGCGGATAGGCGAACTTTCGTCGGGCGCTGCTTCGGTCGAGCACGGGGGCGGCAGTGTACGCACCGCCGAACCCGCTGGTATCCTCGGGTGGATGATCAGCCACGCGTGCGGCTCCTGCGGAAAGATGCTTGATTCCGCGTCGCGCAGCTACTCCCGCGACCTCCGCATGTGGATCGCGCGCTGCGGCCGCTGCGGCCTTGCCGTGCGCTGGTCGCCGCGCGCGGCGCGCGAGCCCGTGCGCGTCTGGGCGCGCCTGCGAACCCTCAACCTCCGGCTCGGCGTCGGCCTCACGCTCGCGCAGGCGGCGGGCGCTGCGCTCGTTGTCATGGTCGCGCTGCTCATCGCGCGCGTGATCCTCCCGTTCGGCGACGGCCTCCTCGACGCGCTCGCGTCGCCGCTCACCGTGTTCGTCCTCCTCATCGCGGCGATGAGTGGCGTCTCGGGCGCGGTGATGGCGCCGCACAAGCCTCCGCTCGCGCAGGCGGCGGCCGCATGGCTCATCGGCGTCGCGCCCGTCGTGCTCACGCTCGGCGCATTGTTCGCGCCCGCGATGGCCGGCATGTGGGCGAGGGGTCTGCGACCGCTTGTCGTGAGCGACCCCTTCGAGCCGGGCGGGACCGCGGCCACGGCGATCGTCGCAATGCTCCTTTCGTTCGCGCTCTCTATCCCGCTCGGCGCGATCGGCGGGCTGCTTCTCGGCCCGATCGCGGCAACCGCACACCGCCGCCGCGCAAGGGAGATTCGCGCCGCCGCTCCCGGCGGGACCACGCGAGGAAGGCACGACCAATGACGAGCGAGCGCGACCACTCCGAACGGGCCGCGCCCCGCGAGGTTCCCCGCGAGACCGTCTCGGGCGACCGCGTGTGCATGGAGTGCCTGCACCCCCTCGCGGGCAGCGCCGTCATGCGCGAGCCCGCGACGGGCCTCCTCTACTGCCGCTGCGTCGAGTGCGGAGCGGCCGCCGCGCTCCTCGAGTATCCGACCATCACGCCCTGGATCCGACGCATGAAGTCGGTCGCGGCTGCATTCTTCGTCACCATGGCGCTCCTAGCGACGCTCGCCGCGGTCGGCATCGGCGGGCTCTTTCCGAGCATCGCCACGGAGGCCGCCGACGAGTCGGCGAATGCGTTGGTCGAGGCCTACCGTGCGCAGGGCGGCACGACGCGGGACCAGTCGCAGCAGTTCGACAGCGGACGCTTCGCCGTGGCGGACCAGGCGTGGCTCGCCTCCGACGAGGGCCGCGCGGCGCTGCGTGCGTCCCGCATGAACCTCGGGGCGTTGATCCCCTTCCTCGGGTTCGCGGTCCTCGGCGGCGCGATGCTCGTGCCGACCATGCTTCTCATCGGACTTGCGGGGATGCGCCGGCATCCGCTCGTGCGCGCAGCGATCGGCGGTCTGGTTCCCTCGATCGGCGGCGTGCTCGCCATCGCGGGCGTGTTCGCCGTCATGCGCGTCGGCACGGCGCTGCCGCAGAACATGACCTGGACAAGCTACGCCGCCGTCGAGAACGGACCATTCTTCTCAGGACTGATGCTGGCCTGGCTTGCGTGCGTCGGCGCCGTCACCGCGCTCATGGCGCCGCCGCTTGCCGCCGCGATCTTCCGATTCATCCTTCCGCCGCACGACCGCAGGCTCGTCGCGTGGATCTGGGAATGGCGCGGAAAGCCGATTCCGAAGGATTGATCCTGCTACCCTTCCCGACTCGGCCGACGCGGGCGCGGCCTCGCATCGGGCCCGCGTTCCTCTGCCCGTTCGCGGGCTCCTCCGTCCGCTTCCGATCGCCCCGCGCATGTCGCTCGTCACGCTCGCCAACCTCCGCTTCGGCCACGGCACACGCCTTCTCCTCGACGGCGTGAGCGGCTCGATCCACGAAGGCGAGCGCATCGGCCTCGTCGGCCGCAACGGCTGCGGCAAGAGCACGCTCTTCAAGCTGATCGCGGGGCTCCTCAAGCCAGACGACGGCGAGGTGCAGATCGCCCGCACGGTGCGCATCGGCTACCTCGAGCAGGACCCGCGCCTCCCGCAGGAGAAGACGCTCCGCGGCGCGGCCGCCGAGGCGTTCGCCTCGATCGAGCAGCTCAAGGCGGAACTCGAGGGCGTCTACGAGCGCATGGCGACCGCGGAGCCCGACGAACTCGAGAAGCTCATGAACCGCCAGGTCGCGCTCGAGGAGGCGATCGAGGCCGCGGGCGGCTACGCGGTCGACCACAAGATCGACGCGGCGCTGCACGGCCTCGGCTTCACCGACGACGACTTCGACCTCCCGATCAAGGGCCTCTCTGGCGGCCAGAAGGCGCGTCTCGGACTCGCGCGGCTCCTCCTCTCGAGCCCCGACCTCCTGCTCCTCGACGAGCCGACCAACCACCTCGACATCGAGGGACGCCGCTGGCTCGAGGACTTCCTCGCCGACGAGTTCAAGGGAAGCGTGGTCCTGATCTCGCACGACCGCTGGCTCCTCGACCGCGTCGTCACGCGCATCATCGAGATCGACCGCGGCGTGCTGCGCGAGTATCCCGGCAACTACGCGGCCTTCCGCTCGCTGCGCGCCGAACGGATGCTCACCGTCGAGCGCCAGCACGAGAAGCAGCAGGACAAGATCCGCCAGGAGCAGGCGTTCATCGACCGCTACAAGGCAGGACAGCGCGCCAAGCAGGCCCGCGGCCGCGAGACGCGCCTCGAGCGGTTCAAGCAGGACTCGCTCGTCGAGAAGCACGCAGAGCTCGGCGTGATGAACCTCGACCTCCCCGATCCGCCGCAGATGGGCGACTTCGCGTTCGTCGCCGAGAACATCTCGAAGTCGTTCGGCGACCGCGTCTGCTTCAAGAACCTCAACCTCTCCGCGCGCCCGGGCGACCGCATCGGCATCATCGGCCCGAACGGCGCGGGCAAGACCACGCTCGTGCGCACGCTGCTCGGGGATCTCGACGCCGATTCAGGCGAGATCAAGCGCTCGCCGCGCCTCTCGATCGGTTGGTTCCGCCAGACCCAGGACCACATCGACAAGCAGCAGCTGGCGTGGGAGTTCCTGCAGAACACGATCCGCTCGATCGAGGGCGCCCCGCGCGCGAGCGAGCAGGAGGCGCGCAACCTCGCGGGCGCGTTCCTCTTCACGGGCGAGGAGCAGGACAAGGCGATCGGCGACCTCTCGGGCGGCGAACGCGGGCGTCTCGTGCTCGCGTCGCTCATCGCGAGCGCGAAGAACCTCCTCGTCCTCGACGAGCCGACGAACCATCTCGACATCCCGAGCGCGGAGCGTCTCGAGGAGGCGCTCGACAAGTTCGGCGACATCGACAGGTCGAAGATCGGCGGCAAGGGCGGCCACGGCGGCGTGCTCCTCCTGATCTCGCACGACCGCGCGCTCCTCGACGATGTGTGCGACAAGCTCGTCATCCTCGACGGCGAAGGCAACGCGCGCGTCTTCGACGGCACCTACCGCGAGTGGGAGTCGAAGGCAAAGGCTGAGAAGGCCGAGGCCGAGCGCGCGAAGAGGCCTGCGCCGAAGCCGCAGTCGAAGCCGCAGTCGGGTCCGCAGTCGGTTCCACAGTCGAAGAACGAGCCGAGACCCGCAGCGGCGACGGCGACGAAAGCGCCGCCGAAGCAGAAATCGCGCTTCAGCAACCTGCCGATCGAGAAGATCGAGCAGCGCATCGCAGACATCGGCCGCGAGCTGCGCGACATCGACCTCTCGTTCGCAGACCCGAAGATCGCCAGCGACGCCACGCGCACAAAGAAGCTGATGTCACGACGCGACGAACTCGGCACCGAGCAGGAAGAGCTCGAAGCCGAGTGGCTCCGCCGCGCCTGAGCACCGAACCAAACCGCCCAGCGCCGAAGCACCAACGCAAACAGCGCCCAAGCACCAAAGCAAACAGCGCCCAAGCACCAAAGCGAGCGGCCGCAGCCGCGAGCGCTCAAATCACGCCGCGAGCGCTCAAATCACGCCGCGAGCGCTCAAATCACGCCGCGAGCGCTCAAATCACGCCCTGAAGAGCACCGTCCCCGATGAATCGCGGATCTCAACCGTCCCGCGACGGGCGAGCTCGGCGGGCATCTCGCAGATCTTCCCGAAGCCCGTGGCCGCGAGGAATCGCTGGGAGTGCGAGAGTCCGCTGTCCGAGTCGTGCACGACGATCTCGAGCGTCTCGCCAGGGGCAAACCCGAGGCCGAGCACGGCCACGCGTCCGCTTTCCGCGTCGATGTAGACCGAACCGCAGCCCGACGCGCTCGGCGATACGGCCACCAGAACCCTGTGCTCGGCCCGCGCGAAGTCGAACCCGGCGAGATCCGTGGCCAGCGCGCGCATCTCTGCGTCAATGACTTCGCCCACGGTGAAGCGCGCAAACTTCTCGCTCACATCCACATAGCGCCAGTTGAAGAGGAGCGACACGCTCAGCGCGGCGAGGAGAATGAACGAAGCGACCCGCCAGTACGGCTGACGCACGCTCTGCATGCGGTCTCGCTCGCGGGAGATCCCATCGATGATCGACCGAACCTCATCGAACGAGAATCGGTCACCCTGGGCGCCGCCACGGCCAGGCCTGCGCGGCCCGATCGTCGCGATGGGTTCAGCGGCACGCGACTCCTCCTCGGCCGCGTGCACCACCCGTGCGATGGCGCGAAGACGGAGCGAGTCCGACGGAAGCTCGGCGCTGCGAAGGAGCGGGTTCGTCGCGACGCGCTCCTGCAGCGCGCGCATCTCTGCCTGAACCGACGGTGGCGCCGCTTCGAACAGCCGCTCGAGGCGGGCGGACGCGACGGGGTCCTGCTCGGCATCAACGAGCGCGAGCGCTTCGAGCTCCGCCAGTTGCAGGAGCTCCGCTCGATCTCGGTCGGTCCACGAACCCTCGTCCGAGGCACCCGAACCGATCGGGACGCCCCCCGAAGTGGACGCATAACGGGAAGACGGTGTTTCCCGCCGAGACGGGCCGCGACTCGACGCGTCGTCCTCGTTGGGCTTCCAATCAGACATCACGCACAACCCCTGCCAAAGGCGATTTCCGAATGGCCTGCGGCGAACAGACGCCGCGACCGGAGGAGGAAAGGCCCTCCAAATCCTGCGACCCCGCTGTACGCCCGTCTTGGACAAGCGGTTGCAGCCTTCGATTCTGATTCGGGCATGAACCCCGCTTGGGCGCTCCGGAACGGCGACTTCACGCGCGCCCCCCGCCGCGCTCGGCGCCGTTCCCGCCCTCGATTCCCTCGAGTTCACGCAACCTCGCCAATCCGCGGCTGAGCGCGCTCTTTACGGTTCCGAGGGGTGCGTCGAGCTGCCCTGCGATCTCGCGGAGGCTGAAGCCCTGCAGGTACGCCCGCTCGATGACGGTCCGCTGCAGTTCGGGAAGGCGCGCGAGCTGGCGCAGAAGCCGCTCCCTGCTTTCGTCGCTCTCGCCCGCACTAGCAACCCCCACGCCCCCGCCGCTGCGGCGGATGGCGTCGGTGTCCATCCGCGTCTCGTCGAACGCCATCCGATCGGGCCGCACGGCCTGCCGCCTCAGCCGATCGATGAGGTGCCGCCGCGTGATCAGCATCACCCAGGTGACAAGCTTGGCGCGATTGGGGTCGAAGCGGTCCGCGGTGCGCCAGAGCCTGACGAAGACTTCCTGCACTGCATCGTCGGTCTCGCTTCGTGAACCAAGCACCTGGCGGGCGGTCTGGAACACAAGCACCCCGAAACGGGCGTAGAGCTCCTCGAGCGCGGCCTCGTCCGAGGCGGCGACCCGCTGCATGAGCTGCCAGTCAATGTGTTCCTGACTCACCAAGGAGAGGTACCCCGGGCAAAATCTAACGCGGAACGGTCGGAAATCCAGACCAAAACCTTTAAACCAACCAGTTCGGGGGTATTCTGCTCAGGTCTCCGAGGCTCGCCCCCCGATGGTTTGAGGCGCGCGCTGAAGGTGCGGTACGAGTAGGAAACGAGTCGGAAATACGGACGCAGATCCGTCCACGCGTTCGCTGCGCGCTGGCGTTTGGGGTCGACACGCGAGGCAAGAGCACGCGAGGCAAGAGCGCGCGAGGCAAGAGCGCGCGAGGCAAGAGCGCGCGAGGCAAGAGCAAGCGTCGTCGCGCACCATCGACCGAGCGCTTCTCAAGACGGCAAGGCACCGATGCAATCGCAACGGTCACCACGCATCGAACGCATGCGTCCACGCACACAGCGTGGCGTCGGAGAGCCTTCCTCCCCAAAGTGCATTCAAGAATGCGCCCAAGAGGGCCATCAAGACCGCCCACTTCGAAAGCCGTGGGCACTTTCCCGAGCTTTCGGCGTCGCCAACCCCAGTGTTGGCAAACCCAGTTTCGGCAACCCCGGCTTCCGCCCTCGCCCCGCTCGGGACACGGCGCGCCGCGCGTTCACCATCCTTGAACTCCTCGTCGTCATCTCGATTGCATCGATCTTGACCGCGATCTTGATGCCGACGCTTGCGCGTGTTCGAGAGGCCGCGGAGCGGGTCCAGTGCGCGAGCAACCTCCGCCAGATCGGCTGCGCGCTCATCGACTACGGCGACGACCACCGCGACCGACTCCCGAGCCTCGAGGTCGTTCAGACCAGCGATCTCACCGTGTCGCCCAAGTTCGCCGAGGCCATGGCGCTCACGAACCAACAGGGCGCGGGGGCCGACGGACTGGGGCGCCTTCTCCTCGGACCGACCTCCGGGTCTTATCTCAGCACCCCCGCCGTGCTCTACTGCCCCTGCCATAGGGGCGACCATCCGTTCGAGCGCTACGAGCGCGCGCTCATGAAGGTCGGGCCCCGCGAGCCGGGCAAGGCCATCTACTGCAACTACCACTACCGCGGCACCTTCGACCCGGTGACGCGGAGGCACCTTCCTCGTCCGCTTGCGCCCGACACCATCCTGGTTGTGGACGGGCTTCGCACCCGATCCGACTTCAGCCATGTCGACGGCACGAACCGCCTGAAGGCGGACTGTTCGGTTGACTGGTATGCCGACACGGCGAACGCGATCTACCGCGCGCTGCCCGTCGTACCGCCGATCGACGCGCCGCCCGATCTCTTCAGTGAGCTCTGGAAGTTGATCGACAGCGGTGGTCGCCCCCGCGACGACTCCTGAACCGCGCGACGGAACAACTCATCGCGCTTTGGGAGCAAGGTCGACGACCTGCAGCCTGTGCCGCTTTGCGCCTGGATCGACGATCTCAGACCGCGCGGGCGACCAGCGGCCCCCGACCAGCGCAAGGTCGATCGCCCACCACGCGCGCTCGCGCGGATAGGTGCCGCCCCACCCCGAACCCGCGGTCGCGAACGCCTCTTCGTAGCCCTCGCCGAAGCCGCCAAGCGAGGCGCTTCCACGCGTGATGTTGAAGTCGCCCACGATGACATCAGGGGGGCCGCCACGCGAAGAGCCGCCCTTTGACCTTTGGGCCGCCAGCGCGCCCGACACCGTGACCACGGTCTGCCACCGCGACCGCCACGGATCGCTCGGAAGATCGATCGCCTCGACCGCCATGGGGCCGAACCGCGTGTCGAACTCGATCCGTGTCGCGTGCAGGCGTCCCTGCGCGAGGACGGGCCTCGACTCGACGATGCCGATCCGAGACGCAACGGCGAACCTCCCCGCCGTGCGGATCTCGTAGCCAGCCGCCGCAAACCGCTGCACGCCGTCGCCCCACCAGAGAAGCCCCGGATCGGTGACCACCACCACATCGGCGTCGAGCTCGAGGAGACGCGTGACGAGGGTCGGCGCGACCGCCGTGCTCTCGACATACGACGCATTCCAGTGGACGAGCCTGACCGTGTCCGCGGGCCGCGGCGTCGTGGGCCTCCAGAGGCCGAGGAATGCGTAGCCCATGCACGCGGCCGCCACGACAACGGCCCACCTGTTTGCGGGGAGTTCCCGTCGGTCGACGCGTGCGGCGAGCGCGACGAGCTCAATCACCGCCAGCCACGCGAGCGCACACCCTGCGAGGATCGGCCGCGGAATCCACCACGCCCACTGCATCGCATGCACGCGGTCCGTGAAGAGCTCGGACACCGCGAAGAGAAGCAGCGCCGCGAACGCGGGCCATCGTGACCAACGCAGGATGGTGGCGAGCCTGTTCATGCGACGCGGGCCTTGGCGGGTTCGGGCGGGGTCGGGGCGGGGCGGCGCGGCACGGTATCGGCTCGCGAGGCGTCGCGAGGCGAGTCGGTCTGCCCGATCACCGAATCCCGAGCATGTGCGTGGCGTCGCGGTCGGCGACCAGACGAGACGAGATGAGACGCGGCGCGGCGCCGCGAGAACAAGCCGTCTCGGCGACGATACGGTGAGTCGAAGACGACGCGGCCAGCCAAGATGCCGCGTGGACCGACGGCCGTGGATCCGACAGACGGAACCTAACGCCCGACTCCCTCGGCCGCGTCGCGCGCTGAAAGAACCGCCGCGACCGCTGGCCCGAGGCCTCGCGCTGCGCAGATCACCGCGTTGTTCGCCTCGAGGCGCCGCCCGCGGGAGCAGTCGATCGGGCGCCCGTCGGTGTCGCCGATCCAGGCACCCGCCTCCTGCGCCAGAAGCACCGCCCCTGCGTGGTCCCAGATGTACTTCCCGGGGCCGTGGCCGCGGCGGCTGTAGGCAATGTCGGCCTCGTCGAGAAGGACAAGCCCGTACTTGGCCTGGCTGTCGGCATGCACGAGCCGCGCCTCGAAGCCTCCCGCCTCCACGACCGCGCGGCGCGCGACCGCTTGCGACTCGCTTGTCTGGATCGGCGCGACGACGCGCACCGCCGATCCGCGCACGGGCGGCTCGCGAGACACGCCGAGGCGGGTCGGCTCGCCCTCGTCGCCTGCGTCGAGCGGATAGCTCCATGTGCCCTCGCCGCGCACCGCGGAAAGCAGCACCCCGCCGCGCAAGGTTGGGTAGCCGTTCGATGCGAAGACGGGTTCGCCATGACGCAGAAGCGCCAGACATGGGCACCAGTGATTCCCGTCGACGAACCCCTGCGTGCCATCGATCGGGTCGAGCACCCAGACATCGTCGACCTCGCGCGTGGGGCGGTCGAACGACCCGGCGCAGAGAAGGCGGTGGATGTCGGCCTCGTCGCCTTCAAAGCCCCACTCGCGCAAGAGCGCGCGGCAGTGCGCCTCCGCCGCGAGCTTGCCGCCCAGCGACTCGTTGTCCTCCTCCGCGATCACAGGGCGCACGCCGAACTCGCGTTCGAGGGCGTCAAGGATGAAGACCTGGAGCGCCACATCGACGGCGGTCACGATTGAGCCATCGTGCTTGCGGACGATGGCCTCGGGCGGCAGCGCGCGGCGGGCCGCCATCGCGAGGTTGGTCGCGTCGTGCATGATGTCGGCCGCGAGATCGAGCGCCTCGAGGTCGATTCGGTGCATGGGCGGAGCGTAGCAGCCGACGGAGCCGCGCGCGGTGCCATAGTGGCAGTCCTCAAAGCCCTGTCGCCACCTTTCGACTGCCACGGACGGGCCTGCACCGTGCCGATTGCTGGCATCGGCTTTGCGTTCCAGGCGACCCCGCCACGACGCCGTGGGTCGGGTCCGCCTGCGCGAACGCGGGGCGGGACAGCGAGTCAGGCGCCCGCCGAGCACTTCGGTCGGGCGGAAAGGAACCACACCATGTCCAATTCCACGCCCAGCGGCAAGATCATCGGCATCGACCTCGGCACCACGAACTCGTGCGTCGCCATCATGGAGGGCGGCACGCCCAAGGTCCTCATCAACGCGCAGGGCGCGCGCACGACCCCGTCCGTGGTCGCGTTCACCGACAAGGGCGAGCGCCTGGTGGGCCAGCCCGCGCGCCACCAGCAGGTCACGAACCCGAGGAACACCGTCTACTCGATCAAGCGCTTCATGGGCCGCCGCACCGACGAGGTCGCGAGCGAGCAGAAGATGGTGCCCTACGAGGTCGTCGGCTCGGGCGACGAACTTGTGAAGGTCACGGTGCGCGGCAAGCAGTACACGCCGCCCGAGATCAGCGCGATCGTGCTTCAGGAGCTGAAGAAGGTCGCGGAGGACTACCTCGGCGAGAAGGTCGAGCGCGCGGTCATCACCGTGCCCGCCTACTTCAACGACGCGCAGCGTCAGGCGACCAAGGACGCGGGCGAGATCGCGGGCCTGAAGGTCGAGCGCATCATCAACGAGCCCACGGCCGCTGCGCTTGCCTACGGCCTCGAGAAGAAGAAGAACGCCCGCATCGCCGTCTTCGACCTCGGCGGCGGAACCTTTGACGTGTCGATCCTCGACGTCGGTGACGGCGTGTTCGAGGTGCTCTCGACCAACGGCGACGGCCACCTCGGCGGCGACGACTTCGACGACCGGCTCATCACCTTCCTCGCCGACGAGTTCCGCAGGAAGGAAGGGATCGACATCACCAAGGACGCCATGGCGCTCCAGCGCCTCAAGGAGGCGGCGGAGAAGGCGAAGATCGAGCTCTCGACGGGCATGGAGACGACCGTCAACCTGCCGTTCATCACGGCCGACCAGACGGGTCCGAAGCACCTTCAGGTCACCGTCACGCGCGCCAAGTTCGAGGACATCTGCGCGGACCTCTTCACGCGCCTCCGCGGACCCTGCGAGCAGGCCTTGAAGGACGCGAAGCTCTCCGCCTCCGACATCCAGGAGGTCGTGATGGTCGGCGGCTCGATCCGCATCCCGAAGGTCCAGCAGATCGCCAAGGAGATCTTCAAGACCGACGCGCTCGACCGCTCGATCAACCCCGACGAGGTCGTCGCGATCGGCGCCGCGATCCAGGGGGGCGTGCTCGTCGGCGACGTGAAGGATGTCCTCCTTCTCGACGTCACGCCGCTCTCGCTCGGCGTCGAGACCCTCGGCAGCGTGATGACCACGCTCATCCCGAGGAACACCACCATCCCCACCTCGAAGAAGGAGACCTTCTCGACGGCCTCCGACAACCAGAGCTCGGTGACGATCCATGTCCTGCAGGGCGAGCGTCCGATGGCTGGCGACAACCGCAGCCTCGGCAAGTTCGACCTCACGGGCATTCCGCCCGCGCCACGCGGCATGCCGCAGATCGAGGTCGAGTTCGCGATCGACGCGAACGGCATCCTCAATGTGTCGGCCACCGACAAGGCCTCGGGCAAGAAGCAGGAGATCAAGATCACTGGCTCGTCGGGCCTCTCGAAGGACGACATCGAGAAGATGAAGCGCGAGGCGGAGGCCAACGCGGCCGCCGACAAGCAGCGCCGCGAGCTCGTCGACCTGCGCAACCAGGCCGAGCAGGTGGTCTACGGCACGAAGAAGGCCATGGCCGATCTCGGCGACAAGGTTCCTGCCTCGACGCGCAGCGCGATCGAGAGCGCGATCTCGAGCGTCGAGGAGCGCGTGAAGGGCGACGACCCCGCCGCGATCCAGAAGTCGCTCGACGCGCTCAACCAGGCCGCGCAGGAACTCGGCAAGATCTCCTATGAATCGGCCAAGGCCGGCGGCGCGGCTGGCGCCACCGCCGGCGCCGCAGGTGCCGCGGGCACCGATGGCGCGAAGCCGAAGGACGATGTCATCGACGCCGAGTACGAGGTGAAGGACGGCAACTAAGCGGAACGCCCGAGCGCCCGCCACGGATGCGGGAGCTCGCTCCGTTCCTCCGAGTCTCGGACAGGACCGCCGCGTACGACGCGGCGGTCCTGTTCCTTCCGCTCCGACAGCCACCTTGCGCGATTCGCTAGACTGAGCCGCCCGATGCCGCACCAGCAGCCCCAGCCGAAGCCCATGCAGATGCTGAAGGGCATTCCTGTGTCGCCGGGCATCGTCATCGGGCGCGTCTTCATGCTCGGCGAGGCCGAGACGCATGTTCCGCGCCGGGAACTCGAGGCGGTCGAGGTCGACCTCGAGCTCCAGCGGCTCGACGAGGCGTTCCGCGCCGCGATGGCGGACCTCGTCGTCCTCCGCGACCGCACCGAGCAGCAGCTCGGGCGCGAGGCCGCGAAGATCTTCGGCTTCCACCTCGGGCTCGCGCAGGATCCCGCCCTCCTCGGGCCCATGCGCGACCGCATCCGCCGCGACCGCGCGAACGCCGAGTCAGCGGTCGCCGACGGCTTCAAGCTCGTGACCGAGCAGTTCAAGTCGATCGGCAACGAGGTCTTCCGCCAGAAGGCGAACGATGTCCTCGACCTCGAGCGACGCGTCCTCGGCAAGCTCATGGGCGAGGAGGAGTCTCGGCTTTCCGCGCTCTCCGAGCCCGTCATCATCGTCGCGCACGAGCTGACGCCGTCGCAGACCGCGGGCATGGACCGCAAGAGGATCCTCGGGATCGCGACCGACCTCGGCGGACGCACGAGCCACACCTCGATCGTGGCGCGCGCCATCGAGATTCCCTGCGTGGTCGGGTGCCAGCGCGTGATGGAGCGCGTCGAGGACGGCGATCTCGTCGTCGTCGACGGCGACACGGGCGTCGTGGTGGTGCGGCCCGACGAGCGCACGCTCGCAGAGTACCGGCTGCAGCAGGACCGCTTCTCGAGCTATCGCCGCGCGCTGCGCGAAACGGCGCCACTCGAGGCTTGCACCAAGGACGGCGTGCGCATCTCGCTCCTCGGGAACATCGAGTTCCCGCACGAGGTCGAGAGCGTGCTCGCGAACGGAGGCGACGGCGTCGGGCTCTACCGCACCGAGTTCCTCTACCTGACGAACGACCACGAGCCGGGCGAGCAGGAGCAGTTCGAGGCGTACAGGCGCACGCTCGAGCTTCTCGCGGGCCGCCCGTGCACCATCCGCACGCTCGATCTCGGCGCGGACAAGTACACGCAGCAGCGCGCGCACGAGCCTGAGCGCAATCCGTTCCTCGGCCTCCGCTCGATCCGCTACTGCCTGCACCACCGCGAGCTCTTCAAGACGCAGCTGCGCGCGATCCTGCGCGCGAGCGCCTTCGGCCCGATGAAGGTGATGTTCCCGCTCGTCTCGACGATCATGGAATTGCGGCAGGCGAAGATGATCCTCAACGACGTCTGCGAGGAGCTCGACGAGGAGGGCATCGCCTTCGACCGCGGCATCCAGACGGGCATCATGATCGAGGTGCCGAGCGCGGCGCTCCTCTCGCGCGCGTTCGCCGACGAGTGCGCGTTCTTCTCGATCGGCACGAACGACCTCATCCAGTACACCCTGGCCGTCGACCGCGGCAACGAGCGGGTCGCGCATCTCTACACGGGGGCCTCTCCGGCGGTCCTCTACCTCGTCAAGCAGGTGATCAGGTCAGGCCGGCGGGCTGGGATCGATGTCTCCCTCTGCGGAGAGATCGCGGGAGAGGCGATCTACACGATGTTGCTGATCGGCCTCGGTTTGCGTACACTCTCCCTTGTCCCGAGCCAGATGCCGCTCATCAAGCGCGTCATCCGGTCGGTCGACATCCCCCACTGCGAGCAACTGGCCCGACGGGTCGGTTCGTTCGATTCCGAGCGGCAGGTGCTGAACACCCTCCGCGACGAACTCAGGAAGATCGACCCCGATTCGTTCGGCGGCTGGATTGCCGAATAGCCTCCGCCTCCCGTCCGGTCTGGGTCGCCACAACCGAATTTCTGCCCGAAACTTGAGGCCGTTTGCGTCGGTGCGTTGCGCCGCCAGCGGGTGAAGGTGTTCGGGTTGGGAGCGAATCGGACTTCTCCGATCGATCCGTCGGCCGACATGAGTGCCTGACGGCCCTGCCCTTGCGATGCGTGCAACATGCGTCGCGCGCGCGGCGGCCCTCAGGCGAGTTCGGCCAGTGCCCGATGCGCCGTGCGCGTCGAGCGAGGCGCAAGGACTCGTCTGTCCAGCGCCGTGCACGCCTGACGGCCTCGCCTCCGACTCGACCTGCTCTGCACCCTGAACGGCCGGGGGCCGATCCAGACGCGTGTTCGTCGGTCGGCCAGACTGGAACTTCGCGTGCGCCGCTGCGCACGCCCCGTGCGCCTGGCGCCCGTGGCCCTCGGCACCTTGCCTCGGCCACCGCCGCCGCGCACGAGAGCGCTGCAGCGGCCTCGCGACGCGAGTGCGCGGAATCCCGCGCAGACCGCCGCGTGCGGCCGTTCGCGCCCGAAGGACTCGGGCGCCATCCTCGCTCGGCGCCCCCGCGTGGCTCCCTTTCGGAGCTGTTCGAGAGCGCCGCAGGCCTCCCGTCGTCCCCGGCGTGCGCACCGCGTGCACGGCCTCGCCCCTGGCACAGCCAGAGATTGCGAGATCGAGATGGACGACATGAAGGACGAACGGACGAAGAACGCGTCGGATGATGCGATGGATCATGCGATCGATCATGCGATGGATCATGCGACGAAGCGCGCATCCACGCACCGCGAGACGCCACAGGATGAGGCAGGGTCGGAAGAGCCTTCTGAAAGCTTCGGCGCCCCACGCGACCGCGCGGATGGCCTGCCCGCCGAGTCCGATCCCTTCGCGCTCGAAGATGCGGGCGACGGCGAGGGCGATGGAGACGACGACACCGACGGCGCGGCGTTCCTCGATAGGAGCGACCTCGACGCGGACGACACCAACGCACGGGACAACGGGTTCGCCAACGACGATGCGCGATCCGAAGGCGACGACTCGGAGGATGCCACCGACGCCGAGGATGCCACCGACGCCGAGGATGCAACCGACGCCGAGGATGCAACCGACGCCGAGGATGCAACCGACGCCGAGGATGCAACCGACGCCGAGGATGCAACCGACGCCGAGGAAGCCGCAGCGGCCTACGCGCGCGCCTCGATGAGCGCCTTCGACGCCCCGCCGCCGGAGAGCGACCTCAGCGAGGACGCGCAGGACGCGCAACTCATCCCGCATCGCGGAGAGAAGCCACGCCAGCTCGTCGTCGTCAACGACGCGCCAGGCGACGAGATGCGCATCGCGATCCTCGAGCAGGGTCGCCTCGGCCAGTTCTACTCCGAGCGCGCCTCGACCGCCACGAACGTGGGATCGATCTACAAGGCCCGCGTCGTCAACGTGGAGCCCGCGATCCAGGCCGCGTTCGTCGACTTCGGCGAGGGCGCGAACGGCTTCCTCCACATTTCCGATCTCCACCCGAAGTACTTCCCCGCCGGGAAGGGCGGCAAGAAGGGCGACGAGGACGCGCCCGAGCGCACTGAGAAGGTCGGCCGCAAGATCCCCCGCCGCTCGCGCCCGCTCATGCAGGACGCGCTCAAGCGCGGACAGGAGATCGTGGTGCAGGTCCTCAAGGAGGGCCTCGGCTCGAAGGGGCCGACGGTCACGAGCTATCTGTCGATCCCCGGCCGGCTCCTCGTGATGATGCCCGACATGGACAATGTGGGCGTCAGCCGCAAGGTCGACGACGAGGACAGCAGGCGAAGGATGCGAAAGATCCTCGACTCGCTCGACCTCCGCGAGGGCTTCGGCTTCATCCTCCGCACCGCGGGCTTCGAGTCGACGCGCACCGAGCTCGCGCGCGATGCGCAGTACCTCACGCGCCTCTGGGATGTGATGGAGAAGCGCATGAAGGCGGTCGGCGCGCCGTGCCAGCTCTACGCAGAGGGCGACATCCTGCTCCGCACCATCCGCGACTCGATCGACGCCGCCGTCGACGGCATCGTCGTCGACAGCGAGGCGTCGTTCCACCGCGCGAAGGCGTTCCTCGAGGTCGTGGCGCCCAAGGCCGCGACCAAGGTCCACTTCTACGACCGCAAGACCCCGATCTTCCACGCCTTCGACGTCGAGCGGCAGGTCGACCTCATCCATGCCCGCGAGGTTCCGCTTCCGTCGGGCGGCGCGCTCGTGTTCGACCAGGCCGAGGCGCTCGTCGCCATCGACGTGAACTCGGGCCGCTCGCGCAGCGCGCGCGACAGCGAGACGAACGCGTACCAGACCAACCAGGAGGCCGTCGACGAGATCGCGCGGCAGCTGCGCCTGCGCGACCTCGGCGGCGTCGTGGTCTGCGACCTCATCGACATGCGCTCGGCGAAGCATCGCCGCGACATCGAGGAGCGCTTCAAGAAGAACCTCGCCAAGGACCGCGCGAAGACCACCGTCTCCGAGATCGGCGACTTCGGCATCATCGAGCTGACGCGCCAGCGCATGCGCCCGAGCATCCGCAAGGCGCACTACATGGACTGCCCGCACTGCGCGGGCCTCGGCGAGATCCGCATGCCCGACTCGGTCGCGTCCGACGCGATGAGGCGCATCCAGCTTGCGTTCGACACGCCGCGCGTGTCGCGCGTCGAGGTGGTCTGCTCGGCGAAGGTCGCGGCCGCGTTCCTCTCCTCGCGGCGTCGCGCCATGAGCGAGCTCGAGGACCTCTTCTCGAAGAGGATCGAGGTGCGCATCAGCGATGCGATCGCCGCCGACCGCGTCGAGATCTACGGCTACGACGAGCGCGGCAACGCGGTCGAGCCGGATCGATCGCGTAGGTCTGTGCTTCCCGCGCTCGAGAGCTTCCCGACCGAGATCGAGGAAGTGGACGCCGAGGGCGAGGACTCCGTCGGCGAGTCGCCGCGCGGCGAGGGCGGCGGACGCAAGCGCCGTCGACGCAGGCGGAAGCCCGTCACCGCGGACGCGACCTCGATCATCCTCTCGGGCGGCTTCGACGACCTGCCCGAGGTCGACGAGGAGGAGGAGACGATCTCGCAGGCGATCGCGCGCGACGAGCAGCGTTCGCGCGAGGAGGCCAAGAAGGTGGAACGCCGGGACGAGTCCGCCAGGGCAGAGCGCCGCGACGACGACGCGGCGGAGTCGTCCGAGGGCGGCGAGGCAGGCGGCCGGCGCGGCAGGCGCCGTCGCAGGCGGCGCGGCCGTGGCGGCGATCGCGCCGAGTCGCAGGCGGGCGCCGCGCCCGTGCAGTCCGCACCCACGCCACCGCCGCCACCGCGCGAGCCGAGCCCGCCGATTCGCGTCCACGCGATCGCGAAGGAGATCGAGCTCACCAGCAAGGAAGTCCTCGCGAAGTGCGCCGAGCTCGAGATCGAGGTCAAGGGACACCAGTCCCTCTTGACGGGCGAACAGGGCGATGCGATTCGCAAGGCCTACGGCAAGCCGCCGTTCGATGTCCCCGAGCCCGCGCCCGTTCCCGCCATCGAGCCCGAGTCGGGCGAGTTCGAGTCGGACGGCGCAGAGGGAACCGATGGTGGTGACGGCGCAGCGGGAGGCGAGGGCGGTTCGCGGCGCAAGCGCAGGCGTCGCAGGCGCGGCCGTGGAGGCCGCGATGGCCGCGATGACCGCGAGGGACGCCGTGATGGCGCGTCTTCGGCGGAGCCTCGGGCCGAGTCCGATTCCGCCGACCGAGACGATGGCGGCGACGCGGGTGGCGCCGACGATGCAGAGCGCGATGGTGCAGATCGCGACGAGTCGGGAAGCGATGAGTCGGGAAGCGATGAGTCGGGAAGCGATGAGCCGGGAAGCGACGAGGCAGGGAACGACGGCGATTCGGCCGACGGATCCGCGGAAGGCGAGCCTGGCGATGGTGGCGAGAACCGCCGCGACGGCGGGCGGCGCAAGCGCCGACGACGGCGTGGTGGCCGCGGTCGCGATCGCGATCGTGACGGACAGCGGGGCGCGGAAGGCAACGACCGCGGCGGCGCAGGCAACGAACGCGGCGGCGAACGCAGCGATCGCGGCGGCGCACGCAACGACCGCGGCGGCCAACGCAACGACCGCGGTGGTGAGCGCAACGACCGCGGTGGCGACAAGCCTGCTCGCGCCGCGTCGACTCCGCCCGCGCCCCCCGCTCCTGCGGCGCCCGCGCCCGCACCGAAGCCTCGTTCCCTCTACGGCGGACGCGTGCGCAAGCTCGCGCCGCACGAGCGGCCGAAGGGCGGCGACGAGTAACCACGAAGGCGCCCGCAGCGGTCGACCAGTCGGCCGCTGCGGGCTCTCCAACCCCGCATGCACAGGCGACGGCTCTTCATCCTCGGCTCGACAGGCTCCATTGGCACGAGCGCGCTTGATGTCGTGCGCGACCTCGCCGCCAAGGGCACGCGGTTCTTCGAGATCGCGGGGCTCGCGGCCGCCCGCAACGGCTCCTTGCTCTCGGAGCAGGCGCGCGGTTTCTCCGCAGGCGCCATCGCCGTCGCGAACGGAGACGCGTCCGTTGAGGTCCCCTCGGGCACGCGGATCTATCGCGGCGAACACGCAGCGGAGGAGATGATCGCCGCGGAGGCGCGGCGTGGCGACATCGTCCTGGCCGCGATGGTCGGCGCCGCGGGAGTTCGCCCCGCCCTCGTCGCGATCGAACGCGGCTGCGACCTCGCGCTCGCGAACAAGGAGGCGCTTGTCGCAGCGGGCGCCGTGGTGATGCCCGCAGCGCGTGCGGCGGGCGTGCGCGTCATTCCCGTCGACAGCGAGCACAACGCGCTCTACCAGTGCCTGATGGGCTCGCGCAGCGCCGACGAGATCCGCCGCGTCGTGCTGACGGCGTCGGGCGGCCCCTTCAGGCGGAAGTCACGCGACGAGATGGCCCGCGCGACCGTCGACGACGCGCTCGCGCACCCGACCTGGCGCATGGGCCCGAAGGTGACGATCGACAGCGCCTCGCTCATGAACAAGGCGCTCGAACTGATCGAGGCGCACTGGCTCTTCGGGCTCGAGAGCGCGCGCATCGACGCGATCGTGCACCCGCAGTCGATCGTGCACGGCTTCGTCGAGTTCGTCGACGGCTCCGTGCTCGCGCAGCTCTCGCCACCAGACATGCGCACGCCGATCCAGCAGGCGATCTGCGACCCCGACCGCCTCGATGGCCCGGCGCGGCGCCTCGACTTCGCGGCGCTCCGCACGCTCGAGTTCGAGCCCGTCGACGCCGAGCGATTCCCCGCGATCAGGCTCGCCCATGATGTGATCGAGCGCGGCGGCACGGCGGGCGCCGTCCTGAACGCCGCAAACGAGGTCGCCGTGGGCGCGTTCCTCGAGGGACGCATCGGCTTCCTCGACATCGCGTCGACGGTCGCAGCGGCCCTCGAGGCCCTGCGGCCGACGCCTGTGCGTTCGCTCGCCGATGTGCTCGAGGCCGACCGCGAGACGCGCCTGTGGGCCACGGACAGGCTGCTCGGCGCCGCAGCCACGCGTAGCATGGCCGGCGGTTCCGCGGGAGATCCATCGTGAGCGCGATCCCAGGCTTCATCCTCATCCTCGTCGGCTTCGGCTTCCTGATCTTCATCCACGAGCTCGGGCACTTCCTGGCGGCCAAGTGGGCCAACATCCGCGCCGATGGGTTCGCGATCGGCATGGGTCCGTGCGTCGCGAGCTACCGCCGCGGCATCGGCTTCGTGCTTGGTTCCGCCGACGCCGTCGCCGTGCGCAGACACGGGCGGCGCCCCATCGAGATGAGCGACACCCAGCGTGAGGCGCTCGGCCTCGGCGAAACGGAGTATTCGCTGCGCATCCTTCCGCTCGGCGGATATGTGCGCATGCTCGGGCAGGAGGACGGAAACCCCGCGGCAACGAGCGAGGACGCGCGCAGCTTCGGCAAGGCGACGATCTTCCGGCGCGGGGTGGTGATCCTCGCGGGAATCGCGGCAAATCTGGCGCTGGCGATCGTCCTCTTCCTCGTCGCGTTCCTCGTGGGCGTTCGGTTCCCCGCGCCGATGATCGGCGGCGTCGCGGCCGATTCCCCCGCATCGCGCGCCCGAGCCCTCGACGCCGGGGCACCCGAAGGGATCCGCGCGGGCGACCGCGTGGTCGCGATCGACGGCGAACCCGCCGAGACCTTCGTCGATGTACGGCTCGCCGCGGCGATGGCGAAGCCGGGCGAGACGGTCGCGCTCACGGTCGAGCGCGGAGGCAAGGAGTTCGCGTACGAAGTCCTCCCCGCGCGCGACGAGTCGATCGGCCTCCTCTCGATCGGCGTGGCGCCCGCGCGATCCGCGACGCTGACCGATGTCCGCGCCTCGCGCGAGACCGTGAACGAGATCGTCGCGAAGGACGCTCCATCGATCCGCGAGGCGGGCGTCGGAGCGGGCTGGCATGTCGAGAGCGTCGACGGGCGGCTCGTCGGCAGCTTCGCAGACCTCGCGGAGGCCGCGCGCCAGTCGAACGGCGCACCGCTCTCCCTCGTGTGGCGCGGGCCCAGAATCGAGGATGGCGATGCAAGCGGCACCGCCGAAACGAGCGGCACTGGCGCCACCGCGGTGACCGTCATCGAACCGAGGCCTGAGTTCGAACTGCTCATCCCCGCAGGTGGCGACAGGCCCGAGGAAGCGCTCATCGGCCTCGTCCCGCTCTCGCGTGTCCGTGCGCTCGTCGAGACCAGCCTCAACAAGGGCGTGCTCGAGGAAGGCGACCTCTTCCTGCGGATCGGCTCGCTGCCCGCCCCGCGTCGGGCCGAGCTTGTGAAGGCCGTCAGCGATCGGCCCAACGGCCGCATCCCCGCGCTCGTCCTCCGCGATGGCCGCGAGGTGGCGGTCGAGCTCCGCACGAACAGCGACGGGCGGATCGGAGTCGAGCTCGAGCTCGCGACCGACCTGCCGCTGCTGGCCAACAGCATCGCCTCGATCAAGGACCCCGCGCCAGCGGGATCGGACCCCGCGACCCGCGACACGCCCGCCAAGGCGTTGGCGCCGCTTCCGCTCGGCGAGATCCGCTCGCTCGACGGCGAACCCGTGGCGGACTTCCGCTCGCTGCGCGACAAGCTCGTCGCGCGCGCGCGCGCCCACGCGGGCGACGCGCCGCTCTCCGTCACGATCGGCCTGCGCGACCCCTCGCCTGAGGCGGCGCCCGTCGAGACGACGGTCGCGCTCGAGGCCGCGGACCTCGCGTCGCTGCGTGCGCTCGGCCACAGCTTCCCGCTCCCCATGGAGATCTTCGATCCGAAGTTCACGGTGTTGTCCGCCGACGGCAACCCGCTGCGCGCCATCGTCATGGGCTTCCGCCAGACCGTGCGCATGGTCGAGCAGATCTTCCTCACGCTCGATCGCGTCGGCCGCGGTTCGGTGGGAGTCGAGCAGCTGCAGGGTCCCGTCGGCATCCTTCACACGGGCACGCAGGTCGCCGACGAGGGCTTCATGTATGTCCTCTTCTTCCTCGCGCTCATCAGCGTCAACCTCGCGGTGGTGAACGCGCTGCCGATCCCGATCGCAGACGGCGGCCTCTTCGTCTTCCTCATCTACGAGAAGCTCCGCGGACGGCCGCCGTCGATCGCGTTCCAGAACGCGGCGGCCATGGCCGGCATCGCGCTCGTCGCGGGCGTCTTCCTCCTCACCTTCTACAACGACATCGCGCGGATCTTCGGCTCGTGACCGCGCCGATCGCGCTCGAGGGCGAATCGCCCGCCGCGATCCCACCGAAGGAAGACGCATGTCCAACCATCCAGTCTCGATCGTCACGGGCGCAGGCAGCGGCATCGGCGCCGCCTGCGCGCGCATGCTTGCCGCGCGCGGCCACGCAGTCGTCCTCGTTGGCCGCACGGAGTCGAAGCTCGACGCAGTGCGCGCGGGGCTCACGGACCCGACGCGCCACCTCGTGATGGCCGCCGACATCGCAGACAGCGGCCTCGCGCACGAGGTGGTCGACCGCACGATCGAGGCGTTCGGACGGCTCGACGCGCTGGTCCTCGCGGCCGGCGTCGCACCGCTCGCGCCGATCGACAAGACGACCGAGGCGATCCTCGAGGAGGCGTTCTTCATCAACGCCTTCGGTCCCGCGCACCTCATCACCCGCGCGTGGCCGCAGTTCAAGACCCAGCGCGGCGGGCGCATTGCGATCGTGTCGACGATCGGCACGAGCGATCCGTTCCCGGGCTTCTTCGCCTATGCCGCAAGCAAGTCCGCCGTCGACAGCTTCGCGCGCTCGATCAAGGTCGAGGGCAAGGCGATCGGCGTGAAGGGATTCGCGATCAACCCCGGCGCGGTGGAGACACCGCTGCTCAGGCAGAACTTCCCCACGAGCGTCATCCCGCCTTCGCGCGCGATGGCACCCGAGAAGGTCGCCGAGGTCGTGGTGGCCTGCGCGTGCGGCGAACGCGACGAGGACAACGGCAAGGCGATCGTTGTTTGAGCGGTCGTTGTTTGAGCGGTCGCCGCTGCGGCGGCTTCCTCTGGTGCTTGTTTGAGCGGTCGCCGCTGCGGCGGCTTCCTCTGGTGCTGGTAAGAGGCGCCGACCGGCGCATGCGTTCGCTCACCCGCGCTTGCGCACGGCGCGGTCGATGTCGCGCTGGTCCTCGCGCCTGGCGATGTCCTGCCGCTTGTCGTGCTGCTTCTTGCCGAGGCCGATCCCGATGAGGATCTTGGCGCGGCCCTTCACCCAGTAGATCTTGAGCGGCACCAGCGTCGCGCCCTTGGCTTTCGCCTCGGTTGCGAACTTCACGATCTCGCGCGCGTGGGCCAGAAGACGCCGCTGCCTGATCGGGTCATGCTGCCTGTTCGCGCCTGCAGGCGGGTACTCGGCGATCGTCACATTCATCAGCGTCAGTTGCGGCGGGTCGACCTGCGCCAACACCCAGCCCTCGGCGAGGCTCGCCTGGCCCTGCCGCAGGCTCTTGACCTCCGTGCCGACGAGCTTGAGACCGCACTCGAGCGTGTCCTGGATCGCGTAGTCAAAGCGCGCCTTGCGGTTCTCGACCACAGGCTCGCGTGCCTCGCCTCCATCCGATTGATGCTTCTTGCGGTCACCCATGCGTGTTCGATGCGTGGACCCACGCGTTGAGTACCGCAGAGTAGCGCCTCACCGAAGAGGACACGGAGGACGAGCCTCCATTGAAGTTCTCGGACGATACATCCTGCGACCAAGGCCCGGCGCAAAGGCGCGCGCATCGCTCATTTCCCCGCCATTCTGCTCGATCGGTGTCGCGGTCGACGAGGCCTCGATGTCCCTCGACACCGCGGGCTGCGGAGAACTTCCTTCCAATATCTGAGAATTGCGCCTGAAGCCTCGCCGCGTTCGCGTAATGGTGGTCTCAAGGCCGTCCGAGCCGGCCGCCCGACCCCACACATCGAGATCCCATCCTCATGCGCGCATCCGCCCTTCGGAGTCTCTCTCTCGCCTCGTTCATCCTGTCGACCGCGACGCTCGCGTCGACCGCGTCCTCCCAGTTCGGCGAGCCGAGTCCCGAGGGCCAGACGCCGCTTCCCGATCCGATCGCCGCGCGCGTGGCGTTCTTTGAGGCGCACCCATCCGCAGGCATCTACGACGACGAGCCGAGCCGCGGCGGCCGCGTCAGCCGCGTCTACGGCACGGCGTTCTCGCACGGCGCGAACCCCGTCGACAGCGCCGAGCGCTTCCTCGCGGAGCACGCCGACCTCTTCGCAAGCGACCTCGCGCAGCTCATGCCCGTCGGCCCGAACGGCGACGGCGCCCATGTCATCGCCCTCGGCTACGACCCTCTCTCTGAGAGCCACCGCTTCTCGCTCGTCGGCTACACGCAGCATGTGAACGGCATCCCCGTCTTCCGCGGCGACCTCCGCCTTCTCGTGCGCAACGAGCCCGGCTACCCGCTCGTGCTCGTCTCGAACGGCCTGCGCGACGTGCGCGCCTTCGCTGCGGGATTCACGGAGAAGCCCGTCCCTCCCTCGAGGATCGACACGCGCAGGATCTCGCGCCTCGCGCTCAACCAGTTCGGGCCCGGCGCGACGCTCTCCGAACAGGAGCAGGTGATCTGGGCGGGCTACGACGGCGCGCCGGCCGCAGAGCCGCGCCTCGCCTACAAGTTCATCGTCACGGGAACGGCCGTGTTCGACCGCTCCGCGAAGCAGCGCATGCTCTATGTGGTCGACGCAGCGTCAAGCCGCATCCTCTTCCAGGAGGACCAGATCCTCCACAACGACATCACCGCGACGGTGCGCGGCAACGCGACCCAAGGGTTCGGCGCGGACGCATGCGGCGAGGAAGCGCCGACCGCGCTCCCCTACTCGCGCGTGACCGTCGGCGCCGCCACCTACTTCGCCGACGCGCAGGGCGTGGTCACGATCCCGAATCCGACGGGCGCCGACATCACCATGACCTCGCTGATCGGCGGACAGTGGTTCAGCGTCAACGACGCCGCGGGATCCGAGAGCAGCGTGAGCATCTCGGCCGCGGGCGGCTCGGTCGAACTCCTCCACAACGAGGCGAACACCGCGCAGGATGTCCGCGCCGAGGTGAACGCGTACCTCCACGCCAACATCGTGCGCGACCTTGTGCTCGCGTTCAACCCGACCTTCCCCACGATCGCGACGCAGACCTCGTTCCCCGTGAATGTGCAGGTCTCGGGAACCTGCAACGCGTTCTACGACGGCAGCTCGATCAACTTCTTCGCATCGGGCGGCGGCTGCAACAACACCGCCTTCGACACGGTCGTCCACCACGAGTACGGCCACCACATCGTGAACCGCGCGGGCTCGGGCCAGGGCGAGTACGGCGAGGGCTTCAGCGACGCGATGGGCGTGCTCGTCACCGATGACTCGCGCCTCGCGGTCGGATTCCAGAACTGCGCGTCGCCGCTCCGCGACGCGAACAACACCGTGCAGTACTCCGCGACCAACTGCTCGTCCGCTGGAGCCGCGATCCACTCGTGCGGCACGCTGTTCTCAGGCTGCGTCTGGAGCACCCGAAGCTACCTCGCCGAGAGCAATCCCTCGAACTACCGCGACATCATCTCGAACCTCACGATCGACTCGGTGCTGCTCCACACGGGCACCTCGATCACGCCCGCCATCACGATCGACTTCCTGACGCTCGACGACAACGACGCCAATCTCGCGAACGGCTCGCCGCACTACACGCAGATCAACGCCGGCTTCAGCGACCACGGCATGCCTGGGCCCGCACTGCAGCTGCTCGACTTCGGGTTCCCGAGCGGTCGGCCCGAGTTCTCCAATCCAAGCGGCGGCACCTCGTTCCCCGTCACGGTCGCGCCGTTCGCGGCGAATCCCGTCCCTGGAACGGGCGAACTGCGCTACCGCATCGGTTCAAGCGGATCATTCACCGCGGTCCCAATGACCGTCACGGGCGCGAACACCTATCTCGCGGTGCTCCCCGCTGCGCCGTGCGGCTCCAAACTGCAGTACTTCGTGAGCGCGGCGACGACCAACGGATCGACGGGCGCGAGCCCGATGAACGCCCCCGCCTCGTTCTACGAGTCGACCGTCGCGGTCGGCTCGGGATCCTCGGCCTTCATCGACACGGTGGAGACCGACCTCGGCTGGAGCCTCAGCGCAGCGGGCGACACCGCGACTTCAGGCCAGTGGGTCCGCGGCAATCCGAACGGCACCGCCGTGAACGGGGTGCCAGTGCAGCCTGAGGACGACGTGACCGCGGCACCGGGCGTCAACTGCTTCTACACGGGCTTCTCGGCGCCGGGCGCCGTCGCGGGCCTCGCCGACATCGACGGCGGGACCGTGACGCTCACCTCGCCCACGCTCAACGGCCTCGGCGGAAGCCCGATCCTCCGCTACAGCCGCTGGTTCTCGAACCGCGTCGGAACCTCTGTCGGAAACGACACCTTCCGCGTCCTCGTCTCGAACGACGACGGCGCGACTTGGGTGGCGGTCGAGACGGTCGGCCCGTCGGGCCCCGAGTGCGCGGGCGGCTGGTTCGCGAAGGAGTTCGACCTCGCGTCGATCATCGCCCCGTCCGCGCAGATGAAGGTCCGCTTCATCGCAGAGGATGTCGGCACGGCTTCGATCACAGAGGCCGCGGTCGACGAGATCCGGCTCGTGGTCCTCGCGTGCGGCGGCTCCGCCGACATCAACGGCGACGGCGCGGTGAACGCAGCAGACCTCGCCGCGCTCCTCAGCGGCTGGGGTTCGTCGGGGCAGACCGATCTCAACAGCGATGGCACGACGAACGCGGCAGACCTCGCCGTCCTGCTCTCCGAGTGGAGTTGAGCGGCCGCGGACCCGTCGAGCCACTCTTCCGCTGCGGCCGTGGTTGCGGCCGACTCCAACGCCTCGCGCCGTCGTGCAGCGCCCGACGCGGAGGTATCGGTCTCCTGCTGCAGATCCCCGACCCGTCCGTTCGTGGACTCAGCGCACACAGACCGCGAATCGCAAGCGGTCGGTTTGACGGTCCGAAGGAAACGCGGCACGATTCCGCATCAGAATGGCGTGTGCCGCGAACGGAGAACGCTTGACCTTGCGCGGGATGGCAGCGGGTCGCCACGACATCGCCCTTCCCTTCGGAGGTCAGAGATGCGAACCGTTCGACTTTCCGCGACGCCCCTCACCGCCACGCTCCTCGCGGCGGCGCTCCTCGGCTCCACCGCCTTCGCGCAGATCTCGAATCAGACCGACCCAGGCGCCGTCGACCCGCTCTCCGCGCGCGCGGCATTCCTCGCAGAGCACCCAGGCAGCGGCATCT
>WGMP01000020.1 GCA_016124975.1 Phycisphaera sp. | reverse complement strand
TCGACTCCGACGCGTGTCGTTCCGCAGGTTGAAACCTGCGGGCACCCCTGGTGAACGACTCCCACGACCTGAATCGCGCGACACGAAAGTCAGGGGTGCCCGCATGCTTCAGCATGCGGAACGGATGATGTCAGCCGTCGACTCCGACGGTTGGCGTTCAGCAGACTGAAGTCTGCTGGCACACTTGGTTGGGGACTCCGACGCGTGTCATCCACGCCAAAGGAAGCCGCCGCAGCGGCGCCCGCTCAAACCACGCCCGCTCAGTCACACCGCTCGAACATCGCCGCCGCGCGCAGCAGCGTCTCCTCGGCGAACGCGGGCGCCTGCAGTTGGATGCCGATGGGCAGCCGCTTGCCGCCCTCCTCCGCGAAGCCGCCGTTGATCGAGATTCCCGGGATTCCTGCGATGTTCGTGTTCACCGTGTAGACATCGCAGAGATACATCGACAGCGGATCCGACTTCCCGCCGAAGGGGAACGCGGGCACGGGCGAGGTCGGGCCGAGCACCACATCGCACTTCGTGAACGCGCGGTCGAACTCGTCCTTGATGAGCCGCCGCGCCTGCAGCGCGCGCTTGTAGTACGCGTCGTAGTAGCCCGAGCTCAGCACATAGGTACCGAGCATGATGCGACGCTCGACCTCTGGCCCGAAGCCCTCGGCGCGCGACTTCGAGTAGAGGTCCTCGAGGTCCTCGCCCGGCGCGAGCGTCGCGCGGTGGCCGTAGCGGATGCCGTCGTAGCGCGCGAGGTTGCTCGACGCCTCGGCGGGCGCGATCACGTAGTAGGTCGAGATGCCGATGTCGGTGAGCGGGAGGTCGATGTCGACGATCTCCGCGCCGAACGCGCGTGCCGCGGCGATCGACTTCTCGAGGATCTCCGCGACCGCGGGGGCATTGGCCTCGCTGCGATACTCGCGCGGCACGCCGACGCGGAGCTTCGCGAGCGGCTCGCGCACGCGCGGCGCGATCGGGTCGCACGGCGCGTCGGCGCTCGTCGAGTCGAGTTCGTCGCGCCCGACAATCGCGTCGTAGACGAGCGCTGCGTCCTCGACCGAGTGGGCGAACGGCCCGATCTGGTCGAGGCTCGAGCCAAACGCGACGAGCCCGTATCGCGACACGCGGCCATAGGTCGGCTTGAAGCCAACGCATCCGCAGAGCGCCGCGGGCTGGCGGATGGAGCCGCCCGTGTCGGATCCCAGCGACGCGTCGCAGAAGCGCGCGGCCACCGCCGCAGCGCTGCCGCCCGAGCTGCCGCCGGGAACGCGCGAGGTGTCCCACGGGTTGCGCGTGGGGCCGAACGCGCTGTTCTCCGTCGACGAACCCATGGCGAACTCGTCGAGGTTCGTTTTCCCGATGAAGATCGCGCCCGCGGCTGCGAGGCGCTCGATCACCGTCGCGTCGAACGGCGAGCGGTAGTCCTCGAGCATCCTCGATGAGCAGGTCGTGCGGCCCTCGCGCATCACGATGTTGTCCTTCACCGCAATCACGACGCCCGCGAGCGGGCCCGGGTCGCGGCCCGACGAGACGATCGCGTCGATCGCGTCGGCGCGCGCGCGCGCGGCGTCGGCGTGGACCTCGTTGAAGGCATGAATCTCGCCGTCCTTCGCCGCGATCGTGGCGAGGAAACCGTCGACGCGCGCGCGCGCCGAGAGTTTTCCGCCGCGCACCTCTGCGCAGATCTCGCGGAGCGGACGGATCGCGGTGGGAGCGTTCGCGCTCATGCGCCACCTCCCTCGCCGAGCACCTTCGGAACGGCCAGATAACGGCCTTCGACCGCGGGAGCGTTCTTGAGAAGCTCCTCGACGGGCATGCAGGCCTTCGGTTCGTCGGCGCCGAGTCTGTTCACGATCCGCATCGGGTGCGCCATCGGCTCGACGCCCTCCGTCGGCAGCGCCTGCAGCTTGGCGATGTGGCCGAGGATCGACGACAGCTGCCCGCGCACCGCGCCGACCTGCGACTCGGGGAGGCTCAGTCGCGACAGCCGCGCGATCTTCAGGATGTCGGCGTCGGTCAACGCCTCGGACTTCGGGTCAGACATGCGGCGGAGGGTATCAGACGGCTCTCGACGGGTCGTCGGCGCACACGCTGCGTCCGTGGGCGGCGCGGCACGACCTATAGTGCATCCTTTCGGCCTCGCCCGCGAAGCCGACCGCCCCAGAGAGCGACTCCCGAAGAGCGACCCACCACGTCCGACCCACCACGTCCGACCCACCACGTCCGACCCACCACGTCCGACCCACCACGTCCGACCCGCCACGTCCGACCCGCCACGTCCGACCCGCCACGTCCGACCCGCCACGTCCGACCCACCACGTCCGACCCACCACGAACGCCCCGCGATGAACGACCCGCGAACCTCCGAACCGACCGCCGCTCGCCGTGGTCTTCCGCTCTATGCCATCGCGTTCCGCGTCGCGGTCTGCCTCGCGCTGGTGGCGGCCGGCGGCGGCGTGATCGCTGCGCTGGTCGCGACGAGCCCCTCGGCCGCGCGGAACGCCGAGGCCGCTCCACCGCAGCGGGTTTCCGTGCTTGAGCTGCGCCCGCTCGAGATCGAGCGCTTCGTCCGTGGCTACGGAACCGCCCGCGCCCTCGACAGCGCCGATGTGCCCGCGCGCGTGCAGGCCGTGGTTCGCTCCGTCTCGCCTCGCTTCGCGGCGGGCGCGCGCGTCGCCAAGGGCGAGACGCTCATCACCCTCGACGACAGCGACTTCCTGCACCAGCTCGCCGTGGCGGAGCAGGCGATTCGCGCCATCGACTCGCAGTCTGCGCTGCTCGACGCGCAGGAGCGCGCGGCACTCGCGACGGCGGAGCTTGCGGGGGCCGACCGCGACCTCGCCGCCGCGGACCTCGCGCGCGTCGAGAAGGCCGCCGCAGAAGGCGCCGCGCAGCCGCGCGAGGTCGACCGTGCGCGGCAGGCGCTCATCGCGGCCTCGCGCGCGGCCGTGATCGCCGAAGACGCCGTGGCGCAGATCGCGCCGCGCCGCGCGAACCTCGAGGCGGAGCGGGCCGCCAACGCCTCGCGGCTCGACCTCGCGCGGCTCTCCGCGGAGCGCTGCACCATCGTCGCGCCGATCGACGGAGTGCTCCAGACCGCCGAGATCGAGGAAGGCGAGTCGGTCATGCCGGGACAGAAGGTCGCGCGCGTGGTCGATCCGAGCCGCGTCGAGATCCCGCTGCGAATTCCCGCATCGTCGCGCGCGCTTGCGCCCGTCGGCGCGAAGGCACTCGTCACCACGCGCGCCGATGGCCGCGTCTTCGAGGGCGTCGTCGCGCGCGTCGCGCCCGAGGACGACCCCGATTCGCGCACCGCCACGGTCTTCATCGAGATCGCTGAGCATGCAGACGGGCGCGGCACGCCAGCCCCAGGCGCGTTCGTCGAGGCGAAGGTGCTCGCTGGCGGCAGCGTGCCGCGTATTGCGGTGCCACGCCGAGCGATCCGCGACGAGTCGATCGCGGTCGTCGAGGGAGGCCGCGTGCGCATGCGCCGCATCAGCGTCGACTTTCCCTATGCAGGCACGCCCGACGGAGCGCCCCTCGGCGACGCCGACTGGGCCGTCCTCTCCGATGAGATCGCGACGGGCACGCTCGTCGTGATCGACGGTTCGCGCAGCCTCGCCGAGGGCCAGGCCATCGAGCCGATCACGGTGCACGCCGACGCAGCGTCGGCCGACGGCGAGAAGGGCGCGGGCTGATGGTCCGCTCGATCGTCGACTTCTGCGTGCGGAGGAGCGTGCCCGTGACGCTCCTCGCGTGGACGCTCATCATCGGCGGCGTCGTCGCGCTCCTCACGATGCGCCGCGAGTTCTTCCCCGAGACCGCGCCGCAGGCCGCACGCATCGTCCTCGTCTATCCGGGCGCGTCGCCCAAGGAGATCGAGGAGTCGATGGCGCGCAAGATCGAGGACCGCGTCGTCGATGTGGAGGGCGTCGACCGCATCGAGACGCGACTCTCGGAGGGAACCGGCGGGATCACCGTCAAGCTGAAGGCGGGCACCGACGCCGACAAGGCGATCGAGGACATCCGCCTCGCGATCGAGCAGATCACAGATCTTCCGCCCGACGCCGAGCGCGTGCGCGTGTTCGACTTCCAGCCGAACTTCCCGACCATCATGGTCACGGTGGCGAGCGACGCGGGCGAGGAGTACATCAAGCGCGAGCTCCGCGCGATCCGCGACGACCTGAAGACGCTCGACGGAATGGGCACGCTCGTCGAGATCGGGCTGCGCCCGCGCGAGATCCATGTCGATGTCGACCCGGCGGCGCTCCTTCGCCACGGGATCCGGCTGACCGAGGTCGCCGACCGCGTGCGCGCGGCGATGGCGGAGGTGCCGGGCGGCACCGTGCGCACCGACAGCGCGAACCTCTCGATCCGCACGCTCGGAAGCGCGGAGAACGCCGCGGCGATCAGGGGCATCGTCCTCAAGAGCGCCGTCGATGGCTCCAGCCTCCGCCTCGGCGAGATCGCGACGGTCGGAGAGAGCTTCGAGGACATTCCGCAGGTGCGCCGCTTCGGCGGAAAGCCCGCGGGCACGCTCGTCGCCTTCAAGGAGGGCGACGAGGACGCGGTCGAGATCGCAGAGCTCGTGCGCGGCTATGTCGCTGGCCGCAACGGCGAGCCGCCGCGCGACTTCCTGCGCGACCGCGTGATCACGAGCGCGTGGGAGCGCGGCTACGAGCTCGGGCGCTCGCGTCCGCCCGTCGACGGGACGCTCGCGCAGCACAACGACCTCGCGCGCATCATCGAGGGGCGCTTCGAGCTTCTCTCGACGAACGCCGTGCAGGGCGCGGTGCTCGTGTTCCTCGTGCTCCTTCTCGGCCTCAACCGCGTGGCGAGCCTGTGGGTGATGGTCGGCATCGTCATCGCGGTCGCGTGCACGCTCATGTTCATGCAGGCGACGGGCGTCACGCTCAACCTCATCACGATGTTCGGGCTTCTCATCGTGCTCGGCATGCTCGCCGACGACGCGATCGTGATGAGCGAGAACATCGTGAAGCGCCACAAGGAGTTCGGCGAGCCGCCGCTCGTGGCGGCGGTGAACGGCGTGACGCAGGTCTTCTGGCCCGTTGTCGGCAGCGTGACGACGACGATCGTCGCGTTCGTCCCGCTCATCTTCATCAAGGGAAACATCGGCGAACTTCTCGGGAACCTGCCGACCGTGGTGCTGATCGCGCTCGGCGCGAGCCTCCTCGAGGCGGGCTTCATGATGCCGAACCACATGGCGCACGCGCTCGTCCGCGAGGAGCGTGCGGCGGCGCGCGGCGGATCGCGGCTCGATCGGCTGTTCAAGCCGCTCGGCGACCTGCGCGAGCGCGCCATCGCGCGCCTGCTCCGCGTCTACGAGCGCGCGGTGCGCTGGTGCCTGCGCGAGCGGTACATCGCGATCGCGGCCACGACCGCGGTGCTCCTCGGCTCGGTCGGCATGGTCTTCGGCGGGCGCCTCGCGTTCGTCTTCCTTCCCGCCGACGACACCGAGACCGTGATCGTCGACTTCGCGCTGCCGATCGGCGCCACGATGGAGCAGACGAGCGAGGTCGCGCGGCGCATCGAGCTCGCCGCGCGCGCGCAGCCCGAGGTCCAGGCGCTCACCGCGAGCCTCGGCAGCTCGGTCGACTTCGAGACGGGCGCGACGAACGCGGCCGCCACGCACCTCGGGCAGATCTTCCTCGAGCTCTCGCCCGTCGAGACGCGCTCGCGCCGCAGCGCCGAGGTGATCGACGCGATCCGCCTCGCCGCGGGCAACCTCGACGAGTGCGAGATCGTGAAGTTCCAGGAGGTCTCGGGCGGGCCCGCAGGGGCCGATGTCAGCTACGAGGTCCGCGGCGCGGACGACGCGCAGGTCGACGCGGCGGTGGCGCGCATCAAGGCCGCGCTCGCGGGGTTCAGCGGCGTCAAGGACATCTCCGACGACGCCGACGACGCGCAGCGCGAGCTGCGCATCGAGCTCACGCCGCAGGCGCTCGCGATGGGCTTCACCACCGCCGATGTGGCGCAGCAGGTGCGCGCCGCGGTCTTCGGCGCGGAGGCGCACACCTTCAGCGCCGACCGCGAGGATGTCGACGTGCGCGTCCAGTTCGACGAGCTGTCGCGCAGGCGTCTGTCGACGATCGAGGAGCTCTGGCTCGTGAGCCCGATGGGCACCGCTGTGCCGCTCGTCGAGGTCGCCGATGTCCGCGAGGGCCGCGGATACTCGACGATCCGCCGCGTCGACCGCGCGCGCACCGTCACGGTGAGCGCCGACTGCGACGACGCGACGAACCCCGAGGTCGTGGCGCGGGCGCTCGCCCCCGAGATCGAGGCGATCGCGTCGTCGATGCCCGGGGTCGAGATCGGCGCCGCGGGGCGACAGAAGGACCTCGTCGACGCCTTCGCGAACTTCCCGATCGCACTTGCGGCCGCGTTCCTCGGCATCTATGTGATCCTCGCGTGGCTGTTCGAGAGCTACCTGCAGCCCCTCGCGGTGATGCTCGCGATTCCGTTCGGCATCATCGGCATCGTGTGGGGCCATCTCCTCCTCGGCTTCGATATGACCTTCCTCTCGCTGATCGGCTTCGTGGCGCTCGCGGGGGTCGTCGTGAACAACTCGCTCATCCTCGTCGAGTTCTCGAACGAACTACGCGAGAAGGGCGAACCGCTGCTCGAGTCGCTCGTGCGCGCTGGGCGGCTGCGCCTCGTGCCGATCATGCTGACCACGGTGACGACGCTCGCGGGGCTGTCGCCGCTGATGCTCGAGCAGAGCTTCCAGGCGCGCTTCCTCATTCCAATGGCGATCTCGCTCGTCTTCGGACTGATGAGTTCGAGCGTGCTGACCGTGCTGGTGCTGCCCGCGGCGATCATGGTCATCGACGACGCCAAGCGTGCCCTGTATCGGCTGTGGACGGGCCGCTCGCGCCCCGACGCGGCGAACACGGCGGTCGCCGCGGCCGACGGCTTCCGCAGCTGAATCGACGCGCGGTACACTCGGCGCATGCGCATTGCGAAGGACTTTCCGAAGGACGCGGTCGTCGTCGGCGTCGACCTCGGTGGAACCAACATGCAGATCGGCGTCGTCGACGCCGAGGGCAGGATCATCGGACGCTGCAAGCGGAAGACGAAGGCGCATGAGGGCCGCGACACCGTGATCAAGCGCCTCGTCGAGGGCGTGTGGCGCGCGATGGACGACGCGAAGGCGCCGCGCGAACGGCTGTTCGGCATCGGCGTCGGCGCGCCGAGTGCCGTCGACTTCGACAGGGGCGTCGTGATCAAGGCAGGCAACCTCGGCTGGGAGGATCTTCCGCTGCGCGACATCCTGATCAAGGAGCTCGGCGCGCGCGAAACGGGCCTGCGCGTCGCGCTCGACAACGATGTAAATGTCGCCGCGTGGGGCGAGGCGCAGCTCGGCGCCGCACGCGGCCGCGCGAACATGCTCGCGGTCTGGGTCGGCACGGGCGTCGGCGCGGGGCTCGTCCTCGACGGCCGCCTCTGGCGCGGCCCGCGCCACACCGCGGGCGAGATCGGGCATGTCGTCCTCTTCCCGGGCGGGCAGCCCGGCTTCATGACCGTCGAGGACATCTGCTCGCGCACGGGCATCGTGAATGCGATCAGGCGGCTTCTTCCGATGCATCCCGAGAGCGTCCTGCACAGGCTTCTCGCAGAGAAGGCCGACGAGACGGGCTCGATCGGCTCGTCGACGATCGCGCGCGCCTACGAGAAGGACGACGAGCTTGCGCGCAAGGTGGTCGACAAGAGCGCGGAGTTCCTTGGCGTCGCGATCGCGAACATCGTCACCATGCTCTCGATCGACTGCGTCGTCCTTGGCGGCGGCGTGACGGAGGCGCTGGGCGAGCCGTTCGTCGCGCGCGTGCGCAGGAGCTTCGACCGCACCGTCTTCCCGAGCGTGCTGCGCAAGACAGACATCGTCGCGAGCTCGCTCAACGACGACGCGGGCGTGCTGGGCGCGGCGATGCTCGTCTGCACCTGACCGAGGCCCACGGAGACGCCATGGCACACGGAGACGAAATGGCTCACGACGGACGACCGCTTTCCGAAGTCATCGCCGCGCTCGGCGCCATCGCGCCGCTTCCGCTTGCGGAGAGCTGGGACAAGGTCGGCCTCCTCGTCGCGGGCGACGGTCGCGCTGTCTCGAAGGCGCTCCTGGCGATCGATGTCACGAGCGATGTCCTCGACGAGGCGAAGGCGCTCGGCGCGCAGCTCATCGTGGGCTACCACCCGCTCCTCTTCAAGCCGCTCGAACGGCTCGACGGCGGCAGCTGGCAGTGCCGCGTTGCGATCGACGCGGTGCGCGCGGGCATCGCCATCTACTCGCCCCACACCGCGCTCGACGCGGTCGATGGCGGCGTGAACGACTGGCTCCTCGAGTCGGTCGCCGCCGCCGCAGGTGGATCCGCGCACGGTGTCGCGGCGCTCGTCGCGGCGGCCGCGCAGGGCGCGACGCACAAGATCGTCGTCTTCGTGCCCGAAGACTCCGCGGACCGCGTGCGCGAGGCCCTCTCCGCCGCGGGAGCGGGCGTCATCGGCGCCTACAGCCACTGCTCGTTCACGCTCGTCGGCGAGGGAACCTTCCTTGGCGGCGAAGGGTCGGCGCCCGCGGTCGGCGCGCGCGGCAGGCTCGAGCGCGTGCGCGAGGTTCGGCTCGAGATGCCGCTTCCGCGCCGCGCGCTCTCGGCCGCGATCGCCGCGCTGCACGCCGCGCATCCCTACGAGGAGCCCGCGTTCGACGTCGTGCCGCTCGAGCCCGTGCCCACGCGCACGGGACCACGCACGGGCGCAGGTCGGGTCGGCACCCTCTCGCGCCTGTCGACCGCGAGGGCGCTGGCGCCACGGCTCGCGGAGATCCTCGGGTGCGGCCCGCTTTCTGCGTCCCGCGAGGTCGCGCGCGGCGGCGTGGCGGCGACGCACGGGCGTGTCGCCGTCTGCGCGGGAAGCGGCGCGAGCCTTCTCGACGCTGCCGCCAGGGCGGGCGCCACGCTCTTCGTGACGGGCGAGCTCTCGCACCACGATGTCCTCCGCGCGCATGCGCTCGGCCTCGAGGTCCTCCTCGCGGGGCACACGAACACCGAGCGCGGCTACCTGCCGCGGCTCGCGGCGGCGCTTGCGGAGCGCGCCCCCGGCCTCGAGTGCGTCGTCTCGGTCGCGGACTGTGACCCGCTCGGTTGAACCGCGCATGAACCCCGTGCGAACGGTGCGGGCTGGCCCGAGGGAATCCTCGCGATTTCGCCTGATCTTCGCACTGCATGGTTGAAAGGTCTTATCGGGCAAGCCACTATCCCCATAGGCGCAGGCCTCGGCTTCGGGGGCGTGTCTCCCGACGCCGCGACATATTCAGCGCAGTTCCAGCCACAGGAGGGCTTGCATGCTGAACGAGAACCGCACGGACGCCGCGACCGATTTCGGTCTCTCCCCCGAGTCTTCGGGCAACGCAGGTGGCGCGACCGCGAGGAAGCACTTCGTGCTCGACACGAACGTGCTCCTCCACAACGCGAACTCGATCTTCAAGTTCGCCGAGCACGAGGTCGTGATCCCGCTCGCCGTCATCGAGGAGCTCGACACCTTCAAGAAGAACAACGACGAGCGTGGCCGCAACGCGCGGCAGGTGACGCGCGCGCTCGACCGCCTGCGCGCGCAGGGCGCGCTGTTCGAGGGCGTGGTCTGGAACGAGCAGGGCGGCTCGATCCGCGTGGCGCGCTGCAACGGCAGCCGCGACTTCGCGCTCGACCTCGACAAGGCCGACAACCGCATCCTCGCGGTGGCGCAGGAGCTCCACCAGGGCGGCAAGCGCACCATCTTCATCACGAAGGACATCAACGCGCGCGTGAAGAGCGACGCGCTCGGCATTCCCGCCGAGGACTTCGAGCACGACCACATCGCGGCGGACTTCCTGCACGCGGGCTACATCGTGATGAAGGTCCCCGGCGAGATCATCGACGAGCTCTACGACGAGCGGCAGCTGCGGATCGAGCGGCTGGCCGAGTTCACCGCGCACACGCCCGACTACGCGCACACGGTTGCGGTCGAGCCCGTGGCGAACCAGTTCATCCTGCTCGTCGACGAGCTCGACGAGCACCACACGGGCCTCGCGCGCATCCTCGCAGACACGGGCGCCGCGATTCCCGTCACGGGCCCGCGCAAGCCCGTCTACGGCATCATGGGCCGCAACGTGCAGCAGACGATGGCGCTCGAGCTGCTGCTTGACGACGATGTGAAGATCGTCACGCTGACGGGCCCCGCGGGCACGGGCAAGACGCTGCTTGCGATCGCGGCGGGACTCCACAAGACGATCAAGGAGGAGCGCTACGACAAGCTCCTCACCGCGCGGCCGATCATGCCGCTCGGACGCGACATCGGCTACCTCCCGGGCGACAAGGACGAGAAGCTCGCGATGTGGATGCAGCCGATCTTCGACAACATCGCCTATCTCCTCTCGACGCGCGGGAGCCATGTCGACGAGCGGCCCGAGAGCCGCACCGAGAAGCAGCGCCTCGACCAGCTGATGGCGACGGGCCGCGTGGTGCTCGAGCCGCTGACCTACATCCGCGGCCGCTCGATCCCGCACCAGTTCATGATCGTCGACGAGGCGCAGAACCTCTCGCCTCACGAGATCAAGACCATCGTGTCGCGCGTGGGCGACGGCACCAAGATCGTGCTCTCGGGCGACATCCTGCAGATCGACAACCCGTACCTCGACGCCCAGTCGAACGGCCTCGCGCACGCGATCGAGCGCTTCAAGGGCCAGCGCATCGCGGGCCATGTGTCGCTGTCGAAGACCGAGCGCTCGAGCCTCGCGAGCCTGGCGGCGGAGATCCTGTAGCGGCGACCGCCTCCGCACGATGCTTCGCGAGGTGGTTCGCGAGGTGGTTCGACACCGGCCGGTTTCCGCCTGCACGAGACGGCGGAAAAGCAACAACGCCGGCGCCTTGCGGCGCCGGCGTCAACCGAGGACCTGAGCGGAGGCCGCTCGGCGTGTCCCTGCGTCTTTCCCCATGGGGCGGATCCGTTCCCTTGGTGGCGCAGAGACAGTTGCATCGGGCGATGCCCGAGGCTGGCGTGGCCGTCGTTCAGTCCTGCTGGCAGTCGGGGCAGAGGTCGCCCACCTGCATCGGCGCCGACGGGTTGCGGCACTCGATGACGAGCGTCGCGCAGGAGGTGTCGAGCTCGGGGAAGCAGTTGCAGCTGAGGAGCCCCTCGCACGGTCCCCAGCTCGGGGTCGGCGCGGTCGGATACATCCACACGCAGCCGACGGCGGGCGGGAGCCCCGCGCACGCAGCGTTCACCGCGGTGTCCCACATGGGGACGCGCGGCGAAGGGCAGGGCGGCAGCGGGCAGGGCTCTGGCGGCGCCCAGCCAGGGGGGCAGGTCAGCAGGGTGCACCCCGCGGTCGACGCCATCTTGTCGATGCAGTTCGACGCGATGCGCTTGTAGGCCCGCTTGAGGACGCCATCCTCGCACCAGATCACCACGAAGGTGTAGGCGAGGCACTCGTCCGCGCCCTCGGGCACGAGTTCGCCGCGCGCCTGGCTCTCGGCGGCGTCGCGCGCCGCGCCCTGCGCGACGAGTTCCTCGACGCGCTTCGCGAACGGGTCTGACCGGGCATGGATCCACGGCGGCGGAAGCTGCCCCGGGACATCGTCCGCGGGTGCGGACGGAACGGAAGCGGCCAACGGATTGCCAAAGAAGATCGCCCCTGCCGCAAGAAGAGCGCACGCAGACGCGCGCGCGCCAATGCCGATCGCACCGATTCCAGCCATGTGATTTCCCTTCGAGTTGAAGCCCCGGACTTCACGCCCGCCCGCGCAGGAGGGGCCGATCGCACCTCCGCGCAGGGGCTGCGGGCGAACCCGCATCCACCCGTCAAGTGCCCGCTTGCGCGGCCGTGTGACGGCACGAGTTGAAAATCGAAGGAAAAATCGCATTTGGCGCCCGCGCCGGCGCCTCGGGGCGCGCGGGCTCAGCGGGGGGGCGCTTGGCCGTCGTCGCCTGCGGCCTCGGCCGAGACGGCCTTCGCCAGCCGCTCGATCAGGCGGTGCCAGCGCTGCCTGCACGCGGCGGCGCTGTGGCCTGTCCTCGCGGCGATCGAGGCCCACTCGAGGTCCTGCAGCCTCAGGGAGACGATCTCCCTGTCTGACTCGTCGAGCGAGTCGACGATCGCCACGACGCTGCGGCGCAGTTCCTCGCGCTCGGCGAGATCCGCGGGGTCGGACGCCGCAGCGCCGTCGGCGCCTCGCGCCACGGCGGGCATCGCCGTGCGTGCGCGGCGCGCGGTGCGGTCGGCGCGGCCGATCACGCGGTCGATCAGCGTGTGGAGAAGCGCCCAGAGCCGCGGAGACTGTCGCGCATCCTCTGGCGGCCTCGACCGCGGGTCGCCGCGTTCATCGGATTGGCCCGCGTGCTCCGCGTCATCGCCCACCGCGCGCACCCCCTCGCGTGCCTCGAGGTCGAGCGTGCGGCGCACGACCGTCGCATAGATCTCGCTCGTCGAGATCGACCGAGGCCGCGCGCCGCGCCTCGCGCGGATCCGCGCGCGCAGCGTGGGCGCGAGTTCCACGAGAAGGTCTGCGAGCTGCTGCGAGCGGTCCACGGCCACCACCTTATAGTGCCGCGAGCATGTCGGATGTGACCCCGTCGGTTTCGTCGTCGGCGTGGCAGCGGGAAGGGTTCCGCGGCTTCTCCATCGCCGCGGGCGAGTCGCTCGCGGACGCGGTGCGGCGCGATCTCGACGAGTTGCTCTCGCGGCAGGGAGAACTCCCCACGCCCGAGCGCTACCTCGACGCGGTCGACCCCGTGCGCGACCGCGACAGCTTGGTCGCCATCGTGCTGGCGGCCTTCGACGCAGCGCCCCGCTTTCGACGCGAGCTTGGGGCCGCGTGGCGCGCCCGCCATCCGTCGTGGGCTGACGCGATCCAACGCGCGGCGGCGCTGGCCGTTCTCGGCGAAGGGATCGAGGTCGAGGACGCCGAGGAGGTCAATTCCGACCTCGCGGCGCCGACGCGCCTCGGCCCGCCGCTCGAGGATGGCGAGGGGCGCTACGAACTGCTCGAGCCGATCGGAAAGGGCTCGAGCGGCGCGGTCCATCGAGCGCTCGACCGCTCGCTCGCGCGCTGTGGGTCGGAGGCGTTCGTCGCGGTGAAGCGGATCCGCTGCGATGCAGCGGAGGTCGACGCGCGGCTGCGCGAGGCGGGCGCCGCGCGCACCATCGCCCACGCGGGCGTGGCGCGCGTCCTCGACGCGGGTCGTGACGCGAACGGCGTCTTCATCGTGACCGAGCTCATCGCGGGTGTCCCGCTCTACATCTGGAAGGCGCTTGCGCCCGATCGGAGCGCGGAGGAGTGCGAGCGCATCGTCGCCCTCGCGCAGGACGCGCTCCTCGCATGCCACGCGCGGGGGGTCGCGCACGGCGATCTTTCGCCTGCGAATCTCATGATCGACGCGGAGGGCGCGCCGCGGATCGTCGACTTCGGCCACGCATCGTGGGGGCGCGAGAGCGACGGTGCGGGCGTCGACCACGCGGACAGCGCCGCTCGCGACCATCGCCGTCTCGCGGGCATCCTGCGATGGCTCCTGCGCGGGATCGACGACGGCGCCGCGTTGCGTCGCGCCGCCGCGAACATCGCGCGGGTGTCGCGCGGCGAGTCAATCGCCGTGCGGACGGGCCGAGGGGCGCGCGCCCTTGCGGTGGCGGCTGCGAGCGCGTGCGCGGTCGTGATCGTGCTCTGGTTTGCCTTCGTCGCGGGCGATGGCGTCGACGCGGGACAGGCGGCGGAGCGCACGCCCGCCCAGGCGGCGAAGCTCGACCCGCTCGCGGAGATCTTCGGGGCGTCGCTTGCGTCGCGCCCCGAGCTTGAGCGTGTCGTGCGCGAGCTCCTGCGCGACGGCGTGGTGGGCATCCCCGTCGAGTCGCTCGAGGAGATGCGCGCTGCGCTGCGGGCGGAGGCGAGCGCGCTTGTCGAGCGGCCTGCGTCCGACCCGGCCGACGGCGTGGTGCTGCTTGCGTCCGCGCTTCTTGCACTCACGGGCGACGACATCGACTGGTCGGCGCCGTTCGCCGTGCTGGCCGCGGAGCGCGACGCGGGGAATGCGCCGCGCGTTCTTCTCGCGCAGGCGATCGTCGACATCGCACGCGCGCGCTCGGGCGGTGAGGAAGCGCTTGCGGTCGTGCGCGAGCGCCTCGTCGCGATCCGCACCCAGTGCGGCGCCACGGGCCTCGATGTGGTCGCGGAGAATGTCGCGCGCTTCACGCCGCCGAGCACGGTCCCGCCCGATGCGATCCGCCGTCCCGCGCGTTCATGACGCGCCGCGCGCGGCCTCGAGCGACAGGTGGATCCAGCGATAGGGAGCGAGCTCGGGGGCGTCTGGGCGCGGAGCTCCGGGTTGCGCGAATCGGATCGCCGCGCGCGCGGCGTCTGCGTCGGCGTCGCGGACATCGCGCGTGCGGCGCATCGGCTCGGCCGCGAGACGGCTCGAGGCGGCCGCCTGCGTGGCGGGGTCGAGGAGCGCGAGAAGCAGCACCCGCACGGCGCCCTCGTCGGCTGTCGTAGGCCAGCTGAGGCACGCAATGCTCGTCGGCCGCGCCTTCGGCCTCGACTGCGCCTCGACGAGCATTGGAACGAGGTCGTCTGCGAAGTAGGCCTCGTGCACGGCCGAGTCGCGCACGATGCCGATCGCAGCGTCGCCGTCGTGCAGATTGATGAGGATGGCGGCCTCGCCCTCCGCCTCGCCGATCGAACGGTCGAGCGCCCGCAGCGCGGCCGCGCGCGGCGGACCGAAGGCGTGCGGCTCCGGTGTGTCCTGCATGGCGCCGACAGGCGTGGCCGTCTCGCGCCCGACGAGCCGCCACGACGCATCGCGCGCGGCGCGCTCGAAGCGGACCTCTTGCAACGACACGGCGCCGTCTGCGTGAGACGGCGCCGTGCGGAGTTCGAGGTGAAGTTCGGAATCGGACGCGCGCAGGACGCGCACAGGGCGGTCCGCGCGGGCGCCTTCCCCAATCGGGAGCAGCGCCGCGAGCAGCGCCGCGAGCGTGAGCGCGACGGCCGTCACTCGCGGTTGCCGAAGAGGGCCGCGAGGCGGAAGGCCATCTTCAGCGCCTCGTAGTAGATCCACGCGAGGGTGACGATCAGGCCGAACGCGAGCATCCACTCCATCGACTTGGGGGCGCCCGCGGCGACCGCTTCGTCGATCTGCGCGAAGTCGACCAGGAGCCAGAGCGCCGCCACGATCAGGATCACCGCGTTGATGCCGAGGCCGATGAGCGCGGCCGACCCGCCGTCGAAGGCGGAGCCGAGCGAGAGGAACGGCATCGAGGCCCCGAACAGGCTCATGATGAAGCTGACGAGGTAGACGACGCCGATGCCGATCGTCACGAGCGAGAGGATCGAAGCGAAGCGCGGGCCGGCCTTGATGATGCCGAAGGTGTGGAGGGCGAGCATCGTCGCCATGAGGCTGCCCGTGATGACGAAGGCCTGCAGCGCGAGGCCGCCCATCGCGACGATGCCCTTCGAGGCGAGGATGCCTTCGAGCATCATGCTGAACGCGCCGAGGAAGAACCCCTGCGCGATCGAGTAGACGGGAGCGCCGATCTTCGCGAGGTGCGGGCGCGACATCATGACGAAGAAGAGGACGAGCGAGATCACGAACGACGCGATCGCGCTGATCCAGAGCACGCTCGGATAGGTCTGCGCGAGCATGTAGCCGCCCGCGCCCGCGGCGACCGCGAGCATGGTGCAGAGGCCTGTCTTCTGCAGGACGCCCGTGATGGTGGCGACGTCGCTGCGGGCGGAGCCGCCGGTCTCGGAGACGAGCCTGTCGAGTGCGGAGTCAGACAGAACGGGGTTGGATGACGAAAGGATGGACATGGCGCGGGAGTATACGGGGTGATCTTGGCTGGGGCGAGGTTTTCGAAGAAGGCCCTCGGCGCGGGCTTTCGGAGACGGTTTCCGGAGAGCGCTCCCGACGAGAAGCCGCGGAGGGTCCGTACGACGCTCCGCACGGGATGTTCACGGGATGACCGTGAACTCCTCGAGCCGCGCGTCGTTGTAGTCGGGGGCCATGAAGCCGACGCCGACCGCGCTCGTGGTCTCGATAAGCACATACTCAAGGCCCCCGTGCGTGAGCGTGGCCGCGCACGGGGTCGGGCGGATGCCGACGCCGAGCAGCATGTGCGGGCGGCCGTCGATCGTGAGCGTGACGAGGACGAGCGGGAGCCGCGGGTCGGCCGCGCGCAGAAGCGCCGCCAGGAGCAGCACCTTGGAGTCGCAGTCGCCGCCGTCGGCGAGAGTTGCTCCAGGCGTGCGCAGGCCGCAGCGCTCGAGCCCGTCGGGCGACGGCGTGACCTCGGCGTACGGGATCGCGCGCTGGACGAAGCTGGTCAGCGCCTCGACGCGCGTGTCGGAGCGTGGATAGTTGCCTGGGGCGGCGGCGCCTGCTGCGGGTGCATCCGTGTCGCGCCATGCGCGCACGATGGCCTGCGCAAGCGGCGCGACGAACGGAACGGCGCGCTGCACGAGCCACGGGAAGTCGGGCGCGACTCGGTTTCCCTCGAGCACGATGCCGTGCTTCGCAAGCGCGGACGCGTGCTGCGCGAGCAGATCCTCCCACATCGCGTCGTCGACCTGCGCGTCGCCGCGCACGCGGAAGGTTCGGAGGCGGTGCATCTCGAATCCGAAGTGCGCCTCGAGCGCCTCGAGGCCCGCACGGTCGATCTCCGCCTCGACGATGCAGTCGAGCGGATCAATGCGCTCGTCGCGCGCGACGGGCGTGCAGCCCTCGAACACGATCTGCGTCCTGTCGTCCTTCCACGACCAGCGCTCGCGGCCCATTTGAGGCGGCGGCGGCGCGAAGTCGGTGCCGACGATGTCGAAGTCGAAGGCCTTTGGAGCTTCTGCGTCGTCGATGCCACGATGCGGCGCATCGAGGGTCGGGTCGAGTTGGGCGGACGCGGTGGGGCGGTCGCGCAGGGACGGAAGTTCGGTGGGCGCACGGCCCGAGCTTGCGCTCGCGGAGTCGGGGTCGGTGCCGATCAATGCTGCAGAGCCCGAGATCGCGGCGACCCCGAGCAGGATGAAGATGGTGAATCGAACTGCCGAGCTTTCCATCAGCCGACGCCGAATGCCCGGCGGCATGCCTCGAGGGCGCGTCCACGACGGACGGCGGCCTCGACCAACCGCCCGAGATCACGCTTGGTGATCGACTCGAGCAGGGTGGCTGCAAGAGAATCAGTCGACAAAAGCGTGCGAGCCGCCTCGCGAAGGGCATGATCCTGCGCAGGGCTTGCCACCAAGCCGTCCCACGAGGCGAGGGAAGCGGCCGCGGAATCGCCACTGCCGACCGCAGACTGGAGCCGCTGCTCGGTGGGTAGACCCGAATAGGCGAGTCCGTCGAGGGCGAGGCGCACAGCGGCCTCTTCAAGCCGCAGCGCGCGGGCGGCCTCCATCTTGGTCCGCGAATGTTCGGTGCCCGGCGGAAGGGGCGCGCGGGGGTCGGCGAGCGACATGGCCCAATCGGGGAGTACGGGGAGGGCGCTGGAGATCGAGAACTCGGTCATTGCCCGCGTCACGCGGTCCTTCAGGCGCTCGTGCGCGGCGAGCGCACCCGCGATGCCGCCGCGTGGCGCGAGGATTCCCTCGAGCGTGGCGCGCAACTGCCTCCCGTTCGTCTCCGCGACCTCGAGGCAATGCGGGCAGATCGTCCCTTCGATGACACGCGCGCAGCGCACGCAGTACGGCTTCCACGCGGGCTGCACGCATCGGCAGGCCGCGCTGCTTCCGAGCGGCCGCTCGACGCGGCAGCGCTCGCACCGTTCGACGGTGCGCGCTTCAAGCTGCGGGCGGCCAAGAAGTTCCTGATGCACGGGGTTCGCGAGGCGTTTCGATCAAACTCCGTCAGAAAGTCTGACGGTCGGGTCGACGATCCTAGCTCCTTCGATGCCACGCCGCGCGCGAGGGCGTGAACCCGCTTCGACCATGACTTGCAGCGCGACCCAATCTTCGATTACCTTTCGCGCGGGGTGAATATGAAACGATGGACAAGACTGCGAAAGGATGACCGTGGCTGCTTTGCAGCGGCGGCAGACGCCGCGTGCCGTGATGCACGCATCGCCAGCGCGCGAACCCGGGCGCAATCGGGGGTTCGCGATGGGTGACCAGCGGCATTCGGCTTCGGACGCTCTTGCCGCGCCTGCGGCAGGAGACGCCGCGGCGGCAGCACCCGCGCGGCCTGCGCCGCCCGTCCGCGACCGCATCGTGGTGATCGGGCGTCGCCGCGCGGGAAAGACGATCTATCTCGCGCGGCTCTACGAATCGCTCTGGCAGGGCTGCACGCTCATCGATGGCCGGATTCCCGCGCGGGGCGAACCGATCGATGAGCGGGCGCGGGCGGACAGGCGCCGCGTGGTCGAGATGACCTGCCGCGCCACCTCGGGCGCCGCCCACACCCAGTTCATGCGCGTCATCGAGGAGCTGCGCGCGGGGCGCTGGCCCGCCGCGACCCTCGGAAGCAGCTACGCCGAGCTTCTCGTCACCTACGCGGGCCGCGAGCGGCTCCTGACAGCGCTCGACTATCCGGGCGAGGTCTTCCGCAAGGCGTTCATGCATGATTCGCGCGACCCCGACGCCGTCGAGCTTCTCGCCGCGATCGACCGCGCGGCCGCCGCGATCTTCCTCATCGACCCCGCCGTCGTCGCCGCGGGCGGCGAGGAGGCGCAGGAGGACACCTTCGGGCTCACGCAGGCCGCGTCGCGCATTCGGCAGAGCCACGGCGGCGAGCGTGTGCCGATCGCGGTGGTCCTGACGAAGACGGACCTGAACCGTGCGCTGCTTCGCGAGGCGGGCGGCGTGCGCGAGTTCATGCGCAGGCACTTCGGGCAGATGTTCCGCACGGTCGCCAACGCGAGCGTCTTCGCATCGGTGGCCGTTCGCATGTCGGAGAACGCGCTCGGAAGAGGCGTGCCGCGCGCGGAGTTTCCCGCCGAGAACGTGGTGGAGCCGCTCCGCTATTGCTTCGAGATGATGGACGCGGGCGCAGACCAAGAGCGTATCCGCGAGGCGCAGCGGCTTGCGCAGGAGGCGCATTGGCGCGCCGCGCAGAACGAGAAGACAGAGAAGGCGCGGACGACGAACGCGTGGGTGATCTTCACCATCGCGGTCGTCCTCCTCTTCACGGTGGTGGGCGTGGTGACCTGGTTCGCCGTGCGGCCCTGACAGCTGGCCGCGGTGCGGCGATTGGAAAGGATGCGGATGGCCAGTCGAACGATCCTTGCAGAGACGCATGTCCTCGGCTCGCTCCGAGGCTACGGCACCGTGGCCGCGTCGCGCGGCGTCGCGGCCGACGAGACGCGCGAGCTCGAGAGCTTCCAGTTCGGCGAGGCGTCGACCGCAGAGCGGATCGCGCGGCTCGAGACGCACGCCGTGATGACGGGCCGCGCGCTCCGCTCGGGGCGCTTCGCCGTCTCGCGCATGATGCCCGCCGGGTTCGACGACGCGGGGCGGCCGACTGTCGAGGTCATCACGCTCCTCTTCGAGGCGCGCGACCTTTCGCTTCTCGCGGGCGCGCTGCCGCGGCTTGCGTCGGACGCCGAGTTCTGGCGCACCGCGCGCGCGACCGCGGGCGACGGGGCGCGCATCGACGCGGAGGAAGCCGACGCCGCCGCTGCTGCGCGCAACCCGCGCGTCCTTGCGCTCTTCGACCTCTGGCGCGCGGCGCTGCGCGACGGCGCGGTCGGCGTGGTGCCCGAGGGCGAGTCCGACTCGGTGCTCGCGCTCGTCGCCGCGCTTGATCCGTCGGACCGTGCGCGGCTGCGCTTCGGAATCGGGCTTCTCTCGCTCTCCGCGCCCGTCGATCTCTGCTCGATGTCGTCGGGAACCTCGCTCCTCGGCGCGCGTTCCGCGCTCCGCCCCGCGGATGAAGGCGCGTGGCATTGCGGCGCCGAGAGCGAGTATGCCGCGTTCCGCGCCTCGGCGGGCGGCGCGCACCTTCCGTCGATCGCGGAGGTCGAGTCGCAGGGGCGCACGCTCGTGGTGCGCGACGACGACGACGAGCGGCGCGTACGCACCCGCGGCGATGGCGTGGCACCGTACAGCGAGGATGGCGACGCGCGCGCGCGACGGCTGATGCCGCTCGCGATCGGCTCCGCGGCGCTGTCGACCGTGGTGCTTGCGTTCGCGCTCACGATGTGGAGCCGCCGCGAGAACGCGGCGGAGGTGGAGGTGCCCGTGTTTGCGCCGTCATCCGACACGGGCGCGGCGCCGAGCGACGCAGGCGGCGACCCGTTGAGCGGGGAGTTGCCGAAGGTGGTGGAGGTTGTGGAGGCGTCGAACGGTGCGGCGGCGGGCGCGAAATCGGATGCGGAATCCGAGTCGCCGAAGCAGGTGGCGCCGCCGACGGGTGCTTCCGCGAGCGGTGGTCCTCAGGCGGACGACCAGGGCCACGCTGCACCGGAAGCCAATTCCACTTCGGAGGTTGCCAAAGGTGGATCTTCCGCGCCAGCTGAGACAACGCCTCCGTCTCAGGACCGCAATGCGAGCGGAGGAGATCCGTCCGGCGCAGACAAGGAGAGCGAGTCATCGAAGCCAGCGGAAGCAGACCTTGACCGCTCGCAAGAGCCTGATCCGAGCGGTGCTCTCCGCGATCATCTTTCTCCCGACCATCAGAGTCTGTATCGGTTCCGAAATGCAATCGGAACACTCCAGATCCCGACAGCCGAGCGCTCCGAGTCCCCTGAGGATGGAAGCGGTCGGCGGTCCGGCACCGGTCTTGACGCGCAGGGGTATTCGATGGCAAGAGCTCGTGCTCGTCGGCAACTCGCATCCATCGCGGTCAAGCACATGATCGAGGCGATCGAGATTGATCAGCGTCGGAAAGACGAAGCCAAAAGTCATGACCAGACCATTGATGATCAGATTCGAGACAGCAATGGGTTCATCTGCTCGCTGATACGGCAAGGCCCTCCAGGCCCCAGTCAGCGCAACGATCTGCTGAACGCAGTCCTCGTTGGGAAGTGGAGGGACTGCCTACTCAAGCTCCAAGAGAAGATTGAGGCACTGGTTGGTTCCGAGCATGACGCGCAGCAGTGGAATCAGGATGTTGAGCAAGAGCTTGAGCAGCGGCGCGCGAACAAGTCCCAGGGCAAATCGGCCTCGCCAGATCTTGTGTTTCAAGGCATCGTTGGAGAGGCACTCGAGCTCAAGTGGAGATCGGGCAAGCTCACGCATGGGTTCAGTGCCGAGCTCAAGTGCACAGCTCGCGTAGAGGATGAGAGCACATCGCCATGACCTCCCACTGCCACAACTGCGGACTCGAATACCTCGTCGCGCGTGCGAACGCTGGGAAGACCGTCGTTTGCAGGCGCTGCGGCGCGCAGAACGACGGTGGGGGCGGTGCGCCGCCTGCGCAATCCGCCGATCCCGCCGCAGAGGCGCGTCGTCGCGCGCAGCCGCTCTCGGGCGCTGCGTTCACGCTCGGTGAGCGTCCGCGCGCGGTCGATGCGCGCAGGCTCGATGAGGCGTACCGCGTCGCGGTCGAGTCGAAGGTCGCTGCGGAGGTCGCCGCGCAGCGCGAGGCCGACGGCGGGGCTGCGCGGCTCATCAAGGCGCTGGGCATCGTCGCGGCGTCGATCGCCGTCCTCATCGTCGGCGCCGTGCTCCTTGTGAACCATCTGCGCGCGCGGCCTGCAGGCGTCGAGTGGGCGAAATACCAGCTTGCGGTTCCGCAGATCACGAGCGACCTCGGCACGGGCACAGGCTTCGTGATCGAGGACCGCGGCGTCCTCTGGCTCGTCACCAACTTCCATGTGATCGAGGGCGCGCGCGCGGTCGACGCGATCTTCAGGAGTCCTGCGGATGGCAGCGTCTTGTTCCGACTGCCTGGGCTCGCCGCGCGCGACTTTCGCGTGCATCCGCGCTTCCTCGAGGTGATGGAGATCGCGCCCGACGCGCGCGAGTTCGACCTCGCCGCCGTGAGCATCGAGGCCTTCAGGCCGCAGATCGAGCGGATCGGGGTGGAGCCGCTCGAGATCGCACCTTCGGCGGACCTCGCCGTCGGTACGCGCGTGGTGGCGCTTGGGCATGTCGCGTCGCGTGCGTTCGACCTCGCCGCCGACGGCGACGACGAGGCGCGCGGTGTGGCCACGCACAGCCTCTTCGACGGATTGATCTCGGGCGTGCGCCGCGCCAGCGGAAAGCCCACGCTCGTCCAGACGAGCGCGAACTTCTCCGACGGCTGCAGCGGCGGGCCACTCATGCTCGAGGATTCGCTCGAGGTTGCGGCCGTCGCCACCTGGGGCGAGCGCAACGCAGACGGCAGCGAGCGCGCGGGGCTCAAGTTCGCGCTCGCGGCCGACCAGGTGCTCGACATCGTGCGCTCGGGGCCGGCGCTGCGCGCTGTGCGCGAGTCGATCATGGCGGCGGCCGCAGAGCCGACGCCGCCCGCGGGCGTCGTCGACGAGGCGCGCGGATGGAGCACCTTCGCGGGGTTTCTCGATCTCCTGCGCTTCCTTGAGCGCGAGGGCTGGACCGTGACCGCACGCGGCATCGCCGCGACCGATGGCGCGCGCCTCGGCTCGTTCGCCCATCGCGTGGTCGGGCCGGGGTCGGTCGAGGTCGCGGTCCTCGCGCTGCCGCGTGATCGCGCGGTCGACCTTGACATCGTCGATGTCTCCGTCGGTGGCGCGGCGGGCGCCACCTGGAGCGGCTTCGGCAGCAATCTCGCCGTCGCGCACGGCGAGGTGGTCGGAGCCCTGCTGACGATTCCTGGAAGCGATGTCGCTGCGTCGCTCCTCGCGGGCTCCGATCTCTCGATCTCGATCGGCACGCTCTTCCTCGGCGAAGCGATCGACGCGCGCCACCTCGTCGTCGTGCTCGAGCGCGCGACAGGCACGCAGATGGGACCGCCGGCGCCCTCGGGCGCGAAGCCGCCAGCCACACCGTGACGCACACGCCGAGCGAAACCATGTCGACCCGAACGCTTGTCTCGACCATCACCTGCCCACACTGCTGGCACGAGTTCGCGCCCGCGACGGTGCGCTTCATCTCCGAGCACGCGGCGCTGCGCGGGGACGCCGTGCTCGGTGACGCGGCGCAGCTCCGCTTTCTTCCGAGCCGCTTCGACGCGCAGGGGCGCGCGATCGACCCGCTGGGCGCCGCATGCACGCGCCTCGCGTGCCCGCGCTGCCACCTCGAGCTTCCGCCTGCCGTGATCGAGCTGCCGCAGACGATCCTCTCGATCGTGGGCGCGCCCGCGTGCGGGAAGTCCGTCATGCTCGCGGCGGCGAGCTTCTCGATGCGCTCGGGGCTTGTCGTCGACGGGCTCGAGTTCCTCGACGCGGATCCGACGCTCAACGACCTCACGGTCGAGCTTGAGTCGGCGCTCTTCCGCTCGTCGACGCCCGACAGGCCGACGATGATCGCGAAGACGGATCTCTCGGGCAGGCTCTACCGTTCGTTCCGCTTCGCCGACGCGTCGTGGACGGCCCCGAAGCCGCAGCTCTTCGTGATCGGTCGCGGCGGTGCGCGGCATCTCCTCGCGCTCTACGACAACGCAGGCGAGCACTTCCTCCCGGGCGCAGATGCGCCGCACGAACCCGTGACGCGGCATCTCGCGGTGTCGCGGGCGCTTGTCTTCGTGGTCGACCCGACGCAGGACCAGCGCGTGATCGAGCGTCTCGGCGGGCGCGAGGCCGTGCAGTCGATGGGAGGCGCAGGAAGCCTCGAGCAGCGGCAGGACCTCGTGCTCATCGAGGCCGCGAACCGCGTGCGACGCCTGCGTGGGCTCGGCGCGAACGAGCCGCTGCCGCTGCGCATCGTGCTGGCGCTGGCGAAGGCCGACATCTGGGGCCATCTCGCGGAGCCGCAGATCCGAAGCGCCGCCGAGCGTCTTCCCGCCCGACCGAGCATCGCGGTGCCGTCGCCCGAGGTCCTCGCGGAGATCGACGGCGCGAGCGCTCGGTTCCTCGCGGCCCACATGCCCGAGTTCCTCGCGACGGCACGCGCGCTCGACCCGCGCCTGCGCGTGGTGCCGTTCAGCGGGCTCGGAAGCGCGCCGTCGCGCGTCGCGGCCGCCGCGGCGCTTGCGATCCGCCCGCGCGACCTCCGTCCGATGTGGCCCGCGGCGCCGCTCGTCGTGGCGCTCTCGGAGGCGGAGCCCGCGCTCTTCAGGGAGTTCGCGCGCGCATGAGCCATGAGTTCGTCCACACTTCGGTCGAGCGCGGCGTGCGCGGGCAGAGCGGATTTGCGCTCGCCGTCGTGACGCGCGGGCTTCCGCCGTCTCTCGAGCCCGTGCTCGCGGAGCTCAGCGGCTACGACTTCGACCGCACGCGCGCGGTCGGCGCAGACCGCATCGACTGGGCGCACCGCATCGTCTCCGTGCAGGGACGGAGCCACACCGTCCTTTCGCGCACGGCGCCGTGCGGGAACGACTGGAGCGGCCGCCCGAACCGCGTGGCGCATCACCTCGTGCTCGAGCCGCATGAGCGTGCGGAGGCGGGGCCCGCGTGGATGCTGTCGGCGTTCGGCGCGTTCTGCGAGGGCGTGCCTTCGGTCGAGGAGCGCGCGCAGGGCCCGCTTCTTCCGCGCGGCTCGTGCGGGCCGCGGCCCGCGAGCGCATGGGAAGACGCTGGCTTCGACGCGGGCTGGGCGGGCGTGGTGGCGCAGGCGCTCCTCGACGCACCGTCGGCAAGCGTGTGCGTGGTGCTTCCCGAGGAGACCGACCTTCTGCCGCTTGTCGTCGATCTTTTCGCGCTTCTTCCAGCCGAGAAGCGCTGGCTCGTCACCTTCTCGACGCGCTTCCAGCGGCTGCCCGCGGGGACACGCTGCCAGCTGCGCTTCGTGTGCGCCGGCGCGGCCGGCGTGCGCGCGACGCTTGCCGAGCCAGGCGTTCGGGTGATCGAGGTCGTGCGCGGCGTGTCCGCGGGCGATGCACCCGCCGCGCGCGCCGCGCGCGAAGGCGCGACGGTCGAGGCCGCCGTGCGCGAGCCGCCGAGCCTTCGCGTGAATCCTGTCCTTCACAAGGCGCCCGTCGAGGAAGCGGAGCCTCCGCGCGCCGTGCGACACGCACCGAACGGCGATGGCTTCTCCGCTGCGTCGCATGCGGGCATGGCCGACGCCGAGGTCGGGTTCGCAGCGGCGGTCGCAGAGCGTCGCGCGCAGGCGAACGCACCGTCCGAACTCGGGCTGGGCGCGGGGTGGCCCGCGGCGCGGCGGCATCGGGTCGGTCGCGCACGGCTCGTCGTCGCTCTTCTCTTCGCCTACTCGGCCGCCGCGCTCGTCGTGGCGCTTGTCTTGGCGCTCGTCCTTCTTCTTGCGTGAGAGCGTGGGCACCTCCATGAGCATGACTCCCAGCGTCCGATCCATCCGCGAAGGCCTGCGCGAACTTGCGCAGCAGACCGTGGCAGACGATGTCGCGCTCGCGACTTTCCTGCAGGAGCTCGAGGCATGCGCGCGCGGCGTGCGCGCGTCGATCGACCGCGCCGTCGACTTTGCGGAGCGCGGCCTCGTGAGCGAGGCGCTCTCCGTGATCGAGGACTATCCCGGTCTCGTCCGCGAGGCCGAGTCGCTGCGGACGCTGGCCGCGGACGACGCCGCGGTCGGCCGCTTCTGGGCGCGCGAGGTGGCGGAGACGGCCAGCCGTCTTCCCATGCCGACGGCGGCCGAGATCGAGTCGCTTGCGGGCATCGCCTTGCGCGCCGAGGGGCATCGCGCGCTGCTCGACGCGCTGCGGCTCAGCGCGCTGCGCCGCGAGCCGATCGCAGAGAGGCTCCGCATCCTGCGGCGGATCCGCGCCGCCGATTCGCGCAACCGCATGTGGCTCGATCAGATCGAGTCGCTCGAGGCGGCCTGGCTTCGCGAGATCTCGGCGCTGCGGCGGCGCGCGGGAGCGACGCTCGCCGAGCTCGAGGAGGCGATTGCGGCGCTCGACACGAACCCGTGGGTCGCGGGCGTGCCGCGCGGGCTGCGGGATGAGCTTGTGGCGCTCGCGGCGCCGTTGCGCGCGCGCGCGGCGCAGGCGCGCTTCGCGGGGCTTGCGGAGGAAATCCATGACGCCGCCGCGCGTATGGACCGTGACGCGCTCACGCGGCTCGAGGCGGCGTGGGCGGCCGTCAACCTCGAGACGGGCTGCATGCCGGACGACGCGCTTGCAGCGTCGGTCGCGCCCGCGTTCGCGTGGCTCACCGACCTCGAGCGCGAGCTCGCCGCGCGGGCGGCGTTCGAGGCGGAGGTCGAGCGGCTCGAGATGCTCCTCGCCGAGGCGCGGCCCGCGGTCGAGATCGAGCGGCAGGTCGCTGTCCTGCGCGATGCGGGCCGCGAGGCGCCGCGTGGGCTCGTCGACCGCGCGGTGGCCGTCGTCGGAGCCGAGCGCGAGCGGACGCGCCGCAGGCACGGGCTCATGCTTGTCGGCGCGATTGCGGGCGCCTGCGCGCTCGCCGTCGTGGGAACGCTCCTCGTCAGGTCTGTCGGCGAGTCGCGCAGGGCCGCGCAGGAGCTCGCCGCGCTCGATGCCGCGATCGAGACGAACGACGCCGTGAAGGCGCGCGGGATCGCCGAGGGAATCCGCGCGCGCGGCGACGCGGTGGACGCGGCGCTTGCGGCTTCGCTCGCGAAGGAGGACGCGCTTCACCGCGCGCGTCTCGCGAGGACCGCTGAGATTCGAGGCCTGGCGGAGGATCTTGCGGCGGAGCTCGAACGCGGCGCCGCGCGCGCGCGCGTCGACGTCATGAAGGCCCTCATCGCGGATGCCCGTCAAGATGCCGAGGAGCCTGAGCGGATCGCGCTCGACGGGCTCGAGCGCCGCCGCGCGGGTCGCCTCGCCGAGCTCGACGCCGAGGCCGAGCGCGCGTCGCTCGCGGCGGTCGCGCGGGCCGATGCGATCCTGAAGGACACGAAGCTTCCCGATCTCTGGCCGGATGCGGCGCAGGTCGACCCAGGCGCGTGGAAGACGGCGCTCGCAGCGCTCGAGTCGGCGCGTGGCGCGCTCGATGCCGCGCGCGCAGAAAGCGAGGGCCTCGAGACGGCCCGCGCGCGGCTTCTCCTGAAGCGCGAGGCGATCGACGCGCGGATCACCGAGGCGCGGGCACGCGCGGAGGCGCTTGAGCTTGCGTTGCGCGATCTCGACCCCGCGCGGCTGTGCGCGCCCGTCACGCTCGAGTCGGACTTCGTGCGCCGCCTGTCCGACATCCTCTCGCGCCATGGCGCGGTGCTCGCGAGGCAGGGGCGGCTCGCGTCGTTCGAGGCCGCGCGCGACTTCGCGCCCGCGTGGGAGGCGATCGAGGCATGGCGCGATGACCATCGTCCGCGTCTTGCGGCGCTTCTCGGCGCGGGGCTCTCGGGCGATGCGTCGCCCGACCAGCAGCCGCGCGTCGTCGAGGTCGTGAACGACTTCCTCGCGAAGCACCCCGCGTCGCCGCTCGGCGAGAGCCTGCGCGCGATCGCCGCGCGCTTCGACCCGACGCGCGCGGGAGACCTGTGGGCGCCGAGCCGCGTGGGCGAGGAGCTTGCGGCCGTGCGGCTCGCGGGCCTCGAGGAGGTGCCGCTCACGGGTGGAAGGATCTTCTATCGCAGGCCCGCTGACGGGGCCGATCCGCGCAACCAGGCGGTTGAGAATCTTGCGGACCTCTTGACACCGCCCGAGCGGCTCGACTCGATCCTGTGGGTGAAGCGCGAGGATCTCGCGGGCGCGCCGCGCCTGAACGAGGTGTCGAAGGCCTGGGGCGACGCCGTCGCGCGGTTCGAGGGCGCAGGCGCTGCGGATGTGCGCGCGGCGCTCGTCGAGCTCCTTTCGGCGATCAGGGCCGCGAAGTCGGAGCCGTTGCTGCGCCTCAGGGCGCTGCACGACGCCGCCTCGATCTTCGAGCGGTCGGGCTATCTCCCGCAGGCGCTGGCGCAGCCGTTCCTGTCGTGGCGCGAGTCGCTGCGCGCCGGCGCATCGCGCGCCATGGTCGCCGACTGGCCGCGCGCGGGCCACGAGCCGGAGGTGAACTTCCGCGACGCGCGCGCGGAGGCCGTCGCGGCGCTTGCACGGTTTCCCGATCTCTCAAGCGTCCTCGCGGAGTCGCGCGCCGAGCAGGAGCGCGCGGCCAGCGTGCTGAAGCCGCTTGCGCCGCTCGGGGTGCTCGCGCCCGCAGACAGGGGCGCACCGCGAGAGCTCGTCGGCAAGCGCGAGTCGGGGCGCTTCGTCGCCGTCATCCGCGCAGGCACGGGCTGGGCCTTCGCGGAGATCGCGCTCCGCGACGGGGTGCTCGACGAGCGCGCCGATCCGCGCGGCCAGGCGCTTCCCAAGGGACCGATCCTCATCTTCAGGAGACTGCCGTCGTGACCTCACAGAGCCAGGCGACCTTCACGCCTTCCGCACCGACCGCGCGGCCTCCGTCCGCGCCGATCCTGCGCTTCCACGACCTCGACCCAGAGGCGCGCTTTGGCCTTCCAACGGGGAAGGGCACCACGCCGAGCTCGCTTACCTCGTTCATCCTCGCGCTCGTCGTCGGAGCCGTCTTCTACGGCACCGCCTACGCGCTGCGCGGTGAACCATGGGGCGCCGCCGTGTGGCACTACACCACGGGCTTCGGCCAGATCCCGATTCCGATCGTGTTCCTCTCGATCTGGTCGCTCGTCTTTCTCCTCGTCAAGAGCCTGAAGATCCGCGCGCAGAAGCAGGCGCTGCGGCTCTCGTTCGTGCCCGAGGACTCGGGCTTCGTGCTCACCGACGCGACCGCCGACGCGGTGATCGATGCGATCGACCGCTCCGTCGACGATCCGTCGCGGTTCCTGTTCCTCGCGCGCTGCCGCGCCGTGCTGCGCATGATGCGCAACCTCGGGCGCGTCTCCGATGTCGACGAGGTGCTGTCGAGCCGCGGCGACCAGGACGAGTCGAGCATGGACTCGGGCTACACGCTGCTGCGCGGCTTCGTGTGGGCGATTCCCGTGCTCGGCTTCATCGGCACCGTGATCGGCCTTACGCAGGCGATGGGCCGCTTCGGCGATGTGATGAAGGTCGCGGGCACCGATGTGGGGCAGATCACCGAGAAGCTGCGCACGGTCCTCGAGGGCCTCGACACGGCGTTCATCACGACGGCGGAGGCGCTCATCGCCGTGCTCGTCATCCACCTCCTCCAGACCGCGGTGCGGCGCGCCGACGAGGCACTCTGCGACGACATCCGCGCGGCCTGCTCGAACGCCGTCGTCGCGCGCGTGCGCATTGCGCGCAAGGAGCCGTGACCATGCGCCGCCGCGCGGGCGCGGGCGCCCCCGTCTCGTTCTTCTCCTTCCAGGATGTGATGGTGTGCGTCATCGGCATCACCATCGTGATCACCATGATCCTGCTCATCCAGGTGACCGAGATCACGACGGAGGCGACGGGCGGGCGGCGCGTCTCGATCGAGGGCGGCGTGCCGCTCGACGAGCGCGAGCGCGCGCTGCGCGACCGGATCGCCGCGCTCGAGCACGCCGTGCGCGCGGCGAGCGCGCGGCCCGACACCGACCCCCTCGCGAGGCGCGCGTCGCTGCGGCAGGAGCTCCTCGCAAGCGCCGCGGAGCTCGACGCGCTTTCGGAGCGGACGCGCGAGCTCGAGGCGCAGCTGCGCGAACTGCTCGTCGCGCACCCCGAGGCGGCCGGCCTGCGCGAGGTGCTCGAGCTGACCCAGACGCGCGACCGGCTCGCGGAGGAGCTCCAGCGGGTCGAGCGCCGCAAGCGCATCACCTTCATCGTCGACAGCGCGGAGCCGCTTCGCCCGATCGTCTTCGAGGTCTCGGCGTCCCGCATCGTGGTGACGGACGCGGAGAACGGCGCCGCCTCGCGGATCGCGGCAGGCACGCACGCGGCGCAGGCGCTCGACGCGCTCGCGCTCTTCAAGGTGCTCGCGCAGGAGCGGCCGTCGTACATCCTGCTCGTGGTCACGCCGTCGGGCCTGCCGCTCTACGAGACGCTGCTCGATGCGATCGCGGCCTTGCCGGACGCCGAGCGGCCGCGGCTCGGCCTCGACTTCATTCCCGAGGGTTCGTTCGTGTCACCTGTCTTTCCGGGCGTGCGCGCCGACGAGGCGGAGGATGCGCCATGAAAGGGCGACGCAGCGACTCGGACGACAGCCTCGACCTCTTGCTCGACACGATCTGCAACATGTTCGGCACGATCATCTTCGTGGCGCTCATCGCGGCACTGCTCGCGCTCACCTCGACCAAGGGTTCGCCCGAGCCAAGCCTCGTCGCGGGTGACCCCGACGGCGAGCGGCAGATGGCGCTCCTCGCCGCGCGCGCAGAGGAGCTCGAGCGCGAGCTCTCCGCGCTTCCGGCCGCCGCCGAGGTGACGGAGGACTCCGACGCCGCCGAGCGGGTGGCGGAGGCGCTCGGCGAGATCGCCCGACGAGAAGAGCTGATCGACCGCTACAGCGAGGCCGTCGCCGCCGTCACCGACGACCTTGCGGACATCGGCGCGCAGGTCGCGCCGCTGCGCGAGGAGGTCGCGCGGCTCGAGTCCTCGCTCGATGGAGCGCGTCGTGCCAAGGACCGCACCATGCGCACGCCCCTCGAGCGCGCGCTCGAGCTGCGGATCTACACGGTCGTCGTCTGGGAGGATCGTCTCTATCCCGTCTGCGACTGGTCGAACGGCACGCCCGACACCTGCGCGCGCTTCGAGCAGTGGGACGACCGCTATGTGGTCGCCGCGGGCTCGAGCCTCGACGGGGACTGCCGCGGCATGAACGCCACGGGCTTCACGCGCACGATCCCGCTGCGGCAGGGCGCGGGCATACCGATCACCGACACGCCGTCGCTGCTGGCCGATCCGCGCTTCCAGGAGTTGCTCGCGGCGCTCGACCCTTCCGAGGACATGGTGCTCCTCGATGTCGCGCCCGACTCCTTCGACTCCTTCAACGCCGTCAAGGAAGCGCTTCTCGGCGCTGGCTTCAACTACACGCTCTCCGCCTGCACGGCGCCGCTGCCGCGCTATCGCGACCGCTGGATCCCGGGCACCCCGCGTGGCCTGTGACCTCTGCGATCGCGGTCGCTACGGAACGAACAGGTAGGTGCCGCCGTTCTCGGCGGCGATCTGCTGCATCGCGGCCTCGAGCCCGCGGTCGCCGAAGGCGATCGCGTGCACGGTCGTCCTGTTCGGCCCCGTGTTCAGCGCGCGCAGAAGCCCCGCGATGTCGACGGGCGTCATGCCGTCGGTCATGTAGTAGATGCAGTCGGGAAGCGGGTCGAGCGTCTTGAACGCGAACTCGAACGCCTGGGTCGGGTTCGTGCCGCCGCCCGTGTTCTGGGCCGCAATCACGGTGAGCGCCCGCGTGCGGTCCGCGTCCGTGTGCATCCACGCGGAGTCGATCATGTGCGCCGTGTCGTCGAAGAAGACGACGGAGAACCGCGTGTCGGGCTTCAGCGCCTTGATCGTCTGGCTCAGTTCCTGCTTGAGCCGGCCGAGCTTGTCTCCCTGGATCATCGAGCTCGAGATGTCGACGATGAACACGATCCGCTTGCCGCCGCCGCGGAGCCCGAAGAACGAAGTCTCGTTGATGCGCTGGGTGGTCGCCTCCGCAGGCCGCGCTGCCACGCGGTCTGCGAGGTCCGCCTCCGACGCGATGTCGCCGCCGCCTCGGCGCACCTCCTCGAACGACTCGCGGGTGATCGCGGCGTAGCGCTTCTCCCCGACGACAAGCTCCATGCCGTCGCGGCGCCACGAGAGCTCCCACGGGCCGTCGCCCGCGGGCGGCGCCACCGTCACCGCGGGGCTTCCCCCGAGCGCAAGCGGCGTGCGCCTGAACCTCGAGGTCGACGCGGGATCCTCGCGCATCGACATCGTTCCCTCGGCGACGCGCGCGCGCACGGGCGCTGCGTCGAGCGCAAGCTCGCCGCCGATCACAAGCGCGATGTCGCCGCGGTAGACGCGATAGACGGCGGCCGTCTTCAGCGCCGGGTTCAGCATCAGCACGGACCGCTGGTATCCGCCGGGGCCGAAGTCGGCGTCGTTTGCGCCGCCGATCTGCTCCCAGATCCCCGCGACGGGGTGCGCGGTGCGGCGGCTCATCTCGCCCGAGCGGTCGAGGATCGTGCCGTCGACATCGATGCGCTCGATCTCCAGCTCGGGAAGCGCGAGGTCGGCGCCGCGCGTGGCTGCGTCGGCCGCATCGGTGCGGCCAATGTCCTCCATATCTCCGTCTCGCTGCCCGACGGACGCATCAGGCGCTGCGGCAACGGCCTCGTCTGCACCGATCGCGGCGCCTTGAGGCGAGGAATCCGACGGTGTCTTTCCGTCGTCGCCTCCTGCGCCGACGCCTCGATCGCCGACACCGCCGACGGTCGGCACCTCAGGCTGCCGCGCATCGGTGCGCGACTCGGTTCCCAGCGTTCCGCTGGCCTCGTCGCGCTCCCTCCCGTCCGCGCCATCGTTCGCGGCGTCGATCTCGGCAGGCGCGGCCGCGGGGGTGTCGACACCCTTCGAAGTGTCCTCGTCGACGGGAGGCACATCGCTGAAGAGGCTCTTCGGGCGGGCTTGCGCAGCGGGAGTTGGAACGGCAGGCTCGCGCACATCGCTTGCCGCGTCGCCCTTACCGTCACCGCCGCCGCCGCGACCGCCACCTGTGCCGCCACCGTCGCTCGCTGTCGCGGGCTCACCCGTGCGTTCATCCGCTGGGCCTGCGCTTCCACCGATGGAAGGCGTCGGCTGTGTGCCCGAGCGGGGGCCGCTTGCGCCACCTCCCGCACCCCCGAGCGGACCCGCGGGGGACTGTGCACCACCTGCTTGGCCACCCGGAACGCTCTGCGAAGCGGCGCCACCGCCCGTCTGTCCGAGAGGCCTGTTCGCGGTGCCTCCACTGGCAGCGCCGCTCGAGCCGCTGCTTGAAGAAGCGGGTGAACCGCTCGAGCCGCTGGCGGCGCTGCCCTGCGCGGCACCCGCGGCACCCGCGGCACCCGCGGCACCCGAGGCGCCCGACGAACTCGAAGCTCCCGCTGCACTCGCTCCGCCGCTCGCGCTTCCGCTGGCCGCTCCTGAGGACGCGCCAGAACTTGCTCCCGCGGAGGAACCGCCCGCCGTTCCAGAGCCCGTGCCCGATCCCTGCGCGCCGCCAGAACCGCCCGTGCACGGGCCTCCGTTCGGCGCAGCCGCGGCGGGGGAGCCGCCGGACGCACTCGACGCACTCGAAGCCCCCGAAGCCCCCGACGCCCCCGACGCCCCCGACGCACCAACCGACGCGCTCCCTGACGACCCGCCGCGTCCGCCCGTGCGCCCCGTGGCTCCGGAGCCGCCACCGCCCGACGCGCGCGACGCCGCTGCGCCCGTCGCAGCCATAGGGACTCCGCCGCGACTCGACGCGTGCGCGACCCGAAGCTCATCGCTCTCCGACTCGCGACCCATGAGGCTGTGTTCGGGCTCGGGGTCGGGTGAAGTCGGCTTTGGCGTGCAGCAACCTGAAGGCATCGCGGCAATCAACGCGAACACACCGCACGCCGCGAGGCGCGAGGCCAGCACGGTCTGAGAGCGCGAGAGGCAATTCCCCAGCATGATCGATCTCCTTCTATCGGTGGCTCTCTGGGACACCTGGCGTCTGCGGCTCTTCGGGAAGCGCGGGTGGCGCGGGCTCCTCGAGCGGCGTCGTGACATCGGTCGGCTGCGAAGGCGCGGCAGGCTTGGACGCACCACCCGCGCCACGCGGGGACGCAGCCGAGGGGTTCCCCCCGGCGGTCGACACGAGTCGATCCTTCGCAGCGAGCCCGTACCACTTCACGACGACCGCTTCATATCCCCACGGCACAGGCGACTTCACCTCGACGCGGCCGCGGGCGGTGAGCGACGGCCGGGCGGATCGAGGGCGACCAGGGTCATCTTGCAGCCACGGCGCGGCAACGATCGCATCGACCCCCTTGAACGACACCTCCCGCGCCCGCGCGCCGTCCTTCCCGAGCTCGAACAGCTTGAACTCCGCATACCACGGATACGCCGCGTCGATCCCGAGCTCTTCGGGCGGCGCAGGAAGCTCGAGCGTGAGCACGCCGCTGCCAGGCGCTGGGTCCTTCGTCGCGCGAACGACGACCGCCGCGCGCTGCGGCCTCGAGTCGACCTCGCCGAACCCGCGCTCGAGAAGCACGCTCGATCCGTCCTCCACGCGCAGGAACTCGGACGGCGCCGAACGAGCAGACTGGATCGCCTTGACGGTCTCGCGTCTCGCCTGGAAGTCCTCGCCGACGGCGCTCGGCCCGATCGACGCGAGCACAGGCTTCCCCGGAACAAGCCTGTTTGCCAGCGCCCGTTGCCCTCGGCCGAGCGCGACAAGCATCTCGCGCCGCTCGATGCCGTCCCACAGCCGTACGACGGTCAGCGGAGCAGGGCGATCGGCCGTCGCACGCAGCGAGTCGGCGATCTTCTCAACGGAGTCCACGACGCGCTTCACGCCTTGCTCCTCGGTCTGCTTGCTTCCGAACTTGCTCGACTTGGCGCGTTCGATGCGCTTGCCGAGATCCTCGATCTGCTTCGCAATCCGCGCGGCCTCGGTCGGCGAGATCGCCTCGATGCCGGGCACGACCCGGGAGAGCTGGTCCCTGTCGGAAGTGGCGCCACGCGGCACGGTGCCGCGCACGCGCGCCTCCGCCTCCAGCGCAGCCGCCATCCACTCCGGATCATCCGGCAGCGTGAACGACTCGATGACCTCGACCCAGACCTCGCGCTGCGCGGAGGCGTTTCCCCGCCTGCCAGACAGTCCGCCGAAACCCGTATCCTGCCGATCGAGCGCTGCAGCACGCGTCGCCACGCCTGCTGCAACGCCCTCGCGCGAGACCAAGCCGACCACGAGAACGCAGGCCGCGACGCACGAGACGACGCGCCACGCGACCAACGCGCGCCGAAGACACGCAGTCCCCGTACGCCACGCAGTCCGCGCACGAAACGCATTCCCAGAATCCGCCACGCACGCAGAACCACCCGCGCCGCACGCGCGCGCATTCTCTTCGATTCGATTCCCCGACCTATACATGGTGTCATCTCTCCCAATGAGTTCGGAATCAGCCTCAGTCCGTCGAGCGACGAATCAGAGGCCACGCAGCGATCTTCCGCGGCACGACCTCGCGGAAGCAAAAGTCTACAGCCACTCAGCCCCGTCTTCCAGAACGAAGTCAGGCTCCACGAAAAATTTGACGCTCACGGAGTGCGGCGAGGCAGCCGACCTCGCGCCGCCTTCGCCTCCCTCGCGCCGCCTGCGCTTTCCTCACACCGCGACAAGCCCCGTCAGCTCCCGCGCGAGCCGCACCGAGTCCGACGCGCTCTTCGCGCAGCCGTCGGCGCCGACCGCCTGCCACAGCCCGTCGACACGCGTGAAGACGCCGCCGCCGACCATGATCGGAACGCGCGCCTCGGTGCTCGCTGCGCGGAGCGCGGCGATGGCGCCCGCTGTCGCGCGCACGGCGAGGCCCGTGCTTGCGGAGAGAAGGATCAGGTGGAACTGCTGTCGCCCCATCTCGTCGACGGCGTGCTCGACGAGGTCCGCCGTCGGCATGTTCGCGCCGAGGCAGTCAACCTGCCAGCCCTCGCTCTCGAGGAGGTCGGCCACCATGCGGATGCCGATGTCGTGGAGGTCGCCGCCCACGCTCGTCGCGAGCGCGCGCTTCCCGTGCCTCGGCGCCTGCGGCAGCTTGCCGCGCAGCACGGCGATCGCGGCCTGCGTCGCGGTCGTCACATAGTGTTCGTCCGCCACCGTCGCCTCGCCGAGGTGCCACATGCGGCCGACCTCGGCGAGCGCGGGCGCGATCACCGCTTCATAGACCTCGGCGACCGTGCGTCCCGAGCGCACCGCGTCGAGAAGCGTGTCCACCGCGCGCGACTGCTGCCGCTCGAGGAGGTGCCGAAGATAGTCGCGCGCGCGCACCGAATCGGCGCCCGGCGCATCGAGCGCGCTCGCCAGCACGCCGTCGTCCTCGGTCGTCGCCGCAGCGCTCTGCGCATGGCGAAGCCATCGAATCGACTCGCCGAGGAAGCGCGAGGTGCGCTCTCCGATCTGCTTCGGCAGCTCGCTGCGCAGCGTCTCCTCGAGGACGACGAGGCTCTCGACGAGATCGTCCTCGTCCATCCCGCGCGCGGTGAACGCGGCGCGCGCCCACGCCACCGAATCGACGAGAAGCCCGACGCGGTCCGCGGCGACGGCCTCCGCGAGGTACTGCAGCCTGTTCGCCACCTCGCCGCGCCAAAGCGCGCGGCCTTCCGCGCCATAGCGGGCCGCGAGGGCGGGATTGCGCTCGTACATCGTGGCCACGGTCCACTCCGCGAGCGCGCGGGAGACGGAGTCGATCGATTCTGCGAACTGAAGGTCGAGTGTGCGCATGGCGTGCGTCTGTTTCGGCAGCGGGTCGGCGCGCGGCCTGCTCGAACGCTGCGCACCGACGCCGAAAATGTAGCACCACTCGCGCCGCGAATCGATGCGCGACCGCACAGGAAACGCGCATGTCGCGCATGCATCGAAGTCCGTTATCAGCGCGTGCGCTGGTACGCGCGCTCCGCGAGGCTTCCCGAGGGCCGCCCCGTCAGCTGCGCGTGCTTCAGCAGGTACTTGATCGTCACGATCATCACCGTCGCGTGCGACCAGGTCAGCGGGCTCACCGAGATCGCGCCGCCCGTGTAGGGGTCGAACTGCTCGGCGAGCACGCCCGACGGGAACGCGCGGTCGGCGGTCCAGTGCAGGTACGGGAGCGCCTGCTCGAGTCCCTCGAGGGTGTCCGCACGGTCGATGAGCCACTGCGCGATCCACAGCGTGCAGATCACCCACGGGTTCCCAGGCACATCCGCCACGTTCGAGTGCTCGACGCGGTGGTAGTAGTCGTTCTCATAGCGCGCGATCCCGCCGATGTGGGTCTTCACCCAGAGCCGCTCGCGCACGGCCTCCATGTGCGAGACCACCTTTGGGTCCCCTGCGCTCATCGCGCCGAACGCGAAGAGCGCGAACGCCGACGCGTCGATCGTCATGTCGAGGCGGTAGGAGCCGTCGGCGAGCGGCGTCGCCATGCGCGCGAAGCGGCCGCGGTCGGGCTCCCACATGTGGCGGATCATCGCGCCGCGCATCCGCTCGGCGCCCTCGTTGAACTCGGCGGCGCGGTCGTAGGCGCCCATGTCCTGCGCAAAGCTCGCGGCCGCCTTCAAGGCGCCGATCGTCGAGGCGACGGTGAAGAGATGGACGCCGCGGCGCTCCTCCCACAGGTCCCACGACGGCTGCGGAAGACCGTTGTGGTCGCGGTAGCGGAGGATCCAGTTCGCCGGCTCGACCACGAGCGTGTTGTAGGTCGTCTTGATGAACTCCACGTCGCGGAAGACCTGGAAGTGCCGCCTGAGCGCCCAGATCACGAGCGAGGTCTCGTCCTGCTGGATCGGCAGCACGCGCTGCCCGTCGAGCACCGACGGATGCCAGCTCGACGCGAGCGTTCCCGTCGGGTTGTACTTGTGGAGGAAGTAGCCGTCCTTGGTGATGACCTTCTCGCAGAAGCGGAAGAAGTTGCGCGAGAGCTCGCCGTGGCCCGCAAGGACGAGCGCATGCGACACGAGCGCGCCGTCGCGCGGCCACATGTACGAGTAGGTGTCGCCCGCGAAGTGCGTGATGTCGTAGTCGTTCGCGGCGATGATCGCGCCGTTGTTGTCGATCTGCGTGCGGCAGATCACCTGGCTGCGCACGAACATGTCGCGCAGGCGCTCGGGCAGGGGCGAGAGGTCGAGCGGCTCCTTCAGCGCCCAGAGCCGCCAGTACGCCTCGGTGCGGTCCATCATGCGCTGCGGGCTCTTGATGCGCACCTTCTCGTTGAGCGCGAGCACCGCCTCGTGCGAGCGGCCCGCGGCGAGCCAGCAGTGGAGGCTTCCCGAGCCCCACGGCGCCAGCGCGATCTGGAAGCCGACGGTCGAGTCGACCGAGCCTTGTGCGATCGCGTGCCGCGACAGAAGCCCGTCCTCTGCGTCGCGCCAGGTGCCTTCCGCGTCGCCGATCCGCTTCGCGCCCGTCGCCCAGTGGTCGATGCCGAAGCGCCCCGACACGCAGCCGTTCACGAGGAAGTAGACGCTGTCCTTGTAGTGGACGAGACCGCCCGACGACGGGTCGAACATCACCGTGTCGCCGACGGGCGACTCGTTGACGCTGATGTCGTGGTGGAAGAAGACGCGCACATCGCGGGCGCGGCCGAGGAGGTCGGTCACGACCACGCGGCGGAAGTAGACGGGGCTCCAGTAGTCGACCGCGTCGTTGGCGATCACCTCGACGCCGAGCCGCTCGTGCCTGAGGCGGACCTCGGTCACGAGCGTGTCGGGGCGGTAGCGGAGGTCGCGCGTCCACTCGCCGTCGTCGATCCACGCGAACTCGCCGTCGGCCCACACGCCGAAGCGCTGCCGATGCCCGCAGGTGTGGTTCGGCTGGCCGACATGCGGCCAGTAGAGGTCGCGCATCTGGTACTGGTCGTCGAACGCGACGAGCATCTCGCCGTTTCCGACAGGGATGTTGCGGGGCATGCGCGGGTCTTCGGGGTAGGAGAGCTGGAGCGGCGAGGCGGCGAACGGAAGGTACCCCGCCGCGGGGTTCCTACAGGGGGCGCTCAACCGCCGAGCGCACCGACCCGATCCTTCAGCGAGGAGACCTTGGTCAGGTGCACTCCGAAGTTCTCGCTCACCTTGACGGCGAGGCCGTGCCCGATCTGGGTGTTGTTGATGAGGACATCGAGCGGCTCCTCGATCGACTTCGGAAGCTCGATGATCGATCCGTGGGTGAGTGCCGTGACCTCGGAGAGCGCCATGCGGCGCTCCGCGATCTGCACGATCAGCGGAACCTCGAGGCTGAGAATACGGGCAAGATCCTTGGGCACGGTTCGTCTATCGGCACCGAGGCGGGGTGGCCTTGCGAAGGAACCCCGAAATGAAGAGCCCATCGAATGCGCGCCCTGGGTGGGAACATCGGGATCCATGGCGGGTCAGGCGGTGAGGAGGCTGCGGAGGCGCCGCACGAGGAAAACCCCGCCCCTGCGGGCGCCCTTTCGACAGGTTGCGGAGTTGGTCGCGGGGGGGCCACCCGCGGCGCTCCTCCATCGGCCGCGTCAGCCGAACCGCTTGAACACCAGCGACACGTTGTGGCCGCCGAACCCGAAGGTGTTGTTCAGCGACACATCGACCTTCCGCTCCCGCGCCGTGTTCGGCACGAAGTCGAGGTCGAAGCCCTCGTCGGGATTGTCGAGGTTGATGGTGGGGGCGAGGACGCCCTCGTAGATCGCCATGATGGCGGCGATCGACTCGATCCCGCCCGCCGCGCCGAGGGCGTGGCCCGTCATCGACTTGGTCGAGCTCATGGAGAGGCGATGGGCGTGCGCGCCAAACAGCCGCTTCACGGCCGTCACCTCGGCCTTGTCGCCCTGCGGGGTCGAGGTGCCGTGGGCATTGATGTAGCCGACGCTGTCGGCGGAGAGCTCCGCGTCGCGCAGCGCGAACTCCATGGCCTTGAACGCGCCCGAGCCCTGCTCGTCGGGGGCCGCGATGTGGTGGGCGTCGCCCGTGGCGCCGTAGCCGACGAGCTCCGCGTAGATCCGCGCGCCGCGCGCGCGGGCGTGCTCGAGCTCCTCGAGGATGAGGACGGCCGACCCCTCGCTCAGGACAAAGCCGTCGCGGTCACGGTCGAAGGGACGCGACGCCCGCTGCGGGTCGTCGTTGCGGGTCGAGAGCGCCTTCATCGACGCAAACGCGGAAAGCGTGAGCGGCGTGATCGCAGCCTCCGCGCCGCCCGCGAGCATCACGTCGCAGTCGCCGCGCTGGATCGTCTGCATGGCGATCCCGAGGGCGTGTCCGCTCGAGGCGCAGGCGCTCGCGACCGCTGTGCTCGGCCCCTTCAGGTTGAACTGGATCGAAACGTTGCCGGGCGCCGCGTTCACCATCAGGCGGGGCACGACGAAGGGGCTGACGCGGCGGGGGCCCGTCTCGAGGAGCTTCTTGTGGCCCTCCTCCATGGTGAGAACGCCGCCGATTCCCGAGCCGATGATCGTGCCGTGGCGGTACGGATCGCCCGCGTTGCGGATGTCGTAGCCCGAATCGCGCACGGCCTCGTCGGCGGCGACCATGGCGAGCAGCGCCACGCGATCGATCCGCTTCTGCTCGCGGCCGTCGACCACGGAGGACGGATCGAAGTCGTGGATCTCGCCCGCGAAGCGGACGGTCCAGTCCTCGTTCTGCGGGAAGGTGCGGAGGGGCGAGATTCCCGAGCGCCCTTCCTTCATCGCGGCCCAGGTCGCGGGGGCGGAGGTGCCGAGATTGCTCACGGCGCCGATTCCGGTGACGACGACTCGACGAAGCGTGACGGTTCTCATCGGTGGTGCTGCCTCGATGCTGGGCCGGGGATCTTCGGGTCTTTCGTCGGGTCGATTCGCACTCGAGGCGGCTGACGGCGGGCCGATTGGCCACGGCCCGCGCCCACCTCAGGCTCCCTTCAGCGCCCGCTCCACGTAGGAAACCGCGTCTGCGACGGTCGCGAGCTTGGTGGCCGCCTCGTCGGTGATCGAGATCTCGAAGAGATCTTCGAACTCCATCATGAGCTCGGCCTTGTCGAGGCTGTCGCAGATCTTGTCGAACTCGCTGTCGCGGGTCACTTCTTCCTTGGCGATGCCAAGCTGGTCCGCGACCGCTTCGATGATCTTTGCCTCGATCTCGGATGCTGACAGGGGTTCAGCCATTGAAAACCTCGGCGGGGGAGCCACGACGGGGAAACCTCGACGGGGAAAACTTCGAGGGGGAAACTTCGGCCGCGCGCCATTCCGAGCGGCGCACGCGCCGCCCGCATGCGCCGCATGGGGGCATCAGCCCTGCGTGCGGTTGGCCTTGATGAAGTCGATCGCCTGGCCGACCGTGTGGATCTTCTCGGCCTGCTCGTCGGGGATCTTGGTGCCGAACTGCGACTCGAACTCCATGAGCAGCTCGACGATGTCGAGGCTGTCGGCGTTCAGGTCGTTGGTGAAGCTCGTCTCACGGGTGATCGTCTCGGGCTCCGCATCGGTGTGCTGGGCCACGATCTCGATGACCTTCTTCTCGATTTCGGCGTCGGTCACTGGCTGACTCCTCAGGGGGATTCGGGGCTCTGTCGAGGTCGGATCGGCCTCGTGGGCCAACCCGTCGGAACTGGGTCCGAAAGGGCTTCAGACGGCGTCTTCCGCCGCGCGGCAGGGACGCCCCTGCAAGTTCCCGTTCGGGGGGCGGACTATAGCGAAATTGCACACGCCGTGGCGGGTCGAAGGCTCCGAGAACCGCGCTGCGGCGGTGTCGGCGCCGGGCCGCGCGCAGCCGAGCCGGAGGCACTCAGCTGGCCATGCCGCCATCGACGACGATCGTCTGCGCGGTCAGGAATCCCGCTTCGTCGCTCGTGGCGTAGGCCACGGCCGCCGCAATCTCCTCGGGCTTGCCGAAGCGGCGCACGGGGATGTTGGGGAGGACCGCGGTCTTCACGGCGTCGCCGAGGACCTCGGTCATGTCGGTCTCGATGAAGCCGGGGGCGACCACATTGGCGGTGATGCCCTTCGCGCCCATCTCCTTGGCCACGGTCTTCGTGAAGCCGACCAGCGCGGCCTTGGCGGCGGCGTAGTTGGCCTGCCCCGCGTTGCCCGAGAGGCCCGAGACGCTGCCGATGTTGACGATGCGGCCGAACTTGCCGCGCATCATGGGGCGGATGGCCGCGCGCACGGCCACGAACACGGACCGGAGGTTCACATTCAGGACCTCGTCCCACTGCTCGTCGCTCATGCGCAGAAGAAGGGTGTCGCGCGTGATCCCCGCGTTGTTGACGAGGATGTCGAGGCGACCGTGCGCCTCGGCCACGGCATCGACGAGCGCCGCGACCGCAGCACCATCGGCGATGTCGCACGGCCGGATCTCGCACGACCCCCCTGCGGCCTTGATGGCCGCATCGGCCGCCGCAAGGCCCTCTGCGCTGCGGGCCACGAGCACGACATGGCGTCCATCGCGCGCCAGGCGCTCCGCGATGGCGCGGCCGATGCCGCGGCTCGCTCCCGTGACGATGGCGACGCGCTTCTGCTTCTGCTCTGCTTGAACCATGGTGTTCCCTCGCGCCACGAAACCATGGCGTCGCGGGATTCTACAGAAGTGAGCAGATGCTGCCCGCAACGAAACGCGGCGCTCCGAAGTGGAGCGCCGCGTGGAGGGGCAGGGTGTGGCGGGAGTCTAGGTCGTGGCGGGCCTTCGAGCGGACGCCGCGGCGCGCCATCACGAACACATCACCTGTTGCCGAAGCCAGGCGCGCGCGGACGATCGATCGGCGCACCCGGGAGACGGCGTCCAGGCAGACCGCCCGGAGCGCTCGGCTGGCTCACGCCAGGCGACTCTTCCTTGACGTTCTGTTCGCTCGTGAAATCGGTCTGCGGGATCTCGATGACCGCGTCGGGCTCGTCGGCCTTGGCAAGCTCGAGGCGAAGCACCTCGTACCACGCCGCGATCCAGTTGTCGCCGCTCAGCTTCTCCATGATGCCCGGCGGCGTTGCGACCGAGTCGAACTCGGCGGCGTCGTCGACGCTCGAGCCTGTGGCGTACACCCAGAGCTGAGGCTCGAAGTCCTCGCCCACATGGAAGACCGCAAGCGCGCAGTCGCTGCCGTCCTGGCGGCCGCAGCGGACGTCGATGCGCGTGATCTCCTTCGTCGTGTTCGCAAAGACGCCGCGCTCGACCATGCTCTCAAGCTGGAACTGGTCGGGAGCGGAGAGCATCGGCTTCAGCGCATCGGCGTTGCCGCGCGCGAAGGCGTCGAAGAAGCGGAGCACCGCGACGCGCTGCACATCGGTCGACGGCGCGCGGTCCTCGGGGAGGTTCACGCGCGGATCGATGTCGTACTGCGCCATCAGGTCCTTGATCGAGGTGACCGGCGGCGGTGGCGGCGGCTCGTACTTCGGCGTGACCACGACGGGCGGCGGCGGCGGCGGCGGGGGTTCGCATCCCGTCGACACGGCGAGCACGAAGGTCGACGCGGCGAGAGCCGCGGAGAGGGCGAGTCGGGCTGTGTTCCTACGGTGCATCATGTGGGATGACCTCGCAAGTCTTGTCGATCCGGCGCATCAGGCCCTTGAGCACGCTGCCGGGGGCGAGCTCGTGGAACGCGGCCGAGCCGCGCGTGCCGTCTGACTCCATCGCGGCGAGGAGCGCCGCGCAACTCTGGCTCCATCGTACAGGCGACACCAGCTGCTCGACCAGAAGTCGCCGAAGAAGTTCAGGATTCGAGGTCTCGTGCGGCCTCGCCGTCACATTCGACCAGACCTCGGCGGCGAGCGGCGCGAGGGCGACCTTGGAGAGGACATCCCCCATCTTGTCCGCCGCGGGCTGCATGAGGGGGCTGTGGAAGGCTCCCGCGACCTGCAGCTTGGTGGCGCGCACCCCGACATCTCCCGAGACGGCGACCGCGCGGTCGCAGGCCTCGATCGAGCCCGAGAGCACGATCTGGCCGGGGGCGTTGAAGTTCGCGGGGACGAGGACTCCGCCCTCCGCCGTGGCGCGCGCGCACACATCGTTCGCCTGGGCCTCGTCGGCTCCGATAAGCGCAACCATGCCTCCCTTGGAGCTCTCCGCGGCCTGTTGCATCAGTTGGCCGCGGCGCATGACGAGCCGAAGCCCATCCTCGAAGGTGAAGGCACCCGCGAGGTGGAGTGCCGTGTACTCGCCGAGCGAGAGCCCTGCGACCGCGCGGGTCGGGCGCGCCCTCAGATCGTCGGGCAGCGCATGGAAGCACGCGACCGCGGCCGTGAAGAGCGCAGGCTGCGAGAGATCGGTGCGGTTCAGAGTCTCCTGCGGCCCGTTGAAGGCGATGTCGGAGAGCGTGCGCCCATCGGGCGTCGTGCCGAAGATGCGATCGGCCTCGTCGACGATGGCCTTCGCCCTGGGGCTTGCGTCGCGCCAGGCCTTCGCCATGCCGACGGCCTGTGCGCCTTGTCCGGGGCAGAGATAGACGATGCTGCTCATGTTGGAGAGTCCCGCTCCGATGGCGTCCGTGAGGTGTTCCACACCGACGACGCCCGTGAGGTGTTCCACGCCGCCGACGCCCGTCAGGTGTTCCACACCGACGACGCCCACGTGAGTCCGCCGCCGAACGCCACCATCATGAAGGGCTTCCCCTTCGTGATCCTGCCGGCGCGCCACAGCTCGTCGAGGCACAGCGGCACGCTGCCCGCGCTCGAGTTGCCGTAGCGGTCGATGTTCACGTAAATCTTCGACGGATCGATGTTCAGCTTCTCGCGCGCGGCATCGATGATGCGCACATTCGACTGGTGGCAGATCACCTGGCTCACGTCGTCGGGCGTGAGGCCCGTTTTCGCGAAGGCGTCCTCCATGACTTCCTTGAACTTCGTCACGGCGAAGCGGAAGACTTCCTTCCCGTTCATGCGCAGGCATCCGATTCGAATCGGGTTCTCCGCGTCCTCGGCGGGCACGTCGCGCTCGCTGCGCGGGATGTAGAGCGCATGCGAGCCCGAGCCATCGGCGCCCATGTGCTGGTAGATGCAGCCCTTCGAGGAGTCCGCGTCGGCCTGGATGACCGCGCATCCCGCGGCGTCGCCGAAGAGGATCGACACGCTGCGGTCTGTGTAGTCGAGGATCGAGCTCATCGCCTCCGCGCCGATGACGGCCGCGGTGCGGACGCGCCCGGCGCGGATCATGCCCTCGGCCATGTTGAGTCCGTAGACGAAGCCGCTGCACGCCGCGACGAGGTCGAACGCGGCGGCCTTGCTGGCGCCGACGGCCGAGGCGATGCGGCAGGCGACCGAGGGGCAGGTCATCTCCATCGTCACGGTGGCCACGATGACGAGGTCGAGCTCCTCGGCCTTGATTCCAGCGCTTTCGATCGCGCGCTCAAGCGCGCGCTGCGCAAGCGTCGAGCAGCCTTCGGTGCGGAGGTCGAGGACGCGGCGCTCCCTGATCCCCGTGCGCTGCGTGATCCACTCGTCGCTCGTGTCCATCATGCGCGCGAAGTCGGCGTTGGTGAGACGCCGCTCGGGCACGGCGGAACCCGTGCCGAGGATTCGCACGCCGCAGACGCCGCCTGGAAGTGGTCCCATCATGGGAGGAATCCCCTTGTTGCGCGGACTCGTGTCGTTGCGCGGCCCGGTGTCGTTGCGCAGCCCCGTGACATCGCGCGGCCTCGCGTCATTGAGCCGGCTCTTGAATCGTCTCGAGCCGCGCGTTGATGATCTCGTTCATGCCGCTGAGGACGAACTGGCGCGCGCGCAGAATCGCGTTCATCATGGTGCGCGACACGCTCGATCCGTGCGAGATGAGGCAGGTGCCGTTCACACCGAGGAGCGGCGCGCCGCCGTACTCGTGGTAGTCGTGCTTCGCGTAGATCGCCTTGACGACGGGCTCGAGCCGTACCGCGAGCTCGGGATCGGTCTCGAGCACCTGCTGCGCGATCGCCTGGAACAGGCCCTTCGAAAGGCCCTCCGCGAGCTTGAGCATGACGTTGCCGACGACGCCGTCGGTGATGACGACATCCGCATCGCCGTCGAAGACGCCGCGGCCCTCGACGTAGCCGATGAAGTTGAGGTTCTCAGCGCCGCGCAGGAGGTCGCGCGCGACCTTCATCTCGCTCGTGCCCTTCTGCTCCTCGCCGCCCACGTTCATCAGCGCGACGCGCGGGTTCTTGATGCCGAGGATGCCGCGCGCATAGGCGTCGCCCATGACGCCGTACTGGGCAAGGTGGACGGGCTTCGGCTCGATGTTGGCGCCCACGTCGATGAGGACGATCGGACCCGCGAAAGTCGGGACGGTGACGGCGATGCCCGGACGGATCACGTTCGGCAGGCGCCGCATGTACATCTGGCTCGCGGTGACGCACGCGCCCGTGTTGCCCGCGCTGATCCACGCGTCGCAGCGGTTCGGGTGCTTCGGCCCCGCGTACTCGGCGGCACGCGAGATCGAGCTGTCGCGCTTCGACCGCACCGCCTCGACGGGCGGGTCGTCCATCTCGATCACTTCGCTGCAATGGACCACCTCGAGCTTGGCGGCAGGGCCGTCCTTCGAGAGGCCGCGGTCCTTGATGGCCTCCTCGATGATGTCGCCCTTCCCGAAGAGGACAAGGGTGTCCTCGGCGGGGACCTTGCCGAGCGCGGCGAAGCAGCCCTTGAGGATCTCGTCGGGAGCGTTGTCGCCGCCCATGACATCGATGCCGATTCGCATTGCGTGTGGCTTCCTGAAGACGAAGGGGGAGGATCCGAACGGCGGGTGCCTGAACAGAGGGAACACAGTCTAGGGATTCCTCCGCGACCGTGCCGACATTCACGGCGGGTCGCTGCACGACCGCCCGACCCCGCGGGCAGGGCGCTTCCTGAACGACAGCGGCGCGCCGAATGGCGCGCCGCGGGTCGATTGGGCGTGGTCCGCTGTGTGCGGCGCGTGCAGGCACGCGCGAGTCAGGCGGATGTCAGGCGTTGGTGACTCTCGTCGGAGTCCTTCGTTGGAATCCTTAGTTGGAATCCTTGTTGACCTTGATCTGAAGGCCAGGGCGCACATAGCCGCAGCTCGAGCACGCGGTGTGCGAGCGCTTGGCGGCGCCGCAGTTCGGGCAGAGCGTGGTGTGCGAGGCCTTGATCGCCTGGTGGGCGCGACGACGGCGGGTACGGCCGGGAGAGCAGCGGAACGGAGGAACCATGGTCGATCTCGTGTTGAAACGGGCCGCGCACGCGCGTGGCAAGGTGCGGAGAGACGGGATAGTCTACGGAAACCGCGGGAGGTGTCAAGGTTGCGGCGCGACTCGCGAGAAGCCCAAGGCGCTGATTTCGCGGGGAAAGGGCCAGATAACAGGTTGCGCGGGACTCCCCGCGAGAGAGGAGTCCGATCGCCGCGCCACGGATGCATGGATACGCTGCGCACGATGCCCGTCCGCCAAGCCTCGCCATCGACTTCCCGCCCCGCCGCCGCGTTCGACGCGGAACTCTTCACCGATGGCGCCTGTTCCGGCAACCCCGGCCCCGGGGGCTGGGGATTCATCCTGCGCAGCGGCGGCATCGAGCGAGAGGGTTCGGGCGGCGAGTCGCGCACGACGAACAACCGCATGGAGCTTCTTGGCGCCATCGAGGGGCTGAAGCTGCTCGATCGCCCGAGCCGCGTGCGGCTCGTGAGCGACTCGCAATATCTCGTGAAGGGTCTGAACGAGTGGATCGAAGGCTGGAAGAAGCGGGGCTGGCGCCGCAAGGAGGGCCCCGTCCTCAATGTCGAGCTGTGGCAGGAACTCGACCGACTGCGACTTGTGCACACGATCCACGCCGAATGGGTGCGCGGGCATGTGGGCCACCCAGAGAACGAGCGATGCGATCGACTTGCGGTTGCGGTTATTGACCAATTCCGCTGATCAACGCGAACTCGGGCGTCGGAGCGTCGGAGCCGTCTTGCATGCATCGCGCGGCTCGGATACGCTTGTCGATCCCACTTCAAGAGTCACCGATGCCCACGATCAACCAGCTCGTCCGTAAGCCCCGCGTCGTCCAGGCCTCCAAGTCGAAGGTCAAGGACCTCGCAGCATGCCCGCAGCGCCGCGGCGTCTGCCTGCAGGTTCGCACCGTCACCCCGAAGAAGCCGAACTCGGCGCTTCGCAAGGTCTGCCGCGTGCGTCTCACGAACGGCAAGGAAGTCACGGCCTACATCGGTGGCGAAGGCCACAACCTGCAGGAGCACTCGATCGTGCTCGTGCGCGGCGGCCGTGTTCGCGACCTTCCCGGCGTGCGCTACCACGTGGTGCGCGGCGCGCTCGACTGCCTCGGCGTCGATGGCCGCAAGAAGGGCCGCTCGCAGTACGGCGTCAAGAAGAAGGCCGCCGCAGCCGCGAAGAAGAAGTAATGAACCCGCTGCGGTCAGGCGCGGATCTCCGCGCCGACGCGGCGTGATCGAGACGACATAGCCCGGAAGTGGCCCTCGCGGATTTCCGACGGAGGAGCCGGGCGACTGAGTAATCGCGGATTCGAACCTTCGGGAATGTCCATCTCCCGTCCGCGGTGAAGAGCGGCCGCGAGCCATTCGGCTCAAGGCCAACAGCCACAGAGGAGTTCACCATGGCCCGTCATTTCAAGCGTCCCGACGATGTGTGGCTGAAGCCCGATCCCCGCTTCCAGGACAAGATCCTGTCGAAGTTCATCAACTGCGTCATGATCGGCGGCGAGAAGGCCACCGCGCAGCGCGTCGTCTACGGCGCGCTCGACGCGATCCAGTCGCGCCTCGACAAGGAGCGCAGCGGCGCCGACAAGGAGAAGGCCGAGGCGATGCCGCGTTCGGCGATCGAGCTCTTCCACCTCGCCCTCGAGAATGTGCGCCCCGCGGTCGAAGTCCGCTCGAAGCGCGTCGGCGGCGCCAACTACCAGGTTCCCATGCAGCTGAACCGTCGGCGTCAGCAGTCGCTGTCGTTCCGCTGGGTCATCGACGCCGCGCGCGAGGAGAAGGGCAAGCCCATGCACCTGCGCCTCGCGAAGGAACTGTGGGATGCCGCCCGCAACGAAGGCAAGGCCGTCACGACGAAGGAAAACACGCACCGCATGGCGGATGCGAACAAGGCCTTCGCGCACTTTGCTTGGTGACCGAAGGTCATCGTGATTGATCGCGTGTTTGAGCGCTCGCGGCTGCGGCCGCTCGCTTTGGCGCGGATGTTGCGTGTTTGAGCGCTCGCGGCTGCGGCCGCTCGCTTTGGCGTGAATGTTGCGTGTTTGAGCGCTCGCGGCTGTGGCCGCTCGCTTTGGCGCGGATGTTGCGTGTTTGAGCGCTTGCGGCTGTGGGGTTTGCGCGCGTGTTTGCGCGTGCTCCGCTGCGGCAGATGGGGCGCTGTCTCGCTTGGCGGCGTCCTTCCGTCCGCTACCCTTCCGCGCATGTACGGGCTGATCAACAAGGCCGTCGAGGGGCTTGTCCGCAGCCGGTTCGGCGCGGAGACCTGGCACCGCATCCGCATGCGCGCGGGGCTCAAGGATGAGCCGTTCGTCTCGATGGAGCAGTACGGAGACGAGATGACCTACGGACTTGTCGCCGCGGCGAGCGAGGAGCTGGGCGTGCCCGCCGAGGCGATCCTCGAGGAGTTCGGCGTCTACTGGGTTCGATACACGGCCGACGCCGGCTACGGCGAACTGATGAAGACAGCGGGGCGCACGCTGCCCGAGTTCCTCGCGAACCTCGACCAGATGCACACGCGCGTGCAACTGTCGTTCCCGAATCTTCGTCCTCCGAGCTTCACGGTGCGCAACGCCACGGACGACAGCCTCGAGCTGCACTACTACTCGGAGCGCGCGGGCCTCGCACCGCTCGTGGTCGGGCTTCTGAAGGGCCTCGGCGAGCGTTTCGGGCTTGCGCTCGAGATCACGGTCCGCCGCGTCGAAGACGGCCGTCCGCACGACGCCTTCGATGTGCGTTGGAAGAAGGCATCCGCATGAGCGGTGGAGCCGCAGGCGAGCACGCGAGAGGCGCCGAGATGCTGCGCGCGCTCTTTCCGTTCTTCCTCGAGGCGGATTCCGACGGATGCATCGTCGCCGCCGGGGCACGCTGGAGTTCGCTGGCGCCAGAGGTCACAGTCGGTGCGCGACTGCTCGAGGTGATCGAGGTCGAGCGCCCAGCGGCCGCGACCAGCCTCGATGAACTGCGGACGCGCCCGAACGATGTCTTCCTCGTCGCGCTGCGGTCACGGCGCGACTTCAGGCTTCGCGGACAGTTCGTGTCGCACCCGACCGCGGACGGCGCGCGCCTCCTCTTCGTCGGCGGGCCGTGGATGACGCGCATCGCGGATCTTGCGCGCTTCGGTCTGTCGCTCGCCGACTTTCCGCCGCACGACTCGCGCGGCGACTTCCTGATCCTGCTCCAGTCGCAGGAGTCGACGCTTGCCGACCTTCATCTCCTGACGCAGCGGCTGCGCGCCACCGCCGAGGCGCTCGAGGTCCGCAACAACGAGATGGCGCGCGAGCTCGACCTGCGGGCGAAGCTCGAGTCAGAGCTGCGGCAGAGCCAGAAGATGGAGGCGGTTGGTCGGCTCGCGGGCGGCGTGGCACATGACTTCAACAACATCCTGATGGCGATCCAGGGATACGCAACGCTGTCGCTGTCGCGCCTCGCGGCGGACGACCCCGTGCGAGGATGGGTCGAGGAGATGCGCAAGGCCGCAGACCGTGCCGCATCGCTCACGCGCCAGCTGCTGGCCTTCAGCCGAAGACAGGTGCTGCGTCCGATGGCGCTTGATCTCGTGCGCGAGGTGCGCGAGCTCGAGGCGCTGCTTCGGCCGCTGATCGGCGAGCGGATCGATGTGCGCGTCGTCGAGACGGGACCGCTCGGCCCGGTGTGGGCCGATGCGACGGCGATCCAGCAGATCGTGATGAACCTGTGCCTCAACGCGCGCGACGCCATGCCGCTCGGCGGCGTGCTCGAGGTGCGCGTCGGGCCAGCGACCGCGGGACACGATGGCGCGGGTCGCTTCGCCGAGATCGCCGTGCGCGACACGGGCACGGGCATGGACGAGGCCACGAAGGCGCGGATCTTCGAGCCGTTCTTCACGACGAAGGATGTCGGCAAGGGAAGCGGCCTCGGGCTCGCCACGGTCTATGGCCTGGTCCAGCAGTGCGGTGGATCGATCGAGGTCGAGTCGGAGCCGGGCCGCGGATCGACGTTCCGAGTGTCGCTGCCGCTGTCGGACGCGGAGGCCGCGGTGACCCGCACGGTGGCCGAGACCGGAGCGGTCGGAGGACGCGGCGAGCGCATCCTGCTTGTCGAGGACGAGCCCCTCGTTCGCAGGCTGCTCGAGCAGCTCCTCGTGCGCGCGGGATACGAGGTGACGGCGGCGGCCGACCCAAGCGAGGCGCTCGCGCGGGTGCAGCGCCCGCAGCCGATCGATCTCGTCGTCACCGATGTCGTGATGTCCCAGATGACGGGGCCCGAGCTCATGCAGCGGATCACGGCGCTACGCGGCCCGATCGCCACCGTCTTCATGTCGGGCCACACCGACGACGAGACCGTGACGAGCGGCAGGCTTCGCCGCGAACAGCGGTTCATGTCGAAGCCGTTCGCGCCGACGGCGTTGCTCTCGCTCGTTCGCGAGCTCATCGAGTCGACGCGCGACCTGCGCTAGGTTCTGTCTGACGGATCCCCGGCCGTCGATCCACGCGGCATCCCGGCTGGCCGCGTCGGCTTCGACTCCTTGCCAGCCGGGCGCCGCGCGAATCCCAAAGCCTTAGACCTTGGGCTTCGGTGATCCGTCAGACAGAACCTCGCGGAGGTGCGCGTGGCGCGTTCGGCCGCGCGTGTGTGAAAATCGCTCCTGCAGAACTGCGGTGGATTCAGGAGTCGCGCGAGGCGGCTGGTATGTTCGCGGCGTGGACTTGGGTGGAGGAGGAACGATGGCTGCTGGGTTACGGGAGACGAGGGAGACGAGGGACGCAAAGGAGACGAGGGACGCAAAGGGGACGAGGGACGCAAAGGGGACGAGGGACGCAAGGGAGACGAGGGACGCAAAGGGGACGAGGGACGCAAGGGAGACGAGGGACGCAAGGGGGGCGAGGGACGCAAAGAGAGCAAGGGAAGTAAGGGAAGCAAGGGAAAGCACCCCGTCGGGCCTTGGTGCCCGCGGCGGCGGAGGTTCGGCCGAGGGCATCGAGGTGCGCCGGCTGTCGTGGCCGCTGCTCGCGCTGTTCGCTGCGTTCGTTGCCGTGGGGCAGGCTGCTGCGGCGCTCACGGGTGCGGGTGGGGCCGCCGACGCGTCGCGCGTGCGGCTCGCGCAACGGCTCGTCGATTCCGCGGCGGAGTCGATCGCGTCGTTTGCGGCGGGTGGGTTGCGCATCGGCGACCCCGACGGAGGCGCCGTCCTCTCACCGACCCTCGTCGTCGACCCCGCGCTCGAGGAGGCGCTCGACCGCGCGACGGCGCTTGAACTCCTCCTCGCCGAACTTCCGCGGCCGAATCGTTCGGTCTGGCGCATGATGACGGAACCGCCGGCTTCGTCGGCAGATGGTGGCGAGGCGCCGCGCGCGTCGGCCGCCGCAGGGTTCCATCCGAGCGCCGAAGCGGATCTCGAGCGGCTGTCGCGCGTGCTCGTCCTCGAGGCGCTTCTCGCGCGGCTCGGCGACGATGCGAGGCTGCCCGCGGACGCGGTGCGAGACATCCTCGCCGTCATACCGAGGCCTCCGATGCATCCTGGCGCAGATGGCGCGCTTCTCTCGCGCGTGCGGTCGTTCGAGCGCGGCGGAACGGCGAGCGCCGCGGCGCGCGTGGCGGGGCAGCGGCTGGTGGCGGAGTTCGAGAGCGCGATTCGCCAGATCGAGCCATGGCGAGAGCGGCACGAGCTGCTTCTCGATCGAATCGCCTCGCGCGCCGACGGCGAGGATGGCCGCGCGCTCGTGGCGGTCGCGATGCGCGTGATGGCGGCGCAGTCGGGGTGGCCGCCGCCGTCGCCGCGCACCCCGAGCGGGCGCGTTTCGACCGCCGCGCGGCAGACCGATCCGATCGTGCGCAGCATCCGTCAGTCGGTCCGCGACGGTTGCGGGGGGCATGCGCTCGCCGAAACCTTGGTCTCCCTGCGTCCGATCCGGGTCGGCCGCATCGATTCGATGGTGCTCGGCGGCGACGGTCGGCTGCGCGTCGGGCGCAGCGACGCGCTCCTCTCCGAGGAATCGATCGACGACTGGCGTCGTGCGGCCGGCCTCGTGAAGACCGCCATCGGTTGGACCGGCATGCCCGCGAGGTCACGCCCGCGCCCGCCCCGCATCCGCGATGCCCCGCTCGGCTTCAAACCGCTCTGAGATCGCGGCGCTACCCTCACTCCCATGACGGTCGACGCGGCTCGGTTTCAGCGGCAGATGCAGCTTCCTCGGTTCGGCGCCGAGGGGCAGGGGCGCCTCGGGCGCGCGCGCGTGCTGGTCGCAGGCTGCGGGGCGCTCGGAACGGTCGTCGCGGAGCAGCTTGCGCGCGCGGGCGTCGGGACGCTCGTGGTCGTCGATCGCGATCTCGTGGAGTGGTCGAACCTCCAGCGTCAGACCCTCTTCACCGAAGCCGATGCGCGGCGTTGCGTGCCGAAGGCGGAGGCCGCGAAGGCGAGGCTCGCGCAGGTCCACGGCGGCACCGTGGTCCGAGCGTTCGTCGACGATCTCTGCGGTGCGAATGCGCCGCGGTACGCCTCGGGGGCCGACCTGATCGTCGACTGCCTCGACAACTTCGAGACCCGGTTCGTGTTGAACGAGTGCGCCGTGAAGCTCGGGCTACCCCTCGTCTACGGCGGCGCGATCTCGCTTCGCGGAATGGCTGCGGCGCTCTTGCCGCGCACGGGCGCCGACCGCGAGGACGCCCACGCCGACGGGCGCGAGCGCCTCGTGCGCTGGCCTGCATCGCTCGCGACGCCGTGCCTTCGCTGCCTCATGCCCGAGTCGCCCGCCGCAGGCGAACTCGAGACCTGCGAGACGGCGGGCGTGCTGGCGTCGGCGTGCGGCATCGTTGGCTCGCTGGAGGCGGCGTTCGCGCTGAGACTTCTGGCGGAGGGGCCGCTCGAGGTGCCGGCGGCGCTGGTTCGCTTCGATCTCGGTTCGATGCGCTTCGATGCGTCGTCGCTCGCGTCGGCGATCGATGACGCGTGCCCGTGCTGTGCGCAGCTCGTGTTCACGCACCTCGATTCCGTCGGATCGCCACGCGCGCGAGTCCTGTGCGGCAGGAACGCGGTCGAACTGTCGATCGACGGCGTGCTCGACGAGACCGGCCTCGAGCGGATCGCGCAGAGGCTTGCGTCGTTCGGCCGCGCCGCGGGGGAGATCGTCCGCCGGTCGCATGGAGCGACGGCGTCGGTCCAGGCGAGCGTGCAGATCGACACGGACACCACGACATCAATCACCGTCCTCGCGGGGGAGGCCGCGACCCTCGCCATCGTCGAGGGCACCACCGACCCCGAGCGTGCGCGCATGATCATCGCGCGCGTGCTTGGCATGTAGCGGTTCGGCTGCACCGCGGCGCCCGTCCGCGATCTCGTCGCTCTTGGCTTTCCCGCGGCCTTCCCGCTTGGAGGTCCGCAGGTGAACGCTACACTTCGACAGGCGGCGTGTGGATGCGCCGCGGGGAAGCGCCGAACCGGCGTGCGACTCGACGGCGCGCGTGCGGCAGGGGCTTCGCGGGGAGAGCGCCGCAGGAGATCGCCATGGCCATGACTTTCGCCGAACTTGTGGGACGGATCGCCGAAATCGGCGTCGACTTCCGCGCGTCGCGCGACCACAACGAGGTCGTGGTGGCCGTGCCGACGCAGCACTACATCGACCCCCACGACGGCGAGAAGAGCATGCTCCTCCATGTGATGCTGCAGGAGGAGGGGCGCATGCTCAGGATCTGCGTTCCCGAGGTCTACGCGGTCGGCGAGTTCGCGCACAAGGGGGCGATGTGCGAGGCCATGCTCGCCGCGAACTGGCGCGTGCGCGTGGCGAGCTATGTGCTCGACGAGTCGGACGGCGAGGTGCGCGTCGTGTGCGATGTGCCGCTCGAGGATGGCGTCGTCTCGAGCGCGCAGATGTCGCGCATGCTCACCCTCGTCGCGTGGACGGTCGACCAGTTCGACCCCGTCATCCGCAAGGCGGGTGCCGACGGTGCGGTCGACTTCCGCGAGATCGACGAGCGCGTCCGCCAGGAGTCGCCCGAACCGCGGCGTCGCAAGAGCCGCTCCCGCCGCGAGCGCCGCGAGCTCGCCGACCTCATCAAGGCGGCGGGCGGCGTCGAGGGGCTTCGCAAGCTGCTCGAGGAGCACGGGCTCTAGGTTCCTGCGATGAGCCTCTTCGATCCCATCATCGATCTCCTCGGCGAGTGCTGGAACGGCTTCAACAGGATGCACCGCGGCGGGCTCGGCGAGTCGCCGCGCGGGCTGGCGGATTACCGCCGCAACCGCTGGATCGTCGGGGGCGCGCTCGTGCTCCTCGGGATCATCTCGATCGCGGTCTGGCTGATCTCGCGGCCGTGACGGAGTCGGTCCCCCGCATGCTGGCTACACTCGCCGCCATGACGACCACAGCCACCTCCGCCGGAACCGGCGCACTCATCGCCTCGAGCCTCGCACTCACCCTTCGCTACGCAGAGGACCTCGTCCAGACGATTCCCGCCGAGCGCTTCTGCGAGATGCCGACGAAGGACATGAACCACCCTGCGTTTTGCGTCGGTCACCTCGCGATCTACGCGAACCGCGTCCTCGAGATGATCGGCCGCGCTGACCTCAAGATCGCCATGCCTTTCGGCGACGAGCACTTCAAGAACGGCGCCCCGTGCGTGGCGCAGGACGGCCGCTACCCGTCGAAGGAAGTGATCTGCGACACCTTCTTCAAGGGCTGGCGCACCGTGCTCGCCGCCCTCCCGTCCGTCGACGACGCCGTCTTCACCCGCGAGAACCCCGCGGAAGGCCGCTTCAAGGAGATGTTCCCGACCGTGGGCGGCGCCGTGAACTTCCTCGCGGGCGGCCACAACATGATGCACCTCGGGCAGATCTCCACCTGGCGCCGCGCGGCGGGCCTCGGTTCGGTGCACTGACGCGGTCCGAGCGCGTGTTCCTTCGTGAACTCTGCGCGCCATCGCCTTCACCGACGGCGAGCGGCGTGCGACGCGCTGACTGTGAAATCTCCGGAAAGCCGCTTTCAAAGGTCGCGACCTCGCGCGCCACGCGTATCTTCATGCCCTGACGAAGCCGCAGCCCGTGGCGCGGCGCCCGCCTCTGCAGGAGTCCCGACATGCCCGCTCGGCCCGCCCACGCCCGTTCAGTCGCGAGTTCCCCGGCCCATCGACGCACCTCTCTGCCAGGCCTCGGGGTGAGCGCGACGCGCGCGCTTCTCGCGTTTCTGCGCGCGCTCGTCCTGGGCCTGGCCATCCTCGCGCCCGCATCGTTCACCGCCGTCGCAGGCGCGCAGGGCGGCCCGCAGATGGTTCCGGGGCCGCTCACGACCAAGCGGCTCGAGCGGCTTCTCAAGCTCTATGTCAGTCCTTCGGCTGACGAGGCGTCTGCGATCGACGCCGCGCACGCGAGCTATCTCGAGCGCTTCCGTACGGAGCTCGAGCCCGAGATCCGTGCGCTTTCCGGCTCCATGGGCGGCGGCATGCCGTCGCGGCAGGAACTCGACCGCTTCCTGCGGGAGTCGGCGCGGCTTGGCGCGAAGGTCGGGGAGGCCGATGCGGCGTTCCTCGCGGCCGCGGAGGCCGCGGTCCCTGAGTCGCGCCGAGCCGGGTTCGAGCGGATCCGCGAGGCGCGCGAGCGACAGCGTGCGCTCTCGGGCCTTGCGCGCATGGCGCCGATGATGTTCGGCGGCGGTGGAAGCTTCGTCGACATCGCCGATCTCCTCGCGCGCGACGCGGTCACAGGCAGCGTGCCGCCCGAGCGACGCGCGGAGTTCGACGCGCTGCTCCGCCAGCAGGAGATCCGCACGCTCGCGCAGGCGCGGGGCTACGGCGAGGCCGTGCGCAAGTCGATGGGCGACTTCCTTGAGGAGATGGTCGCGCTGCAGAACGAGATGATGGAGAGCATGCGCGCCGCGTCGGAGGGCGCGGGCGCGGGCGGAGGCGAGGGCGACGCCGAGAAGGCCGCCGAGGCCGCGCAGGCTGCGTCCATTGGCGCCATGCAGCGGATGATGGAGGTCCAGCGCAAGCATGGGGCCACGCCGCGCAGGCAGATCGCCGCGAACTTCGCGGCCAACAAGTCGGCGCTCTCGCAGTTCTCGGAGATCGTTCCCGAGACGGCGCTGCTCGATCTCCGCATCGACCTCGCCACGCGATCGGCGGGCATGTCGCGCCTCATGATGGGCGCGATCGGCGTCGACCTCGGCGCCGACCCGCGCGCGCTTGCGCGGCGTCTGCGGCGCGACGAGTCGATCTCCGCCGAAGCGCGTGCGGCGCTGCCCGAACTCATCGATCGCTGGCGGCGCGAGCAGGCTGCGCTGACCGAGCGAGGCGCCGAGCTCTCGCTCGATCTCGATCCATCGGCCCTCATGAGCTTCGCACCAGGGATGGCCGCGCCTGACGCGGCCACCCAGGCCAAGATCGAGGAGCTCAGGTCGACCGGCGAGAAGGCCGAGTCGTCCAACCAGCGAGTCTTCGCCGAGATCGCGCAGCTTCTCGGCGAGGACGCGTCGCGCTATCTCCAGTCCTATGAAATGGGCGGCGAGCAAGGTGCGGCGGGCGGAGGCGGAACAAGGCGCTACCTCGTGGTCGACTCGAGCGAACCGGGAGAAGCGCCCGCCGAGGCTGATCCGACCGCGATCAACAGCGTGAGCCTCGCGGCCACCGCCAGCGCGCCGCCTGCACCTACGGCGGGCGAGATCCTGGCCGTGCTCGCGCCCTTCGGGGTCGACGAGGCGCAGTCGGAACTCGTCCGCGTCATCGTCGAAGACTGGCGGGAGCGCGAATGGAACGCCCGTGTGGCGGCGATCGGCGAGCGTCTCGAGGCGGCATGGTCCAAGGCCTTTGACTCGAACGTCGACCCGTCCACGTGGGGCGCGATCCATGCCGCCCGCCGCGAGCTCGCGTCCGCCATCCTCGCCGCGGACTCCGCGCTGTGCGCGGATCTCGCGCCTGCCCTCGGCTTCACCGTGGAGGGTCCCGAGATGACCGCGGTCAGGCTCGTGCGCCTTGCATCGCTCAAGCCCATGCAGGGCTTCGGGGCAATGGACGGGGCACGGGTGACCAACCCCGCTCGGGTCGTCGCCTTGGCGCGCGTCGAGCCGTCGGTGGCGGCGGATGTCTTCAGGAAATCGGCCGATGCATGGAGCGCGCTGCTCGCGGAGCTCCCTTCGTGGCTCGAGCGGGAGATCGAGCGTCAACGCGAGTTCGACGAGCTGTCGCGAGTCTCTACCGCGTCCGCTTCGGACTCCGACGACATCGACTGGGAGAAGGCCCGGCGCGCAGGAGAGAGATACGGCGAGCTGATGCGCGAGAGCGCGCGGGCCTCGGCCGAGAACGCCACGCGTGTCACCGAGACGCTCGACGCCGCGATCGCAGCCGCGACCGAGAGCGAGACGGTTCGCGCGCAGCTTCGTCGCGCGCGCCTCGAGCTTTCGCATCCCGAGATCTACCGCAAGAGCGACAACGCCTCGCACCAAATCGAGGCCGCGCTGGGCATCGAGGACCTTGCCGACTCCGAGCGCGCGCGCCTCGAGGCGCTCGCCGCAGACTATGCGGCCGCGTACGACGCGTTCTCCGAGCAGATCGTCGCGCTCGCGCTTCCCGCGCCAGGGACGGGCGAGACCGACTGGCGCGAGTACCAGCGGGTCGCGGAGGAGGCCAACAACGCGCGGTTCCAGCGCAACGAGCGCACCGAGAAGGCCCGCGCGGAGGTTCGCCGCATTCTCGGCGATGAGCGCGCGGCGCGCATCCGCGGGCTCGTGCCCGACGAGGACGCCGCGGCGCGCGCGCGACGGGAGCGCGGGTTCGATCCGTTTGCGGAGGACGACGATTGAGCTTGGCCGCGCGCGTATCCTGCGCGCATGTCGCACGCGTCGCGCCTCATCCTCGCTCTTGACTGTGGAACCACCAGCGTGCGTGCGATCGTGTTCGCCGTCGACGCTGCGGGCGCGTTCGAGGAGCGCTCCGTCTCGCAGCGCGAGTTCGCGCAGCACTTCCCGAAGCCGGGCTGGGTCGAGCACGACGCTGCGGAGATCTGGGACGCGCTCCTCGCCTGCATGAAGGACGCCCTCGAGGAGGCGCGCGTCCAGGCATCGGAAGTCGCCGCGATCGGCATCACCAACCAGCGCGAGACGATCGTCGTGTGGGACCGTGCCACGGGCAAGCCCATCCACCGTGCGATCGTGTGGCAGGACCGCCGTACGGCCTCGCGGCTCGTCGAGCTCCGTGCCGAAGGCCACGAGGACGCCGTGCGCGCTGCGACGGGCCTGACGCTCGACCCCTATTTCAGCGCCACGAAGCTCGCGTGGATTCTCGACGCGGTGCCCGAGGCGCGGGCGCGCGCCGAGCGCGGCGAGCTCGCGGCGGGCACGATCGACTCGTGGGTGCTCTGGAAGCTGACGAACGGTCGCGTGCACGCGACCGACGCCTCGAACGCATCGCGCACGCTGCTCGCGCGCATCGGCGGCAACGCGGGCTGCGCGTGGGACGACGAACTCTGCGCACTCTTCCGCGTGCCGCGCGCGCTCCTCCCCGAGATCCGCGATTCGGCGGGTGACTTCGGCGCATCCGACGACGCGCTCCTCGGCACGGCCGTTCCGATCGCGGGAATCGCCGGCGACCAGCAGGCCGCGCTCTTTGGCCAGTCGTGCTTCATGCCAGGGGAAGCGAAGTGCACTTTCGGCACGGGCTGCTTTCTGCTCGCGAACGCGGGAAGCGCGCCACCGCCCGCGCCCGCGGGCCTTCTCACGACGGTCGCGTGGCGAGTCGCGGGCGCCACCACCTACGCGCTCGAGGGCTCCGTCTTCGTCGGCGGAAGCGCCGTGCAGTGGCTGCGCGACGGGCTCGGATTCTTCAGGAAATCTCCCGAGGTGAACGCCCTCGCGGGAAGCGTTCCCGACTCGGGCGGGGTCGTGGTCGTTCCCGCCTTCGCGGGGCTCGGCGCGCCATGGTGGGACGCCGATGCGCGCGGCGCCGTGCTCGGCCTGACCCGAGGGTCGACCAAGGCGCATGTCTCTCGCGCGACGCTCGAGGGCGTCGCGCACCAGGTCGTCGACCTCGTCGACTCGATGGAGTCTGGCGGAATCGCGGTTCAATCGCTCCGCGTCGACGGCGGCGCCGCCGCGAGCGACCTCCTCATGCAGATCACGGCCGATCTCCTGGGAAAGGATGTGGTTCGCCCGCGCATCCTCGAGACGACCGCGCTCGGCGCCGCGAGGCTCGCCCTCGCGGGCGTGTCGCGCGCGGCATCGTCCGCATCCGACGCGCCCGCGCTCAAGCACGAGGCCGGAGAGGTCGATCGAACCTTCGCGTCATCGCAGGCCGCGGACGCCCGCGGTGCGGCGCGCGCCCGCTGGCGCCGCGCAGTCGATACGGTACGCGCGTTCGGAAGCCCCTCATGAAGCGACCCTTTGAACGACCCGCGCAGCTTGCCTCGCTCGAGAGCCTCGAGTTCGATGTCCTCGTCGTCGGCGGAGGCGCCACGGGCCTCGGAGCGGCGGTCGATGCCGCGAGCCGCGGATACCGCACCGCGCTCGTCGAGGCGCACGACTTCGCCAAGGCGACGAGTTCGCGCAGCACGAAGCTCGTCCACGGCGGCGTGCGCTACCTCGCGGAGTGGCAGTTCGCGCTCGTGTCGGAGGCGCTCGAGGAGCGCGCGATCCTCTCGCGCAACGCGCCGCACCTCGTGCACGACCTCGCCTTCGTGGTGCCGCGCTACCACTGGTGGGAAGGCCCGTTCTACGGGATGGGCCTGAAGCTCTACGACGCGCTCGCGGGCAAGCGCAGCGCGGGCCGCAGCCGCTCGCTCTCGCGCGAGGAGACGCTCGCAGCGATCCCGAATGTGAAGGAGGAGGGCCTCCTCGGCGGCATCGAGTACCACGACGCGCAGTTCGACGACGCGCGCATGGCGATCTCGCTCGCGCGCACCGCAGCGGCCCATGGAGCGAGCATCTCGAACCGCGTGCGCTGCGTCGGCCTCGTCAAGGAAGGCGGGCAGGTGATCGGCGCCGAGCTCCGTGACGAGGAGCGCGGCCGCGTCTTCAGGACGCGCGCATCGGTCGTCATCAACGCGACGGGCGTGTTCGCCGACGAACTCCGCCGCGTCGACGACCCGCGCTGCGCCGCGGGCATCCGCGCCTCGCGCGGCGTGCACCTCGTTCTGCCGCGCGAGTTCCTCCCGTCGGACCACGCGATCATGGTGCCGCACACGGACGACGGGCGCGTGCTCTTCGTCATTCCGTGGCACGGGCGCACGCTCGTCGGCACGACCGACACCGAGGTCGTGCACACCGACATCGAGCCGCGCGCAAGCGACGAGGACATCGGCTTCATCCTCCGCAACGCTGCGCGCTATCTCGCGCGCGAGCCGAAGCGCGAGGACATCCTGAGCGTCTACGCGGGACTTCGTCCCCTGGCGCGGCCCACCGACGAGGCGGTCGGCGAGGCGGAGTCGAAGAAAGTCTCCCGCGAGCACGCCATCGAGGTCTCGTCGAGCGGGCTCGTCACGATCACGGGCGGCAAGTGGACGACCTACCGGCGCATGGCCGAGCAGGTGGTCGATGTCGCGATGGAGACCGTCGGACTCGAGCCGAGGCAGTGCATCACAGAGGACCTTCCGCTCTTCGGCTTCGATCCGAACATCGAGAGCGACGCGGGGCTCGCCGACGCGCGCCGCCACTATGGAAGCGAGCGCGTGCAGCTCGAGATGATCGAGCGTGCGGACCGCTTCCACGCGGCCCCGATGCATGTGAGTCTTCCCCTGACCCCGTCCGAGGTGATCCACGCCGCGCGGCACGAGATGGCGCGGAGCGTGGAGGATGTGCTGTCGCGCCGCACGCGCTCGCTCATCCTCGACGCGCGCGCTGCGATCGAGGTCGCGCCCGAGACCGCGCGCCTGATGGCGCGCGAGCTCGGCTGGACCGACGCCGAGGCGGAGAAGAGCGTGTCGGAGTTCGTCGAGATCGCGCGCGGGTACATCCCCGCGTGACCTGCCCGCGCTACCCTCGGGACATGCACGAGCCGAATCCGCAGCGTCGAGTCGAGGCCACCACCGTCGCGCTGTGCTCGCTGCTCTCGCTCGGCGCAGCGCAGTCGCCCGCCGCGCCGACTCCGCCCACGCCTACGCCCACCGCAGGTCCGCGCTCGCCCGCCGCGGAGCCGACGCCGTGGCCCGTCGTGCTCGGCCAGCGCACCGCGGCCCTCGAACGCGCGGTCCCGATCGTCGACCAGGTCGTGCTCGTCCCCGACGGGCGGACCTATCTCGCCGAGATCGCGAAGTGGGGGCCCGAGGGGCGCTGGCCCGTGCTCATCGAGGACGACTTCCACGCCCCGCGCTTCGTGCGAGCCTTCGAACCAGCGCGGGTGATCCGCCGCGCGTCCGTCGGCGCGATGCCCGAGGCGCGTGCGGACCGCGAGAAGTTGATCGCGTCGAGCGCCGCCGCCGCGATCTCGCCAGGCGCCGTCGACATCGTGGCCGCGGCCGCCGCGCGCGGCATCGCGCCGTCGATGGTCGTGCTTGCCCGCGCAGACGACCCCGCGTGGACCGCCGCCGCCGCGCTCGCAGCGGGCCGCCATGCACCGATCCACTTCGTCGATGGTTCGTTTGGCGCTCCGAACGACACGCTCGACGCGAAGACGGTCGCCGCGCTGAGGCTCGAGCTCGAGCGGGCCGCCGAGCGCACGGCGCTTCCGTGGAAGGGCCTCGGCGATGCGATCGATGCGTTCGTCCTCTGCCACGACTTCGGCTGGAAGTGCGTGCCCGACCTTCCCGCGCAGCTGAGGATCGAGATTCCGAGCGGACCGTTTCCGACAGGCCCCGGCCAGCCCATCTCGACGCTCGACTATCTCGGCCGTCACGCCGACGGCGTGTGGTGGTCGATCGGCTCTGGGATCTTCGGAAGCGAGACGCGCGCGGCGTATGTCGCGATGAGCGCGCTGTTCGCGCCGCGCCGCAGCGTGTGGCTCACGAACGCCTACGACGCGGGCCCTGGCTGGGTCGCCTACGACGCGCCGCCCGCGCAACGCGCCTTCGAGAAGCAGGGCTTCCGCAGCCAGTCGTGGACGCGCGAGCAGAACTCGCTTGATGGGTGGCGCCGCATCCTGATGGGCGGATTCGACTGCGATGCGCTCATCGCGAACTCGCACGGCGTGTCCACGCAGTTCGGCCTCTACGGCGGAGGCACCGCGCGCGTCGAGGATGTGCCGATCTTCGACCGGCCGTCGGTGGTGCACTTCCTCCACTCGTTCTCGCTGCAGTCGCCCGCCGATCCGCAGACGATCGGCGGCCGCTTCCTCGCGAACGGAGCCTACGCCTACCACGGCTCCGTCTACGAGCCCTTGCTGCAGGCGTTCGTGACGCCCGAGATGCTTGCCGAGCGCACGGGTTTCCTCGTTCCGTTCGCGGTCGCGGCGCGCGTCTATGAAGGCGGCTTCGCGCGGCCATGGCGCACGGCGACCTTCGGAGACCCGCTCACGCTTCTCGCGCCGCCCGAGCGGATCGGCCTTCAGCGTGTGGCGCCGCCCGCGGATGGCGTGGCGACGCTCCGCGACGAGGCGGTCGCCGCGCTCAAGCGCTTCCGTGACGAGCGCGACGACGCAGCGATCGTGCCGGCGGTCCGCGCGCTTGCGCTCGTCGGCGACGATGCGCGCACGCTGCAGGCGTGGGCGCTCGCGAAGGATCTCGCGGTGGCGGGCGAGGCCGCGCCGCACGCCCTCGGCGCGATCTTCCGCGCGCGCGACCTCGAGGCGTTTACCGCGGCCTTTGCGGCGGGCGGCGCGAAGGCGCCTGCCGCGCGCGACATGCTGTGGCATCTCGCGCAGCCGAGGCTCGCGTCGCTTTCGGACGCGCGGCTTGCGTCGGTTCTGGCGGCGCATCCGCGCGGACCAGACCAAAGCGTCGACCTCGAGGCGATCCGCACCGCCGCCGTGCGCCTGATGGGGCGCGAGGCGTGGGGCCGCACCGTGTCTGAGGTCGCGCGCGAGGCCGCGAGCGACTCGGTGCGCGCGCGAATCATGTCGCTGCGTTGAGGCGCGTCATGGTGCAGCGGGTGCGGTGCGTGCAGCGGGTGCAGCGGGTGTGGGCTGCGGTGCGCGGCGCGAGGGCTTGAGCCCCGCGCGTGCGCGCTCGAAGGTCGCCTTCGGCTCGGGGTCGCAGTCGTCGGCGACGGGCGTCTTCTTCGCAGAGGCGAGCGCGTCCTTCAGGTCCGCCGCGATCGCAGACGCGAGCCCCGCGAGGCCGAGCGGCGCGGGATGAAGCTGATCTCGCTGGAGAAGCGGCGTCTCGGCGGTTCCCTCGAGGCGCACGCCGCGGATCTCGAGCGCGCGCTCCTCCATGAGCTGCCGCTGCATCGCGGCGAGCGGGACGACGACGATGTTCGCGCGCGCGGCCGCCCACTCCGCGAAGCGCGCGTTCGCCTTCGCGAGCGTGTCCTTCGCGGGCATCTGCGCGGGCGAGAGCATGCGGCCGACCGCGGGCGACATGTCGGGAATGTCGCCGACGAGGACGGGCACCGCGAACTTCTCAAGCTCCTTGAGGCCGAGCTCGAGCTTCGCGAGGCGCTGCGATTCGTCGGTGACCGCGCCTCCCTCGGGCGCATCGTCGCCGTAGCAGTACCAGAAGAGGAAATCGAGGGCGAGCACGCAGTCGGGGTTGAACTCCGCTGCGCGCCTCGCGGAGGCCGCGCCGTTCTTGACGGGCGCAAGGAAGAAGAACCCGCTCGCGAGGTCGCTCGTCACGAGCTCGAGCTCGGGGCAGGCGAGGCGGATCATGTCGCCGAGGCGGAACCCGAGCGCATACTCGCCGTCGTCGCGGGTCTCGCGCAGCACGCAGCCGAAGCCCGCGGACGCGCTCGCTCCGATGATGGCGACGCGATGGGGCTTCGCCGCGGCTGTCGGCGAGGAAGCGGGGGCGGATGCGGAAGCAGGGGCCGTCGCAGGCGCGACCTGCGCCACTGATGGAGCCGCGATGGCGAGGGCGACGGCGAGCGTGCGGAGTGCGAGGCGCATGGCGCGATGGTAGCCGTCGACTCCGAAGATCGTGACTCACGCATCGGAGCCCGACTCCAAGCGAACGTGACCCGCGGCAAAGGGAGCGGCCGCAGCCGCGACCGCTAAAGGCGCATCGCCTTCGCCATCGTCGAGCCGAGGTCGGCCGGGCTCTCGGCGACGGCGACGCCGCAGGCCTTCAGCGCCTCGATCTTCGCCTGCGCGGTGTCGTCGGCGCCGCCGATGATCGCGCCCGCGTGGCCCATGCGCTTCCCCTTCGGGGCGGTGCGGCCCGCGATGAAGCCGGCGACCGGCTTCTTCATGTTCGCCTTGATCCACTTCGCGGCCTCGATCTCGTCGGTACCGCCGATCTCGCCGATCATCACGACGCCGTCGGTGTCCTTGTCGGCGTTGAAGAGCTCGAGCGCCTCGATGAAGCCGAGGCCGCGCACGGGGTCGCCGCCGATGCCGACGCAGGTCGACTGGCCGATGCCGCGCTGCGAGGTCTGCCACACCGCTTCATAGGTGAGCGTGCCGGAACGGCTGACGATGCCGACGGCCTTGCCCGTCTTCGCGTCGACCCGATGCGTGTGGATGTAGCCCGGCATGATGCCGATCTTGCAGCCGCCCTCGAACTTCGCGGTCGGGCCTTCGCCCGAGACGCGGCGCGCGGGGGTGATGATGCCCGGGCAGTTCGGCCCGATGAGCGTCGACTTCGGGTACGCCTTCAGCGCTTCCTTGACGCGCACCATGTCTGCGACGGGCACGCCCTCGGTGATCGCGCAGATCACGCGGATCCCCGCGTCGGCCGCCTCCATGATCGCGTCGGCCGCGCCCGCGGGCGGCACGAAGATCATCGTCGCATCCGCGCCCGTTGCAGCGACGGCCTGAGAAACCGTGTCGAAGATCGGCAGCCCGTTCGGGTCCTTCAGGCCACCCTTGCCGGGCGTGACGCCGCCGACCATCTTGGTGCCGTACTCAAAGCAACCCTTGGTGTGCGAGGCGCCCGCGCTGCCGGTGATGCCCTGGCAGATGACTTTGGTGTTTCCGTCGACAAGAATGGCCATAGGGGGAGGGAGGATACACGACCGCGGGGGAGGGCGGTTTCGGCATCGCGTGGCGGGGGGCGGCTGCTGGTGGGAAATCCGCCAGAGAGTGGTGGACAATCCACCAGACGATGGTGGAATCTGCCGCGTCCGCCAAGTCCACCCGGTCGGTACGGGGTCTGCCGCGGGCGTATGCGGGGTCGAGGCGTTCGCCGCGCGGCGCCGACTTTGCTCACGACGACGGAGCGCAGCGAAGTCGGAACGGCGTCGGACATCTGGCGGGTCCGGCGGTCGAGCACGGCCGCGAGCGTGACGCGGCGCCGCGCAAGCTCCCGCGCGCCCGCTGACCTGAGGACGGCGCTGGTAGAGTCAGGCAAGTCGTCGACGGTTCAATCAGCACCTTTCCGCGAGAGGTTCAGGCATGTCGCCTCCCCCAAGGCCTTCGGTCCGCGCGTTTTCACTCCGGGTGCGCTGCGCGGGGCAATCGGCATCCCGCGGCGCGCGACGCTTCCTTTCGTCGGTCCTCGTCTGCCTCGCGTTCTTCGGCGGGCCGTCGCCACTGGTGTGCCACGCGGGTGCGCAGCAGTCGTCGTCGGACGCGACGAAAGACGCCGCCGGCGTCCTCTTCGACGAGGCCCGAGCCCTCGCTCGGGAGGGCGGCGACGCAAACCTCCGCAGGGCGATCGAGCTGCTCGACTCGTCCTTGACGCTGCGGCCCGACCCTGAAGTCGAGAAGCTGCGCGACGGCCTCAGGATCCTCGTCGGCGAGCCTTCGCCTGCGGATCGCGGCGAGTCGAAGCCGTCGGCGGGCGCCGGCCCGAGCTGGGCGACCGTCGTCGCCCGCGACCCGGATCCCGCGGTGGTCACCGATGCGGCGGCCCGCGCGCGCATGGCGGCGACGGGACTCCCGTGGAAGGTGCGCGACAACAAGACGGGGATCGTGATGCTCCTCTGCCCGCCGGGCGAGTTCACGATGGGGTCGCCCGCGTCGGAGGCTGATCGTTACGGCGTTGAGCTGCAGCACAGGCGGGTGATCCGCCAGGCGTTCTACCTCTCTGAAACAGAGGTCACGCAGGAGGCGTGGGAGAAGCTGATGGGCGGGAGCCCGTCATGCTTCAAGGGCGCGGCGAACCCGGTCGAGCAGGTGTCGTGGAACGACTGCGTGCGGTTCTGCGCGTCGGCGGGGCTTCGCCTGCCCAGCGAAGCGGAGTGGGAGTACGCGTGCAGGGCGGGGACCACGGGCGCGTATGCGGGCGACCTCGCGTCGATGGCGTGGTTTGCGGACAACAGCGGAAGGAAGCCGCTCGATGCCGAGGCGCTTTGGAAGAGGGATGTGGTCAACTATGAGAAGACCGTTCTCGACAACGGCTGCCAGTCGCGCCCTGTTCGTCAGCGCAAGCCGAACGCATGGGGGCTCTACGACATGCATGGCAACGTCTGGGAGTGGGTCGAGGATTCGCACGCCGAGTACCCGAAGGGTGGCGGGACAGAGGAGGCCGCACGCGCCGAAGGCGGGGCGCGCGTCTTGCGCGGCGGCGGCTGGGGCGACGGCGCGTCCAACTGCCGCGCCGCCTTCCGCGCCCGCGACGCCCTTGGAGACGCGCACTACGACGTCGGGTTCCGCGTCGCGAGGACTCCCGGCTAACCCTCTCTCCCTCTTGACCCTTTCCCCTCTTCCGCTCTCGTTCTTTTCTCGCAGACCGTGGCGATCACGAACCTTCTCCGCACACACCCGGGTACTCAGGAACCCAAACGCCGGGCGCGTCAGCGCGAGGCGCCGAAGTCCAGAGAGGGCAGCGATCGCAAGCGACGGGGCGCGCGTCGTGCGCACGCGATCTTCGCATACCATCCGAACCCGTGACCTCGGGCAACGCGTCCATCCTTCCTGAAGTCCTGCGGCGCGTCGTCGACGCGTATCGCCCGGTCGGGGTCTATCTCTTCGGTTCCGAGGCGCGCGGCGATGCGGGGGAGGACAGCGACATCGATCTCGCGGTGATCGTCCCTGACGATGCGCCGCCCGAGCGGGCCAGCCCGCGCGCGGCTGCCGAGGCGCTTTGGGGCCTCGACCGCGGTGCCGATGTGGTCGTCTTCCGCGAGAGCGAGTTCGCGGCGCGCTGCGCGGTGGTGGCGTCGCTTCCGTGGACGATTCGCCGAGAGGGACGGTTGCTCTATGGCAGCCGATGAACCTGATGTCCGCACGCTCGAGGTTCGCGGGTGGCTTCTACGGGCGTCGGAAGATCTGCGCGCGGGACGGCACGACCTGACCGCGCGGCCGCCGCTCTGCAACGATGTCGCGTTCCATGCGCAGCAGTGCGCTGAGAAGGCGATGAAGGCCTTCCTCGTCTACCACGAACGGCCGTTTCGCAAGACCCACAACCTCACCGAGCTCGGTGGGGCCGTTGCCAAGGTCGAGCCTGCGCTTTCCGAACTCATGCGCGAGGCGTCGCTCATGACGGAGTTTGCGTGGCGCTTCCGCTATCCCGGGGATCAGGCGTCGGTGTCGGAGAGCGACGCGGTACAGTCGATCGAGTTGGCGGCGCGAGTACTCGAGGAAGTCCAGGGGAATCTGCCTAGAACCTGCACCCCCGAGTGACCGAAGTTCGGGCCTGTTGCGCTCCACGCTCGCCGCCCCCGCCCGCCGCACCGCCTCCGCTACACTCGCGCGCCTTATGGCCGCCACCGCCACATCGAAGAAGCGTTCGCCGAAGAAGAAGCCCCTCACCTACGCCGCGGCGGGGGTCGACATCGACGCGGGCGACGAGGTCGTCGACCGCATCAAGCCGATCGTGCGGCGCACCTATTCGCCGCGCGTCCTTGGGCTGCATGGCGCGTTCGCGGGGATGTTCAAGCTGAACGGCGCCGGCAAGAAGTACAAGGACCCCGTCCTCGTCGGCTGCACCGATGGCGTCGGCACGAAGGTCAAGCTCGCGGCCGAGTTCAAGATCTACGACTCGGTCGGGATCGACTGCGTGGCGATGAATGTGAACGATCTCATCGTCCAAGGCGCGGAGCCGTTGTTCTTCCTCGACTACCTCGGCCTGTCGAAGCTCGACCCCGCGAACACGACCGCGATGATCGCGGGCGTGGCGAAGGGCTGCGAGATCGCGGGTTGCGCCCTCATCGGCGGCGAGTGCGCCGAGATGCCCGACATCTACGCGCCTGGCGACTTCGATGTCGCGGGCTTCTGCGTCGGCGTCGTCGAGCACGCGCGGCTCAAGAAGCAGCTGAAGGCGAAGGCTGGCGACATCGTGATCGCGCTCCCCTCGAGCGGCGTCCACTCGAACGGCTATACGCTCGTCCGCCGCATCGTGAAGGACGCGAAGCTTTCGTACACGAAGCGCTACGCCGAGCTCGGCGGCAAGCGCCTCATCGATGTCCTCCTCGAGCCGACGCGCATCTACGCGAAGGCGGTCGTCGGCCTGCTCGACGCGCTCGGCAGCGAGCAGGCGATCTCGGGCATGGCGCACATCACGGGCGGCGGCCTCCCCGGCAATGTCTGCCGCGCGCTCGGCCCCACGGTTGACGCCCTCATCAGCGCGAACGCATGGCAGCCGCCCGCGATCTTCCCGTTCCTCCAGAAGCACGGCGGCGTCGAGACGAACGAGATGTACCGCGTCTTCAACATGGGCGTCGGCTACACGATCATCGTGCGCCCGAACGCGGCCGCGAAGGTGATGAAGATCCTGCGCAAGCTCGGCGAGAACCCGTTCCCGATCGGCGTAGTCGCGAAGGGCAAGGGCGACGCACGCGTCGTGAACTGAGCGCCCGCAAGCGGCTCGCCAAATGCGCGCTTCGGTGATCTGAGCACCAGGGCGGCTGTGGCGATTTGAGCCCCAGAGAGAGCGGCCGCAGCCGCGAACGCTCAGGTTCCGCCGCAGCCGCGAACGCTCAGGTTCCGCCGCAGCCGCGACCGCTCAGGTTCAGCCGTCGCCGCGCTCCTCGACGCGCAGCACGGACCCATCGGGCGCGTAGTAGGTCCACTTCCCGACGCGCACATTGTTCCTGTAGAGGCCTTCGCGCTCGAGCGGGCCGCTCTCGTAGTACGCGCGGCCTGTGCCGTTGCGCGCCCACTTCCCGTCTGCGCCCTTGCGCATCTCGTAGGTGTACTTCACCTTGCCGTTCGGCCAGAGTTCCTTGCTGACGCGGAGATTCGGGTCGGCCTGCTCGCCCTTCGCGTCCGCAGGAGCGGCGGGCGCGGCAGGTGCCTCGCGTTGTGCCACTGGAGGCTCCGCAGGTTTCCCGCAGGAGGACAGGGGAGCGGCGACGACCAGCGCGAGCACGCGCAGGGCGCGCGCAGCTCGGCTGTCGGAAAGGGACTCGATGGCGGCCTTCGACGGCATGGGAAGCGTGCTCCTTGCGGCGCACGATAGGCGAAATCGGCGGAAACCCGTACGATCGCGCATCGGTGTCGTTCCGCGTCCTTCCAACGCCCGCCGCGCTTCTTGCGACCGTCGCGCTTCGCGTGGGGTCGGTGGCGGTGGCCTCGCTCCTGGCGATCCTGTCGGCGCGCGTCGCGGAGGCGTCGCCGTTCCCGTCGCCGTCGCCCGAGCCGTCGTTCGCACCCTCCGTCGAGGTGCTCGTCGATCGGCCGATCGCCGTGCGCGACGCGCCGATCCTCGTTCCCGTACGCATCGCTGGCGCCGCGCCCGCAACCGTCTCGGTGCGGGCGATCGCAGGCGACGGCTCCGCGCTGGGATTCGAGGCCCAGATCCTCTGGCCGCGCCGCCCGCGCGTGGGCGAGGTGGAGCCGCTGCGCTGGGCACGCGCCTCGAACGAGCTTCGGCTCTCGCGCGAGCGTCAAGCGGGGGCGACCGATGCGTATCTCGCGCTCGATCCGCCGCGAGAGCTGCCGCGCGTCGAGCGCTTCGAACTGGGCGCAGTCCGCATCGCGCCGCGCTGGTTCGAGGCCGCAAACCTTGATGCACTCGACGGACTGCTCGCGCGGCTTGCGCGCCGTGCGAGCGCGTTCACGCCCGTCGGCGCGCCCGATGCGGGGCTCTCGCTGCCCGACCCTGCTGCGCCGTTCGAGCGGTTCCGCTGGGAGATCGGCCGAGCGCTCCGCGGGTGGGCTGCGCCACCTGCATTCGAGGCGGGTTCGCCCGACGATCTCGCGGCGCGCGCCACCACGGCGCTGTGGCTCGCGGCGCTCTCGCGCCTCGCGTCGACGAGCGAAGGCGTCGCCGTCGAGTGCGCGGAGATGCTGGTCGCGACCTGCCGCGACGACACGGCGCCCGCTCCGATCGCTGCGTGGATCGCCGATCCCGCCGCGCTCAGCTCGATGCTCGCGCTCGCGCTCGACGCGTCGCGCACGGGCGAGACGCTGGTCGAGGCCATGCTGTCGTGGCTGCGCGTGCGGTCTTCGATCCAGATCTGGGTCGAGGACGAGACGCGCGACGAGGTGGTGCTGGCGCTTGCGAACCCGACGACGAGCGAGGAGGTCGTGCGGCTCTCGTGGCTCGACAGCGTGTGGCTCGATGTCGACGACCCGCCGCTTGCGGCGCTTGCGATGCCGGGAGAGGTCACGCGCGTGCGCGTCCCGAGGCCGCGTCGCGCCGAGATCGATGGCGCGCGGATTCCGCAAGACGACGGACGCGCGACGCTGCGCATCGAGCATCGCGGCGAGGTACGCATGCTGGTGGTCACGCCGCCCGTGGTGCGCGCTGGTCTCGCGGGCGTCGTCCTCTCGCGCTTCGTCGCGCCGCTCGACCTCGTGAGCGTCTCCATGGGAACCAGCGCAGACGCGCCGACCGAACTCGCGGCCGTCGCATCGCTGCGGCCGCGGCTCGGCTCGTGGGAGGTCTTTGCAGAGGTGCGCACGGGCCGTGCACCGACCGCCGACGACGCGATCGTCCTCGTGGGCGCGGGAGGCACGGCCATCACGGTTCGCGGGAATGGAGCCGTCGACGACCCCGCGGGACTCGTCTCGGCCGACCCCAACGCCTCTGGAACGCTCGAGTTCCGCGCCTACGCCGACCGCTTCCGCGTCGGCTTCGTGCTGCCGCCCGCGTGGATCGATCGCATCGAGGGCGACGCGGTGGTCATGCTCGGGCTTCGCCGCACAGGGCCCGAGGGCGTGGCCGATGCGCCGTTTGCCGCCGTGCCGTGGCGGGCGACGCCGCGGCTTCTCGGCGTCGATCTCCTCGGCGGCGGGGCGCGTGTGGGCGAAACCCTATACTCGGCGCCATGACGCCCATCCCGCCGCGGATCACGGCGCTGCTCAACCAGAAGGGCGGCGTCGGCAAGACGACTTCGACGGTCAACATCGGCGCTGCGATCGCGCTCCTTGGCCGCCGCACGCTCCTGATCGACCTCGACCCGCAGTCGCACCTCTCGCTCCACCTCGGTGTCGACGGCTCGTCGGTCGGGCAGACGGTCTACGAGGCGCTCGTCGACCCCGAATGCTCCGTGCGCGACTCGATCGTGCAGGTCCGCGACAACCTGTGGCTGATGCCGTCGACGACCGACCTCGCGGGCGCCGAGACCGAGCTCGCCTCGCACCCCGACCGAAACCGCATCCTCCGCCAGCGCTTCGAGGAGGTCGCGGGCGAGTTCGACTTCGTCCTCATCGATTGCCCGCCGAGCCTCGGCGTGCTCACGCTGAACGGCCTCTGCCTCGCCGACGAGGTGCTCGTGCCCATGCAGGCGCAGTTCCTCGCCATGCAGGGGCTCACGAAGCTCGTCGAGACGGTGCAGCTCCTTGCGCAGGGGCTGAACCCCACGCTCAGGATCGGCGGCGTCGTGCTCTGCATGCACGAGACGCAGACCGCGCACGCGCGCGAGGTCGTGCAGGAACTCTCGAACTTCTTCGACGAAAGCGCGGGAAGCGGCCTTCCGTGGGACGGTGCGAAGGTGCTGATGCCCGCGATCCGCCGCAACATCAAGCTGGCCGAGGCACCGAGCTTCGGGCAGACCATCTTCGACTACGCGCCGTGGTGCCCTGGCGCGATCGACTATCGCGCGCTCGCGGAGCGCTTCGTGCGCGAGTGGGAGCTTGCGCACGGCGCAAGCGAGGCCGTCGCAGGAAAGCCGACACCCGCCGCGGCTGCAGCGGCGGCGGCGGCAGCGGCTGCAGCGGCTGCAGCGGCGGCGGCGGCCGTTTCGTCGAGCCGATTCACACCCGAGACTGCGGCCGCGGCGCGTGCGGCACAGCGCACGCGCACCGAGAAGAAGACCGTGGCCACGACCCGTGTGCGAGAGCTGAAGCCGCAGCAGGAAGCTGCGCAGCAGCCGCCGCCGGCGCAGGCGAAGGCAGCGCGCCCTGCGGCGGAATCGCGCCCCGCAGCGGCGGCCCAGGCCGAGGTCAAGCCGAAGCCCGCTTCGGCAGGCCCGCGGCGCAGCGCGGTCGAGAAGGAGAAGTCGGCCGCAACGCCCGTGCCTGCGACGGCCTCGGCACCAGCCTCCGCCCACGCCGCCAAGCCCGCGAAGTCAACCCTCGCGTCTGCGCCGCAGCCTGAGCCGACGCGCGCAGAGCCAGAGGCCGAGCCAATCGACCCCTCGCACCCGTTCCGCGCGGCGCTTCGCCAGCGAGGCGGCTGAGTGGACGAGGCGCGTGACGCAGCCACCGCCGCCACGGACGGCGCCTTCGACGCTGCGGCCGCGGCCCGCGCGCGGCGGTTCTGGCGCATCGCGCTCATCGTCTATCTCGTCCCCGTGACCGTGGTGACGCACTGGCCCCGCCTCGGCTTCGCGGGCTCCGGCGCGGTCGACAAGTTCGCGCATTTCCTCGGCTTCGGCGTGATCGCGTGGCTCGCCTTGCACGCGCGCCCGTTCGGACGCGCATCGCTCGGCTTCCTCTTCGCGGTCGCGTGGGTCTACATCGACGAGGTCACGCAGGCGATTCCGATCCTCGGCCGCACCTTCAGCGGCTACGACATGATCGCGGGCTGGGTGGGCGTGGCGCTTGCGGGCGCGATCTACCTCGCGCGCGCCGCGCGGCGGCCGCGCGGCGTGCTCGATGCCCGCGATCCCCTCGAGTCCATCGTCTACTCCGACAGCCGAAACTGGACATTTGCCGCGGGGTTCATCCTCGCGGCCACGCTCGTGATCGGCGGCGCGATCGTCGCGTGGCGCGCGCAGGGCGGCGTGGAACCGTCGTTCGGCAGCGTGATCCATCCGCTCGCGATGGGGTTCCTCTGTGGGCTCGTCGGCGCGACCTTGCTTGTCGAGGGGCGGGTGCTGGCGCGCCGCGCGCTTGCGATCGACGGGCTCTCCGCACGCGAAATCCCGCACCGCGGCGTGCGCTCGCGGCTGGTCGGGCCGATCGCGCTCCTCGCCGCGATTCCGCTCGCGTGGGCCTTGCACTGGCTCCTCGTTCGCGCGCTCTTCGGCGCCGAGCCTTCGGCGGATCACGCGATCGATCAAGAGGGCTTCATGGTGATGCGCCCCGCGTTCATGCTCGTCGCGGCCGCGTGCATGTTCGAGTTCCTCCGCACGGCGCTCGTCCGCCGAGCCCGCGCGGCGGCGTGAACGCCGCTACGCTCTCCGCGCCATGGGTCGATCGATCGTCATCGTCGGTGCAGGAGTCGCGGGGCTCGCCGCAGCGCGCATTCTTCGCGAACAGGGCCACGCCATCACGCTTCTCGAGGCGTCGTCGCAGGCGGGTGGGCGCGTCGCGAGCGACACGATCGACGGGTTCACCGTCGACCGCGGCTACCAGGTTTACCTGAGCAGCTATCCGGAGGGCCCGCGCTTCCTCGATCTGAAGGCGCTCGAGCTCCGCCCGTTCATGCCCGGTGCGCTCGTGTGGAACGGCGCGCGCGCTGCGACGGTCGCGCACCCGCTCCGCGAGCCGCTCGCGGCCGTCGCCGGCGCATTGCGTGGCACCGTGCCGTTCGGCGACGCGCTCCGAATGGTGCCCTTCGCGCTCGCAGCCGCGCGCGGGCCTGCGACCGAGCCTTCCGTGCGCGGCCAGACGGCGCTTGCGCGGCTGCGCACGCTCGGCATCTCGGAGAAGACCATCGACGGCTTCTTCCGCAGCTTCTTCGGAGGCGTGTTCCTCGACCGCTCGCTCGCGACCGATGCGGGAAGGCTTGAGTTCCTGCTGCGGATGTTCGCAGACGGCTTTGCCTGCGTGCCCGCGCGCGGGATGGGCGAGATCGCGGCGCAGCTCGTGCGTGCGGCGGAAGGCGCGACGCTGCGCCTGAACGCGCCCGTGGCGCGCATTGCGACGAGCGCGCGCGGTGCGGCCGTCACGCTCCGCTCGGGCGAGGTGGTCGAGGCCGACGCCGCGATCCTCGCGACCGACGCGAGCTCGCTCGAGACGCTCCTCGCGGCAGACGGCAATCCGCCGCGGCCGCGCACCGCATGGTGCGGCACGCTCGCGGCCTGGTTCGCGACCCCCGACGCATCGCTTCTCCCGAAGTGGCTCGTTCTGAACGGTTCGCGGCAAGGCGCCTTCAACCATGGCGCCGCGATGAGTTCGATCGCGCCCGAGTATGCGCCCTCGGGCCGCGGGCTCTTCGTGGCGAACACGACCCTTCTTCCGAAGGACCCGGGCAACGACCGCGACACCGCAGAGGACATGCGCCGCACGCTGCGGCAGATTCTCGGCGCGCGCTCGACCGAAGGGTGGGAGCTGCTCGCCGTGCAGCGGATCTCGCGCGCGCTGCCGAGGCAATGGCCCGAGGATCTCGCCGCGAGGGCGCGCCTTTTGGCCCCGCGGGGGTTCTTTCTCGCAGGCGATGTCATGGAGGACGCGTCGATCAACGGCGCACTGCGATCGGGCCGCCGCGCAGCCGAGGCGTGCCTGAAGTCGCTCGCGTGACGAGGACGAGCCAGGCAATCCGCGCCCTCCGCCGCGCCCTCCGCCGCGGACGAGGCGCGGTATTCTTCGCGCATGTCCCTTCGCCTCCGCGCCGTCGCCTTCGCCGCGCTTTCCGTGGTGCTCCACGCCTGCTCAAGCTCGACGATGCTTCTTGAGAGCGATGTCCCGCTTCCCGACGGCATGACCGTCGTGCGCAGCGCCGACCTTCGGCGCGACGCTGGCACTGTCACCGGGGGGCGCTTCCTCCTTGCGGGCGGCGTGCGCGATGCGGGCGAACTTCTCTCCGACACGATCGCGCGCTTCGAGTCTGGCGGCTGGACGGTCGTCGACTCGCGCGGAGGGCTTGACCTCGCCTCCGCGCGGCTCGAGAAGGGCGCGCGTCGCGCCGAGCTGACGATCCACCGCCGTGCGCTCGAGCCCGACATGTCGAGCGGCATGCTCGAGGTGAGCTCGGTCGCATCCGCGCAGGGTGGCTGACGCGCGTCTGCGCCGCCAACTCCCGCCTGCCGCGAGGAACGGACTCCCGTGAATGGACTTCCATGGCTGAACGCTTCGAGCACCACGCGCGCCTGATGACGGTGCTCACCTTCGTGAGCCGCGTCACCGGGCTTGCGCGCGACGCAGCGCTCGCGCGCGTCTTCGGCGTCGGGCCGTTCATGGACGCGTTCAACTTCGCGTTCCTCATCCCAAACCTCTTCCGCAGGCTCTTCGGCGAGGGCGCGATCTCCGCCGCGTTCGTGCCGCGCTACGCCGAGCTCGTGCGCGACGACCGCGAGGCGTCGCGTCGCTTCGCGGGGCTTCTCCTCGTCCTCCTCGCAATCCTGCTCTGGGGAATCGTCGCGGTCGGCGAGGTCTTCCTCCTCTCGCGGATGTGGTCTGCGTCGGAGTTCGAGGTCACGCGGCTCGGCGTCCAGACGATCGGCGGCATTGCGACAGAGACCGTCGGCGTCCGCTCGGTGCGACTCGGCTACGAGCTTGCCGCGCTCATGCTGCCCTACATGCCGCTCGTCTGCCTGACGGCGATCGCAGGGTCGGCGCTGCAGGTCCACGGGCGATTCGGTCCGACGGCGGGCGCGCCGATCATCCTCAACATCGCCCTCGTCGCGGCCACGCTCGGCGTGGTGCCGCTCGTCCGCGCGGGCGACCTCTCGCCCGACTGGCACCTCCGCATCGTCGCGGGCTCGGTCGTCGCCGCGGGACTCGTGCAGCTCGCGTGGACGCTGTGGATCCTCCGCTCCGTCGGCCCCGTCTTCACGCTGCGCGACACGACCGCATGGGTGAGCGTGCGCGCGACGCTCGTCCAGGTCGCGCCCATGATGCTCGGCCTCGGCGTTCTCCAGCTCAACACGGCGATCGACGGACTGATCGCAAGCTGGCCCACGCTCGTCGGGCCGACGATCCTCGGCATCGACTATCCGCTTCAAGCGGGCGCGATGAGCGCGATCGCGAACGCCCAGCGGCTCTACGAGTTCCCGCTCGGCGTCTTCGGGATCTCGATCGCGACGGCGGTCTTTCCGCTCCTCGCGCGGCAGAACAACGACATTCCCGCGTTCACCGAGACGGTGCGCCGCGCCCTGCGCCTCACCGTCTTCGTCGGCCTTCCCGCCAGCGCGGGGCTCCTCGCGCTCGCGCACGACGCTGTGGGCGCCTTCTTCCGCGGCGGCGCCTTCGGCAACGACGAGGTTCGCCGCGTGGCGTTCGTCGTGCTCGGGTTCGCGCCCGCGATCTGGGCTTATCAGGCGAACCATGTGCTCACGCGCGCCTTCTATGCGCGCAAGGAGGCGATGGTGCCCGTGAAGGTCGCCGTCGCGATGGTCGCCCTCAACATCGTCGGGAACATCACGCTCATCTTCACTCCGCTCCGCGAGGCGGGCCTCGCGTGGTCGACGGCGGGCTGCGCGACGATCCAGTGCATCGTGCTCGCGCGGCTCCTCGCGCGCCGTACGCCTGGAATCGTCGACGGCGGCGTCTGGCGCAGCTGGCTCCGCTCGGCGTTGGCCACGGCGGCGATGACGCTGGCCGTGGTGGGGGTGCTCGCGTTCTTCCCCGATCCCGAGCGCTGGGCGCAGTACACCCTCCGCCTCGCCGTCGGCGTCGCGACGGGCGCCGCGACCTACTTCCTGATCGCCCGGCTCCTCGGCATGGCAGAAATCGCCGATGTCCTCAGGCGAACGCCCCCGAAGGCCTGAGGGCTATCGGAATCCCCCGTTCGGGTCACGCGGTTCTTGGCGCACCGCCTTTAGTGTCCGCAGGGAAACGCCGATGCGGGGGACACGGAGGCTTTCCGAATGGCCGCGGAAGAAGCGGGCGCAACCCAGCAATCGACGACGGACGCGAAGGGTCCCGAGCACGGCGACGTGCTGCGGATCATCGCCGAGGTCGAGCGTTCGCTTGGTGCGCTGCGCGCCCAGGCGGGGAAGTCCGCGGGCGACAGGTCCTCGCAGGACGCAGCCGCCGCGGAGTCGCGCCAGGCCGCGCTGCGCGAGGCGCTCGCCGAGGAGGTCGACCGCCTCAAGCGCGAGGCCGAGCGCCTTGGCTCCGAGCGCGAGAAGCTGCTCGCCAACCAGTCGAAGATCGAGTCCGAGCTCGCCGACCTCCGCGCCGCGTGCGCCGTGGCCGAGGAGCGCGCGCGTCGCGCCGAAGAGGCGCGCCAGCAGGTTGAGACCGCTGGAATCCGCAGCCAGATCCAGCGCGAGACCGACGCGATCAAGTCGCTCGAGGCGAAGCTCGACGATGCGCAGGCCCGTGCACGCGAGCTCGAACGCGAGCGCAACGAGGCGCAGCACGAGGTGGCCGTCGCCGTCTCGAAGCTGACCGCGGTCATCAAGGTCACCGAGCGCCACGCGATCCGCGAGAACGAGCTCGAGACAGAGGTCGAGACGCTCCGCGCCGAGGTCGAGGCCGCGCGGAAGATCGAACGCCACGGCATCCGCGCGTCGGATATCGCGGCGGTCGCGAGCGCCGAGGAGCATGTCCAGCAGACGCTGATGCCGCAGCTCGAGGCTGCCGCCGAGTTCCTGCGCATCCGCCGCGAGCGCCTCAACGCAATCCGCAACACGCTGAAGCGGCGCACGAAGGCGATGCGCGTCCTCCAGCAGATCTACTCCGCGCAGCCCGCGATCCTCCAGGCCGAGGCCGAGGCGATCGCCACCGAGCGCGCGGCCGTCGAGGCCGAGCGCCTCGAGGTCGTCGCAGAGCGGAAGAAGCTCACCGAACTTCGCGTGGAGGCCGAGCGCGCCGTCGCGAAGGCCCGCAGCCGCGTGTCGTTCGCGCGCGTCTTTGCGTTCGCGGCCCTCGCCATGGCCGCCGTCGCGGGGTCTGCGTGGACAAGCTGGCATGTCGCGGGCATCGTCGCGCCCGTCCACTCCGTGGCATCGGTCGAGCTGGAGACGACCAACCGTCTCACGGGCGCGGCCATTCCTGACTCAACCCCCATCGCGACCTGGCTCCAGACGGCCCGCGCGGGCGAGGCGTTCGCAGGTGTCGTCGCGGCGAAGCTCGTCGACCGGGGCCACCAGCGCACGGAGGCCGATCTCGCCGTCAAGGAGCTTGCGACGGCGCTCCAGCTCGAGAGCTCTGGCCCGACCGTCCGGCTCACGCTCCGCGGCGGCGACCCAGACCGCACCGTCGCGCTTCTCGACGCCGTCGTCGCAGCGGCCGTCAGCGAGGCCGCGCGGCAGCCTGAGCGGAAGAGCGACCAGATCCGTCTCGCTGTCGTCGGCAGCGAGCAGGAGGTCGGCCGCACGGTCGTCTCGCGCGCCATGGTGCTCGAAGACACGACGCGGCTCCTGCGCGCGGGCATCCTCTTCGGCATGGCGCTCACCGCAGCGGCGGGCGCCGTCTATCTCGTCGCGCGCATGCTCCGCACGAAGCGCGACGCAGCCGTCGCGACGGGCGCGGGAACCTCGCCCGCGGCCGCCCACTGAGCGCGGCTTTATCGAACACGCCAAGAACATGCTGGAAACGGGCGCCCCAGTCGGGGCGTGGCGTTGCGGCCCCGATTCTTCGCGCGATTCCGCACCTCATTGGGAAGTCGCCCGCAGATCGAGCCGATCCCAACAGTGACGCAGGATGCCATGGAATGGCTCCGCGGAAAGGGGTTTGCCATGCACGGATTCGCACGGTTCAGGCTTGTTGGAACGGCACCCGTCGATGGTGTCGAGGAGTGTGGGACGGACGACCTTCCCGAGCCTCTTCCCTTTCCCACCTGCGTTCGCGACTTCCCGACGGGAGGCCGCGGAGCCTGTGCGGGGGCACGGGCGATGGAAGCCTTGAAGCGCGTGAACTTCTCGATCGAGAAGCTTCGCGACGCCATGGAGTCCTCGCATGACGAGGAAGGGCCACGCGCCGCCTGATGGCGGGGTAGTGACCATGGGGGTTGCTTGATAGAACAGACGCCGTCCAATCGGACGGCGTCGTTCTTTTTCGCGCCGCCTGCGGCGCCATCGCGCGTTCGCGCGGCCTCGGCGCTGCTCAGCGCAACGGCTGCATGGTCATCGGGTCGCGCAGCGGCAGGTGCTCGACCTTCTCGTCGAAGAACTCGGCCATGGTTGCGCGCGCGGGCTTCCCGGGAAGCGCGTCGCCCGCGGCGATCGCCTCCCAGTCGCCGACGACGAACACCGCCATCTGGTCGAAGTCGAGCAGGCGCTGCGCCACGCGCTGCACGTCCTCCGCGGTCACCTTGGCGATGTTGTCGCGGTAGGTCTGCCAGTACGCGTCGTCCCGGCCCGTCCATTCGTCCGACACGAAGATCCCGAGCATCGCGTCCTTCGACTCGAACGATCGCGGGAAGGTCTCGATGAACGACTGCTTCGCGACCTCGAGCTCCTCGGCCGAGACGGGCGCGCCGCGCATCTTCTCGAACTCGCCCTTGATGAGCTTGATCGCGAGCGCCACGGTCGCGTTCTTCGACTGGAAGCTGGCGCGGAACTGGCCTGGATACCACACGCCCGCATCGAGGCCGCTGCCCGCCGAGTAGGCGAGGCCCTCGTCCGAGCGCACGGTCTTCATGATGCGGCTCGTGAAGCCGCCGCCGCCGAGGATCTCGTTCATCACGAGCGCCGCGAAGTAGTCGGGGTCGTCGCGGGTGATGCCGCGCGAGCCGATGTTGACCTTGCCCTGCGGGATGTCCTTCCCGACGTGGTAGACGCCGGGCGTGAAGGTCGCCGTCGGCGCGGGCGGCACGGGCATGCGCTCGCCCGTCGGCCACGCCGCGAAGGCCCTCTCAAGCTTCGACAGCATCTCGGGCACCTCGAAGTCGCCCGTGACGGCGACCACCACGTTCGCAGGGTTGAAGACCTTCTTCGCGAAGGCGCGCATGTCGTCGGCGGTGATGCCGCGGATCGACGCCTCCGTCGGCACGCGACCCTCGAAGTGGTCGGCGCCGAAGAGGAGCATCCGCCACTCGCGCGCGAGGATCGGGTCGGCGTCGTCGTTGCGCTGCTTCATGCCCTCGATCGCGGCGTCGACGGCGATCTTCGTCTTCGCCTCGTCGAAGCGCGGCTTCGTGAGCATGTCCATCAGGAGCGCGAGGCTCTCGTCGAAGTTCGACTTGAGCGAGTCGATCGACGCGGAGCACACGGTGCCCGTCGCGCCGACGCCGATCTCGGTCGCGAGGAAGTCGAGCTTCTCGTCGAGCTCGCTCGGGGCGAGGCTCTCGGTGCCGCCCGTGCGGAGGAGCGAGGCCGTCATCGAGGCGAGTCCCGTCTTGTCGGCGGGCTCGAGATACGCGCCGCCGCGGAAGGTCATCGACAGCTCGACGAGCGGCAGCTCCTTGCTCGGCGCGAGGAACACCACGACGCCGTTCGAGAGCTGGTGGCGATGGTCGGAGGCCTTCGGCGGGTTGAAGACGAGCGGACGGAAGGCGAGGTTCTCGGGGCGCGCAGGAAGATCCTGCGCATGCGCGGGCGCCGCGGCCGCGAACGCCGAGGCCGCGAGCGCGGAGGCGACGAGGAGCGACGAGAGGATGGTGGTCGTTTGCTTCATGCTCGGATGTGTCATGGGCGTGTGCTTCATGTGGATGTGGTTCATCGCTGCGTGGTGTTCGCGCGTCGCGTCAGTTCGCGGGGGCCGCTGCCTCGAGCTCCGCGAGGCGCGCCTCGATCTTCGAGACCATGTAGTCGAGGAGCGGCTTCATCTGCGGCGGAACCTGCGCGGCCTGCGCGCCCATCTGCTCGAGCGCCATGCGCAGGCGCGACGCGTCGGTCTCCTTCGCGATCTGCATCGCCATCTGCCGCGCCTGCGCCTGCATCGGCGCGGGCAGCGCCGCCAGCGCGGGGTCGTCGACCGCGGCCGCGGCGCCCGCCTTGCGCAGATAGGTCGCGACCGAGCGGTTCTCGCGCGCGAAGTAGGTCTTCGCCACGCGCTGGATGTCGTCGGCGGTCACGGCCTCGATGCGCTTCGGCGACTCGTTGATCTCCTCCCAGGTGCCGAGGCCCTCGTAGTAGCCGAGCTGGAGCAGGAGGAAGAAGTTCGTCTTGAGCCGGCGGTAGTTCGACGCCGCGAACTGGTTCTTCACCTTCTGCAGCTCGAGCGCGGGCACAGGCTCGTTCTGAAGCCGCTCGATCTCGGCGTACCACGCGGCCTCGAGCTCGGCGGGCGTCGCGTCGCCCTTCACCTCGGCGCTGAAGCTGAAGGCGCCCGCGTACTTGCGGCTGTCCTGGCGCGCGCCCGCGTCGGAGGCGATCTCGCTGCCGTCGACCATCGCCTTGTAGAGACGCCCCGTGCGGCCGTTCAGCACGGCGGCGAGCACATCGAGCGCATACGCGTCCTTGTGGCGGAACGGCACCGTGTGGTAGCGCACCTCGACCGACGGCTGGCAGTCGCACTCTGCGTTCATGCGCATCTCGGCGATCTGCCCGACCTCGAGCGTCACCACGGGCGGTGGCGCCTCGGTGCCTGCCGTCAGCCGCGAGAAGTAGCGCTTGATCGTCGACTTCACCTCTCCCGCATCGAAGTCGCCCACCACGACGCCGACGAGGTTGTTCGGGCGGTAGTAGATGTTCCAGTACCGCATCGCCTCTTCCATCGTGTAGCTGTTGAGGTCGCTCGACCAGCCGATGACGGGCCACGAGTAGCCGCTCGACGACCAGAACATGGCCTCGAACTGCTCCTGGAAGATGCCCGTCGGCGTGCTCTCGGTGCGGAGGCGCCGCTCCTCGTGCACCACATCGCGCTCGGAGTAGAACTCGCGGAACACCGAGTCGTGCAGGCGGTCCGACTCCATCCACGCCCACAGCTCGAACTTGTTCGACGGGACATTGATGAAGTAGAAGGTGAGGTCGTTCGAGGTGAAGGCGTTCATGCCCGAGCCGCCCTGGCCCGTGTAGACCTTGTCGAACTCGTCCTTCACGATCGAGCGCGCCTTGTCTTGGTCGGCCTTGAGAAGCGCGAGCTCCGTCTCGAGCCGCGCCTTGTCCGCGGGCGCGGCGGACGCGACCTCCGTCGTGAGCGCCGCGATGCGGTCGGCGCCGAGGCGGCCCTGCTGCGCGTCCATGAGCGTCTTCAGCTCGGCGCGGAGCTTCGCCAGCTCGGGCGTGTCGTTCACGGGGTCCCATGGGTCGTCGATCTCGCCGTCGAAGAAGCGGCGGTACTGCTCGTTCCACGCGATCGCGTTCATGCGGTCGCGCACGGCCTTCTGCGCGTCGCGGTAGGCCGCGTCGGCCTCGGGCGAGCTCGTGCCGATCGTGTCGGTCCCCTTGAACATCATGTGCTCGAAGAAGTGGCTGATGCCCGTGATTCCGGGCCGCTCGTTCACCGAGCCGACCTTCGCCACCCATCCCGCCGCGATCACATTGGGCTGGTCGGTGCGGGGCAGGAGCAGGAACTTCATCCCGTTGTCGAGGGTGAAGACCTCGGGCTCGACCTGCTGCGCCGCGAGCGGCGCGGAGACCGCGAGCGCGAGCAGCGAGCCCGCCGCGACCGAGCGGATGGAGGAAAGGACGGGCGCGAGGACGGATGTGGCGATTCGGCTGCTGGCGTGATGCATGGTGGCGTCTCCGAGGACGCGGATGGTAGTGCGTCCGCGAACAGGTGCGGCCGCTTTTGGGACGGTCCGCGCGCCGCGCGCAAGGGAGACGGCGCGCGCAATCCCTCCGATCGAGCGCTTCCATGCTTCCCAAGCCCTTCTTTGGGCGTACATTCAGGTCTTCGGCGGCGTCCATTCCGACGCCGTGCCGCCTCTCCGAGCGAACGCATGCGAACGAGCCCGATCTCGCCCATCGCCCCACGAACCCCGGGCGGCGCCAGCCTGCGCGCCCTCTTCGCGGTCGCGGTCGCCCTCGCGGCGTGCATCGCGGGCACCGCGCAGGCCCAGCTCAGGGTCGCGAACTACAACATCGCGAAGCTCCTCGGCGACGCCGCCGGCTTCCGCGCGGTGCTCGCGGAGATCGCAGCCGACGACACAGAGGGCTTCGCGGTCGCCCCCGCGATCCTCGCCTTCCAGGAGGTGCGCGCGGTCGATGTCGCTGCGCTCGACTCGCATGTGGTCGCGGCCTATCCAGGCGTCACCTACGCGCGCGCGACCTACACCACCGCTTCAGGCGAGGACGGCGCAGGCGGCGCCCAGTGCCTCTACTACCGCACCGACCTCCTCGCCGAGGTCGCGTCGGCGCATGTCGACATCTCGACGGGCGGCGGCCGCAACACCGACCGCTGGCTCTTCCAGCTCGTCGGCTACACGGCATCGAACGCGACGCGCTTCTATGTCTACAGCTCGCACCTCAAGGCAAGCGACACCTCCGCAGACCGCGCCGAGCGTCTCGCGGGCGTGATCGCCATCCGCCAGAACGCCGACGCTCTCGGCGCGGGGCGCCACATCATCTATCTCGGCGACCTCAACTTCTACTCGAACACCGAGGACGGCTACGAACAGTTCCTGTCGCTCGGGAACGGCCGCGCCTTCGACCCGCTCGGCACGGGCTCGTGGGCGGGCTCTGCAAACGCCTTCAAGCACACGCAGTCGCCGCGCGTCACCGCAAGCGGCGGGCTCGTCGGCGGCGGCCTCAACGACCGCTTCGACTTCCAGCTCCAGTCGACCGAGATGCAGGACGACGAGGGCCTCTCGGTCATATTCACGAGCTATCGCGCGCTCGGAAACGACGGCCTTCACTACGACACCTCGATCAACGCGGGCGGAAACAGCTATTTCCCAGGCCAGTCCGCGCGGTCGAACGCGCTCGCGAACGCGCTCTTCAGCGCAAGCGACCACATTCCCGTCGTCGCCGACTACCGCGTTCCGCCCATCATGCAGGCTTCGGCGCCCGCGTCCTACGGCCCCGTGATCCGCGGTGCCTCGGGCGCGGCCGTCTCCGTGACCGTCTCGAACGCCGCCGCGGTGGTCGCGGCCGCGGGCACCGCGCCGCTTGTCGCCACGGTGTCGGGCTCGGGCGTCCTCAGCGGCTCGCAGGCGGTCACCGCGGCGCTCGCACCGAACGCGTCGACGGTGGCGGTGCCCGTGAACACGGCCACGGCGGGCACCTTCAACGGCACCGTCTCGGTCGTCACGAGCGTCGAAGGCGCGCAGAACCCGAGCTACTCGCGCTCTGTCAGCGTCACGGTCCTCCTGCCATCGAACCCGTCGTGGAGCGCGAAGTCGAACCAGACCGCGACGACGCTCTCGGCGTCGTTCCCGCGCGACAGCGGCGTGCAGGAGCTCTCGCTCCCCGTCTACAACCGCGGCTACACCGCCGCGATGGCGCGACTCGATGTCGACGGCGCGACGGGCCTCGGCGCGCCCTTCGGCGTCATCGACTCGTCCGAGCCGAACATCGGCGCGACGCCCACGACGCTGCGCTTCTCGATCAACACGAACGGCCTCGCCGCGGGGCTCTACACGCGCACGATCACCGTTTGGACGAGCGACGAGAATCTTCCCGGAGCAACGGCGCGGCCGCTCTCGCTCTCCTTCTCCGTCGAGGTGACGGAGCCTTCGCGACCGGGCGACCTAAACGGTGACGGCGTCGTCGACGCCTCGGACCTGTCGATCCTCCTCGCGCAGTGGGGGACATCGGGCGCGGCCGACATCGACGGCGACGGCGTGGTCGGCGGCTCCGACCTCGCGCTTCTCCTCGCGAACTGGGGCTGAGCGAATCGCGCGGGCCCGGGGGCGCGAACGCGCGGCGCGCGACGCAGGCAGTCAGTGAGTCAGTCAGGCACGCGACGACGAACCGAACCGTAAGGCACACACGACCATGCGACTCTCCACGCAAGCGACACGATCCCCCGCAAATCGCCCCGCAGCGCGCCTGATGGCGGCCGCTGTGTCGGCCCTCGCGCTCGCCGCGTCCCATGCCGCCGACGCCGACCAGAAGGTGCTCGTCAGCGTCGCCGACAACACGATCATCGAGGACCCGACGGGCGCCTTCAGCGCGGGCGCTGCGCAGTACTTCTTCGCAGGCCGCGTGAATGTGAACGGCGGCGGAACGCTCCGCCGCGGCGCGCTGCGCTTCGACCTCACCTCGATCCCCGCGGGCTCGACCATCACCAGTGTCTCGCTGCGGCTCTACTGCTCCGCCGCGGGCAACTCGACCTCGCAGCCGATCTCGTTCAAGCGCTTCACCGCCTCGTGGGGCGAGGGCGCGAGCGTCGCCTTCGGCGGCGGCGGCGCGGCGGCGCAGTCGAACGATGTCACTTGGCAGCACCGCTTCTACCCCGGCACCGCGTGGGCCACGCCGGGCGGGCAGTTCGTGGCCACGGCGAGCGCCACGCGCAATGTCACGGGGATGGGCTTCTACACCTGGGCGAGCACCCCTGGCCTCGTCGCCGATGTGCAGGGCTGGGTGAACGCGCCCGCCACGAACTTCGGTTGGTGCGTGCAGGGCAACGAGGGGACCATGCAGAGCGTCAAGCGCTTCGACAGCCGCGAGGCGGGCGCCGCGACGCGGCCGCAGCTCACCGTCGTCTACACGCTTCCGCCGTCGAACCCAGCCGACCTCAACAACGACAACGCCGTGAACGCGGTCGATCTCGCGCTTCTCCTCGGCGCGTGGGGCACGGCAGGCCCTGGCGACATCGACGGAAACGGCACCGTCAACGCGGCCGACCTCGCGGCGCTCCTCGGCGCGTGGACCGGCGTGTGATGCGGCGCACGCGGCGCGCCGTCACGGCGTCCCGCGCAGCCTGATCTCGCGACGCAGCCAGTCGATCAGCGTGGCGGTGCCCGCCCGTCGGTCGCCCTCTGCCTCCGCGGAGGTGGCGGTGAAGTAGGCCGCGTTCAGGTCGCCGCGCGCGGCCTGGCTGGCCGCGGTCACAAGCATCGCGTCGAGCGACGGCGCCGCGCCCGAGGTGAGCGGCGCAAGCGACCGCTCGAGCGCCTCGAGGCGCGCCACGAGCAGCGGGTCGCGCGACACGCGCTCGACGCTCGACGGGTCGATCGCGAACGCCTGCTCGAGGATGACGGCCGCCCACGCAGTCTCACCGCGGAAGGCGCGCGCGAAGCCCTGGCCGACGAACCACGCGCGCTCGAGCGGATCTTCCGCCGCGAGGATCGCGAAGCCGTCCTCTGCGTTGTCGTCGTATCCCGCCGCGAGCGCAGACCAGAGGGCCTGCGGATTCGGCGGCGCGACGGGCTGCACGACGACGGCGGGTGCCGGGGGCAGGGTCGAGACCACCGTCGTCACCGTGTACGAGGGGATCACCGTTGCGCACACGATGGGCGCGTAGGCATAGCTTGGCGTCCACGCCGGCCACGGGCACGGGCCGCAGGCATAGCTCGACCACCACCACGGGCGATGCGGGCTCCAGCAGTACGGCGCGCTCCACGCGGGCCTGCACCAGTTGCTCCACCACACATCGCCCCACGCGCAGTGCCGCGGCGCGCAGGTCCAGTACGACGCGTAGCCGTCCCACCACGGGTTGCACCAGCTCGAGACGAGCGGCGCGCAGCTCGTGCCGTAGAAGAAGCCGAAGCTGAAGCCGCTTCCAAAGCCGACGGAGATCGAGAGCCCGCGACGACAGACATAGGGCTGCCACACATGCGCGGGGCCGCAGCTCGACCAGCGCGAGGACGGGTGCCATCCGTTCGCGTGCGAGACGCCCGTGACATAGGCGGTGTAGGTCGCTGCGGCGGGTTCGGTGCGCGACGAGGATGGCGATGCGGACGGCGATGAAGGCGCCCGCAGCGGGTCCGCAAGCGAGATCGGCACGCCGCCCACGGTCGATGAAACGAAGCGGTCCTGCTTGCGTGCGATGGTGTCGACGATGCGGGTCGTGTCCGCGCGCGGCGTCGGTGCCACGGGGTCGACGCCGATCGGCCGCGCGCGGCGCGCGTCGTCGCCTCCGCCGACTCGCGGCAGGTCGTTCGTCCTGGTGCGATCGTCGACCTTGGGGAGATCGCGGGTCTTGCTGCGGTCATCGATCTTCGGGAGATCGCGGGCCTTGCTGCGGTCGTCCGTCGTAGGAGTCACGCTGCCGCGGCCGTCGCGCGCTGGCGGCGGCGTCGTCGGAATCCGCGCATCGTCATCGAGCACGGAAGGCCGCGAGGGCGGAACCCGCTTCGCAGGCGGCGCAGGGTCATCGCGCTTCGGCGCAGGCGCCGGGTCGACGCGCTTCGCAGGCGGCACAGGGTCGACGCGTTTCGGTGCGGGCGCAGGGTCCACGCGCTTCGCGGGCGGCACAGGGTCGACGCGCTTCGGCACAGGCGCAGGGTCCACGCGCTTCGCAGGCGGCACAGGGTCGACGCGCTTCGGTGCAGGCGCCGGATCGACGCGCTTCGCTGGCGGCACAGGTTCGACGCGCTTCGGCGCAGGCGCCGGATCGACGCGCTTCGCTGGCGGCACAGGGTCGACGCGCTTCGGCGCGGGTGCTGGGTCCGCACGCTTCGCAGGCGGCACAGGGTCGACGCGCTTCGGCGCGGGTGCTGGGTCCGCACGCTTCGCAGGCGGCACAGGGTCGACGCGCCTCGGCGCAGGCGCCGGATCGACGCGCTTCGCGGGCGGCACAGGGTCGATCCGCTTCGGCGCGGGTGCTGGGTCCGTTCGCTTCACCGGCGGGAAAGGGTCGACGCGCTTCGGCGCGGGTGCAGGGTCCACGCGCTTCGCAGGCGGCTGCGCCGCAGGGGGCGGCGTCGTCGGGCGCGATGGCGTCGCCCGAATCGGCGGCGCTGGCGTCGGCTTCATCGATGGCGGCGGGGGGGCGACATCACGCGGCATCGGCGGCGCCGCCGCAGGCTGCGACGGTGCCACGCGCACGGGCGGCTCCGCGCCCTTCTTGTCCTGCGCGCTTGCATCCGCGGTTGCCGCGGCGAAGAGCAGCGCCGCGCCGACAAGCGTCGCCAATGTCGTGGTGCGTGCCTGGCGCGAGATCGACTGCAAGGGCTGCATGCGGAACTCCTGGACAGCGGAGGAACGACCGAAGACAACGGCGACACGCGAGCGCGGCAACGGGTGCTCGCGTCGGGGAGCGCCGAAAGAGGCGCCCCGACGCGGGAAGATTCCATCATCGCGTCCGAGAGCCGAATCGCGGCAGGGAATCCGTGCGATTTCTCCCGCCTGCTGCGTCCGCCCCCTTGGCTGAAGGTGCGGGCGCGGTCATGCTGCCCCGATGCAGATTGCCGCCTCCCCCCGTGGCGCCGCGCGCCGCTCCGTCGTCGCCACGGCCTGTGCCACGGCCCTCGCCGTCACCAGCCTCGCCTCCGCGCAGTTCTCGTCGGACGCGTCGGCCCCGCTCGCCGTCCAGGCGACGGCAAGCGACGATGTCCAGCCCAAATTCGCGCCCGCGCCGAACGGCGGCCACTACATCAGCTTCCTCTCGGGGTCAGGCTACGACGTGATGGTCACCCGCATCGACCGCGACGGCAACGCGGTGTGGGCCGCGCCCGTCGTCGTCGAGGACCGTGCGCAGTCGTCGACCACCGACTACGGCCTCGCGTCCGACGCCGCTGGCAATGTCTACCTCGCCTACGACCACCCGAGCGCAGGCACGCCTGCGATCCGCGTGAAGTCGCTCGACGCGTCGGGCGCCGCGCGCTGGGCGCAGGTCGTCACGGCCGCGTCGGGCGTCAATGTCGGCCGTGTCACGGTCGCAAGCGACGGCGCCGTGTGGGTCGCGCACGCGCTCAACGCCACGCCGCGCATCCAGCGCTTCGACGCAGCGACGGGTGCGCCCACCCTCGCCACGCCCGTCACCATCACCGAGTCGGGCGCCACGCAGATCCCCGCCGACATCCAGCCGTCTGTCGACGGCGCGGTCATCGTCTCGTGCGTGCGCTACACCACCTTCACCGGCGCGAAGGTCCTGCGCGCCCACCGCATCAACGCCGACGGCTCGCGCCCGTGGGCCGCGATCGGAACGGCCGTCTTCACGACGGGCTCGCTCCAGTTCGGCAGCTTCCCGAGCTTCATCCCCGATGGCGCGGGCGGCGCCTACTTCTCGTGGTACTCGACGAGCCCGCTCCAGAGCCATGTCCAACGCGTGAACGCGTCGGGCGCCGCGCTCTACGGCACCAGCGGCGTCTCCGTCACCACGACCACGACCGACAACCGTGTCTCGCCCTCGATGGTGCTCGGTGCCGACGACCGCCTCTATGTGTTCTGGTCGCAGCAGACGCCGAACACCTCGATCTACGGTGTCTTCGGCCAGTGCTTCGCGAAGGGCGTGCGGCAGTGGGGCGCCAGCGGCGTCGCGGTCGAGCCCATGTCGAGCACCTATTCGCGCGCCTGGGCCACCGCAGGCCGCGCGGGCGACGGCGTCGTCTGCTTCTATGCCGATTCGTCGAGCGCCATCCAGGACAACATCCGCGTGAAGCGCCTCTCGGGCGCGGGCGCGGTCGAGTGGTCGGCCGATGTCGCCGTGAGCTCGGGCGTGAAGTACCGCCTCGCAAGCGCGCCCGCGGACGGCGACGGCTGCGCGCTGGTCTGGCAGGGTGGCGTCACCACGGGTGCCAGCGATGTCTTCGCGGCGCGCGTCGGCGCGGACGGCACGCTCGGAGGCCCTGGTGGCGGTGTGACGGGCGACCTGAACGGCGACGGCATCGTCGACGCAGCCGACCTCGCCGACCTGCTCGGCCAGTGGGGCGCGAAGGGCGGAACGGGCGACCTTGACGGCGACGGCTCGGTCGGCGCCGCGGACCTCGCCATTCTGCTCGGTGCGTGGAGCTGAACGCCGCGCGTGATGCAGGTCGCCGCGCGTGATGCAGGTCGCCGCGCGTGATGCAGATCGCCGCGCGTGATGCAGATCGCCGCGCGTGATGCAGGTCGCCGCGCGTGATCGCTCACGCGCCGCGAACGACAGTCCTCGTCAAGGCCCGATCCCACGGCCCTCGCGGGCGCGTCGGAAGCTCGTGGGAAGCAGGTAGGTCCGCCCTTCGAAGACCGTGAGCGTGCCCGAGAGGAGCACCATCGGCGGCGCGTCCGACTCGCGGGTCGCCAACTCGAGCCGCTCGAGCATCAGGCACGGAAGGATCTCGACCGACCCATCGCCCACGCCCGAGGCCTGCTCTGGCACGAAGCGCCACGAGCCCGTCTGAGGGTCGCGCGAGATCTTGCCCGCACGCAGCACGATGCGCGCGCCGGGCGCCGGAAGCTCGCGCTCCTTGGCGAGCCGCGCCTCGCGCGACTCGAGGCTCTCGGTGAGCCGCTCCGCGGGCGCGCGGCCAACGCGCTCGACGAGCCGCTTCTCAAGGTCGATCACGGCTGCATCATCCGCGTCTGCAGCGCCACCATCGCCCGCAGCCCCCGCAGCGGGAACGAACTTCGATGCTCCGTTCGGCGCCGTCTCGACGGCCGCGTTCGCGGGAGGCGTCTCGCCGGGCTTCACATCGAACCGCACGATCGGCGGCGCGAACTCGGGCAGCAGGTAGTTGCGGCCCTTGTAAATGAAGACGCGCCCAGACACCTCGAACTCAACGGGCGAGGGAGAGAGCTGCATCGTCCGCAGCATCTCCTCGAGCGTCGGCGAGGGAAGCAAGACGAACTCGCGTCGCAGGTTGCCCGCCTCCGGCTTGAGCGGGCGGAAGAGCCAGTGCCGCTCGCCAGGGTCGAGCGTGATGTCGCCGTGGACGCGGTTCACCATGCTGCCCTCGCGGAGCAGCGGAAGGCGGAAGCCGAGGACCTCCGTGCCCGAGGGAGCCGACGGTGCGGTGCCCGAGCCGGCGCCCTTCGCGGCGCCCGATCCCGCGCCAGGCGCCGCAGCAGGAGGCGGTGTCCCAGGCTGCGAGGTGCCCTGCGCGCGAACCGCCCCGACGGGGACGAGAACCAAGGCGAGCGCCGTTGCGGCTGCGGCGAGCAAGGTGGGTGTGTGCGCGTGCGGCTTCATCAGAGGTGTCTTCGGCAGTTTCTTCCCGAGACCCGCAGCGCGCAAGCCACGGAAGGCACGGAAAATCGGCCTACGCCGACTGTAGGAACGGGTCCGTCCACGGTTCTTCCCTCCGAGCGGCGGGTTTGCATTGACGCGGCCTCCGATCGGAGCGAGTATGATTCCGCGTCCAAGCCACGGTCGCGTACCCAAGTGGCCTAAGGGAACGGATTGCAAATCCGTGATTCGTGGGTTCAAATCCCACCGCGACCTTCAGAACGACCCCGCCCAACGGCGGGGTCTTTCTTTCGGCCGCGGTGGGATTGAGCTCGCTTCGCTCGCGGGGTTCAAATCCCACCGCGACCTTCAGAACGACCCCGCCCAACGGCGGGGTCTTTCTTTCGGCCGCGGAAGCGGTGCCGCGCAGCGACCGCGCGGTACCCGTTGGAACCCGCGAGGTACCCGGCACCACGGAGAGAGGAGGGAGTCGAGTGGCGCGACCCGGGAGTTCTCGCGCTGTGTGCAGTTTCCCGAACGGAGCGCCGCGCTATCACGCGGTGCCAGGAAACTACCCGCTGGTACCCGCAAGTACCCGGTAGCGACCCGGCACCCCAGGCGGTGGCGGGCCTCGCCGAAGGCGTCGTAGGCGATGCGGAAGGCGAGGGTGCCGGTGCGGCCGACGGCCGCCACCACGCTGAACTGGTGGTCCGTGAGGTACTGCTCCCAGTCGATGTCGCCGGCGGTGGTGTCGGCGAAGCTCGGGGGGCCGGAGCCGGGGTAGTTCGCGTCGACGCGGCGGAGGACGAGGTCGTCGATGTAGCGGAGGCCCCAGATGTTCTGGACGATGCGGTCGATGGAGACGGGGTCGGAGGCGGAGGCGAACCCCGCGTCGACGTGCTCCTCGACGATCTGCCACGCTGCGTTGTAGTAGAGGTAGCGGCGCTCGTTGATCGTGTTGTTGCCGTCGGTGGTGTCCGCGTCGCGCTCGACGAGCGCGCGCATGCCGAGGGCGTTGTAGCGGTAGCGGGCGCGGGGCTTCGCCTCGTATCCCGCCGTGTTCTTGATCTCGAAGTTGACCTCCGTCAGCCGCCCCCAGCGGTCGTGGCGGTAGGCGAGGCGGTTCCCGCCCGCGACGGTCTCGCGGGTGCGGACGTTGCCGGCGGCGTCGTGGGTGATGGCGAAGGTCCCAGGCACCGATCCCGTCGACCCGCTGCCAACGGTCTCGACGTAGTTCGTCTGCTCGTTGACGGCGTTGAAGCTGCCG
>WGMP01000011.1 GCA_016124975.1 Phycisphaera sp. | reverse complement strand
TTTGCACGACGCGCCCCAAGCACCAAAGGGAGCGGCCGCAGCCGCGAGAGTTTGCACGACGCGCCCCAAGCACCAAAGGGAGCGGCCGCAGCCGCGAGAGTTTGCACGACGCACCCCAAGCACCAAAGGGAGCGGCCGCAGCCGCGACCGCTCAAGTCACGCGCCGCCGCACTCGGGGCACGCGGCGCCGGGCGCGAGGCCCGTGCGCGGATATCCGCAGCGCGGGCACCTGTCGCCTCGCCCGCGGACCTTCGCGAAACCCCACCGCGCGGCGCGCGAGACGCCGACGCCCGCAAGCGTGAGCGGCACGCCGAGGATCAGCGAGTTTGCGAGCAACGGAAGCCAGAGTGGCTTCCATGGAAGACCGGTGGCGGGGAGGAGTTCGACCCGATACGCCAGTGGGTCATCGACGACAGCTGCGCCGATCCCGCTCGACCAGTGGTGTGGCGGCTTGGGCTCGCGCTCATCCATGAGATCCGCCGACGACTCGTCAAGGCGTGATCCGTGCACGATGAAGCAGCGCAGTGGCCATCCATACAGCCGCGTCTCGTCGACACGAATCATGCACGCGTCGGGGGACCCAGTCCCTTCCCGCGCATCGCCGCCGCTGCGGTCACCCGGCGGCACGAGCGGAAACTGCGGACGAGGGTGCTCGAGGAGCATTGCGGCGACCGTCGCAGTGTCGCCGGGAAGCATGCCCGTGCACTTTCGCGAGAAGTGCTTGGGAATCCACTCCGGTGTGATCTCTACAGGCGTCGCACTCCCGGGCGCCCCGTGACGCCTCAGTCGACTGAGATCGGAAAGGGCGTCATCGCGTCGGAACGACCAGCAATCCTCCACGCCGTGAACGGACTCGATCCAGACGGTGTCGTAGAGACCCGCGCCCTGAACGACGAATGCAACCCATGTGTCGCCGATCAAGATTCCAACCGTTCGGCCGACTTCGGCGTCGGGATCGGTGACTCGCGCGGCGCCTGGCCACGCTCGCCATGCCTCGGGTGCGAAGGGTCGCCAGAACCGATCGACCATCGTTCTCCCGTGACCGCGTGCTCCAATGACCGAGCCAGCTCCGTCTGGCAACGGATGACCAAGATCGGAGGCGGCGACCAACGCGAGCGCCAGGGACGCCAACGCGCCTACGAGGACGACGAGAGTCATGGTGGTGAGACGCTGCACCGCTCCAGATCGTACATCCATGCAGAGGCCGTTTCGGAGCCTCTGCTGCAGCAGGGATGTTCATGCGTGGCCGATTGGCGAAAGTTCATGCGCGTCGACGAGCCGCTGGAGAGCACGGTTCGAGCGGTCCCCACGAGTCGAGCCAGTCGGGAAGTGGATTCGGCATGTCGTCGCGGATGTCGCAGGCCTCGAAGGTCGGACGAGGCGTGGGAATCCAGTCCGCCTCGTTGCAGTCCAGCAAGTTCTGGGGTGTAGCCTCGCAGCACTCGCCGAGCGCACTGCAGAACCGCGCCCTCCAGGTGGCGTTCGTCCACCATGGATCGCCCTCGCCCAGAACGCCGTGGCCTCGCAGTCCGAGATCATGCATCGGCAAGACGTCGTCAGTGATGCTCGGATGGACGTCGTTGCAGCCCCTGAGATACCGCCTCCTCAGCGCGACGAGAAGTGCTTCCTCGCTTGGGTACGGACCTTGAACCGCCTTGCTGCGGACTGTCAGCCATGGCTCGAGATACCAGTAACGCCCGTGAGGATCGATGAGCACCGGGACAGCATGCCCCCTTCCCGTGGGGGCTGGGTCGCGGCAGGCGACGATGCCGATGCCGCCGGCCTCCCACGCTGGGGGAAGCAATCTCGACCCATCGGGGTTCGGAGATCGGAGCAGCCAGCGAAGCAAGGCGTCTGCAGCATCATCGCAGTCGAAGTCGACGCCGGGGGTCGGGGCCGTCCTGAGTTTCTCGTACACACATGCCAGCCTCGAAGCGCTCAAGAGCCAGAGCAATGCGCACTTCGTGCGAGCATCCTCTTGCGTGGAGGGATTGGTAGGTATCGGCTGATCGTGAGCTGGCGGCTCCGCCTCCACGCTCAGCCCCTCGCTCTCGAGGAGCATGCCGAGCGCTTCGACGCCGACGACCGATGCGCGCTCCTGCGCGGTGACGGCGTCGAGGACGAGCAGGTAGTGCGCGAGGTAGGCGCCTGCGTCGATCTCGGGCCGCGGCGCGAGCTTGCCGGTCAGCACGAACGCCCGGAACTCCGCGCGCACCTCCGCGTCGTCGGCGATGAGGTCGGTGACGAGATAGCGCTCGCCCGCGTCGAAGTCGAGCTGGAGTCGGTGGCCGTAGATCTCGGTGAAGACCTCGAGCTCGGGGAGGAGCATCGCCAGCATCAGCCCGGGCGGGGTGTTGGTGAACTCGAAGGCGGGTGGCGGAAGGCCCGCGTCCTCGGCGGCCCAGAGGCCTGCGAAGAACTCGCGCGATTCCGCGCGGTTCACGGGGTGGGAGAGGTCCCAGCCGACGATCTCGACGGCGTCGTCGCCGTCGTCGGGCGGCTCGTCCTGCGCGAAGGCGGGGGCGAGCTGCGCGCCGAACACCACGGCGGCCGTGAACGCGACCGCGGCGCGTCGGCGGAGTCGAGGGAGGAGCGAGGACGCGGGCGATGGCGCGAGCGATGGCAATGGCATAGCGATCTCCTGAAGGGGAGGTTCTAGCGGCGTTCTGCAACAGGGCCGCGCGTGTGCGGCGCGCGCGCGGCGATGCGACGAACTTACTACAATCCCCCCCGTCAAGTGAAATCATGACAAATCGAGGATTTGTCGTCCGCCGGCAGGAAGCGTGCGGGCGCGTGGAATCGCGGCATTCCGTCTCGACGAACATCATGGGTGCCCGTCAGACGGAGTCCGAACGGAGTTCGGACGCGGTCTGCGGAACGAATGATGTCAGCCGTCGACTCCGACGATCGTGATCCACGCCAGAGCGAGCAGGTTGCCAGCGCTACAGCATCGGAATCTTGACCGCTTCCTGCCGTGCGCACTGCTTCGCGAGTTCGTAGCCGGCGTCTGCGTGGCGGAAGACGCCCATCATCGGGTCGTTTGTCAGCACGCGCTCGATGCGCGCGGCGGCTTCGTCGCTGCCGTCGGCCACGATCACCTGGCCTGCGTGCTGCGAGAAGCCGATGCCGACGCCGCCGCCGTGGTGGAAGCTCGTCCAGCTGGCGCCGCTTGCGGTGTTCACCGCGAAGTTGAGGATCGCCCAGTCGCTCACCGCGTCGGTGCCGTCGAGCATCGCCTCGGTCTCGCGGTTCGGGCTTGCGACGCTGCCGCAGTCGAGGTGGTCGCGGCCGATCACGATCGGCGCCTTCACCTTGCCGCTGCGCACGAGTTCGTTGAACAGGAGCCCTGCCTTGTGGCGCTCGCCGAGGCCGAGCCAGCAGATGCGCGCGGGGAGCCCCTGGAACGCGATGCGCTCGCCCGCCATCTTGATCCAGCGCGCAAGCGACGCGTCGTGCGGGAAGAGCTTGAGGATCGCCTCGTCGGTCGTCTTGATGTCGGCGGGGTCGCCCGACAGCGCCACCCAGCGGAAGGGCCCGCGGCCCGTGCAGAACTGCGGGCGGATGTACGCGGGCACGAACCCGGGGAACGCGAACGCGTCGGCGAACCCGTGGTCGAGCGCGCGCTGGCGGATGTTGTTGCCGTAGTCGAAGACCTTCGAGCCCTTGTGGAGGAACCCGACCATGAGGCGCACATGCTCCTCCATCGAGGCGCACGCGAGCTCCTGGTACTCCGCGGGATTCTGGGCGCGCAGGATGTCTGCGCTCTCGCGGCTCATGTCGGCGGGGTAGTAGCCCTCGAGCGGATCATGCGCGCTCGTCTGGTCTGTGAGCGTCTCGGGCACGATGCCGCGCGCGTCGAGGCGACGCAGGAGGTCGACGATGTTCCCGAGCCAGCCGACCGAGATGCCGTTGTTCTTGCCTTCCTTCGCCTGCGCGGTCAGCTCGAGCGCGCGGTCGATCGCGGCGTCGAGGTCCTCGTGCATCTCGTCGAGGTAGCGGTCGTGAATGCGCTTCTCGAGGCGCTCGCGGCAGATGTCTGCGATGAGGCAGGTGCCTTCGTTCATCGTGATCGCGAGGGGCTGGGCACCACCCATGCCGCCGCAGCCGCCTGTCACGTTCAGCGTGCCGCGCAGTGAACCGCCGAAATGCTGGCGCGCGCACTCTGCGAAGGTCTCGTAGGTGCCCTGAAGGATGCCTTGCGTGCCGATGTAGATCCACGAGCCCGCGGTCATCTGGCCGAACATCATGAGGCCCTTCGCGGCGAGCTCGTCGAACTTCGCCTGCGTGGCCCAGTGCGGCACGAGGTTCGAGTTCGCGATGAGGACGCGCGGCGAATCCTTCGTGGTGCGCACGATGCCGACGGGCTTTCCGCTCTGGACAAGCAGCGTCTCGTCGGGCGCGAGTGCCTTCAGGCTCGCGATGATCGCATCGAACGCCTCCCAGCTGCGCGCGGCCTGCCCGCGGCCGCCGTAGACGACGAGGTTCTCGGGGCGCTCGGCGACCTCGGGGTCGAGGTTGTTCATCAGCATGCGCATCGCGGCCTCCGCGGCCCACGACTTGCAGGTGAGGGTGTTGCCGCGCGGAGCGCGGATCACGCGGGCGGAAGCGTCGACCATCGTGGAAGGCGTCGTCATGGCGACGAGTGTAGCGGGGGTGCCGCCGCGCTCAGGGCCGCGAAAATGCGCCTGTTCCGATCAACTTCTCGATGGCGCGGATATCGGGCGACAGCACGCGGTCCTTCGCGAGCTTCGGTACCACGGTGCGCACCGCTGCGTGCGCCTGCTCGACGCCCGCGCCCGACCTGAGCGGGCGGTGCGCCTCGAGCGCCTCCGCCATCGTGAGAAGCTCGATCGCGACCACGCTTCGTGCAAGCGCAACGCTGCGCGAGGCCTTCAGCGCGCTCGTCGCGCCGAACGAGTTGTAGTCCTCGATGCCCGCGCTCGTCGGAATGTTCGTCACGCTCGCGGGGGTCGCGTTCCCAGCGAGTTCGTTCACGCACGCGGCGGCCGCGTACTGCGCGATCATCAGGCCGCTCTCGACGCCGGGGTCCTTCGCGAGATACGGCTTGTGGGCCACGAACTGGTCGAAGCCAGAGACGACCCAGAAGGTTCGGCGCTCGCTGATTCCCGCGACATGGCTGCACGCGACGGCGAGGAGGTCGAGCGCGATCGCGAGCGGCATGCCGTGGAAGTTGCCGCCTGAGACGATGTCGCCGGAGCCCTTCGCATCGTTCGCGAAGACGAGCGGGTTGTCGGTCACCGCGCCGAGCTCGCGCTCGACCGCGCCCTCGACGAAGCGGAACGCATCGAGCGCGGCGCCCAGCACCTGCGGCATCGCGCGCAGCGAGTAGGGGTCCTGCACGCGCGGGTCGTTGTCCGCATGCGAACGCACGATCTCGCTGCCCGAGAGAAGCCCGCGCAGGCGCGTCGCGACCTCGATCTGCCCCGGCTGCCTGCGGACCTCATGGATTCGCGCGTCGAGGAACGCGTCGGTCGCCTTCGCCGCGTCGACCGCCATCGCGGCGGCGGCGAGGGCCGCGTCGAAGAGATTGCGGAAGTCGTGGCAGAGGAGCGCGCCCGTCGCGCACATCAGGTGCGTGCCGTTCAGGAGCGCGAGGCCTTCCTTCTCGGCGAGCTCGATCGGCTCGATGTCGCGGCTGCGCGCGACCCACGCCACGGGCTCGATGCGGCCCTCGACCCAGCACTCGCCTTCGCCGAGGAGAAGGAGCGCCGCGTGCGCGAGCGGCGCGAGGTCGCCCGACGCGCCGACCGAGCCGCGCGAGGGAATCGCGGGGTCGATGTGGTGGTTGATGAAGTCGATGAGGCGCTCGAGCGTCTCGACGCGCACGCCCGATGCGCCGCGCGCGAGGCTCGCGGCGAGCGTGACCATGAGCGCGCGCGACACCTCGCGCGGCAGCGGCTCGCCCACGCCGCAGGCGTGCGAGCGGATGATGTTCCGCTGCAGCTCGCACGCGCGGTCGTGCTCGATCCGCACGCGCGAGAGGCTGCCGAAGCCCGTGTTGAGCCCGTAGACCGCGCGGCCGCCGCGCACGGCCTCGTCGACCACGCGCCGCGAGCGCGCGACGCGTTCGCGCGCGTCGGGCGAAAGCTCGACCCTGACGGGTGCGGAAGCCGTGGCTCGGGCGACGCGCACGAGGTCCGCGATCGCAAGCGGCGACCCGTCGAGCACGAGGGTGGACGGGTGGGACGCGTTCGGCGCGGGCGAGGTCGCTGGCATTCGGGCGGGGACTATACGGGGAAGCGCGCGTCCGTTGCGGTTGCGCTGCTTGCGGCTCGGCGCGCTTTCGCGCACACTGCGGAGATGGACCCATCGGGCCGCCGTTTCCTCATCGTGACAGCCGCCATGATCGCATCGGCGCTCGTGTTCGCGTTCGCGGTGCCCGCCTTCGCGAGCGACCGCGGTGTCGCGGGGCCCACGCTCGCGGCGGCATCGCGGCCCGTTCTCGCGATCGGCGCGCTGCTCGTCGCCTTCACGCTCGCGACGGGCTTCGCGGCCGTCGCTGGTCGCGCCGCCAACGCCGTCGTCGGTCTCTTCGTCGTCGGAGCGGGCGTTGCGATCCTCTCGATGCGCTCGGGAACGGTGAGCGACCTCGTCTTCGGCGAAGCGCAGCTGCGGCTGGTGGCGCTCGAGGCGTTCGGGTGGACGGTGCTGGTCGCGCTGGCAAGCGCCGCGGTCTTCCGCCTCGCGGGACCGCTCTCCGACGTGCCGAAGACCTTCGAGGACGACATCGACGCACCGACGGGCCGGAGCGCCCGTATCTCGTGGCTTGCGGGAATCGCGGGCGTGGTCGTCGTGTGGCTGGCGGCTGCGACGCTGACGAAGGGCCAGGCGCTCGGTGCGGCCACGCTCGGCGGCTTCGCGGCTGGGGCGATCGGACGGATCCTCGCGCCGCGCACGCAGCCGGTCTATCTCGCCGCCGCGCCGATGGCGGTCTTCACGGCGGCATACGGATTCCTCGCCTTCACGCTCGAGGGAAACCTCGCCACGGGCCTCGTCGATGGGAGCCTTCCGCGGCTTCTGCGCGTCGTGCCGCTCGACATGGCGGCGGGCGCGCTCATGGGCACTGCGCTCGGCTACGGCTTCATGCGCAGTTTCGTCGAGCAGAAGGCCGGGCAGCCGGTTGCGCAGAAGCGTGCGTGACGACCTGAGTTCCCCAAGCCACGCCTGCCCCAAATCTACGCCCGACGAAACGACGCCCGACGCAAGGACGACACGAGATCCACGATGGCACACGCGAACTCCGTTGCAGACGCTTCCTCCTCCGCCCCCGCCGCGGCGCGGCCGCTCCTCGTCACTGGCACGATCGGAATCGACACCGTCGAGACGCCGTCGGCCCGCGCCGACCGCGTGCTCGGCGGCAGCGCGGCCTACTTCGCGGCCGCTGCGAGCCGCCTGACGCCCGTGCGTCTTGTCGGCGTCGTCGGCGACGATCTGCCTGCGTCGCACCGATCCACGCTCGAGGGCCTCGGCGGCGTCGACCTGCGCGGCCTCGAGACGCGCGCGGGCGGCAAGACCTTCGCGTGGGGCGGGAAGTACCTCCTGAACCTCAACGAGCGCGAGACGCTCTTCACCGAGCTCGGCGTGGTCGCCGAGGCGCCGCCGCGCGTGCCCGAGGTCTTCGCCGACAGCGAGTTCGTCTTCCTCGGCAACACGCATCCCGCGGTGCAGGCGGGGCTCCTCGAGCAGGTGCCGTCGCGCGCGGTCGCCGTCGCCGACACCATGGACCTCTGGATCAACGTGGCGCACGACGAGCTCGTGCACCTTCTCTCGAAGGTCGACGGCATCGTCTTGAACGATTCGGAGGCCGCGCAGCTGACGGGCGTCCGCAACGCGATCACCGCGGGGCGCCGCATCCTCGGATACGGGCCGACCTTCGCGGTCGTGAAGAAGGGCGAGCACGGAGCGGTCCTCGTCCACCGCGACGGCGTGGCCGTCGTGCCCGCGTTCCCCGCGGAGGAGGACATGGTGGTCGACCCGACGGGCGCAGGCGACACCTTCGCGGGCGGCTTCATGGCGCACCTCGCGCGCACGGGGCGCTCCGACCTCGACACGCTGCAGGAGGCGCTCGCGTGGGGCACCGTCATGGCGAGCTTCACGATCGGCGCATTCAGCCTCGACGGGGTCGCGCGCGCGACGCCCGCCGATCTCGCCGAGCGCTACCGCCGCTTCGCGCGCCACGCGCGCGTCTGATCGGGCTACGCTGCGCGCATGCTTCGCAGAACGCTTTCCAGGGCGCTCCGTTCGCTTCTCTTGGGCGCGGCCCTTGCCGCCGTTCCCGTCGCCGTCGCGCGACCGGCGATGGCGCAGACCTACACCCCGATCGCCGAGATTCCTGGTGGCGCGGAGATGCGCCGCCTGCAGGCCGCGCTTGGCGGAATCGGCCAGGGCGGTGAGGTCGCGGACGCGCGATGGGACACCGCGGCGGGCCTCCTCTGGTTCTCGAAGGACGGATGGAAGACGCTCGACCTCGGGACGGGCGTGGTCGCCGCGGCGGAGGGCGCGCCGCCTGAATCGGCGCAGGCCTCGCGCGCCGAGCGCGGCGAGGGCGGGCGGCGACCTCCGCGCGGGCGGCAGTTCGCGCGCGCCGAGAGCCCCGACGGCGCGTTCACCGCGCTCAGCGAAGGCGGCAACCTCTTCCTCGAGCCGAAGTCGGGCGAGCGCGTGGCCGTGACCACCGACGGCGGCGAGGACCTCAAGTACGGCCAGGCCTCGTGGGTCTACGGCGAGGAGCTCGACCAGACCACGGCGATGTGGTGGAGCCCCGACTCCAAGTACATCGCGTTCTATCGTTTCGACGAATCAAAAGTGAAGGACTTCCACATCGTTGGCGGATGGAGCGGGCTCGGCACGCGCGTCCTGAGCGAGGCCTACCCGAAGGCGGGCGCGGACAACCCCGTGGCGTCGCTCCTCGTCCACGAGATCGCCACGGGCAAGACGATCGAGATCGACTGCCTCGAGGAGGCGTCGGGCGCCGCCGCAGGAACCGAGCACTATGTCTACAACATCCGCTGGACGCCTGACGGGAGCGAGATCCTCTATTCGCGCACGCCACGGCGGCAGGATGTGCTCGAGGTCCTCGCGGCCGACCCGCGGACGGGCGCCTCGCGCCTGGTCGTGTCGGAACGGCAGGACACCTGGCAGGACAATCGCCCCGAGATGCGCTTCCTCGCCGACGGAAGGCGCTTCCTCTGGGAGACGGAGAAGACGGGATTCAAGCACTACGAGCTCCGCTCGCTCGACGGATCGCACCTCGCGACCGTGACGGCGGGGGAGTGGCCCGCGGAGTCGATCGTCCTCGTCGACGAAGACGCGGGCGAGCTGTGGTTCACGGCGTGGAGCGCGCCCGTCGCCGTGCGTCAGCAGCTCCATGTCGCGAAGCTCGACGGATCGGGTTCGGTGCGCGTCACATCGCCCGAGCATCACCACACGAAGTTCCGCATTTCGCCCGACGGCGCGTTCGTGATCGCCACGGCCGAGACGACCGCGGAGCCTCGTCACGATGTCGTCTACGCGGCCCCGATCGCGGCGGACTCGGGCGCACGCGCCGAAGGAACGCTTGTCGCGCGCCTCGGCGAAGGCGGCACTTCGGGCTTCGCGACGCACGGACTGACGCCGAGCGAGCTCTTCACGGCGAAGGCCGCGGACGGAGAGACGACCCTCTACGGACGCATCGCCTATCCGCCTGCGTTCGACCCGACGAAGAAGTACCCCGTCATCGTCGACACCTACGGCGGCCCGACCGTGCGACTGGTCGTCGACCGCTTCAGCGCGGGCGACCCGCGCACGGCGCTCGGGTTCCTCGTGGTCACGGTCGACAACCGCGGCACGCCAGGGCGCGGCAAGGCCTTCGAGAGCGCGGCATACCTGCGCCTGGGGCAGGTCGACATCGACGATCAGGCTGCGGCGGTCGCGCATCTTGCGGCGACGCGGCCCTTCGTCGATGCGTCGCGCGTCGGCATCACGGGCCACAGCTACGGCGGCTACATGGCGGCGATCGGCGTCGTGCGCCGCGGCGATGCGTTCCACGCCGCCGTGGCAGGCGCGCCCGTGACCGACTGGCGCCACTACGACACGATCTACACCGAGCGCTACATGCGCACGCCGCAGGAGAACCCCGAGGGATACGACGCGGGGAGCTGCATCGTGCACGCGGGCAAACTGACGGGGAAACTCCTGCTCCTGCACGGAATGCTCGACGACAATGTCCACCCGAACAACACCTTCGCGCTCGCGGATGCGCTGCAGTCGCTCAACAGGCCCTTCTCGATGATGATCTTCCCCAACGCCGACCACGGCATCTGGAGCCCGTCGGTCGAGAGCCTGCGCTGGTCGTTCTTCGTCGAGGCGCTTCGCCCCGAGGCGCCTGCGTGGGGGCGGAAGGACGCCGCGCCTTCGCCGGAAGGCGCTTCGACCGAGGAGGAGTCATGACCCAGCTTCCACCCGACCGTGCGCATGTCGCCACCGAGCAGCGCCACGAGGCCTCGCAGGAGCTCGATCGGCTGTCGAGCGTGGACATCGTCGCGCTGCTTGCACACGACCAGCGCCGGGCGGTCGAGGCCGTGGAGCAGGCCGCGGGCGCGATCGCCGCGTTCGTCGACGCGGTCGCGGGCTCGCTCGCGCGCGGTGGAAGGCTCGTCTATGCGGGTGCAGGCACGAGCGGTCGGCTCGGCGTGCTTGACGCGAGCGAGTGCCCGCCGACCTTCCGCAGCGATCCTGCGCAAGTCGTCGGCATCATCGCGGGCGGCGACGGTGCGCTGCGGAGGTCGAGCGAGGGCCGCGAGGACGAGGAGGAGGGGATCGCTGCGGAATTCGAGCGGCTGTCGCTCGATGCGCGCGACTGCTTCCTCGGGATCGCAGCGGGCGGAACCACGCCGTACGCTCTTGGCGCGCTGCGCCTTGCGAAGGCGCGCGGCGCGACCACGGGCTTCCTGACCTGCGCGCCGCACGCCGAACCTGCGCACTGCGACCACCGCATCGTGCTCGCGACGGGCGCGGAGATCCTGACCGGCTCGACGCGCCTCAAGGCGGGAACGGCGACCAAGATCGCACTGAATGCGATCACGACCGCCGCGTTCGTCAGGCTCGGGAAGACCTACGGGAATCTCATGGTCGACCTCGCGGCGACGAACGACAAGCTCGTCGACCGCGCGCTGCGGATCTACCGCGAGTTCTTCCCGAATGATTCGCGCGAGCAGGCCTTCACGCAGCTCGAGGCCGCGGGGGGGCTGCTCAAGATCGCGCTCGTGATGCGCGCGCGCAGCGAGACTCGTGCCGAAGCCGAGCGCACGCTCGCCACGCACGGTGGGTCGCTGCGTCGCGCGATCGGCTGAGCCACCGACGATTCCAAGCCTGCGAAACGAACATCACGGGTGCCCGCATGCTTCAGCATGCGGAACGGATGACATCAGCCGTCGACTCCGACGGTTTGCGTTCCGTGGACTTCGTCCACGGGCACCCTCGTTTGTCGACTTCGCCGACCTGAACCGCGCGACACGAACATAAGAGGTGCCCGCATGCTTCCGCATGCGGAACGGATGACGCCAGCCGTCGACTCCGACGATCGTCATGCCCGCCAAAGGAAACCGCAGCAGCGGCGCCCGCTCCAAAACGACAACGCGCCGCGATTTCTCGCGGCGCGTTGCACGCGTCATTCACGCCAGAGGGAGCCGCCGCAGCGGCGACCGCTCAAACCTCGCCGCCGCAGCGGCGACCGCTCAAACCTCGCCGCCGCAGCGGCGACCGCTCAAACTCAGACGCTCTCGTTCAGGCCCTTCATCGCGCGGATGCGGACCTTGCGGCTCGCGGGCTTGGCCTTGATGGTGATCTCCTGGCCGGTGAAGGGGTTCTTGCCCTTGCGCGCCTTGGTGGCGGGCTTGATCACGGTGCGCATCTTCGCGAGACCGAAGAGGTTGAAGGTGCCGCATCCCTTCTTGCCGAGGTCGGCCTTGAGCATGTCGGTCAGGGTGTCGAACACCGAGACGACCTGCTTGCGGGAGAGACCCGTGACGGCGGCGATGTCCTTGTAGATGGAGCCCTTGGTGCGGACCTTGGAAGCGGGCGTGATCTTGATCTTGCTGGCCATGGAGGAATCCTTTCGTGCCTTTGCGACAAGCTCCCTGCTTGTCAGATTCAGGGAAAATAAAGGGGTCGGACCTGCCGTGCAAGGGCTTCGGAGCTCAAAAACACGCAAAAACACGATGTTTTTCGCGGTTCGCGCCGATTGGCGCGGAAACCGCTTAAAAACCGAGGGTTTTGGATGACTGGCCGCGTGAGTCGATGGTCAGCCGATCGAATCGTCCGAGTCGTCGAGGAACGCTGACGGGCGCCTCGGCTCGGGCTTGGACCTGCCCGAGGGCGCGAGGATCGTGGCGGGCTGCGGCGCGGTCGTGGCCGCGATCCGCTGCACCGACACGCGGTAGTTCCCGATCGGAAGCGTGATCCCGTCCTCGAGGCGCTTTCGGTACCAGCGCTTTCCCTCGAAGAAGATGCCGCTCGTGCAGCCCGCGTCGATGAGCGACCAGCGCTCGCTCCCGAGCGCGATCACGGCGTGGAGCGGATCGACCGAGGGGTCGCAGATCTGCAGGTCCATCGTGTTCGCGCGGCCGATGGTGAGTCGGGCCGTTCCGCCGCCCTTCGAGGCGGCCAGTCCGCCCAGGTCCGTGCAGAGGTGGACGATGCCCGCGCGGTCCGTCACCACAAGCACCTCGCGGACCGCGCGCGACTCCGTGTCGGCGAGGTCCTCGATCGCGAGGTGCACGCGTCGCCCCTGCTTCCCGTGCGCCGCGGCCTCGGGGCGGGCGTCGATCCAGTCGGGCGCGTCGGGCGCGCCGCCCGCGAGCCAGAGGTAGACGGAGCCGACCTTGATCCACGCGTCGGCCGAGAGCGGCGTCGCGCGCACGGCGCCTTGCTCGGTCTCGAGCCCGCCATGCGAACCTGCGTCGCAGGCAAGCCATCGGCCATTCGCCTGGAACACGAGCGCATGACGGCGGCTCACCGAGGCGTTCTCGATCACGATGTCGCAGGACGACTCTCGCCCGACCCAGTAGGCGCGGGTCGGGTCAAGCTTGCGATTGGCGACGACTTCGCCTTCGGGGGTTGAAATCAGCAGTTCTGCCACGGCTTGCGAAGGATAAGTGAGAACGGACATGCGCGCCCCTTTCGGTTGCCTCGCTGCGTCCGCCGGTCGGGGCGAAGCAGGGGGCGCGGCGCCATCACGGGGATTTCGGCGTTCCCTCGCCCTGACTCGCGTCGAATTCCCGATGCGGCCTCTCGGCGGGGAACCGACGGAGCCCAAGGCGATACAGGCCCCGCACGGTGCGGGGGCCGATCGTCCCTCGTCGTCGCTCCTCGATCGCCTGCACGCTCAGCCGACGGTCTCGGCGGTCGTAGCCACGAGCGGGAGCACGGGAGCCCGTCCCACGGAGTAGTACGCAAATCCGCGGGCCTCCATTGCCTCGCACTTGTAGAGATTCCGCCCGTCGAAGACGACGCGGGAGGGCATGAGGGCCGCCACGCGCTCGAAGTCGGGGGCGCGGAACTCGTTCCACTCGGTGGCGATGACCAGCGCGTCGGCGCCGGCGAGCGCGTCGTACATGTCGGACGCGCGCTCGGCCTCGGGAAGCTCCTTGGCGAGGTTGTCGAGCGCAACAGGGTCGAAGGCACGAACCCGCGCCCCGGCCGCCAGCGCGAGGCGCATGAGCGTCATCGAAGGGGCCTCGCGGATGTCGTCCGTGCGCGGCTTGAACGCCACGCCCCAGAAGGCAAGTGTCTTGCCGCGCAGGTCGCCGCCGAGCGCGCCCTCGATCTTCGACCAGAAGTGGCGGCGCTGCGACTGGTTGACGCGGTGGACCGCCGCGTTGAGCTCGCACTCGAAGCCCGCGGCGCGGCCCATCGACACCACCGCGAGGGTGTCCTTCGGGAAGCACGATCCGCCGTAGCCGAGGCCTGGGTAGAGGAACTGGTTGCCGATGCGCTTGTCGGCGCACATCCCCTCGCGCACGCTCGTGACGCTCGCGCCGTAGCGCTCGCACAGGTTCGCGATCTCGTTGATGAACGAGATCTTGCAGGCGAGCATCGCGTTCGAGGCGTACTTCACCATCTCCGCAGAGCGGACATCCATGACGAAGATCGGGTTGCCCTGGCGCACGAACGGCTCGTAGAGCTCGCGCATCACGGCCGCGGCATGCTCGCTCTCGACGCCGCACACCACGCGGTCGGGCTTCATGAAGTCGTTGATCGCATCGCCTTCCTTCAGGAACTCGGGGTTGTCGGCGATGTGGAAGGGGATGGTGGTCTTCGACGCGATCAGGTCGCGAACCTTGTGGCTCGTTCCGACGGGCACCGTGCTCTTGACGACGACCGTCTTCGTGCGCTGTCCGCGGCCGAGCGCGTTCATCGCGTCTGCGATGTCGCCCGCGACGCGCAGGACATACTGGAGATCCGCGCTGCCGTCCTCGTCGCTCGGCGTGCCGACGCAGATGAAGACCACATCGGCGTCGCGGTAGGCCTCGAGCTTGTCGGTCGTGAAGCGGAGCCGCCCGGCGGCCGCGTTGCGCACGATCATCTCCGAGAGGCCGGGCTCGTAGATCGGGCTTTCGCCGCGGCGGAGCATGGCGATCTTGCGCTCGTCGACATCGAGGCAGGTCACCTGCTGGCCTGTCTCAGCGAAGCAGGCTCCCGTCACGAGCCCCACATAGCCTGTGCCCACCATCGTCAGCTTCATGCGCGCAACCTCCGCGTTTCCCGCAATTCGCGGGGGACGCAGACTCTATCACGGCTTCGCGCGCATCGCCGACTCGAATGCGAGGAGACGGCTCTTGATGTCGGCGAGCGCGCCGCTCCGCGCCCCCGCGTATCCGCCGAGTCCCGACGAGGCAACGACGCGGTGGCAGGGCACCGCGATCGGAAGCGGGTTGCGGCGCAGCGCGTTGCCGATGGAGCGGCAGTGGAGGGGCTTCAGGCCGAGGTCCCTGGCGATCCAGCCGTAGGTTCGGGTGTCGCCGGGCCGAATCGTCCGGCAGCTCGTCCAGACGCGGCACTGGAAGGGCGTTCCGTCGCCGATGGGGAGATCCTCGAAGGCCTCGCGCCAGTCGTGGCCGCGGAAGTAGCGGAGGTAGGCGGCGACGAACGCGGCGGCGATCTCGTCCCGTGGGTCGAAGTCGGGGGCGCTCGCGCGGCCGACCAGCCATTCCGCCGAGAGCAGGACGCCCCGCCGCCCGACCGCGAGCGTGCCGATGTCCGACTCGATGATGCCGTCGCGGGCCCGCGGACGCATGGGAGCAGGGTAGCGCGTCGACTACTATCCGCGCCATGACCCCCGCGACCGCCGCCATGTCCGCGTCCCGCCCCATGCCCGCCGGCTTCCCGTCCGACATCCCGCTCGACGCGATGAGCGCGCAGCTTCTCGCCATGCTCGAGCGCTATGACCCCGCCGCCGCGCGGCTGATGGCCCAGGAGGCCGAGCGCCAGGCGACCACGCTCGAGCTGATCGCAAGCGAGAACCATGTCTCGACCGAGGTCATGCACGCGGTCGGCTCGTGGCTCACGAACAAGTACGCGGAGGGCTACCCAGGCAAGCGCTACTACGGCGGCTGCGAGTTTCACGACGGAATCGAGGACCTCGCGCGCGACCGCGCGAAGCAGCTCTTCGGCTGCAAGTTCGCGAATGTGCAGCCCCACTGCGGCGCCAACGCGAACACCGCGACCTTCATGGCGATGTGCGACCCGGGCGACACGATCCTGTCGCTCCCGATCAAGTCGGGCGGCCACCTCTCGCACGGCCTCAAGCCGAACTTCTCAGGCACCTTCTACAAGATCGCCGAGTACGACCTCGACGCGGCGACCGAACTGCTCGACTACGACGCGATTCGCCGCATCGCGCGCGAGACGAAGCCGAAGATGATCATCTGCGGCTATTCGGCGTATCCGCGCGTCATCGACTTCGCGCGATTCCGCGCAATCGCCGACGAGGTCGGCGCCGTGCTGATGGCCGACATCGCGCACATCGCGGGCCTGGTCGCGACGGGCGTGCATCCGTCGCCCTTCCCGCATGCGCATGTGGTGACGACCACCACGCACAAGACGCTGCGCGGCCCGCGCGGCGGCCTCATCCTCACGAACGACGAGGAAGTCGCGAAGAAGGTCGACCGCAAGGTGTTCCCCGGCTCGCAGGGAGGGCCCCTCATGCATGTGATCGGCGCGAAGGCGATCGCGTTCGGCGAGGCGCTCAAGCCCGAGTTCAAGGCGTACTGCCAGCAGGTCGTGAAGAACGCGCAGGCGCTCGCGGCGGCGCTCGTGAAGCGCGGCTACCGCCTCTGCTCGGGCGGCACCGACAACCACCTCATGCTCGTCGACCTGCGCGCGCGCTCGGCCGACCTCACGGGCGCCGACGCCGAGAAGTGGCTTGAGAAGGCGGGCGTCATCGTCAACAAGAACGGCATTCCCAACGATCCGCGCCCGCCCATGGTGACGAGCGGCCTGCGCCTCGGCACGCCCGCGCTCACGACGCGCGGCCTGAAGGAAGCCGAGATGGAGCTCGTGGCGGCGTGGATCGACCGCGTGCTCGGCTCGTCGGGCGACGCGGCGACGATTGAAGCCGTGCGGGGCGAAATCCGCGCGTTCTGCGGGAAGTTCCCGCTGTTTCACTGAACCTCGACGAGGCGCTGGTCATGGGCACCACGGCCGACGCGATCGCGCTCGAGGCGCTCTTCGCCGGCCGGCGGGTGGCCGTGGCACAGCTGCCGCCCATGGCGCTGCCGACGGTTGACCGCGGAAAGCGGCTCATTGCGCGCGCCACGGTGGCGTTGGTCATGCTCGCGATCGCGATCGGCGCCGGGTACGGGCTCGCAGTCCTCGCGGGACGATGGTGGGTCGGGCTGATCGCCTTCCTGATCGTCGCGTGGGTCTGCGGGTTCCTCTTCCTCGGCGTGATCGGTGCTGCACAGGTGAGCAGGGAGTCCCTTCGTGTTCGGCGCGAGCGGGCGCTGGAGGATCCGATCGGGCGGCTCCTTCCCGATCGCAACGGCCCGGCGAGGGAACGGCGCGACCCTTCGCGCTACGCGGCGCTCTTCGAGCTTGCCGAGCGTCCTGTGCTGATCCTCGACAAGGCGTTCGCGGAGTTTCCCGGCTTCGCGGCGTCGATCGGCGCGCTCGCAGCGAGGGGCCGGATGCCCGAGCCCGAGGAGATCGACACGTCGTCCGTGCCCGCTGGAACCGCGTTCGGCGGCGTGTGGCTGATCGTGCAGTCGTTCCAGTTCTGGGTGCAGGGTTTCGCCGCCGGGCGCGGCGGTGCACTTGGGTCGTGGGCGATTTTCGTCGGCGCGGCGTCGTTCCTGCTCGGGCTCTACCTCGTCGTTCGCGACCCTTGGCTCCGCAGGAAGCTCAACCTCCCGAGCATCCACCGCGACGCCGTGGTGGGAGCGGGCTGGCTCCGCGATGGCAAGGGGAACCTGTTCACCGTCGACGACTCGATCCTGATCGTGACCTTCACGGGCGGCGCGCTGGTGCACTGCGTGCGGCGGGATCTCGTGAGCACCTTCTACATCTCGTCGATCATTCGGCCGAAGCCTCGCGCAGGCCAGCGGCGCGGCAAAGGAAGGGTGCGACAGGTCTTCCGCGAGGCGGCGTCGGGAGCAGCTGCTTCAGTCGGGCTTGAGCTCGGGCAGGCGACTGATGCGGAGATGCCGGGCCCAGACGAGCCGCTGCGGCTCCTGCTCTCGAGCTGGACCTACCCCGAGCCGCGGCCCGACCTTGCCATGCGCGATTGACCGGCACGCGCGGCACGCGCCCCGCGGAACGGCGCCCCGGCGTTGCGGGTGCGGGCGCGATCGCGCCGATAGCACGGAACCATGCAGTTTCCGCAGCAGCCGTCGCTTCCACACACGCAAGGCATGGCGGACGCTGCGATCGACGCCGCGTGGGCGGTGATGCCGCCCGACATGGAGCTCGAGACCTCGCGGCTGCTGCCCATCGTCGTGGGGGCGCATCCGCGCGCGGAGATCGCCGACAGGCCGCTCGCGAACCGCCTCGTCGCCGCGATGCGCCAGTGGCAGCGGCAGCAGGGGGGCGCCGCAGGCGAGCGTGCGCTGATTCCGATCGTGATGACCGATCTCTGGTACCTGAACGACCGTGAGCTGCTCCTGCAGCCGACGGTCGCGATCGGGGAGCCGTCGTCGAACGCGGCGAGCGCCTATTTCGGCACGCGGCTCCCGAGGGCGTATGTGGTCGACGGGCAGCTGCAGGTGCTGGCGGACCTCGCGTTCGTCGAGCCGAGCGTGGCGATGTGGGGCGCGGATGCGCGCGCCACACGCACGGCACTCGACTGGTTCATCTCGCGGCATCTCGAGCGGTTCCTCGAGGCGGTGCAAGGCTGACCGGGCGCGGCGGAAACGGTGCCAAGCACGTGTCAACCGGTGCCGTGCACCTCGCGGCACGTGCCAGGCACCGCGCCTGCCTGTCCTCGAGGCAGCGGGCGGAACCGGTCCGCGGATCGCGGCACTGGTGCGCGGCACGTGCCAGCCAGTGCCAGGCACCTCACGGCACGTGCCGGGCACCGTTTCAGAGGGCTGGGAGGAAGCGCCCTGCCGCAATCGCCTCCGCGACTCCCGCGAGGTTCATCCCGCGGAAGGCCTTCCCGAGCAGCGCGGCGATGAGCTCCTCTTCCACGCCCGCCGCGCGGGCGCGTGGGAGCAGGAAGTCGCGATAGCGCGCATCGGCCTCCGCGGCGTCGGTCTTCGCCATCTCTGCGAGCTCCGCGAGGAGCGGCAGTTCCTCGTTCATCCGCGCGACGAACGCATCGAGGTGGGCGCCGAGCGGCCGCTCGCCGCCGTGGGTCAGCACCGCGCGCAGTCCGCGTGGCAGCGCCCGCAGGCGCTCGACCGACACCTGCCATGAGGGGATGTCGATGTCGCTCGGCGGCACGGGAATCGAGATGTGCAGAGACCGAGGCGACACCATCGCGAGGACATCCCCCGTGAAGACGAGTTGCGCCGCCTCGCCGTCGCGCCCGACGAGCCACGCGTGGTGGTGGCGGGCGTGGCCGAGGGTCTCGATCGCCTCGAAGCGGAGCCCCGCGCGCTCGACCACGCCGCCGTGCCCGACCGCATGGAGTCGGTCCGCCGCGATCGGCAGCGGGTCGCCGTAGAAGCGGTCGTACCGCGGCCCGTGCACCGCGCGCGATCCTGCGATCAGCCGCGAGGGCTCCGCGAGGTGCCGCACGCCGCGCGGGTGGACGAAGACGGGCACGCCCTCGCGGGCGAAGTGCCCCGCGCTCCCCGCGTGGTCAAGGTGGATGTGCGTGACGAAGAGCGCGGCGAGGTCGCGCGGCCTCAGGCCGAGCGCGGCCAGCTGCGCGACCAATCCTTCGAAGGCCACCGCGCAGCCGCACTCGACGAGGACGGCGCCGCCGTCCCCGTGCACCACGAAGGCGGACGCTGTGCCAGCGATGCCGAGGTAGCGCGTATCGAGCGTGGACAGGGCGAGGGGCGAGGGGGCGTGGCCGGGCACCGCCCGAAGGTAGCAGGGGCGGGGACGGGGCGCAGTCGGAAAAACAATGATTGTATTTCTTGCTTGAAAGACAATAGCGAGGTATGCTCCGACGCATGTCCCGCCCACCGATCCACCTCATCACCACCCCGAAGGCCTGGGCCGTGTACATCGCGCCCGTCCGCCTCGAGATCGTCGAGAGCATGCGCATGGTCGCTCCATGCTCGATCGCCGAGCTCGCGGCAGCGACCGACCGTCCCGCCGACACGCTCTACCGCCACATCGAGAAGCTGCGCAAGGTGGGAGTCGTCGTCGAGGCGGGCGTGCGCCGTACAGGCAAGCGCTTCGAGCAGGTGTTTGACCTCGCGGGAGACGACTTCCGCCCGCAGCTCCGCGATTCGAGCGCGCGGACCGCGAACAAGATGTTCGAGCTCTCGACACGGTCGATCGCGAAGATCCTGCTCCGCACCACGCGCGACGCGGCCGCGGCGGATCAGATCGTCTACGGCCCCGAGGAACGCAACGCGAGCGTGAAGTTCGAGCACGCGTGGCTCACGCCCGAGGAGTTCGCGCAGCTGCGCGAGCTCTTCGTGGGAGTCAAGCGCTTCATGGATGCGCGGAAGGGGCGCCGCGAAGGACGCCTCTACCTCGCTGCCTTCGCAGCGGTGCCCGTCCACCGCAAGCGCTCGGCGCGCGCGGTGGCGGAGGGCCGCGCCGCCTCCGCGCGACGCCCCGTGGCCGAAGGGGCCGTGCGGGAGAAGGCCGCGGGCGGGAAGCGCGCATCCTCGGGCGAACGCGCGGTGCCCGTCCGAAAGCCGCAACGCAAGACCTGATCGCGTCGATCGCGTCGATCGATCGATGCGCGCGCCATCGAATCCAACACCATCGAATCCAATATCGTCGAATCCGATATCGTCGAATCCACGGCCCTCCAATCCACGGCCCTCCAATCCACGGCCCTCCAATCCACGGCCCTCCAACCGAAGGAAAGTGACCGCATGCGCCCGCCCGTACGACTTTCGTGTGTCTTCGCGCTTTCCGCCCTCATGCTCGCGCCGCAGGGCGACGGCGCCGTTCCATCGGTCGATTCGCAGCCGGCCGACGATGCGCGCGCCGCAGCGTCGCCGCGCGCGGTCGTCGACACGCTTCCGAGGCGTCCTGGCCCGATCGGCGTCGGCATCGAGCCGGGCGAAGAAGGGACGGAGCGCGGCGTCGTGGTCGCCGGGGTGCTCGCGGGTTCCGATGCCGCAAAGGCAGGGCTCCAGACGCGCGACCGAATCCTCAAGGTCTCGGGGCGCGCGATCACGGGCCGCGAGTCGTTCGTGAGGGCGCTGCGCGAGGTCGGGGCCGGCAACTCGGCCGAGCTGCGCGTCGAGCGTGGCGCGGAGACGCTCACGATGCGCGTGCCGCTTACGGCGCGCTTCGAGACCGTGGAGGGCAGCGCCGTGCGCTATGGCAGCGTGGAGGTGCAGCGAGGCTATCGACTGCGCACGATCACGACCGTCCCTGAGGTCTCGCCTCGCCAGCGCGAAGGCCGCCATCCCGCGTTCCTGTATGTGCAGGGCATCATCTGCGACACGATCGATCGCCCGACGATGCCCGACGCCGTCGACACGCGCATCATCCACACCCTCGCGAAGGAAGGCTTCGTGACGATGCGCGTCGACAAGCCCGGACTCGGCGACAGCGAGGGGCCTGACTGCAGCGAGATCGGATTCCACGAGGAGCTCGAGGGCTACGAGGCGGCGCTCCGCGCGCTCGCCGCGATGCCTGAGGTCGACCCCTCCCGCATCTATGTGTTCGGCCATTCGATGGGCGGCGTGATGGCGCCGTATCTGGCGAAGAACGGGCTGGTGCGGGGGAGCATCGTGTACGGCACGCTCGCGCGCACCTGGTTCGAGTACGAGCTCGAGAACGCGCGCCGGCAGACCGAGCTCGCGGGCGCGACGCCGGCGCAGGTGACGGAGGCGCTGCAGGCCCAGGCGAAGGCGAGCGCGATGATCCTCGTCGAGAAGAAGACGCTCGGCGATGTCTGGGAGCGCTGGCCCGAGCTGCGCCAGCCGTCGCAGGGACTGATGCTGAGCGAGACGCACATGTCGACCCGCCACATGCGGTTCTTCCACGAACTGCAGGACATCGACATCGCAGGCGCGTGGGCCGAGTCGAAGGGCGCGGTGCTCGCGCTCTGGGGCGAGTACGACTGGGTCGCGTCGCTCGAGGACCACGAGCGCATCGCCGCGCTCGTCAACGCGCGGGAGAACGGCGCAGGCACGGTGCTGACCATGCCGAAGGCAGACCACGCCTTCACCACGCATGCCACGCTTCTTGCAAGCCGCGTGCTGATGGGAGAGGGGACCTGGGACGAGGATCTGCCGAAGCGCGTCCTTGAGTGGGTCGCGGCGGTCGAGACGGGGGTGCGCGCGCCGTGGCAGCCCGAGGTCGAGACGAAGGAGGAGATCGAGGCGGTCGTTCGCGAGGTCATGAGCGAGATCGACCTCGCGACCGGTCTTCCAGGCTGGCGCAAGCTGCCGACCGAGCCCTACGCAGGCAAGCAGGACGACATCGTCTTCTCCTCGCCGTCGACGGGCTTCTATGGAAACGGCGCGGGCAGGATCTTCCGCACGCGCGATGGCGGCGAGACCTGGCAGAAGGTGTTCGACAAGCCCGGAACCTTCGTGCGCTGCCTCGCGACCATCGGCGAGCGCGTCGTCGTGATGGGCAACATCGGACCCGGGTACTTCCCCGGAGTCACCGACGCAACGCCACTCTACCGAAGCGAGGATGGCGGCGACACCTGGGAGCCGGTCACCGCCATCGAAGGCGCGCCCGTCGTCGGGCTGTGCGCGCTCACGGTCGTCGATGTTCCGTTCGTGAACGCAGGCAACCTCGACACGCGCCCGCGCATCGTCGGCGTCGGCCGCGTGGGCGGGCCGACCGCCTACATCTGGTCCGACGACCTCGGTAAGTCGTGGCGGCAGTCGAAGCTCCCCGACATCGCGGCGATGGCGTTCGATGTGCATTTCCTCGATGAATCGCGCGGATTCATCGCATCGTCCACGCACGCCGACGTCGCGCAGTCGAACGGCCTGATCCTTGCCACCGACGACGGCGGCACGACCTGGCGCGAGGTCTACCGCTCGACGCGTCCGTTCGAGACCACCTGGAAACTGTCGTTCCCGACCGACGAGACGGGCTATTGCACGCTGCAGTCCTACGACCCCGACACCTCGGCGAAGGCGCGATTTGTCCTGAAGACAAGCGACGGCGGGAAGAGCTGGTGGGAAGTGCCGCTCGTCTCAGACCATGCGGTACGGCCGTTCGGAATCGCCTTCGTCGACGAGGACCGCGGCTGGGTTGGCGCGATGCCGCATGGCTTCCAGACCATCGACGGCGGCCTGACCTGGACGAAGACCGAATTCGGCAATGCCGTGAACAAGATCCGGATCCTCCCGATCGGGGAGGGCTTCGTCGCCTATGCGATCGGCGTCGAGGTTCACAAGGCGAGCGCGTTGCCGGCGGCGGACGAGCGCGACCGATGATGTTGTCGAAGGCATGAAAACGCCAATGTGGTGAACCCAATGGCCGTGCCCCGCCCGTCACCGCGACGGCGGCATGCTCCACCGCCTCGACCGCTCCCTCCCATGAACACAACGACCCGCAATCCGCTCCGTACCCGCGCCTTCCGTCTGGCCCTCGGCACGGGCATCGCCATGCTCGGCCTCGCCGGGTGCTCGATCAACCCCGTCAGCGCGAGGGGCTCCCTCGCCGCCACGGTCACCGACGCGAAGTCCGTCATCGTGTCGAACGAGAACGGCAGCGTCGAGCTGATCCACGACCCCGCCGCCACCGCCATGGAGATCACAGCGGCGATCCGTTGCACCGGCGACACGGAAGCGAAGGCGGCCGCGCGCGTGAAGGCGACCAAGCTCACGGCGACGCGTGACGCCGACGGAAGGGTCACGGTCGGAGTCGACTTCCCGCCGCGCGAGCCAGCGGTCACCGTCGTCTTGGTCGGCACGATCAGCGCGTCGGACGACTCCGCGACGATCGTGATTCGCGCCGCGGACCTCGACGGGATCGAGGTGGCGACCACGAACGGCAGCATCGATGTCGGCGCCTTCCGCGGGCCCGCCAAGCTCGTCACCGCGAATGGCTCGATCGAGGTCAACGACCACGCGGGCCCCATCGAGGCGCGCTCGTCGAACGGCGCGATTCGCGCCTCGGGCGTCCTCGCTCCCGTGGTGGCGGAAACCTCGAACGGCCGCATCGAGGTCGTGCTCGCGCCCGAGGCGCAGGGCGACATCGAACTCGACACTTCGAACGGTTCGGTGAGCCTCGAGCTCGGCGAAGCGTGGCAGGGAACCGTGAGCGCCGACACCAGCAACGGCAAGGTTGATCTCGCCGGAGGCGACGTTGCGCGAACGGTTGTCACGAACACCATGATCATCGGCGACGCCACGAAGGCGAAGGCCACCATCGACACCAGCAACGGCCGCATCACCGTCCGCGCCGCGAAGAAGTGAACGCACGAACGCAGAGCCATCCGATGACACAGAACCCACTCTCGATCCGCGGCCTCGTCAAGATCCACCCTGGCCCCGTCTGCGCGCTGCGCGGCGTCGACCTTGAGATCCCCGAAGGCATGTTCGGCCTGCTTGGCCCGAACGGCGCGGGCAAGTCGACCTTCATGAACATCGTGGCAGGCCTCGTCGAGCCGACCGCGGGCGGCGTGTTCCTCGACGGCGTCGACACCGTGAAGAACCCGCGCTTCATGCGCGAGCGCCTCGGCTACCTCCCGCAGGACTTCGGCTTCTACCCCGATCTCTCGGGCCGGGCGATGCTCGAGTTCCTGCTCAAGCTGAAGGGCGTGACGGGTCCGAAGGGCCGCCGCGCGCTCGCCGACGAGCTGCTCGAGCGCGTGAACCTGACGAGCGCCGCGAAGCGCAAGGTCGGCGGCTACTCGGGCGGCATGCGCCAGCGCCTCGGCCTTGCGCAGGCGATCGCGGGCAACCCGCGCGTCCTCATCGTCGACGAGCCGACCGCGGGCCTCGACCCCGAGGAGCGCCAGCGCTTCTACCGCCTGCTCGCCGAGATGAGCGCGGGCCGCGTGGTGCTTCTCTCGACCCACATCGTCGACGATGTGTCGACGCTCTGCCCGCGCCTCGCCGTGATCCGCTCGGGCGAGGTCGTCGCCGACACCACGCCTGCCGCCGCGTGCCGCGCGGTCGACGGACTCGTCTACGAAGGCTTCGTCGCAGACGCCGAGCTGCCCGCATTCGCGCAGTCGCACCGCGTGATCAGCGCCGTTCTCAATGAAGGCCGCAACAACCGCGTGCGCGTCTTCGTGGCGCCCGGTCGCGTGCCGCCTTCGGGTTTCGCGCGGACCGCAGGCACGCTCGAGGACGCGTACCTCGTCCTCATGCGCTGCCCGAGCGACGAGATCCCGCCCGCGCTCACGCAGAGCGCCGCGCCCGCGCTTGCCGGAGGTGCCGCGTGATCGCGCGTTTCCTCGCGATCCCGCTGCTCGAACTCAGGAACAGCTGGAAGAAACCGCTCCACGTCATCATGCTGGTCGTGTTCGGACTGATGTCGCTCGGCTTCGTCGTCGGCGGCGTGCAGGTCAGCACGGGAAGCGCCGACACGGGCGGCGCGAAGGTCGCGATCAACTCGGCCTTCAACCTGGCGTTCGCCGACTTCGCGCTGTTCGCGCTCATTCTGCCGTTTTTCGTCGCCGTCATCTGCGGCATGCCTGTCCTCGGCGACTTCGACCGCAAGATCAACCGCCTGATCGCCGCCACGCCGATCTCGCACGCAGGCTACGCATTCTCCCGCTTCCTTGCGTCGCTCGTCGTGCTCGCGGCGATCCTCGGCGCGTGGCTCGTCCTTCAGATCGGCTTCTACGAGCTCATTCCGCTCGACGCGAACGAACGGGTGCGCGGCGCGTTCAGCATCTGGAGCTACCTCCAGCCGCTCTTCGTGGGCGCGCTGCCGCTCGCGATCTTCATCGGCGGCGTCTCGATGTGGCTCGGCGTGCGAACGCGCCAGCCCGTGCTTGTGTTCGCGCTGCCGGTCGTGGTGCTCGTCGCCTGCATCTTCTTCGTCTGGAGCTTCAATCCCCCGTGGCTGCCGCTCTGGGTGAACCAACTCATGCAGCTCGCCGATCCGACGGGAATGCGGTGGTTTCTCCGCACCTATCTCGACGAGGACCGTGGCGTCGAGTTCTACAACACGGCGGCATTCGCGCCCGACGCGGCGTTCCTCCTGAGTCGCCTCGGATTCGCCGCCATCGGCCTGATCGCGGTCTGGGCCACGGGCCGCCGCCTTGCGCGGGCCGAGCGCGATGATCTTCGGGTGGGCGAACCGCGCGCGCTGCTCGCAAGCGCCGCCGCGGCATCCCGGTCCGCAAAGGTCGAACACGCAGCGATCGCCGCGCGTGGACGGCCGCCTGAGTGCACGGTGCGCACGCCGGGGTTCGTGGCGTCGACCGCGCACATCCTTCGCGCGGAGACGCGGGCGCTGCTGCGTTCGCCCGGCATCTGGCTCTTCGGTCCGCTCATCCTCATCCAGGCATGGGCCGCGACGGCGTTCCGCGAGGGACCCTTCAACACCGAGACGCTGGTGACGACGGGCTCCGCAGCCGCGGGCGTGTTCAACACGCTGACGCTTCTCCTGTGCTTCCTCATCCTCTTCTACACGATCGAGAGCCTCGTCCGCGAGGAGCGCTGCGGCCTGAGCGGTATCTTCCGCGCATCGCCCGTGCCGACGGCGTCGGTGCTCGCGGGCAAGGTGCTTGCGAACGCAGCGATGGCGCTCGTCATCATCGGCTGCGCGTCGCTCGCGATCGCGATGGTGCTTGGCAAGCAGTACTTCGACACGGGCATCGAGATCGACTTTGAGGTGCCTGTCCTTTTCCTCGTCCTCGGAGTCCTGCTCGCGCCGACCTTGATCCTCTGGGCCGCGTTCGTGTCGTTCCTCTACGCGCTGCTGCGCAACCGCTTCGTCGTCTACGGCATCGCGCTCGCCGCGCTGGCCGGGACGGGATTCGCCACGCAGTTCGGCTACCTCAACTGGGTCACGAAGTGGCACATGTGGGGAAGCGTCCAATGGAGCGAGCTCGACAGGCTCGCCTTCATGTGGCCGGCGATCGCGACGAACCGCGTGCTCATGCTCTCACTCGCCGTGTTCTTCATCGTCGCGACGCTCTCGCTGTGGCCGCGGCGGCTGCCCGACCTGCGCGCCGTCGCAGACCGCGCGAAGCCGGCGGCGCTCCTCCGCGCGGCGATCGTGCCGATCCTCGCGGCGACTCCCGTGCTCGTGATCGGCACCTACGCAGCTCTCTCGGTCCGGTCGGGCTACGAGGGCGCACCGCAGCGCGATGCGCAGAAGGCCTATTGGAAGCGCAACTCGGCAACCTGGGAAGACAAGCCCGTGCCTGCCCTCGACAAGGTCGACGGCGAGGTGAAGCTCTTCCCCGAGACGCGTTCGATCGAGGTCGCGGCGACCTATGTGCTGCGCAATCCGCACATCGAACCGATGGCGGAAGTCCCGATCACGGTGGGCCCGCACTTCGAGACAAGCGACTGGACCGTCGACGGCGTCGCCACCGATCCCGAGAAGCGCGACCAGCCGCTTCCCTCGATCGAGAACCGCAGCGGGCTCTATGTGATCTCGCCCGCGAAGCCGCTCAAGCGCAACGAGACCGTCACGGTCACCTTCAGGCTGAAGGGCGAGTTCCCGCGCGGTTGGTCGCGCAGCGGGGCCGGCGCAGGCGAGTTCCTGCTGCCCTCGGGCGTTGTGCTCACGAGCTTCAGCCCGAGCTTCCTGCCCGTCGTCGGCTTTGCCGACGGCGTCGGCGTCGACGACGAGAACCAGCGCGATGCGCGCGAGTACCCGCTTGACCACTGGAAGTCGCGCGTCGACCCTGCGTTCGGGCCCGCATGGGCGACCGATGTCCGCCTCGCCGTCGAAGGCCCGTCCGACTGGGTCATCAATGTCGTCGGCGTCGAGAAGGAGTCGATCGAGGTCGACGGCCGCACGCGCACCGTGTGGGAGACCGAGCACCCCGTGCGCTTCTTCAACATCGTCGGCGGACCGCTCGAGGCAAAGGAAGGCGATGGGGCGCGCGTCTACTTCTCGCGCCGCACGCCGCACAATGTCGACACGATGGTGAAGGCGCTGGCCGCAGCGCGCACGAGCTACGGCGCGTGGTTCGGCGAGTATCCGTGGACGAACCTGCGCGTGACGCAGTTCCCGGGGCTCGCGGGCTATGCGCAGGGCTTCCCGGGAAACATCTCGTTCTCCGAGGGAATCGGTTACCTCGCGAAGCCGATCGGCGGGGTCGAGGGAGAGAACGGCGAGGACGCCGACACGCTCGACATCGCGTTCTACATCGTGGCGCACGAGGCGGGCCACCAGTGGTGGGGCAACATCGTCATGCCTGGCAAGGGCCCCGGCGGCAACATCATCAGCGAGGGCCTCGCAGAGTTCAGCTCGCTCATGCTCGTCCACCACGAGCTCGGCGCGAGTCAGGGCGAGGCGCTGCGCCGCCGCTGGGAGCGCGCCTACACCTTCGGCCGCAGCCCCGACGACGAGCGCTCGATCAACCGCACCGACGGCACGCGCCCCGGTGACACGGTCATCACCTACAACCGCGCGGGATTCGTGTTCTGGATGCTGCGCGATTGTGTGGGCGAGGAGGCGATGCTTGCCGGCCTGCGCTCGTTCGTCGACAAGTGGAGGAACGGCGTCGAGACGCCCGAAGGCCTTGATTTCCCGCTCATCGAGGACCTGGTCGAGAGCCTTCGCGAGCACGCGCCCGATGTCGCGAAGTACGACGCATTCGTCGCCGACTGGATCCTCGGGACGAAGTTCCCCGAGCTTGAGTTTGCCGACACACGCATCGCCGAGGGAAGCAGCGAAGGCGCCTACACGACCGAAGGCGCGCTGCGAAACATCGCGGGCGGTCGCGCTGCGTCCTCCACGGCCACCGAAGTCGTCGTGCGTGTCTTCGGCGAGAAGCCGAGCGAGGAGGGCGCGAAGGCGCCTTTCGAGGATGTCATGGTGCGGATCGACGCTGGCGAGGCTGCGAGCTTCCGCATCGCCACGACCTTCAAGCCCGTGAAGGTCGTCGTCGACCCGGAGGTCAGGCTCCTCTTCGCAGGCAGGCAGCGCTGCGAGAAGTCGCTCTGACGGAGGCGTCGGAGGCCGCGAGCATTCCTACAGCGATCGAGTCGACTGCGGAGAGCCGCCGCAGGTCGTCTCGAGAAGCCGCGCGCGGGGCGCAGGCCCCGCGCGCGGCGCGTCTCTTGGGCCGCATCGGTCAGTTCAGGGCATCGGAAGCAGCAGCAGGCGTCGCGGCGATTGCCTTCAGCGCAAGCAGCGCCTCCTCGCACGCGCGCGGATCGGGAATGCCGTCGAATCCGTCGCTCACGGTCCGTGTGCGGCCCCGCGAACTCCGCTGGAGCCGCGTGGCGAACGCGACGCAGCCGTGGCCGTCGCGGTAGAGCGTCTTCGAGATCTCGCCGAGGTCAGAAGGCGACCACGCGTCGACCTTGATCGACCGACCGACCTTGATGCGCAGCGCCCGTTGGCTCGTGACGAAGCAGCCTGTGCGTCGCGCCGCGCGCGCGGCCCACCATGGCGACGAGATCAGACCCGCACCGGTGGCGAGGAAGGGAAGACCGAAGAGCGGGAAGAGCAGGGCGAGCACGCCTGTGGGCGCTGAGGTTCCGCTTCCTGCGGCGGTGCTCTGCGCCGCGTCGCCGGCGCCTTCCGTCGGAGGCGCATCGCCTGCAGGATCGCCTTCGCCTTCCCGCGCTGCGTCGCCATTCGTCGCGACGGCCGCCGCCGTCGGCGAGGCGCCCTTCGCGCCGGCTCCGCCGCCGAACCAGGTGATCGTGACCGCCATCGTGATCCAGAAGGCTGCGAAGCCCCCGAAGAAGAGCCCGAACACGGCGATCGGGATCGTCTTCCGCGCGGCGTACTTCGGCGCAGGCATGCCCGCATACCAGAGTTCCTCGCCATCGCGCAGTTCCGCGCGCAGCGCCTCGTCGAGTTCGAGCGTGAGTTGAGCGGCGGTGGTCATGTGCGGAGGATACTCGCGCCGCGCGCCCCCGCGTCCGCGACCAGGTTCTCCCGCAGCATGGCGTCGCGTGCCTCGATCAGCGCTCCGATAGCCGACGCGCACGCTTCGGGGAGCGGCACACGCATCAACGCGTTTCCTTCGTGCGAGTAGAGCCCCGATAGGAAGCGGACATGCCCGCAGCGCGCGTTGTAGGGCGTGCGCACGCACTGCACGATGTCACGCGCCTCCCACGCTGAGACCGCGGGCGTTGGCCATGTCGAGACCATGAGGATCCGCTCGGTCGTGACCACGGCCGCAGAGTTCCTTGCGGCCCGGCGCGCGTGCCGGTATCGATCGACTTCGCGCCACACCGTGAACGCGACGACCACGAGCGTCACGAGCGATCTCACGAGGTCCCATCCGGCGTCTTTGGTGCCCGAAACGACGCTCGAAGCCTCGACGACGAACTCTCCGAGTGACCCGAGCGCAACAAGCGGACCGACCACCACCAGGCCAGCGGTGAGTCTCGCCACCAGAGAGCCATCGTCGTGCTCGCTGAACGGCGAGCGCGCGTACGCGATCCTCTCGCCAGGACGCAACTGCGCGCGAACGGCGTCGTCGAGCTCGGGGGACAGTTCGATGGCGGCGCTCACCCGCGCAGAATAGCGGTGTTCGCCTTGCCCTTGACATCCGTCAGGCGATAGTCGCGGCCCGCATGGCGATAGGTCAGGCGCTCGTGGTCGAGGCCCATCGCGTGCATCACCGTCGCGTGCCAGTCGTGGATGTCCATCACGCCGTCGACCGCGGTGTCGCCGACTTCATTCGTGCCGCCGTAGCTGAGGCCGCCCTGCACGCCGCCGCCCGCCATCCACATGGTGAAGCCCTTGGCGTTGTGGTCGCGGCCGTCGCCGTTCTGCGCGTACGGCGTGCGGCCGAACTCGCCGCCCCAGAGGACGAGCGTGTCGTCGAGCATGCCGCGCTGCTTGAGGTCTGCAAGCAGCGCCGCGATGGGCTGGTCGATCTCGCTCGTCTGCTTCGCGAGCTCCTCGCGCAGGTTGCGGTGCGTGTCCCAGCCGCCGTGGCTCACTTCGATGAAGCGCACGCCCTTCTCTGCGAGGCGCCGTGCCAAGAGGCACTGGCGCCCGAACGCGTCGGTCGGCTCCTTGCCGACGCCGTACATGTCGAGCGTCGCCTTCTTCTCGTCGGACAGATCGACGAGGTCGGGCACTTCCGCCTGCATGCGGAACGCAAGCTCGTAGCTCTCGATCACGCCCTCGAGCTCGCGGTCTTCCTTCTCGCGCTTGAGGCGCTCCTTGTTGAGCCGCTGGATCAGGTCGATCTGCTCGCGCTGCGCCTTGGCGCCGAAGCGGTCGTTGTCGATGTGCGGGATCGCGTCCTGCGACTGGTTGGCGCGGCCGTTCCCGAGGCGCACGGGCGTCGCCTGGTAGCTCGCGGGCAGGAATGCGCTCCCGTAGAGCTGCGCGCCGCCGTTGTCGCCGCGCGGGTTGATCGCGACGAAGCCGGGCAGGTTCTCGTTCTCGGTGCCGAGGCCGTAGAGCGCCCACGCGCCCATCGACGGCCGCACGAACTGGAACGACCCCGTGTGGAGCTGGATCGACGCCTGCGCGTGCGCGGGGATCTCGGCCTTCATGCCGCGCAGGAGGCAGAGGTCGTCCGCCTGCTTCGCGAGGTTCGGGAAGAGCTCGCTGATCCAGAGGCCCGACTTCCCAGACTGCTTGAACTTCCACGGGCTTCCGAGCAGCTTCGCGTTGCCGCGGAAGGTCTTGCCGTCCATCGCGGTGAGCTCTGGCTTGTAGTCGAAGGTGTCGACATGGCTCGGAGCGCCCGCCATGCACAGGAAGATGATGCGCTTCGCGCGCGGGGCGAAGTGCGGCTTCTTCGGCGCAAGCGGGCTCGTCGCGTCGTCTGCGCCGAGGAGCGACGGAAAGCCCGACGCCTGCGCGGCCATCGACGCGAACGCCATCGAGCCGAAGCCGCAGGCGGCGAGGCGCAGCATCTCGCGTCGGGAGAGCGCGGTGGGAAGACGGTTGTTGCAGAGGTCGGACATGGTTGATCTCGAAGTGCTCGAAATGCTCGAAATGCTCGAATTGCTTTGGGCGGTCAGTCGACCGTGCGGAACTCGCCGCTGAGGAGAAGCGCCTGGCACAGCGCGGAATACTCGGGATTTCCCGGCGCGGGCGCGCTCGCCTGCGCCACCCGAGCGGCCTCAATCCGCGCGCGCGCGCGCTCACGCAGCGCGCCGCGGCGCGGTTCGCTCTGCGCGGCGGTTCGCGCCGACGCGGCCTGCTCGCGGCCGTGCGCCGCCTTGAAGTCGTCGAGGAACTCGCGGCATGCGCGAATCTCCGCGATGGTCGGCTTCCGGCCGAACGCGAGCTCGAACGCAAGCGCGATGCGGTCGGCCTCGTCCGACGCGCCTCCGACCACACGCGCCGCGAAGGCGTCGGAGATGCGCGCCATCTCGGCGCTGTTCATGAGGTAGAGCGCCTGTGTCGGCACGTTCGTCACATTGCGCTCGCCCGTCACGAAGGCGGGCTCGGCGAAGTCGAAGACCTCGAGCGACTCGGGCACCCGGTCGCGCACGATCGGAAGGTAGACGCTGCGATGGTTGTCGGCGTTGCCCGAGAGGTATGACGCCAGCCGCTCCTGCTGCGGTCCGCGCATGCCGCCCTCTGCAAACGCCACGCGCGAACCCGTCGGTGCGCGAAGGTCGAGGAGCCCCGCCGCAAGCAGCATCGAGTCGCGGATCGCCTCCGCCTCGAGGCGCTTCTTGTTCATGCGCCAGAGCAGCGTGTTGTCAGGGTCGACCGCGGCCGCCTTCGCGTCGAACGCGCTCGACATCGCGTAGGCGCGCGACAGCACGATCTCGCGGATGAGCTTCTTCGTGCTCCAGCCGTTCGCGACGAGCCGCGAGGCGAGGTGGTCGAGGAGCTCGGGGTTCGTCGGCTGCTGGCCGCTCATGCCGAAGTTGTCGGGCGTCGGCACGATCCCCTTGTCGAAGAGGTGGAGCCATACGCGGTTCGCCCACACGCGCGCCGTGAGCGGGTTCTCCTCGTCGGCGACCCACTCCGCGAACTCGAGGCGTCCGCTGCCCTTCGTGATCCTCGGCTCGTCGCCGTCGGAGATCAGCTGCACGAACCCGCGCGGCACGATCTCGCCGGGCTTGTCGAGCTCGCCGCGGTCGAGGAGCCGTGCGTTCACCGAGCGGCCGCGCTCGACGGCGCCCATGGCGACGAGGTTCGCCTCGGTCGGCTCGCCGCGCTCGTCGAAGCGCTCGGCGATGCTCTCGAGGTTCCGGTTCGCGCCCTGCGCAGCCCGCGCGCGCACGAGCTGCTGCTGCAGGTTCGCTGGAATCTCGCCGCCGCGCTGCCGCGCCGCGCGCGCCTCCTCCTGAATCTGCCGCGCGCGCTCCGCTTCCTGCGCGGCGCGCTCCTTCGCGGCGGCGATGAGCGACCGCTGCTGCGCGGGCATCGCGGGCCCGCGCGAGACATCGGCCGCGGCGGGCAGCGCGACGAGTTCGGCGGGGTGGTTGTTTCCCTGCGCCTCGAAGGTGCCGTAGCGCGTGTCGGTCGAGAGGAAGATGCCCGCGACCGCGTAGTAGTCCTTCTGCGGGATCGGGTCGAACTTGTGGTCGTGGCAGCGCGCGCACGACACGGTGAGCCCGAGCATGCCCTGCGTGACAGCGTCGATCTGCTCGTCGGCGAGATCCATCTGGAACTGAAGGCGCCCGCGACCGTTGTGGCTCTTCGTACCGACCGCGAGGTAGCCCGTCGCGATCAGCTGCTCGGCGCGCGCGGCGTCGCTGTCGGCGGGAAGCAGGTCTCCCGCAAGCTGCTCGACGAGGAAGCGGTCGTAGGGCTTGTCCTCGTTGAAGCTCTCAATGACATAGTCGCGGTAGCGCCACGCGTGCGGATAGAAGATGTTCGATTCCTTGCCGCTCGACTCGGCGAACCGCGCGACATCGAGCCAGTGGCGGCCCCAGCGCTCGCCGAACCGCGGGCTCGCGAGCATCGCGTCGACCGCGCGCGCGAACGCCTCGGGCGTCGGGTTCTTCACGAAGCGGTCGAGATCGGCCTTCGAGGGCGGGAGCCCCGTGAGGTCAAGGCTCGCGCGACGGAGGAGCGTCGCGGGGTCGGCGTCCTGCGCCGGCGCGAGGCCCTTCGCCTCGAGCGCGGCGAGGAGGAAGGAATCGATCGGTGAGCGCGCCCACTCGCGGTCGACGGTGGCGGGAGGCGTGGGCGTCGCGAGGGGCCTGTAGGCCCAGTGCGACTCCTTGCCTTTCGCGATGTCTTCGGCGGTCCAGCGGTGCGCGGTGCCAGGCGAGTGGCCAGCGGGCGCGGCACCTTCGACGCGCGGATCGGGCGCGCCCATCGCGACCCACTCCTCGAGCAGCGCGATGTCGCCATCGTTCAGCTTGCCCGCGGGCGGCATCTCGTAGTCGCCGTCGAGGTAGCGCACGGCGCGGATCAGAAGGCTCGAGTCGACATCGCCGGGCACGACCGCCGGGCCCGAGTCGCCGCCGGAGAGCATCGCGTCGCGCGTGTCGAGACGCAGCCCGCCCCTCGACTTGCCGCTCGAGACCGAGTGGCAGCCGTAGCAGTTCGCGATCAGGATCGGCCGGATCTTCGACTCGAAGAACTTGACCTCGTCCGCGGTGAGGGTCGGTGGTGGGGAGACGGGCGCCTCGCCCGCCATCTGGCTATCGGCCGCAGCGAACTGCGTGGCGAGCGCTGCGGCGAAGATCGACAAGCCAACCCACGAGGCGAGGGCGGCGGGGCTTGAAGCGGTTGGACGGCGCATGGCAAGCGGCTTCATCGGCACGGAAACGCGCCGGCCACGCGCTCCATTGCAAGGAACCGCCGCGCGCCGCGGGTTCTTGACGAAATCCTCGCGCCCGCGCCGCCTCAGCGTTGTGCGAGAGACGGCGGGGAGTGGCGTCTGTGGAGATTTTCCTTGCATTCGCGGCGGAATTGGCGAATCTGTCCTCTTCTGCCGCCGCGCGGCGGCCCGCGAGGGTCGCGAGCGGCGAGCCCCGAGCCCCGAGTCCCAAGTCCCGAGTCCCGAGTCCCAAGTCCCGAGTCCCAAGTCCCGAGTCCCGAGTCCCAAGTCCCGAGTCCCAAGTCCCGAGTCCCGAGTCCCAAGTCCGAAGTCCGAAGTCCCGAGTCCCAAGTCCACTTGCCGCGAGGTCCCATCATGTCGAGTTCTCCCCGCAGCGTCGCCCGCGCCCACGGCGTGGTCGCTGGCCCGTCCGTCTTCGGCTCCTTCGTCGTCGCACTCTGCCTTTCGCTCGGCGCAGGCTCCTCGGCACTCGCGCAAGGCGCCGACGACTGCGCCTCCGCCGAGCCCCTGAAGAGCTACGGCACCTACGCCTTCGACACGAACGGCGCCACGACCGACGGCGCGGCCGATGTCCTCTGCAACTTCTTCAGCAACCAGAACATCTTCAACGACGTGTGGTTCCGCTTCACCGCGCCCGAGACCTTCGTCGTCGAGGTGTCGACCTGCGCGCAGACGACGCTCGACTCGAAGATCGCGATCTACGGCGGCGCAGACTGCAGCGCGCCTGTGATCGCCTGCTCCGACGACAACTGCTCGCTGCAGACCCGCGTCAGCTTCACTGCGACCGCGGGCGAGACCTACCTCGTCCGCCTCGGAGCCTTCGGCGCGACGGGCTTCGGATCGGGCACCATCACGATCGGCGCGCTGCCGCTCCTCGGCGACATCACGGACCCCTCGACCGGCATCCGCTATGTCGCTGTCGCGGGCACAACCTGGACAGCGTCCGAGGCGCTCGCGGTCGCGTTGGGAGGCCACCTCGTCTCGATCAACGACCAGGCCGAGCAGGACTTCGTCCACGGCAACTTCGGCAATCTTGGCGGCGTCGACCGTCGCATCTGGATCGGCTTCAACGACCTCGCCTCGGAGGGCAGCTGGGAGTGGACCGACGGCTCGCCCGCGAAGTACACCAACTGGAACGGCGGGGAGCCGAACAACTCGGGAGGCGTCGAGCACTACGCGGAGCTGCTCGGTTCAAACGGCCGCTGGAACGACATCAACAACGCGGGCGGCGGATTCCCGCACCTCGCGGTGGTCGAGCTCGGCTCCGGCGGCGGCGGCAATCCTTGCCCCGCGGATCTCGATCTCGATGGCGTCGTGTCGGCGTCCGACCTCGCCACACTCCTCAACCTGTGGGACGGCGCCGCAGGAGACCTCAACGGCGACGGCACCGTGAATGCGCAGGATCTCGCGATCATGCTCAATTCGTGGGGCGACTGTCCGTAAGGGGGGCAGCGTCCCCGGCCCTGCCGTCCGCACCGAAGCGCGCATCGGCGAGCCTCTCGAGCTGGCTTGCGCGCAGCTCGGCCACGCCCTTCTCGGGCGCCGTCTCCTCGCCTCCGTCGACGAGCGCGAAGCCCGCGTGCAGCGCCTCGCACAGCGCGATCTCCTCGGGCGGACGCGACGGCGCGTAGCGGCGGTCGTCGCCGTCGATCCGATGCGCCAAGCCAAGGCGCTCGAAGATCGCGAGGAGTTCCCGCGCCGTGCGCGGCGACACGCCGCACTCGTAGACCAGGGTGTCGGGCGATGCGCCGCGCCCCTTCTGGAAGCGCGCGCACACGGCGCGGAAGCAGGGGATCGCCTGCGCGGGCTCGAAGCTGTCGCCGCGCGACGCGCCAGCGGCAAGCGCCCGTCCGCCCTTTGAGAGACCCTGCAGGATCGCGGCGGTCTGAAGCCCGAAGAGCACGACGAGCCACATCAGGTAGACCCACAGCATGAAGAGCGGCACCAGGCCGAGCGAGCCGTAGAGGCGACTTGCGGAGAAGCTGCCCGCGAGCGATGCGCCGAGGAAGCTCTTGCCGAGTTCGATGAGGAGCGCGGCCACGAAGGCGCCCGCGATCGCCGAACGGATGTCGAGGCGAGCGTTCGGCACGGTCGCATACGCGGCCGCGAGCAGCGCCCAAAGCGAGACGAACGCGCCCGCGAGCGAGATCGCGCGCGCCGCCAGCTGCGCGGCGAGGCTCTCGGAGCCCACGAACGAGACGAGCGCGCCAAGGAGGATTGGAATCGCCGCGAAGAGGACGGGCCCGGCGGTGATGACGAACCAGTAGACCAGGATGCGCCGGACGAACGGCCGCCCCGCGGGCGCGCGGCAGATGGTGTTGAAGCTCGACTCGATGGCCACCATCGTCCACACCGCCGAGAACACGACTGCGAGCGCGCCGATCAGGCCGATCGCAGAGAGATCGACCGCGGCCGCCTCGTGCGCGAGCGACTCGAGCCAGCTGCCGAGTGGCACGGGCTCCGCATCGCCGCCCTCGGGTGGATGCATCGTGATCGCGTGGAGCCCGAGCGCCTCGATCGCGGTCGTCACCAGCTCGATGAAGCGGTCGCCGAGGAGCGCGCGCGTGACGATCGTCGCGACGACCAGAACGGGGAGCAGCCCGAAGAGCGTGCGGAACGCCAGGTTCGCGGCCATCGCGGGCGCCTGCGAGTGGCGCAACTCGGCGAACGCATAGCGCGCGGCTGGCAGCAGGTTCCGCAGCCGTTCAAGCCGTGGCGGGCGCGCCGACGCCGCCGGCGTGCGTCCCGCCCCCTTGGCTCCCGTCGTCGTCTGCGCAGGGTCCTTCATGGGCGCATTGTGGCGCGTCCGCGCTGGCATTGCCAACGCGGACGCGCGCGGGTTTCATTTCGCTCCTGGACGCGGGCCTCGTCAGCCCCAGGCGCCGAGAAGCAGCGCGAGATCGGCGCCATCGACCGCGCCGGATCCGTCCACATCGCCCGTGCCCGTGCCACCCCAGTTGTTGAGCAGGATGCCGAGGTCTGCACCGTCGATGGTTCCGTCGCCGTTGAGATCCTCGGGATCGGAGGGCGGCGCCGAGGGACCCTTCAGATCGATGGTCACGGAGTCAGGCGTCCCGGGGCGGAAGAGCCCGAGCGTGGCCGCGATGCCCGTCGGCGGCTGGTCCGCGTCGAACCAGAAGTTGTACATCGTGGCGAAGCGGAGCGCGTTCGAGTTCGGGCTCTGCGCGAAGCTGCCGCCCGTCCAGGTCACGGCACCGCCCGAGACCTGCGCGGTCCAGTCGGTGTTCGAGAACGGCTCGCCCGAGTGATAGTCGACATCCTTGAAGCCGACGCCCGTCACGGTGACGCCCGCGGGGACGGGAATCGAGAACGAGCGACCCGAGCGGTGCGAGTTCAGGTTGTGGACCGCGTACTCGTAGCGCCAGGTCCCGTTGCCGTTGTCGCGCACGCTGACACCTGCGATGAAGCGGCCGTCGTTCGGGACATCGACCTGCGTCAGCGTCGCGTTCGGGTCCAGGAGCGGCCACGCCATGATGGCGGGCTTCTGCTGGACGGTCGGCCCCGTGAGGGTGAGCGCCCGCGCGCCGTTCGATCCGACCGAACCGACCGTGAAGGTGCGGTACGAGGCGTTGTTCATCTTGTTGCCCGCGGTCGCATCCTGCTGGTGGATGTACTGCGCCTCGAAGATGTAGCTCGCGCCCGAGTTCAGCGCGGGGTCAAGGTCGGTGGCGCGGATCTGGAGGCGGCGTCCGATGGTCGCCTGCGCCGAGGGCATGCCGGAGTTGTAGGTGCCTGGGAACGAGCCCGTCGCCGCGTTGATCTCATGGCGCGCGCCAAGCCCGCTCTGGCTTCCGTTCAGGCTCGAGCTGTAGGGGTCGGAGCATCCGATTCCGAGGAGGCTGCCCGTGCCAGAGGACTGGCAGGACCCGCAGAGGGTCTGCTGCAGCGCCGTGAAGCCGTGCTTGCCCCAGCTCTGGCCGATCTGCTCGAAGCGGCCGTTGCGGTACTTGAAGGCGTTCATCGGGATGAACGGGTGCCTGTTGTCGGGCGAGGCGTACCACTCGAGGGGCGCCGTGCCGATGTTGCAGCTCGTGGTGCCGATCGCGTAGGCCATGATGGCGTTCGCGCCCGAACCTACGACGCCGTAGCTCGAGACATTCGGAATCGCGCCCACGATGACATCTGCGCCGACCGACGCCGTGCCGCCGTCGCCGCCGCCGTCGTTCGAGCCGGCCGTCGCCGTGAGGTGGCCGAGGAGGATCGCAGTCAGGCCGAGGGTCGATGCGCCGAGGAGAAGCTTGGTGTTCATGCAGGTCCCTTGAATGAGTTCGCGCGGGCTCTGAAGCCAAGCCCGCGCGGCAAATGTAGCGCGAGGCGCGGGTTCTCAAAGCGGGGTACGGCCGATTCGGGCGCTTTATCGGGCAAAATGAGGGAGGGACTTCCTCCGCACCCCCGCACGCTTCCCGCGCGTGCCGAGAACGCAGGGAAAGCCGAGAACACCCGGCCTGTCGCGGGGACCCCTCGATTCCCGACGGGAAGTCGGGAGGTCGCTGACACGCGACGCCTATGGTCTGCGCTTTCCTCAGGACACGCACCCCGGAGCCTCAAGATGACCAACCGACTCGCCCTTCTCGTCGCCTCGCTTCCACTCGCCATCGGTCTCTCGGCAACCGCCGATGTCCGCATCAGCCAGGTCTACGGCGGTGGCGGCAGCTCGGGCGCGACGGCGACCTACAAGAAGGACTTTGTCGAGCTCTTCAACGCCGGCAGCGATCCCGTGGATGTCAGCGGGTGGGTCATCGCCTACGGATCCGCGACGGGCAACTGGGCGAGCTCGCCGAGCAACTTCTTCACCCTGCCAAAGGGAACCGTCATCGCGCCGTGCGGCTACCTCCTGCTCGCCTGCGGCACCGCAGGAACGGGCGGGGCCGATCTTCCCGTGGTGGCCGACTTCGTGACGACGAACATCAATATCAGCGCAACGAACGGAAAGGTCGCGCTCTTCAACGCGCCGAACGCGAACGTCGCCTGCGGCGGCGAGGCGAAGGGAACGGTGGTCGACAAGGTGTCGTTCGGAACCGCAAACTGCGCCGAGGGCACGGCTGTGGCTGCGCTCACGAACGCGACGGGCGCCGTCCGCAACGGCGGCGGGCTGATCGACACGGGCGACAACGCTGCGGACTTCACGGTCGTCTCGGGCCCTGTCCCGCGCAGCGCGGCGTCGGGCACGAACCCAGAGTGCGGCGGCAAGCCACCCGCCTGCGCGCCTGATCTCGACGACAGCGGAGCCGTCGACGCCGCTGACCTCGCGGCGCTTCTCGGCGACTGGGATGTCGCAGGATCCCCTGCGGACCTCGACGGCGATGGCGTCGTCGGTGCGTCCGATCTCGCGGCCATGCTCAACGCGTGGGGGGCGTGCAAGTAACGCTCGACGGACGCTCCCGCTTCCGCATCGCTCGCCGTCAGGCGGGCTGGGTGCGGGAGAGCGGTTCAAAGAGAAAGTCGGTACCGGGAGAAAGTCGGTACCGGGCGAAAGCCGGTACAGGGTGAGAGTCGGTTCAAGACAAAAGGGTCGCCGCGCACGGCGCGGCGACCCTTTCGCGTTTCTCGAGACACAGAGCGGGAGACGGGACTCGAACCCGCGACATTCAGCTTGGGAAGCTGACGCTCTACCAACTGAGCTACACCCGCGCGAGGCGGGAGTATAGCGCGACCGCGCCGCAGGGCCGCGGCGCTCGGCGCCGTGCGGGGGCGTGGCTCCACGCAGCCGTCAGTTCCACGCAGCCGTCAATTCCACGCAGCGAGGAGTTCCGCCAGATCCTGGGCGCCGACAGAGCCGTCGCCGTTGAGGTCCGCGGGGCAGGCCGCCTTGGGAGGACACGCGCCCCAGGCCGACAGCAGGATCGAGAGGTCCGCCGCGCCGACCGAGCCATCGCCGTCCAGGTCTCCCGGCACGCTCGGGGCGGTGCGTGTGATGGTGATGTTGTCGATCCTGAAGGTGTGGTCGGTGAAGCCGAAGAACAAGCCCGGCTCAAGCGTGGTGAAGGCGATGATGTCGACCCCCGCGAGCACCTCGTCGAAGGTGACGCCCGGCGGAAGGATCGGCTCGTAGGTCACGGGATCCTCGGCGCCCGTGCCGCGCCATCCTGGGGGAAGCGTCGTCGAGCGCGGGTCGAAGGTGACGGTGAAGGTCGTCCACTCTCCATGCGTGGCGGCCGAGATCTGCGCGAACTTGAACCAGACGCTCGCCCACGGGTAGCCGCCCGAGCCGAGGCTTGTGTTCCGCAGCTCGACGAGCCACGGCCTGCTCACGTTCGTTCCCCAGAACTTCAGGTTCTCGACGCGGAGGTCGATCTTCAGCGTGACGCTCTGCGATGCTGTGTAGTCGCCGAGGAACGCGTCGTTCGAGACAGAGAGGTACGGAATGCCGAAGTCCTGGAAGACCGTGCGCATGTTCGACGACGGGTTTCCGCCCGTCGCGACGACGCTGGTTCCGCCGCCGAAGCCGTCGTTCCCGTTCGGGCCGAACCAGCCCTGCGCGTCGCCCTTGTCGAAGGTGACCACCGTCGTGTCGGCGACCGCCGACGAACAGAGCGCGCCGAATGCGGCGAGGGCCGCGATGGCGGGGAGGTGTCGAAGCGATCGGGTGTGGGTGGGCTTGTCAGTCTTCATGATGGCGAGTCCTTTGTGGCGCACGCGGATGCGCGGCTCATTGCAGGATGTCCCGTGACGCGGGCGCGATCAAGCGCGGCGGCGTCGGATTCCGCTGCACGAACACGATCGATCGGGCTTAGTCCCCGCGGAAGGGCACCCGTGTGCGCGTTGCGGCTTCCTGCACGGCGCGCTCGATTCCCGCCCGATCGAGGTCTCGGACCGCGGCGGCCGCAAGTTCCTCATCCACCGACTCCGCGCCATCGCCCACGCCGCCGTCCGCGCCGTCGCGCGCGACTCGTGCGGAAAGCGCCGCGACGAGCTCGGGTGCGCCGGCCACGAACCCGAGGTCCGCGGCCGCGTTCGCGCCCGCGTCGCGCCAGAGTCTGCCGAAGCCTCGGAGAATGACGGTTCCTGGAATGAGGAGCGCCGCCTGCGTGAGTGGCGCCCGCGCGAGATCCTCGTCGACGAGGTCGAGCACGAGAACGGGCTTCGGCGCCCGCGCACGCAGCCGCAGCAGGTCGCGCGGCGAGAACGCCGCCGCCGCGCCGTCCTCCGCGATGAACGGACTCGTGAGAACGAGCGTGTCCGCATCCTGCGCGGCGCGGACGAGACCGTCGAAGGCGGCTGCCTGCGCGGTTCCACGCGTGGCGTCGGCCCACGCATCGCGCCAATCCGCAGCAATCACGCAGTCCGCGAGCCTGCGGGCGCTGGCGCCGATGCGGCGCGCGACGGGCTCCGCGATCGCCACGCGCCTGCCGCGGAAGAATCGGTCGGCGATGGAGTCGACGGCGCGATCGACCGTTGCGAACGGCGCGACCTCCCGCGTGGATGCCGAGATCCGCGCCGCGAGCCGTGCGACGAGCGCGACGCGCGCGGGGCGCGCGACTCGGGGCGTCGAGACATCGACGACGGACTGGATGAGGGTGGCCTCGGTCGTTGGGCGATCCGATGCGGGAAGCTCGACTGCAAGCGTGCTGGAACTCATGTTGAAACTCCTGCCGGAACTCATGGCGTGCCTTTCGGGCTCTTTCCGCCGGATTCCTGCGCCGCGCGTCCCTTTCGAAAGCCGAAAAGCGACAGACGCCGGCGCTCGGGCCGGCGTCTTGGGTGGAACGGAGAAGGCCGTTCAGCGGGATCCAAGTGCCGGCGCGAGACCACACACATGCTTGGGCATGTGCATGTGCATCGCGTGGCACTTGATGACCTGCTGGCGGTTCATGAAGGCGGGAGCATACGGGCGGTCGCTCGGAAGTCAAGCGAGCGGCTCGATTTTCCGCGTGAACCCCCGCGCTGCGCACCCGTGTACCCTCGCGACATGGGTCGACGCGATCGCGAGTCGGACGGCAGGAGCGAACCGAAGTGGGGCCGGCGCACGCCGCCCAAGTCGGAGCGTGCCGCCGCCGCCGAGCGCCTCGAGGCAGAGGAGCGGCGCAAGGACGCGGGGCTCTCGCGTTCCGCGGAGGCGCTCCGGGCCACAGCGCCGCGGGTCCTCGGGGAGAAGTCGCGCTTCATCGGAATCGATCTCGGGCTCGCGACGGCGTTCGCCATCTACAACCGCGATGGACGCCTCGAGGGAGTTCGGTCGCGCCGCTTTCAGTCGAAGGACGCGCTGCGGGCGGCCGCGGCCTCGATCCTCGACGAGATTCCCCATGTCCACAGCGTCATCGTCGAGGGCGGAGGGGATCTCGCGGAGAGCTGGCAGAAGGCCGCGGCGCACCGCGGCATCCATCTGCGCGTCGTGCAGGCGGGGGAGTGGCGGCGCATGTTCCTGTACGAGCGCGAGCGGCGCGACGGCGCGCAGGCGAAGGCGCATGCGCTGAAGCTCGCCGCGCAGGTCATCGAGTGGAGCGAGACGAGGGGCGTGACCGCGCAGCTTGGTCACGACGCCGCGGAGGCGATCCTCGTCGGGCTCTTCGGCGTGATCGAGGCGGGCTGGCTCAGGGACGCGCCGCGGCTTCGTCATTGACTCGGGCGCGGGAATCGAAGGCGAACGCGAACACCGCGCCGCGCGACTCCCACGCGATCGCCCGCATGGCCTCGTGCGACTCGAACGCGATCTCCACGCGCCACGCACGCACGGCGTCGGCGGCGGGTGGGTCGCACGACTCGAAGCGCGTGGCCACGAGCGCCGTCCCGAACCAGCCGACTTCGAGCGCAAACGCCTTGACGCACGCCTCGCGCGCGCACCAGAGCGCGATCGGGCCCGCGAGCATCGCCGGGTCCGTCGCGCGCACGCGCGCCGCTTCGTCCGTCGAGAGCGACATGCGCACGAGCGCATGTGCGCGGTGCGCGTCGAGTTCCTCGACATCGACGCCGATCGCAGCGCAGGCGCCGAGCGGCGCGGCCGCCGCAACCGCACGCACGCGCGTGTGCGCGATCGAGATGCGCGGGGCGCCGCTCCAGTCTGCGTGCGGACGGCCGCGCGCGTCGCGCAGCACGGCGCCAGGAACGAGCGCGGGGTCGAGCGCCGCGAACGCAGAGCGCAGCGCGATGCGGCCCGCCAGGAAGCCGATCCTCCGTTGCTCGGAGCGCAGCGTCTCCGCGAGCGCGCGTTCCTCATCGGGGAGATGCGCGCGATCGGCCGCGATGTGATGCCGATGGCGCGCGTCGTACTCGCTCAGCACGAGTCCTGCGGGAAAGTCGCGACCCGTCGGCCGCAGGATGAGTTGAGGTGGAAGCGGGGGCGCCATCGGCCGCTCAGTTCCTGCGCGTCGACTTGCGCATTGGCTTGCGTGTCGACTTGCGAGTCGTCGCCGATCGCGCGCGTCGCGCGGGCGCCCCCGTGGGACGGAGCACCAGCACGACATCGCCCGCGCGCTTGCGGAACGCCTTCTCGGGAAGCGACTCATCGGTCGCGTCGTGGCAGCCGATCACCTCGAAGCCGCCTGAGAGCGCAAGAATGTCGCGGAGCGTGGCGAAGTCGAAGGTGAGCAGGTCGTACTGCTCCGCGATGACGGCGGGCATGTCGGGAACGTTCGCGGTGATCGCGATCTGGCGGATCCGCTCGCAGTTCGTGCGCGGCATGAGTCCGAGCGTCTCGCTGCGGAGCGCCGCGAATCCGCCGCCCGGGACATCCACGGGGCCGCGCTCGTAGACAACCCCCGCATCGATCGCGTCGCCCTGCTCGCGCAGCGCGAGGCCGAGGAGATAGACGCCCTTCGGCGCCATGCGCGCGCGGATCGAGGCGAGATGCTCCGCGACGTCCATCGCCTCGGCGAGATGTCCGATCGAATTGTCGAGGTTGATGACGAGGTCGAAGTCCGCGCCGAGTTCGTCTGGCGGCCTGCGCATGTCGCCCACGAGGACTCGCGCGCCGCGCTTCGGCAGCCGTTCGTGCGCAAGCGCGATGGCGCGCTCCTCGAGGTCGCATCCCGCGACCTCGGATTCATGGATCAGGAAATGCGAGAGCCAGAGCCCTGGGCCGCACGCGGGGTCGAGCACGCGCCGCGGCATGCGGCGGAGGTGCTGTCGCACAACGCGGTCGATGGAGTCGCGAATCTCCTGCGACGGCTCGAAGAATGCGGAGTAAAGCTCGCTGCGACTGTAGAACGCGTGCATGCGCTCCACCCTAGCAGCGCATGGAGGACTTGAGTCCGAAGAGGAGGCGTGCGTTCGCAAGAACAATCAAATTCAGGCACCGCTTTCTTGCATTCGTTGCTTGCGAATCGGTCGATGAACAGATAGCCTTGTCAGTGGCAGGCAGCCGATGGGGGCAGCTTTCCGCAGGGGTCCGCACATGTCGAAGAAGCGAAAGGTATCCGCCTCTCGGCGGACAGCGATCAAGGTCGGCACAGAGGCGCAGACGGCGAAGGCGCGAGTCGCGGCGCCTCCTGCGTCCGTCTGCGATGACGCCGCATGGCACGCCGTGCGTTCGCCGTTGCGCCTCCAGGTGCTTGAGGCGATCCGCGCCTGCCCGGGCGTCGATGCGCGTACGCTCTCGCTCGCGCTTCGCACGAGCGCGCCGCGGCTCTACTACCACATCAACATCCTGCTCGAGAGCGGTCTCGTCTCGGCGCATGCACCGAAGGCCCTGCCCGCATCGGGAGCGGCGCCGTCGTCCCGCCGAGCGGGCCGTGGCCCAGAGGCGCTGGTGTACCGTGCGAACGGATCGGGTTTCCCGGACGGGTTCTTTTCGCGAAACGATCGCTGCCTCGAGCATCGGGAGACGCTCTTGCGCGAGCTCGTCGAGCGCGGCATGTCCGATGCGATCGCGTCGACCTCGACGGGGGAAGCGCATCTCTCCGTCCGACGCGAGCGCCTCACCCAGTCCGAGGCCGACCGCGTGCGCGGGTTGCTCAGGCAGGTTGAGGACATCCTCGACACGGCGCGCGCGCGTCGGCATGGCGACGGCAGGGTCGTCCCCGCCACGCATTTCGTGGCGGTTGCCATGAGCGGCGTGAACGGCTCGGAGCTTCCTGACGGCCCTCTTGAGCCTCGGAACGGCGTGCGCTGAGCGCAGGGCGTGATCTCGCTGCGCGCGGGGCGTGATCTCGCTGCGCGCGGGGCGTGATCTCGCTGCGCGCGGGGCGTGATCTCGCTGCGCGCGGGGCGTGCTCTCGCTGCGCGCGGGGCGTGCTCTCGCTGCGCGCGGGGCGTGTTCTCTCGCTGTCCGAAGGCCCTCGGCTTCGCATGTGGGCCTCGGTTGTTTGCGGCCTCCGACTTCCGAACCAACGCTCCCGCCTGCCGGAGACCCGTGGATGCGGGGCTTGTGGCTCGGCGTTCGCGCCGTTTCGGGGAATCTCCCTGTGGCGGCGCGTCGGAACCCTTGCGCCTCCTGCGATCGCAGATATACTTATCTTGAATTCGCGACACGCGCGATTCGGCGAGCAGCGTCGGGGGCGTTGCCGCCCATCACCTCCCGCGGGGAGCGACCGAAGAGGAGCGACCGAGGATGTACGGAAAGCAGACCGAAACCGCCATTGCCGCATTGAGCCGACTCGCAGAGGTCTGGGATGGCGGCCGCACGCGGCTGTCCGCGGGTGACATCGCCGACCAGCGCGGGCTTCCGCGCGCGATGGTGGCGAAGATCCTCTCCACGCTGTCGCAGGCTGGGTTGGTGCACGGATCGCCCGGGCCGGGCGGCGGCTACGCGCTGTCGCGTGACCCGAAGGAAATCAGTCTTCGCGATGCGCATGAGCTCTTCGAGCGAGATGACGACAGCGCCAACTGCCCGTTCGGTGGTGGCGTTTGCGGCGTTGGTGACCCGTGCGCCATGCACGACAGGCTGCGCGCGATGCAGGGGGCCGTGCGTCAGCTTCTTGACGAGACATCGCTCGAGATCTTCCGCAAGGCGGTCCAGGAAGACGGCCTGAAGCCCGTCGCGCGCGGGGTGCGCTCCGATGCCCCCCGCGAGACCTATCGCGCGCCGCACTCGCGTCGCCCGAAGGTGTGAAGACGCGGCCTTAAAGACACGGCCTTGAAGACACGGCCTTAGGGGTGAGGGCTTGACGAGAGCGGCTTGAGGGGGTGGCTTGAGGGGGGAGGCTTGCGGGGGGCGGCTTGACCGAGGGCCCCACGAATGCACGCGTTGCCCTCAGCGCACGCGGACAAGCGCCGCCGCGCGAACGGCCGTGCTTCGTGCAAGGTCCGCCGTCTTTCCGTGCGCCAGAACGACGCCCATGCGGCGGTGCCTTCGCGTGGTGGGCTTGCCGAAGATGCGCAGCTCGACCGACGGAATCGCCAGGGCCTTCTCGAGCCCCGAGTACGAGGGCGCGCGCTCGGAGTCGCGCGTGGCGAGAATGACCGCCGACGCCGTCGGCCCCTCATAGTGGATCTCGGGAATCGGAAGCCCCAGAATCGCGCGGATGTGGAGGTCGAACTCCGACAGATCCTGCGAGCGGAGCGTGACCATGCCCGTGTCGTGCGGGCGCGGCGAAAGCTCGCTGAAGATGACCTCGCCACCCTTCACGAAGAACTCGACGCCAAAGATGCCAGCGCCGTTCTTTCCCGCAAGTCGCGTCACGACCTTCTCCGACATCTCGCGCGCGGCGCGCTTCGCGGCGGGCTTCATCGGGCAGGGCATCCACGACTCCTGGTAGTCGCCGCGCTCCTGACGGTGGCCGATCGGCTCGACGAACACCACGCCGCCGCCGCGCGAGGCGCGCTCCTTCACGGTGAGCTGCGTGATCTCGTAGTCGAAGTCGATGAACTCCTCGACGATCACCACCTTGCGGTCGCCTCGCATGTTCGTGACGGCGTACTCCCACGCCTTCGCGATCTCCTTCTTCGTGCGCACGACCGACTGGCCCTTGCCCGACGAGCTCATCGTCGGCTTGACGACGCACGGAAGCCCGACGCCGCCCTTCGCGAGGACCGCGTCTGCGAGCTCCTGCGCGCTTGCGGCGTATGCGTAGCGTGCGGTGCGAAGGCCAAGCTCCTTCGCCGCGAGATCGCGGATCGCGTCGCGATTCATCGTCATGTGCGCGGCGAATGCGCTCGGCACGACGGAATGTCCCGCCTTCTCGAGCTTCAGCAGCTCGCTGGTTCGGATCGCCTCGATCTCGGGCACGATGAAGTCGGGCTTGTGGCGGCGCACGATGCGCGAAAGCGACGCGCCCGACAGCATGTCGATGACCTCGCGCCCGTCGGCGACCTGCATCGCGGGCGCGTCGTCGTAGCGGTCGGCGGCGACGACGCGGCAGCCGAGGCGCTTGGCGCTGATCGCGAACTCCTTGCCGAGCTCGCCTGAACCGAGGAGAAGGATCTTGGCTGTCATGGATTGGACTCGTGGCCGGTCGTGTCGTGGGCGGACTCGTCCCGATCGGACGCGGGGACTCCTGCAGGCGGCGCTTCAGAGGCTTTCCTGCGTCGCATGGCCTCGCGCGCCGCCACGAACGCGCCATGGAAGCGCTGCGTCGCGGCATCGTCGATCGAGCGGCCGTAGCGCACCACCTTGTTTCCGACGGGATAGTCGACCCACATGCGCATGGAGCGCTCGCGCGCCTCCTCCGGGCGACGGATGTCGAGCTGGAGATACGCGGCGCCCTCTCCGTAGTAGACATTCGCGTCGTAGACGAGATCGATCGTGCCGTTGGCCCTGTCGAAGCGCGGTCGTTCGCGCTCGGGATCGATCTTGGAGGTATCGACGCCTGCCTCCACCGCGCCTTGCTCGTGCAGCACGGCGATCGTCTCGGCCCACGCCTCGTCGGCGGTTCCGTTCATGACGACGGTCTTGCCGCAGGCGGCGAGGAAGAGGAACGCGAGCGCGGCTGCGCAGGCACCGAGCGCGGCGGAGGGTCTCCACGGATGACGGAGGTCGCAAGCGGCCATCTGGAAAGCGTAGCGGCTCCCCGCGCCGCCCGCAGCAGGCGCTACTGCCCGAGCGCGCGCAGGAGCACCGTGGCATAGGCGCCGCGGGGCAGTTCGAACGACACCGTGCAGGCGAGGTTCGCCGAGCCTCCGCCCGCGAACTCGTCGGGCACGGGCGGCTCGATGCGGAATGCGCGCGCCGTCGCGACGAACGGCCGGTCGCCGCCGCCGAAGTAAGGCCGCGCGAGGCCGGGAATCCGCAGCGATTCGAGCGCGACCCCCTCGTCGGCAAGGACGCCAGCGACGATCTCGGAGAGACACTCGTGATAGACGGCCCGCGGCGACGGCATCGGGATCGGGAACGCGAGGAACGCGGGCGTGATGGCGGCCGCGCGCGGGAAGATCATGGGGCCGAAGAGGTCCTCCGCCTCGAATGCGCGCTGCGCGGTCGCCTCGCTGATCGCGTGCGCAAGCTCGCGCGTGATCGCGTTCCAGAGATGCGACTGGTACGCCTCGACGCAGATCTCCTGCGTGAACTTCGGCAGCGCTGCGAACGCGTCGAGGAATGATCCGCCTCGTGCGAGGACCTCGATCGCGCCTCGCTCGGGCATCTTGCCGAAGGCTGCGAGCGCCGCGTTCCAGTCGCCCCAATGGGTGGCGAGCGCGCGCGTCAGCGTGCGCACCGCGCCCGAGTCCTTGCGCGCGGGCGTACCGATCGCGAGCTGCAGCGCACGCTCGAAGTCGCCCTCGACGAGCGCGCGTCCCACGAAGCCCTTGCCGTGGCGCGCGCTGCCGAAGCGCTGGTCGCCGAAGTAGTTGACGAAGAGGAGCGTGCCCGATCCGTCGTCGAGGAGCGATGCGCGGCGCACGAGTTCGTCGGCGTGCCAGCGGTCGAGTCCGCGCACGACGATGGTGAACGCATTGCGCTCGATGATCCCAGCATCTGCGGCGCGCGGCACGAATCCGAGCCGCGAGAGGCGCCACGACTCCGTCTCGAAACGCTGGGGCGGCCGGCCGCGGAACGCCGTGGAGTCGATCGTGACCACCTGCGTGGTGACGGCGTGCCTGTCCTTGAGGCCGGCGGCCGCGATGGCCGTGCGCGGAATCTTCAGCGTGTTCGCGATGAACGCGAGCGCATCGGGCGTCGCCAGCGAGATCTTCTCGAGCGTGTAGGCCGCGAAGGGGTGCGAGGGCAGGCGATCGGCCGAGATCGATGCTCGGAAGTCTGCCGTCTGCCGCTCCTCGACGCGGAAATCATGGGGCGTGCGGCGGATGGTCACAGGCGAGGCACTGTATCCTCCCCGCGCGTGGACGCCGCCAGCACACCGCCGCCCGTCACGATCGTCGAGCCGAAGCTGCGCGGGCCGAGCGGGCACTACGCGGAGTTCGTGCGCGCGGTCGCCGCGCGCGGAGAAGGCGTGCTCTCCGAGATCCGCGTGGTGGCCGACCCTCGCGCCCGCGACTTCCTCGGGACCCTCGGCGGCACGGTGCCCGTGGTGGCGGCGCCGCCGGCCGCGGGCGCGCTTGCGGAGCTCGTGGCGATCGGTGCATCGCTCCGCACGGGTGGGCGCACGCTCGTCCTCACGGCGAACGCCTCGCATGCGCTCGCCGCCGACTGGCTCTCGTTCGCGGGTGCCGACGCGCTCTCGCGGCTCTCGCTCTTCGTCCACTGGCCGCTCTCGAAGCCGTCGGCGCGGCTCGCGCTTCTGCTCGGCGCGCGCACGAGGCGGCACGCGCTCTTCCTCGCGCCGACGCGCGGAGTGCGAGAGATGCTCGTGGGCGCGGGGTGCATGCGCGTGGCGCAGGTCGCCTATCCCGCCACGCGCACCGCGGGCACGCCGCTTCGCGCGCCGTTCCGCCATATCCTCATGGCGGGGGCCGCGCGCATCAACAAGGGGCTTGATCTTGTGGCGGAACTCGCAGAGCGCCTCGCGCAAGAGGGCCGCGACATGCCGCTTCTCGTGCAGGTCTCTCCGAAGCATGTCGACCGCCACGGATCGCGCGAGGACGCGGTGGTGTCGCGGCTTCTCGCGGCTGGCTATCGCGGGCTTGTCGCAGATCCGAAGGCGCCCGACCGCGCTGAGTACGCCGAGCGCTTCGTCGGGTCGCTTGTGCTCGCGCCCTACGAGCGCGCGAAGTTCGCCGACGGCGTGAGCGGAGTCGTGCTCGACGCGCTCCTTCACGGGGCGCCCTGTGTCGCGACGGCAGGCACCTGGGCGGGAGATGTGGTCGAGCGCTTCGGCGCGGGCGTCGTGATCCACGAGCGGACCGCACACGAACTCGCGGCGGCGATCGATGCGATCCTTGCGCGCTGGGACCACTTCGCCGCGCGTGCCGCCGAGGCGTCGGACGCGCTCGCGGCCGAGCACGACCCGCGGCTCGTGGCGCGACTCCTCGCTTCGGGCGGCTGACGCGGGAGGGCGCTACAGTGCGAGCCTCGCGCGTGTCGCGCGATCTCCACGGGCGGGCGCACGCATGGCGAACATCATCTGCATGAAGTGGGGCACCAAGTACGGCCCCGAGTATGTGAACCGCCTCGCCTCGATGGTGAAGCGCAACATCACGATCCCGCATCGCTTCGTCTGCATGACCGACGACGCGACGGGGCTCGACGCAGGAATCGACGCGCGGCCGCTGCCCGACTTCGACGACCCCGGCGGGCCCGAGCGCGGGTGGCGCAAGATCTCGACCTTCCGCAGGCCGCTCTTCGATCTCGAGGGGCCGACGCTCTTCCTCGACATCGACATCGTCATCGTCGGCAACATCGACTGCCTTTTCTCGCATCCCGGCGAGTTCCTCATCATCAAGGACTGGGCGCGGCCGTGGCGCCCGACGGGCAACTCCTCGGTCTACCGCTTCGAGGCAGGCGCGCACCCCGAGCTCCTCGCGAAGTTCATGAAGGAGCACGCCGAGATCCGCCGCGAGGTGCGCAACGAGCAGGAGTACATTTCCCGCGAGCTTCACCGTGCGGGCAAGCTCTCGTACTGGCCGCGCGAGTGGTGCGTGAGCTTCAAGTACGGATGCATGGCCAAGTTCCCGATGAACTGGTGGGTTCCGCCGAAGATCCCGCAGGACGCCCGCATCGTGGTCTTCCACGGCCACCCGAACCCGCCCGATGCCGTGGCAGGCATCACCAAGAAGTTCACGCGCCATGTGCACAAGACGCCGTGGGTGGCGGAGCACTGGCGGTAGCTCTGCAGGCGCCCATCGGCCTATCGCAGAGGGAAGCGCGCGCTCGGCGTGTATGAGTGCTGCGCGATCTCCGCGAGCCGCGACACGATCTCGGGGTGTGCGGCGGCGACATCGGTCGTCTCGTTTGGGTCGGTGGCCAGATTGAAGAGCTGCCAGCCTTCGTTCTCCGCGGCGGGGCTCTTGCGCTGGCGAAGCCCCGTGCGCACGATCTTCCAGTCGCCTTCGCGAACGGCTTCCTGCCCGCCATAGCCGGGGAACGGCCAGTAGAGCGCGCGCGTGGGCAGCGGGTCGCCGTCGAGGAGAAGCGCCGAGAGATCGCGGCCGTCGCTCGGAGGCGCCGGTGCATCGGCGAACGCGCCGAAGGTGGCGCGGAGATCGGCCGTCCACGCCGCGTCGTCGATCGTCACGCCGGGCGCGATCGTGCGCGGCCACCACGCGACGCACGGAACGCGGATGCCGCCTTCCCACACAGAGCCCTTGCGGCCGCGCAGCCCCGCGGTCGAGTCGAAGAACACCGTGTCGACGCCGCCGACATCGTGCGTCGGGCCGTTGTCGCTCGTGACGACGATGAGCGTGTTCTCAGCAAGGCCGTGCCGCTCGAGCTCGGCGCGGATCGCGCCCACCTCTGCGTCGAGCCGCGAGATCATCGCCGCGTAGGCCGCGCGCGGCGTCTGGTGCGGGAGGTATCCCTTGCCGCCCGCATACGGCGTCTCGTCGAAACTGAGGTCGTAGGGCTCGAGGTCCTTGCGCGTCGGCTGCAGCGCGAGATGCGGCAGGGGCGAGGCGTACAGCAGAAAGAACGGCCGCGACGCGTTCGCCCCGATGAACGCCTTCGCCTCGTCGAGCATCAGGTCGGGCGCATAGACAAGTTCCGTGCGCGACTTCGGGTCGTTGCCCTCGAGCACCACGCGCTCGTCGTTGCGCCAGAGGTGCGTCGGGTAGAAGTTGTGCGCCTGACGCTGGCAGTTGTAGCCGTAGAAGAGGTCGAAGCCCATCGCGTTCGGGTCGCCCGACGAGCCGACGAAGCCGAGGCCCCACTTGCCGATGCACGCGGTCGCGTAGCCCGCTGCGCGAAGGTCGTGCGCAAGCGTGCGCGTTTCCGCAGGCAGCGGGCCTTGGCCCTCGGGCTGGACCTCGGAGTTGTCGCGGATCGGCGTGTGCCCGAGGTGCTGTCCCGTCAGGAGCGCCGAGCGCGACGGCGCGCAGACGGGCGCGGCCGTGTAGAACTGGGTCAGCCGCGCGCCTTCGCGGGCGAGCCTGTCGATGTTCGGCGTCGCGATCTTCTGCTGCCCGTAGCAGCCGAGCTCGCCGTAGCCGAGGTCGTCGGCGAAGACGAGCACGATGTTCGGGGCGCGGCGCTGCGGCGCGGCTTCTCGCCCGGGCGCCGCGCGACAGCCCGCGAGCATCACGGCGAACGCGAACGCGAGCGCGAGAAGCAGGGGAGCACGCGCGCGCTCAGACATCGCAGATGTCGATCGACTCGCGCAGGCTCGTCATCGGGTCGCGCCGCGGGATAAACTCCTGCGCGAGGAATCCCTTGAAGCCCGTCGCAGCAATCGCCTCGCAGATCGGACGGTAGTTCAGCTCCTGCGACGCGTCGATCTCGTTGCGACCAGGGTTGCCCGCGGTGTGGTAGTGGCCGAAGTACCGGTGGTTGTCCCTGATCGTGCGGATGACATCGCCCTCCATGATCTGCATGTGGTAGATGTCGTAGAGCAGCTTGAAGCGGTCGCTGCCGACCGCCTTCACGAGCTCGACGCCCCAGGGCGTGCGGTCGCACATGTAGTCGCCGTGGTCGACGCGCGAGTTCAGAAGCTCCATCAGGATCGTGACGCCGTGCTTCTCGGCGAGAGGCATCACGCGCTTCAATCCGATCGCGCAGTTCTCGAGGCCCGCGTCATCGGACATGCCGCGGCGGTTTCCGGAGAAGAGCATGAGGTTCGGCACGCCATGCTTCGCGGCGAGCGGCAGCAGCTTCTCGCACTCGGCGACCACGCGGTCGTGGTTCTCGACGCGGTTCATGCCGTCGCCGATCGAGGTCGGGCCATTGCCGAGCGAGCAGACCATTCCGAACTTCCGCGGCGTCTCCCACTGGTCGGGGTTGAGGAGGTCGATCGCCTCGATGCCCATCGCGGCGCAGTTGCGGCAGAGATCCTCGAGCGGCATGCCGAAGCACCACGCGGACACGGAGTGCCTGATGCGGCCGTTGCGCTTGGTGGGTGCTGCTGCGGTCGGCGGCGCCTCCTGCGCGGCGTGCGCGAGGCCCGCTGCGAGCGGAATCGAGGCGGCTGCGGATACGGTCGAGGCGATGAAGTCGCGGCGCTGCATGCCGCGCACTCTACCGCTTGGCCCGAATCGTCGGACGCGCGCTCAGCGCAAAACAGCCTCGACGCGCCACGAGTACTCGCCGATCGACACACCGCCGCGCTTCGCGGTGATGACGATCGTGCGGTCGTTCTGGCTGTACTTCGCCGAAAGCGAAATCGTTCCCGCCCGCGAGGAGAGCGAGCCCGAGTCGCTGTGGCGATGGCCGAGCGGGTCGATCGAAACCGTCGTCGAGGAGGTGTCCGATCGGAAGCGGAAGTCGAAGCCCTTCCCGAAAGGCGCGTCGTTCGCCTCGACCGAGAGGCCTGCGGGCGGCGCGGTGGAAGCGGCGAGCGACGCGAGCGCGGCGGGTGCCGCCGTCGCCTCGGACGGCTCGATGCGCGCGACGAACGCAAGCGCGAGCAGGATGCCGACCGCGAGCGAGACAAGCGTTCCGAACTTCTTCATGATCGTTCTCCCAGAGGCGGTTTCTGCGGTGGAGCGGCGCGGGAGCCGCTTCTGCCGAAGCGAGCATACCCCGTTATAGTGCGTTCGGTGCAGATCAACCCGTTGCAGCGCGTTCTTTCGTGCGCCGAGTCAGCCCGCGAGGCGCTTGGCCGCGTCTTTGCGTCCGTGGGACTTGCGCAGCCGCGCATGAGCGATCTGCGCGAGCGGCTTGGTCTCGACAAGTCGATCGCGAGCCGCGTGGCGCGGGCGGTGCGGATGTCGGATGCCGGCGCCGCGCTCCGCGAGCTTCCTGCGGCGGAGGCGCTTGGGCAGATCGTGGGGAAGTGCGAGGCGCTCGGCGCGGGGAAGCGGCTTGTGGCGCAGTGCCGCAAGGCGATCAAGGAACTCGACGCCGCGATCGGGGACTTCCCGGGCGACCGCACGGCGCTGATCACGGCGATCTCAGCCACGGAGTCGTCCCGCCTCGTGACCGCGGGGCGCGTCGCCGTGCCGAAGGTGTCCGAAGCCAAGTTGCGGGCGGCCCGCCGCGGCGCCTACAACGCGGCGCTCTTCGCGCAGGGCATCTGCTGCGAGACGCAGGCGCTCGTGAACATCCTGCTCCCGAGCGAGGGTGGCCGAAAGGCGAGGCAGGCGCAGGTGCTGTCCACGACGGGCCTGCGCAGGCTGCGCCCCGGATATCCGCAGGCGATCCTCTCGCTCCTCGGTCGCGACGAAGGCAGCCCTGCGTTTGATCGCGTCACGCTCACGGGGGAGCCCATCCGCAACGACCCCGGTGTGGCGCTCATCCCCGAGTTCTGCACCGATGTCGCGTCGCAGCTGCGTCTCGAGAGGGTCGGACGCGTTCATTCGCTCGTCCTTGAGCCTCATTCGCCGCCGCTCGACGAGCCCATGGACTTCGCGTACGGGTATGTCAACCTCGACTTCACGCCGCCGCGCGCGACCGAGACGACGAAGTGGACGGCGACTTCGTTTGCCGTGTCTCGGGCGACGCGCATCCTGCTGCGCGAGGTGCTCGTCCACCGCGAGTCGTTCGGCGAGGTCTCGCCGCTGTCGATCTTCACGATCGACTCGACGCCGATGGTCGACCCCGAGATGAATGGCCCCGATCCGACGGGCCGAGGGCGCGTCGACCAGGGCGACGACCTTGTTCCGATGGGGAAGGGGTATCGACAGTGCGGAAGGACGGGCGAGGACTTCGCGGTGCCGCTGGCGCTCCGTGCGCTCGAGATGCTTGGCCGCGACCCAGATGAGTTCGACCGCTACCGGCTGGTCGTCGAGTATCCGCTGCCGCTGGTGCGCAACGAAGTATGGATCCGTCTGCGTGACTGACGAAGCGTGGATCGAAAACATCACGCGCCCCGCCTGACTTCTCGACGGGGCGCGCGTGCAGGATGGCTCAGTTATGCGAGGCCGCGGTCAGGCAGTCCAGCGGCTCAGCATGATGGCAAGGTCGGCGGAGTTCACGATTCCGTCGCGGTTCATGTCCGCGGGGCCGCCTGATGAGCCCCACGCAGAGAGCATGACAGCGAGGTCCTGAGAATTCACGACGCCGTCGCCGTTCATGTCTGCAATGTCGTTCGAGCCCGGCAGGTCGAGGCGCACGAGGAAGCCCTGCGCGCAACCCTGCGGGTTGATGCCGCTTCCGACGATCGTGCGGCCGTCGGCCGAGATGTCCTGCACGGCCTCCAGCTTCCAGCCTTCAAGCGCCGCGCCGAGACCCTGCTCTGCGACGAGGTAGTCGCGCAGATCGGTCCAAGGCTGGTCGCCGATGCGGATCCAGGCGATCAGGCCGGGGCTTCCGAACTCGATGCGACCGCCGCCGATGATCGTGCCGTCCGCGTTGCACGCACGGGCGTCCGCGAGAGGCACGATCGCCTCCATGCCGCCCTGCGCGGTCCAGCGAAACGCGCTCAGGCTGTACGGGGGCAACGAAGCCATGCCGACCGCGACCGAGCCGTCGTCCGAAAGGTCCTTCACGAGATTCGACTGGCTCTGCGTCGGCGTCAGATTGATCACGCCGTTCGCGCCAAGGACGACCGCGGAACCCGTGTAGTCCGGGCCCTGCGCCATGCCGCCAATGGTGCTGCCGTCGCCGCTGATCGTGTTGAAGTAGAAGTAGCCCAAGGGGTTTGCCGCAGGGCGCGGCAGGATCTCAGGCGCGCCCTCGCCGACGGTCCACCGGAAGATGTCGAGCTCGTCGAAGCCGTAGGTGCCGCGGATGCCCGTGATGGTCTGCCCGTCGCTCGTACAGCCGAAGACGTGGTAGTCGCCCGGGAGAAGATTCGACAAGAGCTGGAATCCGCCCTTGGTCGTCCAGCGCCAGGACTCTCCCCAGATGGTCGACCCGTCCGAGGAGATGCCCACCGGGCCGTAGATGCCGTAGCAGCAGGCGGGAGTGATCTGCTCGAGGCCGCCCGCTTCGGTCCAGCGGACGATCTGGAAGGGTACGAATCCACTCACGAAGCCCGGCTGGTAGGCGGTCGCGGTCACGACCTGCCCGTCGGCGCTGAGGCGGATATTCGAGTAGCCGTCGGGGGCGGTTACGTAGCAGCCGTTCTCGTTGGAGCCGGGAATCTTGCCGAGCCCTGGAATCGGGATGAACCGGGCATCGCCACCAAGGGCGTTGGGGGTGGCGACAAGCACCGTCGACATCGCTGCGAGAGCGCCGACGGAGCGGGAGAAGGCGTTCGGAGGCAGGCGTGTCATGAAGCAGGCTCCTTCGCGCGGCAGCGCGGCGGTTGGGTTGGTGAGCGGCGCATCGGTCGATCCGACGACCCGCGGCAGAGACTTCGCGCTGAGGCGTTGTCTGGATTCTTTGAAAGATCATGGTAGCACAAGATCCCCGACGTTGCGCTGGCAAAATAGTTCTGGGACGCAACTTTGTTGGGATCGGCTTCCGCCCAGGATCGCTCGAACCCCAAGCGCGCCCGCTCGGTCGAGGAACCATGCGCACAGCGCTGGTGTCGGAACCATGCAGGCGTCGCTCCTGCCGGATCAGCCGTAGCGGTTCCGCACGACGAGGCGGTAGCGCCGGTCGCGCACGCCGCGCGGGAGAACGCGGAAACCGCCGAACATTTGCAACGGGAACGGCAGCTCGGCCGCGACCGCGAGGGCGGCGTCCGAACGCTTGAGCGCGCGGCCGTCGCGGATCACGATGATCGTGTCGGGGTCGACCGCGGCGGGAGCCGTGGCTAGGTTGCGCAGATGCAGTCGCACGAAAGCCCCAGCCTCCCGTCGGCCGTCTGGCACCCGATGCAGCGGTTGCTGTTCCGCTTCACCTTCATCTACTTCGTCTTCGCGTTCTTCTCGGCGATCCTCGGGCTCGTGCCCGTGCTCGCGGTCGCGGGCGCGTGGCACGACGAGGCGGTGAAGCCGTTCTATGTCTGGATCGCGAAGGCGGCGTTCGGCGTCGAGATCACCGTCTTCCCGAACGGGTCGGGCGACACCACCTACAACTGGGTGCAGCTGGCGTCGCATCTCGCGGTCGCGCTCGTCGGCGCGATGGCGTGGAGCGCGATCGACCGGCGGCGGGGTTCCTATCCCTGGCTCAAGGACGGACTCTGGGTCGCCATGCGCTTCGTGCTTGCGAGCGCGATGTTCGGTTACGGCATCAATAAGGTGTTCGGGCTGCAGTTCCCAGAGCCCGGGATGCAGCGGCTGCTGCAGGACTACGGCGATTCCTCGCCCATGGGACTCCTGTGGACCTTCATGGGCGCAAGCCAGCCCTACACGATGTTCGCAGGATGGATGGAGACGATCGGCGGGCTGCTGCTGTGTTTCCGCCGCACGCAGCTCGTCGGCGCGCTCTGGACCGCGGGCGTGATGGCGAACGTGTTCGTCCTGAATCTCTTCTACGACGTCCCCGTCAAGATCTACTCGTTCCACCTGCTCATGCTCGCGCTCGTGATCGCTGCGCCCGACATGCCGCGGCTCGTGCGCATGTTCCTGCTGAACCGGCCCGTTGCGCGCGCGGATCTGCGTGGCCCGTGGACCAACAAGATCGCGCGGCGCACGGCGTTCGGCATCAAGCTCGCGTGGGTCGGGTTCACAGTGCCCTTCATGTTCTGGCAGATGTCGGAGGCGCGGTATCTCTACGGCGCGCTCGCGCCGCGCGGACAGCTCGACGGCACCTGGGAAGTGCGCGATTTCCGGCGCGACGGCGTCGAGCTGCCGCCGCTCGTCACCGACGCGACGCGCTGGCGCTACCTGACGCTGATCGACCGGACCGAGTGGAAGCAGGGGATCGTGACGCACATGAAGGGCGTGAACGCGCGCTGGGCGCTCGAGATCAAGGACGCCACGCTCGAGTTCCGCGAGATGACCGTCGCGGCCGGCGACGACCCATCGAAGGCGCCGCTCGTCGGCACGCTTTCCTTCACACGCGATGGCGAGAAGACGCTGCGTCTCACGGGCGAAGTCGCAGGCACGCGCATCGAGGCCGTCTGCGAGCGGCTTGATGCAAAGAACTTCCTGCTCATGAATCGTGGATTCCATTGGGTGAACGAGTATCCCTTCAACCGATGACGGCGGTCGACGGCGCGCGTGGTACGCTGGACGCGGATGCGCTGCATCGACTGCGACTTCGACCTCGAGCGGATCTCCGAGCGGCGCTGCCCCGAGTGCGGGCGCGCGTTCGATCCGCAGGACGGCGGGACCTTCATCGGGCCTGGGCACGCACGATTCAGCCGTCGGCTTGCGCAGGCGCCCGGATGGCCGATGTTCGTGCTGGCGGGGCTCCTGGCAATCCTCATCCTGCGGATCGACTTTGGCCCCGCGGCGAGCTTCCCCGCGCAATTGCTTGCTCTGTTGGCATCGCTCGCCGCGGGACTTGCGTTCATCATGCGGTTGCTCGGTGCGGTGCTCGGACACCGAACCTTGCCAACGCGTCGCCCGCGCATCGTTCCGATCGCCTTGTGGCGCTGGCTGCTCCCGATCGCGCTCGTCGTCGCGGCGGAAACGCTCGCGTCGGCGCGCGCACCGCGGGCGATCGCCTTCTGGCTTGATCGGAAGATCCTCGAGCCTATGGCAGTTGGGCCGGCGGTCGAGCCGAGCAAATGGAGTGCGGTCCGTGCGTGGAGCGGCAGCGTCACGCGAGGCGCCGTGTGGGACGACATTGAGGTGGCGACGATCGAATGGACGCCTCCCGAGAGGGGCGCTCGCGACCCATTTCATGGTGGATACGGCTTGGAGTGGCAGAGCGACGAGCTTCGCTACACAGGAGCGGGGGACGAGGAGAAGATCGCGCCGATCGTTCGCATTTCACTCCCGCGTCTCGCGGTCTTCCCGATCCATGCCATTGGATACGGCGGTTCCAGCCACGCCTGGGCCTACGCGCCGGGCGCGCCTGATGTCTTTCTGCCGATTCCGACCGGACAGGACGAAATGCATGGGTACAGATTCGTTCGGTACCGAGGGGACTGGTTCGTCTCACGCGGATTGCTTATCTCGCTCGAGGATCGACCCTGATCGAACCGCACCATCACTCGAGAAACCGCGCGCGCAACTCGGGCGTCGGCACCATGCAGGTGTCGCTCTTGCCGAACCAGCGGTAGCGGTTGCGTGCGACGAGGCGGTAGAGCCAGTCGCGAACGCCGCGCGGGAGAACGCGGAAGACGCCGAGCAACGGCCATGGAAAGGGGAGCCGCGCGGCGATCGCGAGGGCCGCGTCTGAGCGCTCGAGCGCGTGGCCGCTTGCGATGACGATGATCGTGTCGGGGTCGACTTCGGCGGGCGGTGCCGCGCCGACCTCCGCGCATGCACGCCGCGCTGCGTCGGACTGCAGTGCGGCGAAGCGGAAGTGCGCGCGCGGATCGCGCGCGATCACGAATCGGACGACGCCGCTGCAGAGGTTGCAGACGCCGTCGAAGAGGATGATCGTGGGCCGACTCACCAACGCCTGCACAATACCCCGAACCCGCCAAAGCTCGCCGCCGCAGCGGCGGGCGCTCAAACCTCGCTCGCCGCCGCAGCGGCGGGCGCTCAAACCTCGCTCGCCGCCGCAGCGGCGGGCGCTCAACGCTGAAAATCGTAGATGTCGCCGAGCTGAAGGATGCGCGTGAGTTCGTCGAGCGCGTCGCGCGACTCGCGCAGGAGCGCGGGGTCGGCGAGGTCTGCGGGCAGCAGCGACTCGCGGTAGTGCCGCACGACCCACGCGCGCAGCTCGGCGAGCTTCGCAGCGTCGACGAGCGCCGCGCGGTTCATCGCGCCGAGGTCGGCGTCGGTCATCGGCACGCGCAGGCGCAGGCACGCGGGGCCGCCGCCGTTGCGCATGCTCTCGCGCACATCCATGAAGATGGCGCGCTTGAGCGGATTCGCGGGGTCGGCGATCACGCGGTCGATCGCGGCCTTGACGCGCGGGTTCTCTTCGCATTCGCACGGCGCGACGAGCGCCATCGAGCCATCGGGAAGCGTGAGCAGCTGGCTGTTGAAGAGATAGCTCTTCACCGCATCCTCGAGCGTGACTTCGTCGGCGCGAACCTCGGCGATGACAAGCGACTCGCCCACGACGTTGCGCAGGCTCGCGAGCGTGGCGAAGCGGTCCTCGAAGGCGCGCTCGTGGCAGAGGAGCATGTTGCCGTTGCCGACCGCGATCACGTCGTTGTGGAAGACGCCGGCGTCGATGGCGTCGGCGTTCTGCTGCGCGAACACGCAGCGCGCGCGGTCGAGGAGCCCGAGCTGCGCGACGCGCTCGCTGGCGGCGAGGGTCTGGCGCGCGGGGAACTTCTTCGGCACGCGCGCGGCGTCGGGCGCCGTGCCGTAGACGAAGAAGTGGACGCCCGCGGTCTCGCCGCCGCTTGCGGCGCTCGCCGTGAGCCGCGTGTGGTTCGCGGCGCCCTCGTCGCCATAGTCGGCGCGGGCGCTTGGTTCGGCCGCCAGCGCCGCGTGCACCGCGAAGCGCGATTCGTCGCGGAAGATCGCGCGCAGCGCGCGCTCGGTGACGGGCGGCTCGATCGCGCGGTGGAACATCTCGCGCAGGTTCGCGACGACGAGGTGCGTGCGGCGATCGTGCGTGTCGGCCGCGGGCATCACCGTCGCCGCGTTCGCGGTCCACATCGCGCTCGCGCTCGAGACGCGCGCGAGGAGCACGGGGTCTTCCTTCGCGACCTTCGCGAGGACTTCCGCGTCGGAGCCTTCGTATCCGCGCGCGCGTAGCGTCGGGAGATGCGGCCGTTCGTGCGGCGGAAGCACGCCCTGCACGAGGCCGAGCGCCGCGACCGCCTCCATCTTCGCGAGGCCCTGCAGCGCCGCCTTGCGCGGCGAGCTCGCGGCGCCCTGGTTCGAGGCGCTCGCGACATTCCCGTAGGAAAGGCCCGCGTAGCTGTGGGTCGGGCCGACGAGGCCGTCGAAGTTCGCTTCAGGCATGGCTCACCACCGCTCTGCGTCTGACTGCGGGGCGGACGCCCATGGTCCTGCCTCGCGTCCGTTCACGCGCGTTCCGTTCTGGATCACGCTCGGGATGAAGGTGCTCAGGAAGTCGTGCGGGAAGACGGGCGACGGCTCGGTCAGCGCGTCAAGGCGCTTCGTCTCCTCGGCCGAGAGCCGCAGCGCGCACGCCGCGAGGTTGTCGTCGAGCTGCGCCATCGTGCGCGCGCCGATGATCGTGCTCGTGACGCCCGCGCGGTCCATCACCCAGCGCAGCGCCACCTGCGCGGGCGTCGCCTTGTGCGCGGCGGCGATCTCGTGCAGCGCGTCGATCAGCACATAGGTCGCCTCGGTGAGGTACTTCGAGTCGCTCTTCACGCGCGTCGATCCGTCGTCCTTCGGGCGGTTCGCGCGGGTGAACTTGCCCGACAGCACGCCGCCGCGCAGCGGGCTCCACGGCGTGACGCCGAAGCCGCACTTGCGCGCCATCGGCATCAGGTCGTGCTCGACCGTGCGCTGAAGGAGCGAGTATTCGATCTGGATCGCGACCGGCTGCGTCCAGCCGCGGAAGACGGCCTCGTACATCGCCTGCACGCACACCCATGCGGGGTGGTCGCTGAAGCCCGTGTAGCGCACCTTTCCCTGCTTCACCAGCATGTCGAGCGACTGCATGGTCTCGTCGATCGGCGTGTGCACATCCTGGAAGTGGCACCAGAGGAGGTCGATGTAGTCGGTCTTCATGCGCCGCAGCGAGTGCTCGACCGCGTTGAACATCGACTTGCGGCTCGATCCGCCGCCGTTCGCGTCGCCCGGCCACATGTTGCCGCCGAACTTCGTCGCGAGCACCACGCGGTCGCGGGTGCCGCGGCCCGCGCCGGTCGCGAAGTAGTCGCCGAGGATCGCCTCGCTGTGGCCCTTCGTGTACATGTTGGCGCTGTCGATGAAGTTGCCGCCGCGCTCGAGGTAGCGCGACAGGATCGCGTTCGAGGTCTCGACATCGGCGCCCATGCCCCATTCGGTGCCGAAGGTCATGGCGCCAAGGCAGAGCGGCGACACGCGCAGGCCCGAGCGGCCGAGGGTGATGTAGTGGTCGAGGGCGAGGCAGTTCGCGGAGTCGGACATGCGTGCAGGGTAGCGGGTAGGCTCCCGTGCATGACGATTCCCGCGGCGCGCGCGAGCGAACCTGCGACCTGGACCGATGCCCATCTCCATGTGTGGGACGCGGCGGTGCTGTCGGCGCCGTGGTTTGCGCAGGCGCCGCAGTTCGCGGGGCGGTTCGATCTTGCGCGCTACGCGGCGGAAGGCGGTGTCGGCGGGGGCGTGGTGTTCGTCGAGGCAGACATGGCTGCGGCCGACCGCGCGCGCGAGGCTGAGTTGTTCGCGGAGTGGGGGGCTGCGAGCGGTCGGCGCTTCGCGACCATCGCGGGCATCGAGCCGGGCGTCGCGGGGTTTGCCGACGAACGGGAGAGCGTCGCGCGCGCGCGCGGCGTGTCGGGTGCGCGGCGCGTGCTGCATGGCGGCGACATTCCGTTCGCGGGCGAGCGCTTCGCAGCCGACCTGCGCGCGCTCGGCGCTGCGGGGCTGTCGTTCGACTTCTGCGTGCGTTGGACCGATCTCGCGGTCGTCGAGTCGTGCGCACGCGAGGCGCCCGAGACGACGCTCGTCCTCGATCACCTCGGACACCCGCCACTGCGCGCGGGCTGGAGTTCACCCGAGCGCGCCGACTGGCAGCGTCTCGTCGCACGCGTCGCGGCCTGCGAGAATGCGCGCGTGAAGTGGTCGGCGATGTTCGAGAACGCAGGCCGCGCGATCACCGCCGACGAAGCGCGCCCGTGGTTCGAGTGGTGCCTCGCGTGCTTCGGCGCCAGCCGCACGATGTGGGGCTCGAACTGGCCCGTGTGCTTCGCGAACGCGCGTCTCGCGCAATGGATCGACGCGAGCGCAACGCTTGCGGGCGCGCTCTCGCCCGACGAACAGTCCGCGATCCTCGGCGGAAACGCGGTGCGCGTGCATCGGATCCTATGACGAGCGGGTGCGCGCAGGCTTCAGGCGAAGCTGCGCTCCACCTCGCGCCTTCGCACGACGACTACCGCGCACGCTTGCGGAAGAGCCCGAGTCCGCCGAGGACGGCGAGAACTGAAGGCGCGGGCACGAGCGTGTAATGGAAGTCGTCCATGTAGAACCCTCCCTGACTGTTCGGTTGCGGGAACCCCGTGCGGAACACCACGCGATCGACTGCGATGCCCGGTGGCGGCGCAACGAAGGTCCGAGTCGTGAGGAAGATCGGCTGCCAGTACGTGTAGGCGACCGTATCGCCGACAAATCCTTGCATTGTGACGTTGAGCCCCTGATTTGGTTGGCTGTAGATCCGCGTGAACCATGCTCCATCGAAAGAAAAGAGCCCCCCGTCGGAACGGCTGAAACTGAATGTCGACTGGCCCGTGTACACATTCGGTCCTGTGCGAAGTGCGTACTCGCCGCTCTGGGTACCCCAAGCGATTCCGGTCATCCCTGGTTGGTACGGAGGATCTTGCACCGCCTCTAGGACGCGCGTGTAGTACCAGGCGTTGTTGACGCCGAAGGGGCCATCGTTTGCGGTGTGCACTGCGCTCAGGATGAAGCCGTGATACGCATAATTCGGGGTGAGAGGTAGGCTTCCGTACGGCCACGATGCCAGCGGGATCTTCGGCAGATCCTCGAAGTCGAGCATGTCGGCGCGCGCATCGGGCGCGGCGAGTCCGAGTGCGATCGAGGCGGCGGCTCCCGTGATGCTGAATCGCATGGCGAGTCGGTGCGTCCGCGAGTGGTTGCGACGGTCATTCATGGTCGTGGTCCTCCATCATTTGGCGCATCATCGCGCTTACACAGGTGCACACGGCGTCCACCGACTCGGGCGGCGCCGTCGAAATCCACTGCGTGAAGTCCTCGGTGTGCTCGAAGCCGAATGCGCCGATCGCGGACCGCATGCACTCTTCCGCGCGAGCGGTGTCGACCTTGAGATCCGCGCCGGTCTCTGGACAAGACTCGCCGGGCTGCAGCATGCAGATGGACCTTCCATTCTCCTGCTCCCCGTCGCCGGCAGGAGCAGTCGGATGCCGCCGCCGGTCCACCAGTTGAGCGGCATCGTGAGATCCGCCGCACCGACCGACTTGTCCCAGTTGAGATCCGCCGCGACTTGCGGCGCGTCTCCCTCGTACGGCCCGCCCCAGCTGCTGAGGAGCCACGCAAGGTCGGCGGCATTCACCGCATGGTCGCCAGTGATGTCGCCCCGAAGACCGAGTATGCAGGCGAAGAGGTCGTACTCGGTGGCTGACCATTCGCGTCGTACCAGCGCGAGGATCTCCCCGGTCGGCATTATGTCGTAGACCTGCTGGACGCTCACCGTGGGCCCGGGAGTAGATGTAAACGGGACGAGAAGCTCGGATGCCAGATGGGCCTGAAACTCGCCGAGCTGGCTGGGATCAAGCGATGTCGTCCAGAGTGCGCCCGTCGGTCCGGTGCCCCATCCGACGACGACTTCGCTCGAGCATGGGCACTCAAGTCGGCGCCAGCGTTGGGCGATGGGGTCCGAAAGAGCGCCCGTGCCAGTCCTCGCGAGCTTGGAGGGCAGTTGGTTGCGCACGGAGGATGTCGTGCCGTAGGTCCAGAGCGCGGCGAATCTTGAACAGTCATCGGAGGAGGGCGTCGTCCGGGTGTCGCAGTACCCCGCGAGGATCGGCGCGGAATCGTCGCCGCCGTACGGGGCGCCTGAACTCGAGCGAATGCCCGTCTTCTGGTCCGAGGGCGGCACCAGGCTCGGAGGCGATGGTTCCACTCGGTAGAAGTCGCAGGGGAAATGCACCCCGACCGCCATCGGACCGACACAGTCGTAGTTGCACAGCCCGTTTGCGTAGCAGCCGGGAACGCACGGATCGTCGTCGAAGTCATGCGGCTGATCGTGTGTACCCACGGGCGCGGATGCGTGCGACGCGATGTCGCAGGCCCACGATCTCCGCGACACCTTCCCAGGCCGACCTAGGCTCGATTCCGGGGGCGTGCAGTGCGGCAATGGCGCGGAGTGCGGGGTCGGCACGAAGAAGAACTCGAATGGGTCGCGCCACTCGTCGCAGGCGCCCGAGCCGCAGCCGACGATGCGAGGCAGCGTGGGCGCGTTCGACGACGGTGTTATGGCAAGCGCCATCGTCCAATCGCCGGGTCCGGCTCCGAAGTCAAGTTCGAAGCCCGGTGGAGGCGGGGTCGGCGAAGGAGGCAGGAGCGGGAGGTTCCAGGCGTGCGCGGTCTCACCGATCGACTCGGCCATGCCGCCGGCGCCTCCGACGACAAGCCCTTCATCCGAGATGTCCCATGCAAAGCTGGGCACTTCTGGACTGGCTTGATTCGTCAGGGCGGAGAGATCGTGTGGGACAAGTGCGGGCAGGTTGTACTGCGGCTGCGGGAGCCAAACGAATGCACGCGGCACCGTTGGTATGGCGGAACCCTGGTAGCGGAACTGCGTCCCGACTACCTGGGCGTGCGAGTTCCACGAGAGGACGCCCAGTCCGGTGTTCGACGAATCGCGGAGGTACCAGAGGTCGTCAATGGGATCCGTGCTGCTTCGCACCTTTGCTATCAGAACGATCGGTCGCGGTGCGTACAGCGGCACGAACGCGGTCTCGGCGCACTGCTCGCAGGAAGGCGCGGCAACCTGCGCAGTCGCCGAGGCGCCGGACCCTGCCGCGACCCATCCGATCGCGAACAAGACCAGAACATCTGGGCCGAAAATGCATCGGACGTCGCCTCCCGTCCGACACCACCGTCGCCGAGGGCGGGGACCTCGCCTCTGCCCCCCGACACCACCCATGCTGTCAGTCATTTTCAACTCCTGCCACGATGCATCCCGGAACGCCCACGACCGCCGATTGGTCTCGGGAGTGGACTCAGCGGTGATACGCGGGCGGTCGCGTCCCATGAGGAGAATCTGGCGAGATTTCCGGAATGGTTTGGAGTATTCCTTATGTTTGAAAGATCCTCGGCTTGGAGGATCTCGCCCGCCGGCCTTGGGGCGTGACCCTGCCGCGGGCGGGAGGGTGGTGCGCGAACGGGGGCGGGGCAGCCGCGCTCAGCAAGTCCACCCGCCGTCGATCACATGGATCGCGCCGGTCGTGTAGCTCGATTCGTCGCTTGCGAGGTAGACCGCGAGCGCCGCGATCTCGTCGGCGGTGCCGAGGCGGCCCATCGGCTGGCGCGCGATGAACGCGGCGCGCGCGGCGACAGGATCCGCGTTCTGGTTGATGCGGTCGTGCAGGCTCGGCGTCTCGACGGTGCCTGGGCAGATCGCGTTCACGCGCACGCCGTGCGCGACGACGTCGGCGGCGACCGCCTTCGTGAGGCCGATGAGCGCGGCCTTCGTCGCGCCGTACGCCGCGCGGCTCGGGACGCCGCGGATCGAGCTCGCGACGCTTGCGATCGAGATCACGCTGCCGCGCTTGCGCTCGATCATCCCGGGCAGGAACGCATGCAGCATGCGGTAGACGCTCTTCACATTGAGGTCGAACGAGAAGTCCCAGTTCTTCTCGTCGCAGTCGAGGATCGTGCCCTGGTGCACGAAACCCGCGGCGTTGAGGATGACATCGACCTCGCCCGCGTCGCGCGCCGCCGCGCGCACGGCGTCGAAGTCGCGCACATCGAGCCGCGCCACGCGCACGCCCGGCGCCTCGCGCGCGAGCGTCGCGAGGCCGCCGTCGTCGATGTCGGTCGCGATCACCGCGGCGCCTTCGCGTGCGAAGCGGATTGCCGACGCGCGGCCGATGCCTGCCGCGGCGGCCGTCACGAAGGCGCGCTTTCCTTGCAGTCTTCCGCTCATGAAACGACTCCCTTCTTTCGCCGCCTGACCCACTCGGGTCCGTCCGGGAACGCGAACGCCTCGAGCGAGGCGCGCTTGATCTCGCCTGAATACCCGGGCTTCGTCGGCGCGAGGTAGCGCCCGCCCTTCACGACGCACGGATCGGTGAAATGCTCATGCAGGTGGTCGACGAACTCGCACACCCGCCCCTCCATCGTGGGGTTGAAGCGGATGTAGTCGACCATGATGAGGTGCGCCACGAACTCGCAGAGCCCGACGCCGCCTGCGTGCGGGCAGACGGGGACGCCGTAGCGCCGCGCGAGCGCCATGATCGCGAGGTTGTCGTTCACGCCGCCCACGCGGCACGAATCGAGCTGGCAGATCTGCATGCCGCCCGACGCGAGGAACTGCTTGAACATCACGCGGTTCTGGCACTGTTCGCCCGTGGCGACCTTGATCGGCGCAATCGCGCGCGCGATCTCGGCGTGGCCGAGCACATCGTCGGGCGACACAGGCTCCTCGAACCACCAGATGCCGAAGGGCGCGAGCGGCTTGATCCAGTCAATCGCCTGCCGCACATCGAAGCGCTGGTTCGCGTCGACCATCAGCACGCGGTCGGGGCCGATTTCCTCGCGGATGATGCGCGCGCGGCGCACATCGTCGTCGACCGACTGGCCGATCTTCATCTTGAAGTGCGTGAAGCCGTCGCGCACGCCATCGCGGCAGCGCGCGCGCACGGTTTCGTCCGAATAGCCGATCCAGCCGCAGCTCGTCGTGTAGGCGGGGAATCCCTCGCGCTCGACGCGCGCGATCCGCTCGGCGCGCGTCGCGTCGTTCGCGCGCACCATCGCGAGGCACGCCTCCTCGTCGACCGCGTCGCGGATCCCGTGGAAGTCGATCGCGGCGACAAGCTCCTCGGCGGGCATGTCGGCGAGCAGCCGCCACAGCGGCTTCTGCGCGAGGCGCGCCTCGAGGTCCCACACGGCGTTCACGATGGCCGCGAGCGCGAGCGCCATCACGCCCTTCTCGGGGCCAAGCCAGCGGAACTGCGAATCCTGCGCAAGCGCGCGCCAGAACCCGCGGCGGTCGCGCGCGATGTCGGCGACGGTGCGCCCGACGACAAGCGGCGAGAGCGAGCGGATCGCCTGGCAGACGATCTCGTTGCCGCGGCCGATCGTGAAGGTGAGCCCGTGGCCCGCGGGCGCGCCATCGGTGTGGAGGATGACATACGCCGCGGAATAGTCGGGGTCGACATGCACGGCGTCCGAGCCGTGGTGCTCCTCGGAGGTCGGGAAGCGGAGGTCGACGATCTCGGCGCGGGTGATCTTCGGCGAAGTCGCGGTCATGCTGGTGCTGGCTCCTCTGGCATCATCTCGCCGCGCGCGGCCGAGCGGTAGCAGGTCTCGACGAGCGCCATGGTGCGCCACGCGTCGCGGAACGAAGTCGCAGGCACGAACGCAGCGTCGGCCGCCGCGCGCTGCGCCTCGCGCATCGGGCCGCGGAACGCGTGCGGAAACCAGTTGCCCGCGAGCGCGACCGCTTGCCACGGCGCGCCATCGGCCGACCACTCGAGCGTGTCGGGAAGACCCTCTGGGTAGTTGAGGTTGACGCCGAGGCGCGCGACCGCCGTCCCGCGCGTGCATTCGAGGCGCAGATGCGACGCGTCGTGGCGCGGCGGCGCAGCATGGTGGTGGTAGGTCGTGACGACCGCGCGGCGGCCGCCCGCGAACGACAGCGCCGTCGTCGAGCGTGCATCGGCGAGGCGCGGCGATCCTGGGTGCGCGAACGCCGCAGACCACACGCGCTCAGGCTCGCCGAACAGCGCGCGGCAGAGGTCGAGGTAGTGGATCGAGTGCATGAGGATCTCCATCCGCGGGAGCGCCTCGAGAAACGGCCAGTTCTCCCACGGCATTCGGCAGACGACGCGCAGCTCAAGGTCGAGCGGTTCACCGAGCGAGCCGGAGGCGAGCAGCCGCCGCAGCGCCGTCACCGCGGGCGCGTGGCGCAGCTGGAGGTTCACGCAGCCGCGCATCTTCCGGCGCTCGAGCGTCGCGAGCAGCGCCGTCGCCTCCGCAAGATCGCGGCCGAACGGCTTCTGGAGCAGGATGGTCGAACCCTCGGGGAGCGCGTCGATCACGGCCTGCATCGCCTGCGGCGGCAGCGCGAGGTCGTAGACGCCGCCGGCTGCGGCGCAGGCCTCGATGAGCGCGGGGAGCGCGGGAAAGGCCTTGGCGCCGTGCACGGTCGCAGCCAAGGACTCGGCGCGCGTTGCGTCGAGGTCGAGGAACCCGGCCACGGGCATGCCGTCGAGGGCGTAGGCAGGAAGATGCGCGTCGCGCACGATGGCGCCGCAACCGATGACATGGATCGGTCGAGCAGGGCCATGGAACACGGACGGCGACGGAAGCACGCGCGGCGCGCAGCGTACGGGAGCGCCGCGCCGCGCGGGGTCACCTGCGGCGGCGAAGTGCGCCCATGCCTGCGATTGCGAGCAGCGCGGTCGCCGCGGGTGCGGGCACCGCGAAGGCGCCGCCGACGCCGATCGGGCCACCGAAGGCCGTCTCGTCGGTCAGATCCCAGGCAAATCGGTAGATCGCGGAGAGCCCTGGGCCCGTGGGCGCGGTGGGCGGCATCCATTGGAAGACCACGGCGTCTGCAAGGGTCGATGGGAGCCAATCCGAGAAGAGCCCGCCTTGGATGTTCGCGGCCTGCGCAGCCATCATCGCCGTGACGCCCGTGCTCGCGGTCCGTGCGTTCACGAGCGCGATGAACTCCGAGTGCGTGACCGTCGCGCCCGCGAGGTCGAGATCGAGCACTGCGAAGAGCCCGCTGTAGTAGGCGGGCGTGCAGGTGTAGTTACTGAAGCGGAACTCGAGGAACCCCTTCGCCTCCAACGGCCCGCCCGCGCCGACGAGATCGAAGCAGCCGTTGGCCGCGCACTCTCCCGCAGGATTCGAGACGAACACGCCGCCGCCCGCCCGGGTGAAGCCCGCGGCCTCAAGCTCCGCGGCGCTCGCGCGGACCTGCACTGCGGCGTCGATCAGCTCCGCGCGCGCTGCGTCGCCAACGGTGGCGACGGCGAGCGCCAGCGTCGGGGCAGCAAAGCGCCATGGATGAATGGGACAACCGTTCCGCATCGCGGCATTTCCTCGAGTCGGCGAGTGTGTTCGTGAAGACGGCTGACGCTGTCCACGGGCGGGGACGCCCGCCGTCTTCCGAAGCGTGAAACGGCCGCGCGTCCTCTCCGTCCATGCGAAAGATTCAGAACTCTTTCAGTTACCGTGACTTACGGCGGGGTCCGCCGAGGACGAGGCGTCGACGGAAAAGCACCACGGCGCCCGCGAGGGGCGCCGTGGAGAGAAGGTCAGGGGGGCGGTCAGGCGATCAGCGGCGCCGACGGCCAGCGAGGCCGGCGAGGCCGAGCAGGGCGACCGCGCCAGGAGCGGGAACGCCGTAGATGGCGTTCGCGGTCAGGCCGTTGTTGAAGGCCGTGACATTGTCAAGGTTCCACGCGAAGGTGAAGACCTGCGAGAGGCCAGGGCTCGACGGGGGGTTCGTGGGAACCCAGTTGAAGACGATCGCCGAGTCGAGGTCGGTGGGGAGCCACTCGTTGAAGAACGAGGACTGCTGGGCGTCCGACGCCTCGTTCGTGAACTTCGCGGTGATGCCCGTCTGCGCGGTCAGCGCGTTCACCTGCGAGATGAAGCTCGCGGGGGTGATCGTCGACCCGCCGAAGTTGATGTTCATGATCGCGAACATCCCGCTGTAGTAGGTCGGGTTGTAGATGTAGTCGAGGAACTGGAACTGGAAGTAGCCCTTGTTCGGGAGGGCGCCTTCGAAGCCCACATAGTCCACGCAGCCGTTCACGGCGCAGTCGCCCGACAGATTCGAGACGAACGGGGCCGTTCCGACGCGGGTGTACCCCGCACCGAGCAGCTCCGCCTCGGTCGCGTTGACCTGGGCGATGGCGTTCGGGATGAACTCAGCCTGCGCGACGCCGCAGAGGGCGGCAACGGCGGCGGTGGCGACGAGGGTGTAACGCATGGGAGACTCCGAGGGAGAGGCATCAAGCGGGAGACTTCCGCCTGCGCCATCACCGTTTGAATGGATTGAGGAGGGAAACTGACAGGGACTCGACTTGGCTCAAGCATTACCCTGAAAACGCGTCGAGGGGACTCGCGGCGGATCAGGGCTTTGAAACCTACCCCTGAAGCGCAAAGCGGCAAGTGTTCCTCTCTCGAATACGCGCAGAATTTGCGAAGGCACACTTCCGCTGAAGGTCTGATAAAAAAAGAGTTCTGGCTGATAGAGGCCCGTTATTGTGCATGGAAAGCACGGCGACCTCTCAGTTGGATTTGACCCGAACCCGGCCTCAGGGGTGCGCTCTTGTAAGTGTCTTTCAGGCAGATGTTTGCGGGGCCAAACCGCGCCGTCCCCTCGGGCGCGTGTCGTCGCCGCTTCTGCGCCGGCGAGGCTCAGGGTGCTCGTTCGATCCGAATCGCGACCTCCGCCGAGAAGGCTCCCTTCGGATCGCCCCGCTCGAGGAGGGTCCGCGCCAGGGTCGCGATGGTCCGCTGTGCGGAGCGGTCGATCTGCACCTTCGCGCCAAGGTCAGAGCCCGCGGCCACCTCGACGGGCTTGTCAAGGTCGAGCATCGCGTCGTCGAGAAGGACGCTCAGCGACTGCACCCCATCCGCCGCGTCGATCACGATCTTCTGTCCGTCGCGGCGGGCGACGATGCGCTGACCTCCCTTGGGGGCGGTGTTGCGGAGCCAGTAGAAGCGCGCGCTCGTCACATCGTCCTGGAGCCACACGAGCTTCTCCGGGCGCAGGTCGCGCGTGAACTTCGCCATCCACGGCACAGCGACCGCGTCCTTGCGCTCCATCCAGTGGCCGTTCTCCTCGAAGATCGTGACCTCGTGCGGATAGCCGCCGGGGTCCTTGGCGGCGAGATCGGCGAGCGCGACCTTCCAGTCGCGTGCGATCTGGTTGCGGTTGAACGCGGCGTCCTTCCCGCCCATGTAGAGCGCGAACGGAAGGTTGCGCAGGCCGTCGGGCCTCGTTTCGTTCGGGTGGCCCGCCATCATCGCAGCCGCCGCGAACGAGTCGGCCATCCGCGGCGCAAGCTGGTAGACGCCGTCGCCGCCCGCGCTGTAGCCCATGAGATACACCTTGTCGGGGTCGACGCCCTCGAAGGCGATCATCTTCGCGATGAGCGTGCGGAACAGGGGATCGATGTGGCCCTGATGCCACAGGTTCCAGGTGTCGGTCGGCGCGCGCGGCGCCACATAGACGCCCTCCTCGGGGCGATAGAGCCGCTTCTGGTTCTCCCACTGCCTGTCGTTGACCTCCTTCGGAGCGCCGCCGCCGCCGTGCATCGAGATGTAGAGGCTGCGGCCGCCCTCGGGCTTCTCTCCGTAGACCTCGTACCAGAACGGCATGCGCGCGCCGTCGTGCTCGAGGACGCGCGCGTCGAACGCGGCGCGGCCCGTCGCCTCAAGCGAAGCGCGATGCGCCGCCGAGAGGACCTCGAGCGCGGCCGCGGCCTCCTCGCGGCTGATCGGCGCGTTCGCCCACGGCTGCGTGGCGACCGCGTCGATCGAACCCGACGCGAGGAACGCACGGAGTTCATCGACGGGCCCAATGCTCGCGGACGCTGCGTCGCGCGGGACCGTCAGCTCGACCACGCCGCCCTTGCCTCCGCCGACCGACGCAGGCGAGCGGCCATCGATGCGATACGAGAGATCGGCGCCGATCGGAACCGCGATCTCGAGGTGATCGTTGAGGTCGCGGGTCTCGTCGTTGGTGCGGCCGCCGCCGATCACGGTGCCGTCTGCGCCGAGCACCTCGACCTCCGCGCGCACACGCGAACCCGTCGAGGGATCGCGCGCAAGGACGCGCAGCACGCGCTGCCCCTCGGGAAGCGCGGCGGACCGAGCCCTGTATCGATCGGTGACATCGACCGCGCGCGCGCGCGGCCGCGAACGGTCGAACACCATCGGGAACTCGACGCCCGTGTCGCGCCAGGTCACGGCGTAGATCGCGTGCTCGGGCTTGTCGCGGTTCTGCGTGGCGGCACGGCCCGTGAACCAGCCTTCGTCGAGGCGGTCGCCCGTCGGCTCCGCGGCGCCCGTGTAGCGCCAGCGCTCGCCGTCCCAGACCTCGACCCACGAGTGGTTGCCCGAGCCGTCGGTCCAGAGCGGAACACCGACGAACCGCGCGGGAATGCCGACCGAGCGGCATGCATTCACGAGCAGGATGGAGAGCCCCGTGCACGACGCGAGGCCCGACTCCATCGACTCGCTCGGCGCCTGGTCGGCGCGCATGCGCTTGGTCGAGTACTGCACCTTCCACTCTGGGAAGATGCGCGTGTTGAGGATCACGGCGGCCTCGGCGGGCGACTTCGCGGCCGCGACCATCGGCAGGCACTTCTCGCGCAGCACGGGCAGCCACAGCTCCCGCTTCTCGCTCACGCTCGCATAGGGAAGGATCGCGTCGCGGAAGGTGTCTTCGTCGACCTGCGCGCTCCACGGCGCGGCCTTCCACGCCTTGAACGCGCCGTCGACGTGCGCGAGGAGAAACGCAGCGTCGAGCGTGGCGAGGTCCTGCGCGGGCATGTGCGCGACGAGCCACTCCATCGACGCACGCTGCTCGGGCGGAACCTCGGCGAGTGCGCGCTCGATCTCCGTGCGGTTGTCGCCCGCGGCCGCGAGCGCGGCGGCGACGACGGGCGGGTTTGCATGGGCCGCAGCTGCTGCGAGCGGCAGTGGATGAAGCGAAAGCAGGACCGAGAGCGAGGCGATGGCGATCTGCATCGGCGCAGTGTACGCGCTGCGCGCGGCGGTTCGCCGCTTGCAGCGCCGCCTCGGCCCGTCTCGGATCCGCGCCTCACGCGGCGGGCTTGAAGTCGCGGAACATGAACCACGCCGCCGCGACGAGGCAGATGCCCGCGTAGACGAAGTTCATGCTGAGCTTCTCGCGCATGTAGAGGATCGCGAACGCCGCGAATACCGCCATCGTGATCACCTCCTGCATCACCTTCAGCTGCGCGAGCGAGTAGCCCGCCTGCTCGTAGCCGATGCGGTTCGCGGGCACCTGCAGGCAGTACTCGAAGAACGCGACGAGCCAGCTGACGCCGATGGCGATCCACAACGGGCTCGCCTTCAGGTCGCGCAGGTGGCCGTACCACGCGTAGGTCATGAAGATGTTGCTTCCGACGAGGAGAAGCGGGGTGGCGATGAGCGGGAGAAGCGGGAGCGCTGCGCGCGTGGTCATGCGCGCAGCGTACGGCTGTCGCCGGCCGGCGCGATGCCCGCGGGGAGCGACCGCGGCATGCGCAGGGCGACAAGGACGCCGAGCGACGCGATCGCCGCGCCGCCAAGGATGGCGTAGCCGATCGATGCGGCGTTTCCCGCCCCCCACGCGAGCGCCACGCCGCTCAGGAGCGACGCGAAGGCGACGCCGATCGCGCCACCGAGTTGCCGCGAGGTCTGGACGAGCCCCGACACCTGCCCTCGGTTCTCGTCGTCGACGCTCGAGAGAGTGTCGGTGCTCGCGGGCGACATGATGAACGCGACGCCGAGGCCGAGGAGCACCATGCCCGCTGCGATCACGGGGTAGCTCTCGAGAAGCGAGCCCGCGCCCCAGGTGGCGAGGCCCGCCGTCGCGACCACCGTTCCGCCTCGCGCGAGCGGGCGGACGCCGATCTTGTCGTAAAGCCTTCCCGCGCGGCGCGCCACGAGGATGACTGGAACGAGCATCGGCATCAGGCTCAACCCCGCGACCGAGCTCGAGAAGCCAAGCACATCCTGCGCGTAGATCGAGCCGAGGACGACGAGCGGCGCCATGGCGAACTGGGTGATCGCGATCAGCAGGATGTTCGCGCGGAGGCGAGGTTCGGCGAAGCGCCTGAGGTCGATCAGCGGCCTTGCGACGCGCAGTTGGCGCCAGACGAACACGACGACCGCCGCGAGGCCTCCAGCGAGCGCTGCGAGGGCGGTCGGCGTGAGGATCCACGGCCCGCCGTCGATCTCCCTCGAGCCTACCTGCAAGGTGTAGACGACAAGCGGCAGCCCGACGGCCAGAAGCAGCGCGGAGAGGACATCGAACGAGCGATCATGCGCGGGGCGGTTCTTGGCGCGCGACGCGACGATGAGCGCGAGCGCAGCCGCCGCGACGGGAAGGTTCAGGTAGAAGATCCACGGCCAGCCCGCGTAGGCGGTCACGAGGCCGCCCGCGACGGGCCCGACGGCGAAAAATGACATCGAGATCCCGATCATCATCCCCATCGCCTTGCCGCGTTCGCCCGCTGGGAAGTGCTCGATCACGAGCGCGCTCGCGGCAGGCTGCATGAGGCATGCGCCGAGGCCCTGGAGGACGCGGCCTGCGGCGAGCGTGGTGAAGTCGTGGGACGCGCCGCACAGCGCGCTCGCGGCCGCGAAGAGGACGAGCCCCGAGACGAAGGCGTTGCGCTTCCCGACGAGGTCGCCGAGCCTGCCGCCGATCGCCATCATGGCGGCGAGCGTGACGATGTAGGCGTTTGCGATCCATGCGACGCCCGCGGCGTCGAGGCCGAGTTCGCGGCCGATCGCGGGGCCCGCCACGGCGACCACGGTGATGTCGATGAAGATCATCGACAGGCTCGCGGTCGCGGCGAGGAGGACAAGCGCGCGTCGGGGTTCAGCCACGGCCGTTCCGTGCATGGCCGCAGGGTACTGCGGCGCGGCTCGATGCGGGACATCCGTCGCGTGGCGGCGCGCACGGACCGATGCCGCGACACCGCCGTACACTCCGACCCATGAAGCGGGCCGTGACGCACGATGCGACGACCGCGCCCAGGGACTGGCGGCGCACCATCGTCGCCGCCTGGGCGCGCATGCGTCGCGCCATGCCGTTCGGCGTGCAGGACATGCTGTTCCATCTTCCCGTCGAGGCGACGGCCGACACCGTGGCCCTCGTGCGCGCACGCGGCTGGCCGCTCGTCGATCTCGGGCCGAACGATCCGACGCCGCCGCGCGTGATCGACGGTTCGGACGCCGATGCGGTGGCCGCCGTCGCAGGCTCGTGCACGGTCCGAGGCGCTGGCGCGCGTCTCTTCGCGGCCGCGATTCCGGAAGGCCGCGTGCTGGCGCGCGCGTGCACGGCCGTCGCGCCGCAAGGCGTCGTGCTCGCCGATGTGAGTCCTCACGCACTGGTTCCCCTCGCCCAGCATCGCGGCCTGAGCGGCGCGATCGTCGCGCGACCTCCGCGGCGGCTGCGCGGCACGAGCGCGCTTGCCGGCGCCGTCGGGCACGCGAACTTCTACCACTGGATGCTCGACATGCTTCCGCGCATCGGGCTCCTCGAGGAGGCGGCTCGCGCGGATGCGGCGTTCGCCCGCATCGACCGTTGGATCGTCCCCGCGACGCGCCTCGGCGTGGCGCGCGAACTGCTCGCGGCCGCGGGAATTCCGTCCGAGCGCGTCGAGAGCGTGCGGCGCGGCGACCAGGTCGTGTGCGACCATCTGCTCGTGACGGGGGCGCCCGCCCCGATCTGCGAGCCGACGCGGCGATCGGCGGCCTATCTGCGCGGCGTGTTCGGCGATCGCGACGCAGTCGCCCGCAGCGGCGCGCGCCGCGTCTATCTCGCGCGCCGTGGCCGCCGCAAGATCGCGAACGAATCCGAGCTCGCGCCGATCCTCGCGCGCTTCGGCTTCGAGACCGTCGCGATGGAAGGCCTCGGGCTCGCCGCGCAGGTCGACGCGATTCGCGGTGCGCGCGTGGTCGTCGCGCCGCACGGCGCCGCGCTCGCGCACCTCGTCCATGTGGCCGAAGGAGGCACGCTCGTCGAGTGCCTTCCGCCGCGCATCTCGAACCCGAGCTTCTTCATGCTCGCGGGCGCGTGCGGGCTTCGTTACGCGGCGATCCGTGGCCGCGAGGACCGCGCCTCGCGCGGGCAACCTGATGGAGCCGCGGACTTCGCGGTGGACGCGGCGGACCTCGAGCGCGTCCTGCGCGCCGCGCTTGTCGACGACGCCTGATTGCCCGGGCACCCGATCCCCGACGCAAACGACGCCGCCCGAATGGGACGGCGTCGTCTGCGTCTTGCGTCGTGTGTCTTCGGCGCGTGCGCGCAGAAGCGCTCACGCATCAGGTGCAGCGGGAGCATCGGGCGCAGCAGGGCGTCCGCCGCGCTCGCCGCGTCCGCCTCGGCCACGCGGAGCGCCGGGAGCGCCCGCGCCAGGCGCGCCGCCTTCGCCCGCTCCAGCGCCGCGGGCGGGCCTCTCGCCGCCGTCGTCGGCGGGCTGGAAGAGATCGTGGCCTGCCTCCTGCGCAGCGCTCATCTTCGCAAGCGCCGCACGCGCGGCGTCGCCGTTTCCTGCGAGCAGCGCCCGCTCGAGCTCGATCGACTGCGCGATCGCGTCGAGCATCTGCGCACGGAACGCGGTCTCGAAGCTGGCGCGATCCTCGCCGAAGCGGGTGCGCGCGGACTCCGACATGCGGAGCGCGGCCGTCGCGCTCTTCGATCCGACGAGGCCCATCTGCGCCTGCTGCACGAGATCGAGATCAGACTTGCGGCTCGCGGCGTCGAACGCCGATTCCTTCAGACCGCGCATCGCGCGCCCGACCTGGCGCATCGCGCCGCCAACGCTCGGCGGCGGACCCCCCGCGCCCGGGCGGTCGCCCGCGGGGCCTGCGCCCGCGCCGCCGCGGTTGCCGCGGCCACCGACCATTCCCTCGCGCGCCGCGGCCTCGAGTTCGGCGCGGTCAAGGAAGCCGTCGGAGTTCGTGTCGGCGCGGCCCATGAGGCGCTCCGACATCGCAGGCGGCAGTTCTTCCGCGGAGAGCTTGCCGTCGCCGTCGGCGTCGGCCTGCATGAGGCGCTCGATGAACTGCGCGGGATCGATGGCGGGGCGTCCTTCAGGCCTTCCTTCCTGGCCAGGGCGCGCGCGCGGCGCGCCGTCCTGCATGGGGCGCTCGCCGCGCTCGCCGCGCGGGGCATCGGGCGGGAAGGTTCCATCCTGCGCAAGGGCGCTGCACGGGCTGGTGAAGGCGAACAGCGCGGAGGCCGCGAGGCTCGCGAGAAGAGTGCTGCGTTGGATCGAGAGTCGTGGCATGGTCAGGTTCCTTCGATTGCGTCTGGAGTGCAGACTTTCGCTCAGTTTCGTGGAGCTTGAGATTCGTTCACGCGTCGCACGGCCGGCCGAGCTCGGGCCGCCACGCAGGCGCAGAACGGCGGGCGAGCCCGTCTATTGCAGCGCGTGAAGTCCGCGCCGCTGCGTCCGTCCAAAACGCAACCGAGGCCCCTCGTCGGGGCCTCGGTCGGTGTGAGGAGAACTGCTTGTGTGCGAGACCGATTACTTCGCGGTCTTCTTCGCCGGCGGCAGGATGACGGTGTCGATCACATGGATGACGCCGTTCGAGGTCTCGACGTCGGCAGCGACCACGGTGGCGGCGCCGAGCTTGACCTTGCCGTCCTTGACGGCGACGGGGACCGCCGCGCCGAACACGGTGGGGACCTCGGTCATCTTCACGACCTGGTCGGAGTAGGCGGCGACTCCGGGGACCACGTGGTAGGTGAGGATGTCGATGAGCTGCTGCTTGTTCTCAGGCTTGAGCAGGTTCTCGAGCGTGCCGGCGGGGAGCTTGGCGAACGCCTCGTCGGTGGGGGCGAGCACCGTGAAGGGACCCTTGCCCGAGAGCGTCTCGACGAGGCCAGCGGCCTTGACAGCGGCGACGAGCGTGTTGAACGAGCCGTTCGAGGCGGCGACCTCGACGATGTTCTTGTCGGTTGGGAGGATGACCGAGTCGATCACATGGATGACGCCGTTCGAGCAGGCGATGTCGGTGGTGACCACCTTCGCGCCGTCGACGCTCACGGTGCCGTCCTTGACGGCGATGTCGACGCGCTGGCCCTGGGCGGTGCCCGCGTTCGTGAGCTTCACGACATCGGCGGCCATGACCTTGCCGGGAACGACGTGGTAGGTGAGGATCGCGGCGAGCTTCGCCTTGTTCTCAGGCTTGAGAAGGCTCTCGACGGTGCCAGCGGGGAGCTTGGCGAACGCCTCGTCGGTCGGCGCGAAGACGGTGAAGGGGCCGGGGCCGCTCAGCGTCTCGACGAGGTCGGCGGCCTTCACGGCGGCGACGAGCGTGTTGAAGCTGCCTGCGCCGATCGCCGTCTCGACGATCGTCTTGGTGGCGGCGGGGGCGGCGGCCTTCGGCTTCGCGGGGGCCGCGGTCTGCGCGGAGGCAGCGAAGGCTGCGCCGCTGACAAGGAAGGCGGATGCGAGGACGGTGAGCGAACGGGCGATCGACTGCTTCATGGATGGACTCCTCTGTTGGCCTGCCTCGGAGCGGACGAAACACCCCTTCGGAACACTCCGAAGCGGACGCCGCACCTCCGAACCACAGGCGTACGAACTTGTCGGGCCATCGCGCGTCGCGCGGCAGCCCGTGAGGCCCTTGGCTTCGACCGTGCCCGTGTCCTTGGATGCAGTGCGCGTCGCGGGAACCGCGGAATTGTTCAGTATGGGCGACAGGCGCCGCTCCGTTCGCGCGTCCGCACGATCCGTGCGCTCGGGTATTGTCCGCGCCATGAGCGACGCGCGCAGCCAGGCAACCCTGGACGAGCCCGATGGAGGGGTGGGAGGCAGCGCTGCGCGCATCGGCAGGTTCCTCGGCCCCGTGCTCGCGCTCGCGGCGCTCTGCCTGACGCATCCGCAGGCGATGGCGCTCGGAGGACTTCCCGCAGACGCGTCATGGACCCTCGCGGTCCTCGCGCTGATGGCGACCTGGTGGGTGACGCTCGCGATCGACCCCGCCGTGACAGGGCTCGTGCCAGTGATCGCGTTTGCGCTGCTCGGCATCGGCTCCGCGTCGCAGATCACCTCGCCCTACGCAAGCGATGTCATCTTCCTCTTCGGTGGCGGCGCGCTTCTTGCCTACTCGCTCGAGCGGAGCGGCGTCTCCGCGCGCTTCGCGGCCGCGCTCATCCGCGTCGCGGGTTCGTCGCCGCTGCGCGTTCTCTCGGCGGTGATGGTCGCGTCGGCGCTTCTCAGCGCGTGCGTCTCGAATCTCGCGACGAGCGCGACGATGCTGCCGCTCGCGCTCGCGCTCGGGGGCGGCGCGGTGTCGCGCGCGCGCGACGATGCCGAGCGTGCGGCTGCCACGCGCTTCCTGACCTCGCTCCTCCTCGGCGTCGCCTTCGGCGCAAGCATCGGCGGTGTCCTTACGATCATCGGAACGCCGCCGAACATGATCGCCGTGAACTGGCTGCGGGAAAGCGGCATCGAGACCACCTTCCTCGGATGGATGGCCTTCAGCGTGCCCGCCACGGCCGTCTTCCTCCCGCTGGCGGTGCTGCTCCTCGGCGTCGTCCTGTTCCCTGCGCGCGGGCTCGTCATCGAGCGTGCCGACGAGGCGCGCGGACCGCTCTCGCGCGACGAGATCGTCTCGCTCGCGGTCTTCGCCGTCGCGGTCCTCGCATGGATGACGATGCCGCTCTACGACCGGTTCGTCCCGGGGATCCGCGAGGGCACAGTCGGTGTGATCGCGGCGCTGAGTCTCTTCTTCCTGCCGAGCGGCGAGCGCCGCGGGGAGCGCATGCTCGAGCCCGCGGACTTCGCGCGCGTGCCGTGGCGAGTGCTGATCCTCTTCGGCGGCGGGTTGTGCCTCGCGGCCACGATGGAGCGTACGGGGCTCTCTGCGAAGATCGGCGAGGTCATCGCGGCCACAGGCGCTCTGCCGTCGATCGCGGTGCTCGCGGTCCTCGTCGGCACGATGATCGTCGCGAGCGAGATCGCGTCGAACACGGCGATCTCCGCAATGGCGGTTCCCGTGGTCGGCGCGCTTGCGCCTGGCCTCGGTCTTCCTCCCGAGTTCCTCGTCATTCCCGCCGTGTTCGCGGCGAGCTGGTCGTTTGCGATGCCCGTCGGCACGCCGCCGAACGCGCTCGTCTACGCGTCGGGTCATGTCCGCGCGCAGGACATGATGCGCGCGGGCGCGCTCCTCGACATCGTTTCCTTCGGCGTGATCGTGGCGATGGCGTGGCTCCTGCTCGGTTGAGCGGCGTCCGCGTTGCGGGGAGCGCCGCGTCCCGTCACTCCACTCCCGCGTCAGTCGAGTTCCGTCCGCCACGACGACGGATCGCGCCCCATCTCCTCGCCGAGCTTCTCGAGCGCCCGCATCGTCTCCTCCTTGAACACCCCCGGGACGGGCGGGCGCCAGTCGTCGGGAATGGCCACGATGCGCACTTCCGCCGTGGTGTCGCCCTCGAGGTTCGCGATGTGCGCGAGCGCAAGCAGGTGCCTGAGCGCCGTCAGCGTCGAGGCGCGCACGGCGAGCTCGACGCTCCGCTCGATCACGGCAACCCAGCTCCGCTGCGTGGTCTGCGGGGTGGCGTTCAGCGAGTTGTTGAGGATGACGAAGTAGCGGACCCGCAGCGGCGGAAGCCCTGGCGCGATCTCGCCCCAGAGCGTGCGCAGGCCCCTGTTTCGCTTCAGGTCGCCGCCATAGAGGATGTTGCTCGTCACGCCGCCGTCGACATAGAGGCCAGACTCGATCTCGCGCGGAGGGAACGCGCCGGGAATCCCCGAAGACGCGAGCAGAAGGTCGTGGAACTTCGACGGGTCGCCCGTGCGCGCGGCGTCGGCTGCGATGTGGGAGAGCTCGAACGGCCTGCTGCCGCCGTCATCGAGATCCGTGGTGTTCACGACGAGCAGGCGCCCACGCGCGCTCTCGGCGGCGATGCGCGCGATGCGCTCCTCGCCGAACGCGGTGCGGACCTCGCGCTCGAGGCCCGGAACCTCCGCGAAGCTCTCGTTCGCGGGCAGGAAGAAGAGGAGCCCGCGCTCGCGAACCCAGTCGTCCTTCGGATTGCTGTAGAGCTCGACGACCTCGTCGTAGTCCTCGTCCGAACCGAGGTAGGCAAACGGCGCGATCAAGGCGCCCGTCGAGACACCAGAGACGACCTCGAACGCGGGCCGTGGAATTCCCTCGTTGCCGACCGCGCCCCATCCCTTCAGGAAGCCCGCGCCGAACGCGCCGTAGTCGCCGCCGCCCGAGATGATGAGGATGTCGCAGGTCGGTGGCTCTGTCGAGCCCTCGGCGCGCTTGGCCTCGTACTCGTCCCTGATGCCCGCGTAGAGCGCGCCGAACTGCCGCCGCAGCGTCTCCGCGTGCTTCTCTGCAAGCACCTCGCGGCGGACGAGGAGGTCCGTCTCCGTGGAGACGGGGCGAATGCGGGCGCAGCCCTGAAGGAACAGCGCGGTTCCGAGGGCGACTGGCGAGAGCAGGAGGGCAAGCCTCTCCGCGAGGCGTCGCCGATGGTGCGTGGACATGGCGCGAAATGTACAGAGGCGATTGGTGCGCCGCACGGCCATGGAAAGACCGCCGCGCGGCATCCAGGATGCCGCGCGGCGGGAAGAGTCGACGAGAAGGATTTGAACTCAGCGACGACGACGACCGGCGAGGCCGGCGAGGCCGAGGAGGGCCATCGCGCCCGGGGCGGGGATGACTTCGACGCCGATCAGCGTGACGCTGCCCGTCCAGGTACCCGAGGTACCCGAGGCTCCGTAGCCGTTGCCGAGCCAGATGGCGGCGTCGGCTGCCGTGCCCGTGAAGACGAGCGGATTGACGGTCACGGAGTCGATCACGGTCGTTCCGGGCACGTTGGAGCCGCCGTTGCCCCAGAAGATGCGCTGCGCCGCGCTGAGGTTCGAGAAGCCGCCGACCTGAAGGAGGCCGCCGGTCGAGAGCGGCTCAGCGTCCACATAGATGCAGAGATCGTCGGCGTAGGTGAAGTTCGTGGAGGCGGTCAGCGTGGCGTTCACGGAGACGCCCGTGAGAGTTCCGACCACGAACTGGCCGCTCGAGGGGCCGAACAGCTGGTTGAAGTTGAAGCCGGTGAAGGTCTGGTCCGTGAAGTTGATGGTGACATCAGCGGACGCGGCGGAGGCGATGACGCCTGCGAGAGTGGTGGCGGCAAGGGCGAGCTTCATGGTTTCAAGTACTCCAAGATCTGAGGCGCGGGATTGACCCCGCAAGGGAACACGGGTCCAGACAGCAGGAACCGAGAGAGGGCGACCGACAGGCCGAGGCTGGCTGTTTCGTTCGACGCGCTCCATGGGGCCTCGGGCCACGGAGGAGCACGCGACAAGACAGCGCTCGGGCTTCTTTCACACCGGCTGCATCCACGAGGGCGGAACCGAGCCGAGCCTCAGGCGAACCGGCGCGAACAACTCCAGAAGACCAGAGCTCCGCGTCGCACGCCCGTGACTCAACCCTGCATGCTCGAGTCTCCTCGGGTCGTGACCGACTCTCGGGAAACGGCATACGGGGACGGCTCCGCCGCAGGTGTCCTGCGGAACGGCCCCATCCCTCCTTCCGATGGTGAGAGTGCCTCCTCTTCAGGAGAAGTCCAGTTCGGACTTGGCGAAACCCTCGGAATGACCCCGATCTTCGGATGAAGGAAAAGGTTCTCGGACTTTCTCATCCGATGACCAAGCCGAGGCGCTCCCGTTTCTTGGTTTCCAACACAATCACACCGCAGAACCGCCCCGCATTCCGATGGAACAGAGCGCGCAGGGAGCCGCCGCCGGAAGCGGGCGGGCGCTGCCCGATCGATCCGCCAGATGAAGCCTCGCCCGTCCCAACCCTCGGACCCGACCGCCGCGATCGAGCGACTGCTCGCCTCTGGACGCCACGCGGAGGCGTTCGAGGAGGCGCGGACGGCGCTCTCGCGTGCGCCGAGATCGCTTGCGGCGCTCGTGGCGATGGCGCGCGCGCTTCTCGCCCTCGGGCGACTGGACGAGGTCAGCGAGACCATCGACCGAGGACTTGTGCTCTCGCCGAGGGAGCAGCGCCTTCGGCTCCTGAAGGCGGTGGTGGAGCACAGGCTCGGCAGGACGGATGCCGCGATCGAGCGTCTGCAGGCGCTTCGGGCCGAGCACGCGGGAGAAGACGCCGAGGCAACCTTGGCGCTGGCGGAGATGCTGCACCGCGCGGCGCGGCACGATGAGCTCCGCGCCCTGCTCGCCGAGGGAGGCGCGTGGCGTAAGGACGAGCGTGCCGCGCTGCATGCGGCGCGGGTGCTCGCGCGTTCCGACCGAAGCGGAGGGCTGGCCGAGTTCGAGCGCATCGCGCGGACCGCGCGCGGCGCGCCGCTCAAGCGAATCGCAGGCTTCGAGGCCGTGCGCATGCTCGACGCCGACGGGCGGCATCGCGAGGCCTTCGAGCTTGCCCGCGCAACGCACGCGGCGACCACGCCGACCTTTGATGTCGGCGGGCTCGAGTCGGACCTCATGGAGCAGCTCCGGTGGATCGAGCGTCGGGGCGCGGCGTTCCGTCCGACGCTGCCGCCCGTCGAAGGGTGCGCGCTCGTGGTGGGCATGCCTCGCAGCGGGACGACCCTCCTCGAGCAGATGCTCGACCGCCATCCCGCCATCTGCGGAATCGGCGAGTACGAGGGAGTCGGAGCGATGCGTGACGAGCTCGTTTCGCTCGGCGCATGGCCCGCGCAGCTTCATGCGCTCTCCCGCGGCGAGTGCGAGCGCCTGCGGGCGGCGTACCTGCGTGGCGCCCTCGCGCGCAGGCGCGATGGAGCCTCGTGCACCTTCGACAAGACACTGCAGGCGTGGCGGTCGCTGCCCGCGGTCGCGGCGGTGCTTGGCGGCGCGTCGCTTGTCCGCATCGTGCGCGACCCACGCGACATCGCGGTCAGCATGTTCCTCTCGAACTTCCATCCGCAGTCGTGGGGATTCACCGCGAGCCTCGAGGCGATCCGTCGCATGATCGCGCTCGAGCGCCGCGTCGTGCCGGTCGCGTTCGAGGCGCTCGGCCTGCGAAAGGTCGACATCGTCTACGAGGAGCTGGTCGAGTCGCCCGAACGCGAGCTTCGCCGCGTGCTCGAGGCCCTCGGCGTTCCGTTCGATCCGTGCGTGCTCTCTCCCGAGGCGAACCGTCGCACCGTGCTCACGCTGTCGCACGAGCAGGTGCGGCGGCCCATCAACCGCTCGAGCATCGGGCGCTGGCGGAACTACGAGTTTGCGTTCGGACCCGAGTGGGACGCGCTTTCCTGAAGGAGCGCGAGAAGCTCTGCGTGGAGCGCGGGCGCTGCCGCGACCGCGCTGCCGCCGTGGATGTCGGTGTGGCCGCGCCAGTCTGTGAAGACGCCGCCAGCCTCCGCGAAGATCACGGGGAAGGGGCCCGAATCCCACGGGTTCATCACGGGGTCGAACCACGCGTCGGCGCGGCCCGTGGCGACGAGCATGCCGCCGTAGCAGTCGCTCCAGCCTCGGACGCGGCCCGCAGCGCGCGCCGCCGCGACGAGTGCGTCGGTGCGGCCCGCGCGCTCGAAGTACTCGAGGCCCGTCGTGCAGACGAGTGCGCGCGCGAGCGGAACCGCGGGACGGACGCGTGCGGCGCTGCGATGCGTGGCGCCGCCTTCGTCACGGCGCTCCCACCACGCTCCCTGGCCCCGCGCGGCCCACACGCGCTCGCCGAGCGCAGGCATCGCGCAGATCCCCGCGACCACCTCGCGCGCGGCGCCCTCGCCATGCTCGAGCCCGATGAGCGTTCCGAAGAGCGGCACGCCCGCCGCGAAGGAGATGGTCCCGTCGATCGGATCGATCACCCAGCGGAAGCCGCTCCGTCCATCCTGCGCCCCATGCTCCTCGCCGAGCACGCCGTCGTTCGGAAAGTCCGCAGCGATCTGCCCGCGCAGCATCGCCTCGATCTCGAGGTCGGCGTCGGTGACGGGGGAGGCGTCGGGCTTGGTGCGCATGCCGAGCGCGGCCGACTGGAAGTGGCGCATCGCGACGGTGCCGGCGCGGTCCGCGAGCGCACGCATGAGCTCGACTCGAAGGCGAAGCTGCTCGTCGGCGGGTGCTGGAACGGCGTGCATCGGCGCATCCTACGGCGGCCCGCGATCCTCGCGTGCCGTCATCCCCATGCGCCGAGGAGACGCGCAAGATCGCTCGCGCCCACGATTCCGTCGTCGTCGATGTCGGCCGCGAAATCGGTCGTTCCCCACGCGGAGAGGAGAAGCGCGAGGTCCACGGCCCCGACGGCGCCGTCCCTGTCGAGGTCCGCCGCATCGAGCGGATCGCGGTCGACATAGGTCACCTCGAGGCGCGGACGAAGGATGGTGTTCGTGTTCTCGCTTGCGCGCAGCACGATGCCGTCGTCGTTCCCTGAGATGATCTCGGGAAGGATCGCCACGCCGTGGTTTGGTGCGCCGTTCACCCACGCCTGCACTGCGGAGGTGATGTCGATTCGGCGCATCGAGTCGTCGTCGGGCGAGTTGTCGCCTGAGAAGGTCGCAAGAAGGCTCCCGAGGTCGTCGCCGGGCGAGAGGCCGTTCCCGAGCGAGTTCCAGGTCGACGACTCGTTCCACGGGCGCGTCACGGCGTAGACGAGGAACTCAGGGTCGAAGAGCGGCGTGTCGATGTCGTCTGCGATGTCGAGGACGAGCGTGGCCTCGAGCACCGTCGCCCCGAGCGGCACGCCGACTCCCTCCGCGCCCGCCGCGCGCACGATGCCGTCGAAGCGCACGAGCGCCTGTCCGCGGAAATCCGCAAAGAACGAGTTCGCGGTGTCGTCGTCCGAGACGCGCGTGTCGTTCTCCCCGTAGCTCGCATTCGGGTTCTGCTGGCTCACCCAGGTGTCCTGCGTGCCCGCGTAGCCGTTGATTCCCTGCTGAAACGCGCGGAACGCGACGCCTGCGGGCGTGCGATACGCATCGAAGGCCACCGCGAGCGTGAAGTCGCTCTCATCCGCGGTGCGCACGGCTGCGAGCGTCGGCGAATAGGTGTCGACCTCGATCGTGCTCGCGGCGGTGTCGAAGGTCATGATGCGCATCCAGCCGTCGCCGCCGTTCGGGTCGTCCTGGAAGTCGGCGAGCACCTCGTGGACAGGGAGGCCCGCCACGTTCACGCTCGTCTGGCGGAACTCCTCGTGGAAGTGCCCGCAGGTCACGAGGAAGACATTGGCGTTCGTGCGCACGAACCAGCGGAAGAACTCCTCGGCCTGGATCCCATTCGGGTGGTAGACGGGCTCGACCTGGTACCACACGGGCGGATAGCGGCCAGAGGGAACGAGCGGTACACCGCTCGTGTAGTCCTCCGCGTCCTGCAGGTAGCGGTGCGTAGTGAGCATCGCGGGCATGTGCTTGTGCGAGTCGAGGATGCCCTGCGCCCACGCAAGCTCCGCGACGGGCGTGTCGCAGTCGAGGTGGATCTGCAGGAACTCGACGCCCCCCGCGCTGAAGAGCGTGTAGGTCGACATCCCCGAGGGCGACGCGCCGCCGAACCACGGGCGCCCCTCGAGCCTGTCGGGCCCGAAGAACGCGAGGTAGTTCGCGGGGATGTAGGGTTCGCCGATCGAGCCGCTCGGCGTGATGTCGTGGTTGCCCGGGCAGTAGCCGTAGGGGACGCCCGCCGCGTCGAGGACGCCCATCGAAGCGTCCGCGCGCTGCCACTGCACGAGGTTGTCCGCATTGTTGACGATGTCGCCGTAGTGCGACACATAGCGGATGTCGAGCTCGTCGCGGTTGGCGACGACCCATTCCGTCTGCGCGGTGAAGATCTGCGGGAACGAACTCGAGTAGTTCTGCGTGTCGGGGATGCCGATGAGCGAGAACGCGCTCGATCCGAAGCTGAACCGCGAGGCCTGCGCGCGCACGAAGTCGGGCGCGGGCGCCACGACCGCGAAGGTGGGCATCGCGCGGTGGTGGCCGTCGGAGCGGATGCCGCCGTGAGCCCCGTCATGGATGCCGTCATGCGGCGACGCGGCGGCGGGGGAGGCGAGCGCTGCGCAGGCGGCGATGAGCGCGGCGGCGGGAGTCGCGATGGATTCTGAAGGGCGCATCCGCGCAGACTACGGTGCGGCGCGCATGGTTCCTGCAAAGATGACGCGAAGCCGTCACAGGAGATCCACAGCGTGTCCACGCGATGCAGCGGTCACGGCGCCGACGCGGGTGCCGAAGCGGGCGCGGGTGCGCGTGCGGCGTGCTTGTCGACGGCGGCGCGCCACTCTGCGGACTCGAGCGCGCGGCCGAGCGACTTGCCGAGGGCGTCGCGCAACGGTGCGTCGTCTGCGCGAACGAGGATCGCCGTCGGCACCGCGCCGAGCCGCACGACGCGATAGGCGGGGTCGCGCGCGGCGCGCAGTTCGAGCGAGAGCGCGTCGCCCGCGAAGGCGTCGAGCTCGCCCTTCGAGATCATCGTCGCGATCGCACCGTCCGGTTCCGTGACGACGATCGCCTTCACGGCCGGTTCGCGGGTGGCGAGGTGCAGCGCGGGCGCGGAGCCCGCGCGGACGGCGATCCTCAGCGTCGAGAGATCGGACTCCGCGGAGATCGGCGAGTCCTTCGCGACAAGGAGCGCAGGGCCGCTTCGGTCGAGATAGGCGGGCTCGACCGCAGCGAGCGAGCGCGCAAGACCCGCAGTTCCCGCAAGCGACGCCGACGCGCCGTTGACGACGATGTCGACCTCTCCGTTTGCAAGCGCCGCGGCCTGTTCGCCAGGCGCGACCTGCTTCTCCTCGAAGGTCCAGCCCGTCTCCTTCGCGAGCGCCGCGAGAATCGCTGCGTCAAGCCCGCGGTCCTGGCTGCGGCGTGTGGCGGGCTGCCACCAGGGTGCGTTCGGCAGCGTGCGTCCGACGCGGATCGTGCGGGCCTGCGCGCCGTCCGCGCCGAGCACGGGGGAGAGATCGAAGCGCGGCGCCATCTCTCTCGCATAGGTGCGCACCGCAAGCGCGACCAGCGTCGCCGTCCGTGCAGCGAGGTGCTCGTCGACCTTGTCGGCGTGGTCTGTGACCTGGTGGTAGTCCTCGTGGTCCTCGCAGCTGAAGAGGACGGAGGGGATTCCGATGCGCAGGAACGGACCCTGGTCGCTGCGGTCGAGCCAGTCGGGGTGCGTGTCGACCTTCATCTCGATCGGCACGCGCGGTGCCAGGCGCACGAGGAGATCGACGAGGATCTTTCCCTTGGGGCCGCCGTCGAGGCGGATCGCGCCGTCGGGCTGGCGCGAGATCATGTCCATGTTGAAGAGCCCGCGGATGCGCGCTGGGGGCAGCGTCTCCTCCTCGAGGAACGCGCGGCTTCCAATGAGGCCCGATTCCTCGCCCGTGAAGCCGACGAAGACGACGCCCACGTCGAGCGCGTCGTTCCGCAGCGCGTTCGCGACGGCGATCATGCCTGCGACGCCGCTCGCGTTGTCGTCCGCGCCGTTGTAGATGCGGTCCTCGCCTGTCTGCGCGGGCGGCAGGTGGTCGAAGTGCGCGGTCACGAGGATGTACTCGCCGCTCGGCTTCGGGCCCTTCGGCGGAAGCCATCCGACCACATTGGGCGCGGCGTCGGGCACGCGCGCGACGGGCACGAGCATCGAGTCACGGCCCTCGAGCGGCACGGCGCCCGCCTCGGCCAGCTTGTCGGCGAGCCACTGCGCGGCGCGCTTGCCCTCTGGGCTGCGGAAGTAGCGGCCGTTCATCTCGTCGGAGGCGAACTCCTCGATATGTGCACGAATCTTCGCAGGGTCGACGGAAGGCAGATCCGTCGCCGCGGGCGGTGGTGCGATGGCGACGAGGACTCCGGCGAGCAGCGACGCGAGCGCGTGCAGAAGCGACGCAGGGAGGGCAAGGGAGAGCATCGTGGGAGCGTACGGGCGGCGGCGGCTCGCGCGGGCGTGGAGGCGGCGAGGTGGGGATGAGTTATCGATCCTCTCGACGGTTGGCAGGGCGCCCCGCGCGCTCCCGCACGATTTGTGTCGACTCGTCCCGCGTGCCATCCGATGGAAGTCCCGTCCCACGGCCGCCTGCGCGAACCTCGCGCATCTGCCGTCCGTCTTCGGCTCCCCTCACCATGTGCGGCATCATCGGCTACTCAGGATCCTTCGAGCCTTCCGCGTTGCGGGCGGGCGTCGCCGCGATCGCGCATCGCGGCCCCGACGACTCGGGCGTGTTCGTGGACGGGGCGGCCGCGGTCGGCCTCGGCCATGCGAGGCTTTCGATCATCGACCTCTCGCCGCTCGGCCACCAGCCCATGGAGGCGCTCGGCGGCGCCGTGCAGCTCGTCTTCAACGGCGAGATCTACAACTACCGCGAGCTCCGCAAGGAGCTTGAGGCGAAGGGTCACGCCTTCCGCGGCCACTCCGACACCGAGGTGATCCTCCATCTCTATCTCGAGGAGGGTGAGAAGATGCTGCCGCGGCTGAACGGCATCTTCACCATCGCGATCTTCGACGCGCGCATCGGCGCGACGCTCGTCGCGCGCGATGCGCTCGGCGTGAAGCCGCTCTACTACACGGCGTCTCCGCGAGGCGTGGCGTTTGCGAGCGAGATCAAGGGTCTGCTCGCGCTCGCGCCCGCGTCGCGCGAACTCGATGTCGCGTCGCTGCACCGCTATCTCAGCTTCCTCTGGTGCCCCGGCGAAGGCACGCCGCTGAAGGCCGTGCGCAAGCTCCTTCCAGGAGAGGCCATGGTGCTGCGCGCGGGCAACATCGAACGCCGCTTCACCTGGTATCGGCTTCCCGCGTTCCGCGAGGTGGCGCGCGACCTCGACGAGCGCGCGTCGGTCGAGGGCACAGAGCGCTTCGTGCGCGCGGCGGTGCAGCGCCAGATGGTCGCCGATGTTCCTGTGGGCGCATTCCTGTCGGGCGGCCTCGACTCGAGCGCGGTCGTGGCGTTCGCCCGCGAGATCTCGCCCGATCTCCAGTGCTTCACCATCCGACAGATCGGCGGCGCGGAGCAGGGCGTGGCGGACGACCTGCCCTACGCCGAGGCGGTCGCGAGGCATCTCGGCGTGAAGCTCCACACGGTGGAGATCGAGGCCAGCCGAATGGCGGGCGACATCGAGCGCATGATCTGGCAGCTCGACGAGCCGCTCGCGGACCCGGCGCCCCTCAATGTCCTCTACATCTGCGAGCTTGCGCGGAAGAACGGCATGAAGGTGCTGCTCTCGGGCGCGGGCGGCGACGATCTCTTCACGGGCTACCGCCGCCACCGCGCGGTCGAGCTCGAGCGTTGGTGGAGCTGGCTGCCCGAAGGCGCGCGCCGCGCGATCGAGGGCGCGACGGGGCGGCTTGACCAGCGGCGCGCCACTTCGCGACGGCTCGCGAAGCTCTTCGACGGCGCGGGCCTTTCGGGCGACGCGCGCATCGCGAACTACTTCCGCTGGGCGCGCGAGGACACGCTTCTTTCGCTCTACTCGCCGTCCGCGCGCGCCGAGCTCGGCGGCGCCACCGCGCTCGCGCCGATGCTCGACTTCATGAAGCCCTTGCCCGCGTCGCTTCCGCCGCTCGAGCGGATGCTCGCGCTCGAGCAGCGCTTCTTCCTCTCCGACCACAACCTTCCCTACACGGACAAGATGTCGATGGCCGTCGGCGTCGAGGTGCGCGTGCCGCTCCTCGACCTCGAGCTCGTCGAGTTTGCCGCGCGTATCCCGACGCACATCAAGCAGAAGGGCGCCGTCGGCAAATGGGTCTTCAAGAAGGCGATGGAGCCCTATCTCCCGCACGATGTGATCTACCGCCCGAAGTCGGGCTTCGGCGCGCCGCTGCGGCGCTGGATGCGCGACGAGCTGCGCCCGCTCGTCGGCGACCTGCTCGGCCCCGACAGCCTGCGCAAACGCGGTCTCTTTGACCCCGAGGCCGTCGCGCGCCTCATGCAGGCGAACGAAGAGGGTCGCATCGACGCGAACTACACGCTGCTGTCGCTCCTTTCGATCGAAATCTGGTGCAGGAAGTTCGTGGACGGCGCGGCCAGATAACGCAGCCCCCGCGCTCAACGGGAAAAGCACCCGTCCCTGAAGGTTTCAACGCGTCCCGCGAACCGACCGTGCCGATAGTACGAACCCGCGGGCCGCGAGAGTGACTCTCGCGGAGGCGCACCGTGGTGAACCAGAGCGAGATCCCCGTGAAACAGATCCTGCAGTCCCTCAAGAACGGATCGACCGAGATCGCAGAAGTGCCTTGCCCCGCGGTGAAGCGCGGTCATCTGCTTGTCCGCACCTCGCGCACGCTGGTGTCGGTCGGCACCGAGCGCATGCTCGTCGAGTTCGGCAAGGCGGGCTGGATCTCGAAGGCGCGCCAGCAGCCCGACAAGGTGCGCATGGTGTGGGACAAGATCAAGACCGACGGCCTCATGCCGACGCTCGAGGCCGTGTTCAACAAGCTCGACCAGCCGCTGCCGCTCGGCTACTGCAATGTGGGCCGCGTGATGGAGGTCGGCAGCGGGCTCGTCGGCTACGCCGCGGGCGACCGCATCGTGTCGAACGGAAAGCACGCCGAGGCCGTGTGCGTGCCCGTCAACCTCAGCGCGCGCGTTCCCGACAATGTCTCGGACGAAGAGGCTGCGTTCACCGTGCTTGGCGCGATCGCGCTGCAGGGAATCCGCCTCGTGCAGCCCACGCTCGGCGAGACGGTGGTCGTCACGGGCCTCGGCCTCATCGGGCAGGTGACGGTGCAACTCCTGCGCGCGCACGGTTGCCGCGTGCTCGGGCTCGACTTCGACCCCGCGAAGCTCGAGCTCGCGAGGAAGTTCGGCGCGGATGTCGTGAACATCGGCGCAGGCCAGGACCCCGTCGCCGCGGCGCAGGCCTACTCGCGCGGACGAGGGGTCGACGCCGTCATCATCACCGCCAGCACCCCGTCGAACGAGCCGATGCACCAGGCGGCGCTCATGTGCCGCAAGCGCGGGCGCATCGTCCTCGTCGGCGTCACGGGCCTCGCGCTCTCTCGCGCCGATTTCTTCGAGAAGGAGCTCACCTTCCAGGTCTCGTGCTCGTACGGCCCGGGCCGCTACGACCCGAACTACGAGGAGCGCGGCAACGACTACCCCGTCGGCTTCGTCCGCTGGACCGAGCAGCGCAACTTCGAGGCCGTGCTCGACATGATGTCGGACGGCAGGCTCGACGTGAAGCCGCTCATCTCGCACCGCTTCCCGATCGCGGACGCCGTGGACGCCTACGAGATCGTCGCGGAAGGCGCGCCGAGCCTCGGCATCCTGCTTGAGTATCCGACGCCCGAGACGAAGCCCGACGCAGAGGTGCGCCGCACCTCGGTCGAGCTTCCGAAGCCCGCGACGCCGCCCGCGAAGGGCGCCGCGTCGATCGGCTTCATCGGCTCGGGCAACTATGCGACCGCCGTGCTGATCCCTGCGTTCAAGGAGTCGGGCGCGCGCCTGCGCACCGTCGCCTCGAGCGGCGGCGTGAGCGGCCTGCACGCGGGCCGCAAGTTCGGCTTCGAGCAGACCACCACCGACACCGACGGCGTCTTCCGCGACGAGAGCGTGAACGCGATCGTGATCTCGACGCGGCACGACTCGCACGCCTCGATGGTGTGCCAGGCGCTGCGCGCGGGCAAGCATGTCTTCGTCGAGAAGCCGATCGCGCTCAAGACAGAGGAACTGCGCGAGATCGAGGCTGCGCGCGCCGAGTGCGCCGCGAAGGGCAAGGCTCCGATCGTGATGGTCGGCTTCAACCGGCGCTTCGCGCCGCAGGTCGCGCATCTCAAGGCGCTCCTCAAGGGCGCGGCCGGGCCGAAGTCGTTCATCATGACGGTGAACGCGGGCGCGATTCCCGCCGAGCACTGGACGCAGGACCGCGATGTCGGCGGCGGCCGCATCGTCGGCGAGGGCTGCCACTTCATCGACCTGCTGCGCTTCCTCGCGGGCGAGCGCATCACGAGCGTCCGCGCCCACGCGATGGACGCAAAGTCTGACGACACGGTCTCGATCGAACTCGGCTTCGCAGACGGCTCGATCGGCACGGTGCACTACTTCGCGAACGGTCCGAAGTCGTTCCCCAAGGAGCGGCTCGAGGTCTTCGCGCAGGGCCGCGTGATCCAGCTCGACAACTACCGCAGGATGACGGGCTTCGGTTGGCCGAAGTTCTCGAAGATGAACCTGTGGAGCCAGGACAAGGGCCAGAAGGCCTGCGCCGCGGCGTTCGTCGACGCCGTCGCGTCGGGCGGCGCGTCGCCGATCCCGTTCGAGGAGCTGATCGAGGTCGCCGAGGCGACCATCGCCGCGGCGGACCTCGCGCGCACGAGCGGTTGAACCAACGATTCCCGGTGAAAGCATGAGCACGATTCTCGTCGACATCATCGCGGGCGCACGCCCGAACTTCATGAAGATCGCGCCGATCATCCACGCGATCCAGGCGCAGGAGAAGCGGGGCGGACCGATCCGCTTCCGCCTCGTCCACACGGGCCAGCACTACGACGAGAAGATGTCGGGCGACTTCTTCCGCCAGCTCGGCATTCCCGCGCCCGATGTCAACCTCGAGGTCGGCTCGGGCTCGCACGCCGAGCAGACCGCGTCGATCATGACGCGATACGAGAAGCTGCTGCTTGAGAAGAAGCCCGCGCTCTGCCTCGTCGTCGGCGATGTGACGAGCACGATGGCCTGCGCGATCGCCGCGCAGAAGCTCTGGGTGAAGGTGGCGCATGTCGAGGCGGGCATCCGCTCGGGCGACTGGACGATGCCCGAGGAGATCAACCGCATGGTGACCGACGCGATCACCAACTTCTTCTTCACGACGAGCGAGCACGCGAACCGCAACCTGCGCGCGGCGGGCGTCGGCGAAGACCGCATCTTCTTCGTCGGCAACACGATGATCGACACGCTGCTGGCGAACATGCCGCGCCTGTCGAAGCCCGCGTTCTTCGACGAGCTCGGCCTCAGGCCGAAGTCGTACTTCGTGATGACGATGCACCGCCCTGCGAATGTGGACTCGGGCAGCACCTTCACGAAGCTCCTCGACGCGATCATCGCGGGAACGCGCGGCGAACCCGTCGTCTTCCCCGTGCACCCGCGCACCGCGAAGACGATGCGCGACATGGGCGGCCTGCCCGAGAGCCTCAAGCTCGTCGATCCGCAGCCCTACCTCGAGTTCAACTACCTCGTGAAGCACGCGAAGGCGGTCATCACCGACTCGGGCGGCATCACCGAGGAGACGACGGTGATGGGCGTTCCGTGCCTCACGATGCGCGACAACACCGAGCGCCCCGAGACGATCGAGCTCGGCACGAACGAGCTCATCGGGACGAACCCCGCCGCACTCAAGCCCGCGCTCGACCGCCTCTTTGCGGGCGAGTGGAAGAAGGGCGGCATCCCGCCGCTCTGGGACGGGAAGACGAGCGAGCGCATCGTGGAGCATCTCGAGAAGTTGCTCGCCTGACGCGCAGCGCGCCTGAACAGGGACTTGACGAGAGACATGAATCCGATCGCGAAGGCACTGCGGTTCTGGAACACCGTGCGCTGGCTCAAGCCGGTGCAGGTCTACGGCCGCGTGCGCTTTCGCCTCGCGAGACCGCGGCCCGATCTTCGCCCCGCGCCTGCGCCGCGCGCGATGACGGGTACATGGGCGGAGCCCGCGCGCCGCGAGCAGAGCCTCGTCGCGCCGACCCAGATGCGCTTCCTGAACGAGGAGCGCGACCTCGATGTCCATGGCTGGGACAACAAGGATCTCGCGAAGCTCTGGCGCTACAACCAGCACTACTTCGACGACCTCTGCGCATTCGGCGCGGCCGCGCGCACTGCGTGGCATCACGAGCTGATCGCCCGCTGGATGCGCGAGTGCCCGCCTGGAAAGGGCACCGCGTGGGAGCCGTATCCGACCTCGCTGCGCATCGTGAACTGGATCAAGTGGCTGCGCGCGGGAAACGAGCCCGTCGAGGGCATGCTCGACAGCCTCGCCGCGCAGGCGCGCTTCCTCACGAGGCGGCTCGAGTGGCATCTTCTCGGGAACCATCTCTTCGTGAACGCGAAGGCGCTCGTGATCGCAGGGCTCTTCTTCGAGGGGCCCGAGGCGGACGCGTGGCGCGAGACGGGATGGCGCATCCTCCGTGCCGAGATTCCCGAGCAGATCCTCGAGGATGGCGGGCAGTTTGAGCGTTCACCCATGTACCACGCGCTCGCGGTCGAGGACATGCTCGACCTGCTGAACGCAATGCGCGCGTGGCCGGGGGTGTGCGCGGAGCCTGACGAGCGCTCGGTCGCCGCACGCATCGACGCGATGCGGCGGTTCCTGCGCGGCGTGTGCCACCCCGACGGCGAGGTTGCGTTCTTCAACGACAGCGTCGGGGGCGTCGCGCCGACGCTCGCCGAACTTGAGGCGTATGCGGTCCGACTTGGATTTCCGAAGGATGGATTTCCGAACGATCGATTCCCGAACGATTCCTCGGGCGCCGCCCCCGCGCCGAGGGTCGCGCATTTCGCCGCGAGCGGCGTCGCGCGCCTCGAGGCCGCCGATGCCGTCGCCATCGTGGATGTCGGCGAGGTCGGACCCGACTACCTCCCGGGCCACGCCCATGCCGACACGCTCTCGTTCGAGCTCTCGATCGGCGCGCGACGCGTCCTCGTCAACTCGGGCATCTCGCAGTACGGGCTCGGGCCCGAACGCCTGCGGCAGCGGGGCACGGCGGCGCACAACACGGTCACGATCGCGGGCGCCGACAGCTCCGAGGTCTGGGGCGGGTTCCGCGTCGCCAGGCGGGCGCGCGTCTCGGGGGTGGCCGTCGGCTCGACGGAGCACGAGTGCCGCGCAAGGGGCACCCACGACGGCTTCAGGCGGCTTTCAGGCGGCGGCACCCACACGCGAGGCTGGGTGCTCTCGGGCGAATGCCTGCTCACGGTCATCGACGAAGTCGAAGGGGGGGACCAGGCTGAGTCACATTGGCACTTTGCCCCAGGCTTCGAGCTTTCGCTCGGCTCCGACCCCGCGTGCCTCCTCGCCACCGACGGCGAAATCACTGTCGAATTGAAGGCAGAGGGTGCAGAGTGGCGGGTAACTCGGTCGACATACTCCCCACGGTTCGGCGTGTCCCTGCCGAACGCGAAGGCCGTCGCCCGTTTCTCGGGTCGGACGGTCAGGATCTCGATCGGGTGGCGTCCGTGCGCATCCTCTTCCTCACAGACAACTTCCCGCCAGAGGTGAACGCTCCCGCGAGCCGCACCTTCGAGCACTGCCGCGAATGGGTCAAGGCGGGGCACAAGGTCACCGTCGTCACCTGCGCGCCGAACTTCCCGAAGGGGAAGGTCTTCGATGGCTATCGCAACAAGCTGTGGCAGCGCGAGACGGTCGAGGGCATCGAGGTCATCCGCGTGTGGTCGTACATCACGGCGAACGAAGGCTTCGTGCGCCGCATCCTCGACTACCAGAGCTACATGGTGTCCGCGTTTCTCGCGAGCCTCTTCGTGGGCCGCGTCGACCTGATCGTGGGCACGAGCCCCCAGTTCTTCACCGCCTGCGCCGCCTATGCCGCGAGCCGCTGCAAGCGCACGCCGTATGTCTTCGAGCTGCGCGACCTCTGGCCCGAGTCGATCAAGGCCGTCGGCGCCATGAAGAACGAGCGCGCGATCCGCTTCCTCGAGGCGGTCGAGATGTTCCTCTACCGAAAGAGCGCGTGCGTCGTCTCGGTCACGCGCAGCTTCAAGGAGATCCTCGTTCGCCGCGGCATCGACGGCGCCAAGATCGAGGTCATCACCAACGGCGTCGACCTCTCGCAGTTCAAGCCGCGTGCGAAGGACGCGGAGCTCACGGCGAAGCTCGGCCTCGAGGGCAAGTTCGTCGCGGGCTACATCGGAACGCATGGGCTCGCACACGGCCTCGAGACGCTCATCGAGGCCGCCGAGCGGCTGAAGGGAAAGGGCATCGCGTTCCTCTTCCTCGGCGACGGCGCGCGCAAGGAGGCGCTCAAGCAGATGGCCGCCGAGCGGGGGCTCGACAACGCGGTGTTCGTCGATTCGGTCCCCAAGGCCGATGTCGCGCGCTACTGGTCGCTCCTCGATGTCAGCGTCATCCACCTGAAGAAGACCGACCTCTTCACCACGGTCATCCCCTCGAAGCTCTTCGAGTCGATGGGCATGGGCCTGCCCATCCTCCACGGAGTCGCCGGCGAGAGCGCCGACATCGTTCGCGAGGAGGGCGTCGGAATCCCCTTCGAACCCGAGAACACCGACGAACTCTGCACGGCGCTCACGCGCCTGCGCGAACACCCCGAGGAGCTGGCCGCGTTCCGCGCCCGCTGCCTCGAGGCCGCGCAGCACTACGACCGCACGAATCTCGCGATGCGGATGCTGGGGATTCTCCAGCGAGTCGCGCGGCGCTGAGGCCCGTCGCTCCCCTCACTCCGCGCGCTTCATGGCAATCTCAAGCACCTGCGGCTTCGGCTCCGCGTCGGGGTTCTTCGGGTCCTTCACGGGGCGCGACTCGATGCGCAGGGTCAGCATGTCGACGCCGTCGGCGTTCGTGCCGCGGGCGTAGGTGACGCTCGCAAGGTCGCCTGCGTGCGCCGACGACCCCTCGCCGAACTCGCCGTCCGCGATCGGAACGAAGGTGGCGCGGCCGTCCTCCGCCTTGGCGAGCTTGAGGAACATCGCGTCCTTGCGCCGCGCGTCGGTCTCGAAGCGGGTGTGGACATGGATCTGTCGGAGGAGCAGCGTGCCTTCCGACGCCACGATCTGTGTGAACTCGAAGAACGCTGGGTTTCCGTCGGTCCGCGTCTGGCGGAAGCTGCCGAGCATCGACTTGCCGCGCGCGGGAAGCCACGACTCCTCGCTCACCATGCCGTTCGGAAGCACGGTCACCCAGTGCCCCTCGAGGAAGGCAAGCGGCGCCAGCGCGGGGTCTGTCGGGGCGGGCTGGCGGCCTGCGGGGGGAGCGCTGACAGACGGAGCGGCCTGCGAAGCGGTCGTCGCAGGAGCGGTGGCGCAGCCTGCCGCGAGCGCCAGGCCGAGCGTGCTGGCGAGAAGGGCGGTGCGCGTAAAAGCGGGGCTCATCGGATGCATCGCGGCACGGTAGCACGGCGCCGATGTGTCGTGGACGCAGACTCGGGCGTTGACCGCGGCACCTGCGACGCGAAAGATCGGGACGCGCGGCGCCGAAATTGGGAACAGCCGCGCGCCCGCATGCGTCCAACCAAAATGCCCCGTTCGAAGTCCACGCTCGTTGCCCTCCTCGCGCTGTCCACCTTGGCGATAGGTGCGTACAGCCTCGGCGGCCTCGCTCTCGAGCGCGTCGAAGACGAGACGCCCACGCGCGAGATGGTCCGCCCGTGGTCGCTTGGAGGCGAGGCGGCCCTTGCGCTTCCGCTCGACGGTCGGGGCCGCTCGTCTCTCGCGTGGAGCGCGGAGCGTCCGTTCGGGCTCGAGGCGCGCCAGGAACTCGGCGACGGAGTCTCGCTCCATGTCGGCGCGGAGGCGCTCGCAGGCGCGGGGCCGCTCGACCCTCGCGCGGGCGAGCCCGCGTGGCAGACGGGCGCCGCGATCCGCACGAAGCTCGACGACTCGTGGACGGCCGATCTCGGCGTCGGCTGGCGCAACGCATCCGTCACGACGACGGGCTTCGACGCCGCGCTCGGCGATGCGGCGCGCCCCGCGAGCGCCGCGTGGAACGACGGACGAGGCGAAGGCGTGGTGTGGCTGCGGCTCAGCGCATCGTTCTGACGCGGTGTGCCAGCGCAGATAGACTCGCGCCATGCTCTCCGCAATCGCGCTCGCGGTGTCGTGCGTCCTCGGCGTCTCGACGCCGCCTGAAGCCGAGGCGCGCAAGCCGTCTCCTGTCGCCGCGCATCCGCCCGACGAGATCTCGGTCGGCACCTTCAACATCCGCTACGCGAACGACGGGGACGGCACGAACGCGTGGCGGCATCGACGCGCGATGGTCGCGGAGATCCTGCGCGAGGGCGACTTCTGGGGGCTGCAGGAGGTGCTGCCATCGCAGCTCGCGGAGGTGCTGGCCGACTGCCCGCGCTTCACCGCGATCTCGCGCACGCGCGAGGTCGACCCCGCGAAGGGCGAGGCGTGCCCGATCCTCTACGACGCCGCGCTGTGGGAAGCCGACGCGAAGGAGCAGGGGACTTTCTGGCTCTCGACGACGCCCCACGAGCCAGGCTCGAAGTCGTGGGACTCGTCGATTCCGCGCATCGCGACCTTCGCGCGATTCATCGAGCGCGCGCCCGCCGCGGGCGCCGCGCCGCGCGCCCTCTACATCTTCAACGTGCACCTCGACCACCGCGGCGCCGAGTCGCGGCTCGAGGCCGCGCGTCTCGTGGCCGATCGAATCGCCGCGCGCACGCACCGCGACCCCGTCGTCCTCGTCGGCGACTTCAACTGCGGGCCTGCGAGCGCGCCGATCGCGGCGCTGCTCGCGCACGCGGGCGCGGGCCTGCGCGATGCGTGGCGCGACGCGAACCGCGACGCGCCCGAGCAGGGCACCTTCAACGGATGGAACGAGCGATGTGGCGATGTCCGCATCGACTTCGTCCTTGTGAACGACGCGTTTGCCGTGCGCTCGTGCGCGATCGACCTCCGAAAGCCCGGCGGAAGGTGGCCGAGCGACCACACGCCTGTGGTCGCGCGCATCGGGTGGCGCACCGCAGGCCGCACCCCGCGGCTGCGGCGGCGCAGGAAGGGGGCGACTGCCGCCGCGGGAGCCGAAAAACGCAACAGGCGCGAGGCTTGGCCTCGCGCCTGCTCCTGAAGCGGGTGAAGGGGATCGAACCCTCGACATTTACCTTGGCAAGGTAGACGTCCTGCGGCGCAAGTCCATGTATGAAATGGACTTACGACGAGCGTAAACGGCTCTGCACAAAGGTCCTTTGTGCGGCGGAGGTGGCCGTTGTTCGGGAGGCGAGATGCGCTTTGGCGTCATGGCGGCCGCGTCATGAGCGCGGCGCTTTCCGTTCACTAGTGAATCACCTTCATGGGCCTTTTGGGCCGCATTCTTCCTGCTCAAGCGGAGGGACCGCGCGGGTGTTCCGCGCCGCCCGCAGCAACCGCAGGGAGTGGCAGCCATGGCAGCGACCGACACGAGTGAATCGAATGCAAGTCCGACGGAGACGGGGATCGAGTGTTCCAGAGTGATCACCCCTGCGCCGAGCCCGCGCGAGGCGGTGCTCGCGCTGGCGGTCCAGCATGGCATCGCGCCGATGCCACTTCGGCCCCGGTCGAAGCTGCCGGTCCAAAGCGGCTGGAATCAGCGTGTGTTCCCCGAGGCCGAGGATATGGCTCGATGGACGCCGGATGGGAACATCGGCTTCCGCTGCGGTTCGATCAGCGGCGGCCTCGTCGTGGTCGACATCGATCCTGGCGCCGACGCGGACTTCGTGGCGCGGCTCGGCCATGAAACCGTGACCGCCCTCACCGGACGGATCGACCCTGCGACCAGTCAGCGTGGGCGACACCTCTACTTCCGTACCGCGGCGGCGATCCGAAACTCGGCGGGCAAGCTCGCGCAGGGCATCGATGTCCGCGGCGAGGGCGGGTTCGTCGTCGCCCCGACCAGCGTGCACCCGAACACGGGCGTCGAGTACGCGTGGGAGGCCGGCAAGGCGCTCGGCGAGATTCCGATCGCACCGTTGCCCAACTGGCTTGAAGAGCTTCTCGTCGACGAGACGGTGGCGGAAGACCCGGGCCCGACCGCGGTCGTGAACCTCGGCGGCTGGCTCCAGCAGGTTCCCATCGAGCTGCGGCTGCAGGCCGGGCGCGCGGCGATCGAGGCCGCCGATCCGGCCGTCGCGGGCCAGGGCGGCGACAATCAGACCTTTCGCGTCGCCGCCGACCTCGTCCTCCGTGCCGGGCTCGACGACTCGCAAGCGCTCGGGCTGCTCGAGGAGTTCAACGCGCAGAAGTGCCGGCCGAAGTGGGAGCGCTCGGCGCTCGAGCACAAACTGGCCTCGGCGCGCAAGATCGCCGGGAAGTCACCGAAGGACGAGCTCGGCACGCTCCTCGCGCCGCACGGCAGGGCCGTGGTCGAGGCGCTCGGCCTCAAGGTCGTTCGCGAGATCGATCAGACGCGCCTGGCCGTGGGCGCATCCGAGCGGAAGATTCCGAGCGGCGGGCGGCAGCGTGAACGCGTGCGCCACGTACGGGCCGCGCTTGACGGTCTCTTCCCGCAGGTTTGCGCGAAGGTCCTCGCACGGGCCGCGGAGGATCTCGATGCCGAGCTGTCCGAGCCTCTTCCCGCGCCCGTGATGCCGGGCGCGATCGAGATCGCGGCCCGAGAGCTCGCGGCGACCCCTGCGGACATCGTTGCCGAAGCCGAGAGGTTCGCGAAGGATCCCGACCTTCTTTCTCAGCTCGTCGATGCGGTCCGTCGGGTCGGATTCGTGGGTGCCGACCATGTCATCGAGGCGGCGATCCTCGCGTCGGCCGCTCCGCTCACCGGTCAGTCCTTCTATACGCTCGTCCGCGGCCCGCGTGCAAGCGGCAAGTCGCGGCTCGGCGAGTGCGTCGCGCGGCTCATGCCGCCTGAACTGGTGCTGCGTCTCAGCAGCATGTCGCCAAAGGCGCTGGCCTATCTGGGTGAGAACTCGATCGAGTACCGCTTCGTGCTGCTCGGCGAGCGCGCCCACGAGGAGGCGGGTGCGAGCGGACATGCGACGCTCCTCATGCGCGAGTTGATCTCGAACAACGCGATCACGCACCAGACCGTCGCGGGCGGAGACGCTGGGGCCAGGGGGCTCCGGCTCCATGTGCGCGGCCCCGCATCCGTGTTCCAGTCGACGACATCGACGAATGTCTTCGCCGAGGACCTGTCCCGCAGCCTCGTGCTCCAGCTCGCGAACCAGCGCGAGGACGTGATGAAGATCATCGAGATGCAGGCGGTAGGTGCTCAGGGCGTCACGAGTCCGTCGGAAGAGGCGCACATGATCGCCGTGCAGCACGCGTACCGCCGAATGCTCCGGCCGCAGACGGTGGTGTTGACCACGAAGGACCTTGTGGCGCGGATCGCATCGCGGCTCAACCTCGAGCATCCCGATACCCCGCGCAGGTCCGCGATGATCCTGACCATGGCGAAGTGCGTGGCCGTCCTGCACCAACGCCAGCGCAGGACCGACGCCGAGGGCAGGTTGCTCGCCGAGGACAGCGACTTCGACGAGGCCATGCGCATCGCGATGCAGCTCTTCCCGGGGCGGCCCGTCGGCGGTGTGGCCAACGGCAACGAAAGGGGGGCCGCATGAACGGCGATCACCTTTCCAAGAATCGGGATCAGGGCGGCCGCTATCCGCAGAAGCTCAGCGACGACGAGGTTACGGAGATCCGCGCCATGCTGGATGCGGGGATCTCGGGCAACCAAATCGCACGCCAGTTCGGCTGCTCGCCCTCACAGGTGTCCCTCATCAAGTCCGGCAAGCGCCGGTCGGCGGCGGGCAAGCCGCAGGGCGAGTGAGCGACCCCGTGCCGTCGACCGCCGGATTCGAGAAAGCGAGGTGACTGCAGGCCAAAGCAACGACCGAGATGAAGACCCAGGCGCGTGCCTGGGCACCGTACGCAGAGAAGCTCGTCAAACCGAGTGAGAGTTAAAAAAAGAAGACAAACACATGAATAAGAAGACCGCACATGAAATGTTCCAGTCCGAAGCCTGGGCGCTGCTGAACGGCATGCTCCCGGAGGAGTTTGCGGCGCGCGAGAAGTACACCTCGGTGCTTGAGGCGCAGGCAGCCATTCATGGAATGCACCTGCTCGGCGAGAAGTTCGCGCCGCTCCTCGGTAGGAGGGAGACCCCACAGGCCGGCGAAGTCGAGGCGCTGGTCGTCGAAGGAATCCAGCGGGACCCCGCTCTGGCGAAGCAGTTGCTCGCAGAGTGGCGCACGGAGATGACCGCGCTCGTGAGCTTCGTGGGCCGCGTGCCCGTGCCCGTGGGGCCCGAGCACGACACCCCGGCGCTTGTCGGGCGCATCCTCAGCTGCGTCGATCGCGACAGGCTCAGCGAGGGTGAGGTGCAGCTCGCCGACGCGCTCTTCAAGGCGGTCCAGCGTGGGCAGCTGATCTGCCCCGACTCGGATTCCGAGATGCTCGTCCTCCACCTCGAGGACGCCGGCGCGAAGTGCCTGGCCGCACTCGAAGGGCAGAGCGGGGGTATCGCGTGAGCGCCTCGCATCAGGAGCTCATCGTCAGCGCTGCAGGCACCCGCCTCCTCTTCGGGGGAGGCGGGTGCGTCCGCCGCGCGGCTGCGGTATCGGGTCGAACGGCGGGAAGGGAGATGTTCAAATGAAAGAAACAGGCATCAGCTGGACCCACCACACCTTCAATCCGTGGATGGGATGCCAGAAAGTGAGTCAGGGCTGCAAGCACTGCTACGCGGAGAAAATGGTGACCGGCCGGATGGGCAAGCCTCTCTGGGGGCCGAACTCCCGTCGGCAGGTCACCTCCGAAGCGACCTGGAAGAATGTCGAGAAGTGGCAGCGTGATGCCGCCAAGCGGGGCGTGGTCGAGCGCGTCTTCTGCGCCTCGCTCGCCGACTTTTTCGAGGACCATCCCGATGTGGTCGACGCGCGTCTCAAGGCTTGGGAGCTCTTCCGAAGGTGTCCAAACCTGCACTTTCAGCTGCTGACCAAGCGGCCGCAGAACATCCGCAGGTTCCTGCCCCGCGACTGGGGGCTTGGGTGGGCGAACATCTGGCTGGGAACCTCCGTCGAGTCCGTCGAGGTCGCGCACCGCGCGGACATCCTGCGGCAGATCAGCGCGACGGTGAAGTTCATCAGCTACGAACCGGCACTCGGGCCGCTTCACACCCTCGACCTCAAGGGAATCGACTGGGTCATATTCGGCGGCGAGTCGGGGCCGGGATACAGGGCCGCGGATCCGCAGTGGGCCCGCGACATGCGCGACCGGTGCGCGAGGGAGCGCGTGACGTTCTTTCACAAGCAGTCGAGCGCGTTTAGACCAGGCCAGGGCGAGACGCTCGACGGCGTCCTGCACCACGACTTCCCCGCTCCGAGGTTCGTCCAGCTCGGGATTCCGAAGCCAGCGCTGGCCAAGGCAGGGGGTGGTGCCGGGACCGTTGACGGTGACGGTGCAGCGGCCGCGGACGCCGAAACCGTAGGGGCCGGTGCCGTTGACGGTGACGGCGTGGCTCCACCAACCGATCCGTCGCGGTCACATGCGGCGGCGTAGGCCGTAGTTTCACGCATCAAGGTCGCCCCAGGGCGCGCCGGCTCGTCGAGTCGGCGCGCCCTTCTGTCTTTCGGCGGGGTGGTGCCTGTTGCTGCGAGCACGAATCCGAGCGACCTTCACGGGCAGACCGGCCGGTCGGCAAGTATCTTCCCACGCGGAGCGGGTCGCCCGCGCCGAGTCGGACCGAGCGGGTGAATCGATCGATGGACCTCATCAAGTCAAAGCAGCGCGTCGCAGACCACGGAGAGGTGTTCACCCCTCCGTGGATGGTCGACGCCATGCTCGACCTCGTGAAGGGCGAGAGCGAGCGCATCGACGCCCGCTTTCTCGAGCCCGCTTGTGGCAGCGGCAACTTCCTCGTGCGGATCCTGCAGCGCAAGCTCGCGGCGGTCGAGCTGAAGTTCGGGAAGTCGGACTTTGAGAAGCGGCACTACGCGCTCCTTGGCCTGATGTGCGCCTACGGGGTCGAGCTCCTGGCCGACAACATCGCCGAGTGTGCGAAGAACATGCTCGAGGTCTTCGCCACCTACCTCGGCCTCGAGGAATCCGACGACCTCTATCGCGCCGCGCGGCATGTCCTCGCGCAGAACCTCGTGCACGGCGACGCGCTGACGATGCTCACCGCGGGCGGATCCCCGATCGTCTTCGCCGAGTGGGGCTACCTCGGCAAGGGCAGGTTCCAGCGACGGGACTTCCGGCTCGATGTGCTCACCCAGACAGCGGCATTCACCGCGGAGGGATCGCTGTTTGCCGAGCTCGGCAAGCACCAGATCTTCACCCCGGTCAAGACCTACCCGCCGCAGTCGGTGGCCGAGCTCGCCGCCGAAAGATCCGCCGAGGGGAGGCCGGCATGACCGCGCAGGGCCGCTTCTCGCTCCGTGGCCGCAATCCCGATGTCCTCACCTGCATCGCGAACCTGTCGAACGACGAGGTGTTCACGCCTCCCGAGCTCGCGAACCGGATGCTCGACACCCTCGCGGCCGCTTGGGCCGAGTCCCATGGCGGCGCGAGCATCTGGTCTGACCCGACAGTCCGCTTCCTCGACCCCTGCACGAAGTCGGGCGTCTTCCTGCGCGAGATCACGCGCCGCCTGAACACCGGACTTGCGGAGCGAATGCCCGACCTCGAGAAGCGGGTCGAGCACATCCTCACCGAGCAGGTCTTCGGCATCGGGATCACGCACCTCACCAGCCTGCTGGCGCGTCGCAGCCTGTACTGCTCGAAGTTCGCGAAGGGAAAGCACTCGGTCGCACGGGGCTTCAAGACGGACGCGGGCAACATCTGGTTCGAGCGGACGGAGCACGAGTGGGACGAGGGCAAGTGTGTGTACTGCGGTGCGAATCGCCGCGACTACGACCGAGGTCCCGGCCTCGAGACGCATGCCTACGCGCTCTTGCATACGTCCGATCCGAGGCAGCGCTTGGCCGAGATTCTTGGAGCTGACATGCAGTTCGACGTCATCATCGGTAACCCGCCTTACCAACTCGGGCAGAGCGGAGGCGATGCGATCGGCAGCTTCGCCATGCCGATCTACCAGAAGTTCATCCAGACCGCGAAGGCCCTTGATCCTCGATACCTGACGATGGTGACACCGTCACGATGGTTCGCAGGCGGCCGTGGCCTCGATGAGTTCCGGCAGGAGATGCTGTCCGACCGGCGACTCCGCGTCCTCGCGGACTTCCCTGACTCGCGTGAAGTCTTCGGCGGCGTTGACATCGCGGGGGGCATTTCGTACTTCCTTTGGGATGCGTCCTTCAACGGGCGATGCAGGGTGACCACCACCGTCGGCGGCGTCGAGCGTCCGCCCTTGGAGCGGCATCTGGACGAATACGACATCCTCGTCCGCTACAACGAGGCGATCCCAATCTTGGAGCGAGTTCTCGCCGTGGATTCCCGGCGTCAGTTCGAGAGCATGGCGGGTGACGTCGCGCCCATCCAGCCTTTCAGCCTGCGAACAAACTTCCGCGGTGCTCCTTCGGCGAAGGGCATGAAGCGTGCGGTGCGCCTCTACCAGAACGGAGGGATGGGCTTCATCGAGCGCGACGAGATCCCGAGAAACACCGACTGGGTGGACGAGTGGAAGGTGTTCCTCTCGAGCACGGCCAGCGAACATGGCGGGCAAACCGACAAGAACGGCATGCGGCGAGTGTTCTCACGCATTCTGGCTGGTCCGCCTGGCACCGCATGCACGGAGACCTACCTCGTAGTCGGACGGTTCCAGTCGGAGGAGGAAGCGGCGAACCTCATGGCGTATCTTCGGACACGGTTCGTACGGTTCTTGGTTTCGCTGCGGACGAACACCCAGCATCTCTACAGCGAGCGGTTCGCATTCGTGCCGAAGTTGCCGATGGATCGTGCGTGGACTGACGCGAAGCTCTTCAAGAAGTACGGGCTTTCCTCCGCAGACGTCGCGTTTATCGAGTCGACGATCCGCCCCATGGACGCCAGCGATGACTAAGCCGTCGGCCGACGAGATCCTCCTGCCGAAGCCGATCGTCCGACCGCGGATCTACGCCTACACGATCGACGACCAGCACCACCGCGGCTTGCTGAAGATCGGGCAGACGAACCGAGAGGTGAAGCAGCGCGTCGCCGAGCAGCTGAAGACCGCGGCCATCAAGAACTTCAGGATCGAGCTCGACGAGTCCGCCGAGCGCGCCGACGGTTCGGTCATCACCGACCGCGAGGTGCGTGCAGCGCTCGCGAGGAAGAAGTTCGCGAGCGGTGACGGCGAGTGGATGCGCTGCACGGTCAAGGACATCCAGGCCGTGCTCCTCGAGCTGCGGACCGGGCGCAAGGTGGAGGGATCCCGCCATCAGGATTTCCCGATGCGGCGGGAGCAGGCGGCGGCCGTCAACAAGACGCACGCCTACTTCCACTCGATCTGGCGGGAGAACATGCGTGCGACCCCGCGGTTCCTCTGGAACGCGAAGATGCGCTTCGGCAAGACCTTCGCGTCCTACCAGCTCGCGAAGAAGCTCGGCGCGCTTCGGGTTCTCGTCGTGACCTTCAAGCCCGCCGTCGAGGATGCGTGGCAGACGGACCTCGAGTCGCATGTCGACTTCGAGGGCTGGCAGTTCCTCTCCCGAAGCTCGGGCGGCGACCCCTCGAAGGTGAAGAAGTCGAAGCCCCTCGTCTACTTCGGCTCGTTCCAGGATCTCTTGGGCCGCGACGACGCGGGCAACATCAAGGCGAAGAACGAAGTCCTCCACGATATCCGCTGGGACCTCGTTATCTTCGACGAGTACCACTTTGGCGCGTGGCGGGAGACGGCGAAGGAGCTCTTCGAGGGCGAGGACGAGACCGTCGCGCGGCGCGAGACCCGCCTCGAGTACGACGCCGGCCTCGAGGGCGTGAACGAGGGCCTCGGCGTGCTCTCCGAGAAGGAGTCCGACTTCCTGCCGATCAAGTCGAGGGCGTACCTCTACCTCTCCGGCACGCCCTTCCGCGCGCTGGCCACGGGCGAGTTCATCGAGGAGCAGGTCTTCAACTGGACCTACACCGACGAGCAGCGCGCCAAGCGGGAGTTCAGCGAGCGTGAGCCGGGCAGGTGGAACCCGTACGGGTCGCTGCCCCACATGTGCCTCCTCACCTACCAGATGCCCGAGGAGCTGCTCGCGATCGCGAGCGGGGGCGAGTTCGACGAGTTCGACCTGAACGAGTTCTTCGCCGCGACTGGCAGAGGGCCGGAGGCGCAGTTCAGGCACAAGCGGGATGTCCAGAAGTGGCTCGACATCATCCGCGGGTCGTACGCGCCGCGGACGGTCGAGAGCCTGAAGACCGGCACGCGGCCGCCGTTCCCGTACTCGGACATCAGGCTGCTTCCGTATCTGCAGCACTCATTCTGGTTTCTCCCGAACGTCCCGTCATGCCACGCCATGGCGAACCTCCTCGCGGAGAAGCACAACGTATTCTGGCACGACTACACGGTCGTGGTCGCGGCGGGAGCGTCGGCCGGCATCGGCCTCGACGCGCTCCCCCCCGTGCGGAAGGCGATCGGCGGCGGGTTCGACACGAAGACGATCACCCTCTCGTGCGGCAAGCTCACCACGGGCGTGACGGTCGCGCAGTGGTCGTCGATCCTGATGCTGCGGAACCTGAAGTCGCCGGAGACCTACTTCCAGGCCGCGTTTCGCGTGCAGTCGCCGTGGTCGATCAAGAACCCCGAGGGCGACGACCCGAACCGCGAGGATGTCGTCAAGCCCGTGTGCTATGTGTTCGACTTCGCGCCGACGCGCGCGCTGCGGCAGCTCTCGGAGTACGGCATCGGGCTTGCGCCGAACGAGCCGAACCCGGAGAACGCGGTCAAGGAGCTCGTGTCGTTCCTGCCCGTGCTCGCCTACGACGGCGCCAACATGTCGCAGATCGACGCGGGTGGCATCCTCGACATCGCGATGGCTGGCACCTCGGCCACGCTCCTCGCCAGGAAGTGGGAGTCGGCGCTGCTCGTGAACGTCGACAACGCCACGCTGCAGCGGATCCTCGACGACCCCGACGCGATGGCCGCGGTCGACCGCATCGAGGGCTGGCGCGCGCTCGGCGACAACATCATCGAGACGATCATCAACAAGAGCGAGAAGGTGAAGGAGCTGAAGCGGAAGGCCCAGCAGAGGGACCTGACCGACAAGCAGGCGAAGGAGCTGACCGCGGCCGAGAAGGAGTACAAGTCGAAGCGGAAGCTCGTCCAGGAAAAACTCATCAAGTTCGCGACCCGCATCCCGGCGTTCATGTACCTCACGGACTTCCGCGAGAACACCCTGCAGGACGTGATCACGAAGCTCGAGCCCGACCTGTTCCGCACCGTCACGGGCCTGACCGTGAAGGACTTCCAGCTCCTCGTGAAGCTCAAGGTCTTCAACACCGAGCAGATGAACCAGGCCGTGTTCGCGTTCCGCCGCTACGAGGACGCGTCGCTGTCATACACAGGCATCCCAAGCCACGAGGGTCTGACGACCCGCGGCGGCTGGGACACGGTGGTGGCATGGGAGTGAGGGAAGGCGCGTCAACGGCGATGCCCTGGTCCGAGGAGTCCGCGTAGGGGCCTTGATCCTATGTCACAAGACATGACACGAAACGGAACTCAAGAGTCGGAGCCTCCCCGCTACCTCACGAAAGGGCTGTTCGAGCTGCTCGCGAACTGCCCTGCGCGCGCCCCGTTCATTCTGCAGAACTGGCCCATGGCCAAGTCGGAAGATGCGGACTTTCACGAACACCTTGCCGAAGGCGGGCGGCAGTTTGAACTGCTGGTGCGGCATCGATGGCCGGGGGAGGTGTTGGGTGGTACTTCAAGCACTGCGGCATCGGACACCGTTCGTACGCTGGGGGCACTCGATACAGCACTCCGGCTGGGACATGGGGTGCTACACGAGGCCGTCGTCTCAGATGGGTCGCTGTTCGCTCGTATCGACATGCTTCGCATCAGTCAGGCCAAGATCGTGCTATGTGAGATCAAGAGCGGGGGGGCTGGCCGGCGATACGCGAGGGATGCGGCTTTCCAGCTCATTGCGCTCGAGCGAACACTGAAGCGATTCGGGTTGGGATGCCCGCCGATTGAGGTGGCACTCGTCGTGCCCCAGCGCTTTGCGCCAGCAAGCAAGTGGGACCGATTCGCGAACGTAGTTCTTGATCCGCCGGATCCGAGCGGAGTTACGGCTGCGCATTTCGTGGAGCCGCCGCCCGCGGGCTTCGTCTCGGCGCTCGTGTTCGAGACGTCCATTGATCAGCAGGTCGCCGCGCTGCGCGAGACAAGCGCGGGGTTTCGCAGCGAGACATGGCGCCAGTTCAACATGGACATGGCGGTGGACTATGCGTTACGTCTGTTTCGAGGTGCGCAGGCACCGCATGCAGCGCGGGAGATCGGGTGGAAGTGCAAGTATTGCCCGTTTCACAACGCGGCTGATTTCGGCCGCGATGCATTGACAGTGTGCTGGGGGGGTGTCGGCGCTGCACACGCGCGAGGGGTCTTTCCGCTCTATCGCGGACAGAGCTACCGGTTACCCAACGCTGAGTCGACCGAGTGCCGGATCGCGTTCGGTGCAGACAAGCATGTCGTCAAGGATTGGCTCGCGAAGCGCGTGATGATCTCATTGCAGCAGTTCGGAGAGCGGAGGGATGCGGAGGGTCGCACCGATCTCCAGGGCTTTCCAAGTTCTTCGTCCGGACTTTCCTCCTACAAAGAACTTACGATCGCTGACCTCGATCCGGAGGCTGAAAGGGGGTGGGTCCAGTCGATTCGAGAGCGCCAAATCCGATCCGCGCGGTCGGGGCTTCCGGTCACGGACCCCGCATGCGCAGCCGCCACCATTGGAAAGCTGCTGCCTCCCAACAGGACGGGGCGGGTAGTGTTCTTCGATGTCGAGACCATCGCCACCTGTCTGCCGATCTTCGCGGGGCACCAACCCTACGACCCGCTGATATTCCACCTCCATGCGATCTCCATTGATGTCACAGCGGGGGCTGCGGGGTGGGATTCTCGGACGGAGCATTCATGGACATTCACGCCCGACATGCTTCGGTTGTCTGGTACCGAGTATGACGAGATGGTTCTTGCGCAACTGCGCGTGGCGCTTTCGGTGACGCAAGGTGCGCGGATCTTTCACTGGGGGACGCACGAGAAAACGGTCATCCGACGACTTCTGGCACGGTGCGCGAAGTCGAAGCGAGATCACCCGGCGATCGAGCCCCTGGCGGCAAGCTTCATGGACATCGAAGCCGAGGGCGGTTCGTGCGATCTTCTTGGGCTGTATCGGGACTACGCGTATCACCCTGCGCAAAGGGGTAGTTTTTCAATCAAGGCGGTGCTTCCGGCGGTGCTTGAGGAAATCGACCAGCGCGCCCTGCTCCGATCGATTCTCGTGGACGGATTGCCAGTGCCGCAGGTAGCAGATGCCCCGTCTTGGAGCCCATACGGCGCCTGGGACGAAGCGGAACTGACCACCTTGCATGAAGCGCAGGAGGCAGAGGCCGCCTCGGGCCTCACCGAGCCGGAGGAGCGAATCGGGTCGGGGACAGAAGCCATTCGGGCCTTTCTCCAGTTGCGGTGCCCTCCCGCGCAGGGCGAGGAGGAGGCCTATGCACGGCGGCGCGAAGCGCTCCGCGCTTACTGCAGGCTCGATACCGTGGGAACCGCGATCATCTGGAACTGGCTTGTCAATCGCGCAGCAGCGGACGCGGCGACGGTACGAGCGGCGCCAGACAAGGAAGAGCAGTTGGGATTCGGATGGTGACAAATCACGCACCTAGCTGCACGAGCTTTCTCGCGACCAGCGCCCTTTCAATGAGGCTTTGACCGCATGCTCAGCTGATCCCCCAGACCTGCGCCGGGGGCCTTGAAGGTGCCGCGCTCTTCCCATTTCTTGTCTAAAATCGGCCCACCGATTACATGGAGATCAAGGTGCCTGAAGTCGAGCAAACAGTCTGGGGAATTCACGGTGGCCGAGCTGGAGACGCAGACACGCTCTTCCTGCGGAGGAACCTCGTCGCACTCGGCTGGCCCGAGCTCGGCGATCTCTCGCGCCTCGGCGCGAGCCGCGAGGCCTTCAAGGCCGCAGCCGAGGCGTGCTTCCCCGACCGGAATCCCGGAAACATCAGGAACTGCGCGGGGCAGCTCTTCCGATTCCTGCACGAGATGCGGATCGGCGACCTTGTTGTCTACCCATCCAGAAGCGACCGGCTGGTCCATGTCGGCAGAGTGACCGGCGAGTACCGGTTCGTGTCCGACGAGGTGGCCGCCTATCCGAATCGACGGACGGTCGAATGGAAGCGGCGGATCCCGCGCACCCAGTTGTCGCAGGGGGCGCTCTACGAGATCGGGTCGGCACTCAGCTTCTTCCAGGTGCGAAACTATGCGGATGAGTTCACTTCGGAATCAACCGCGGCAGCCACGGCCGTGGTCAGCGCCCTCGACCCGTCTGTTGCCGCTGTCACCGAGGACATCGAGGAGACGACGCGCGACTTCGTGCTGAAGCGGCTGGCCCGCGACCTGAAGGGTCACCCGCTGGCTTCCTTCGTCGGCCACCTGCTGGTGGCGATGGGGTATCGAGTGCGCGTTTCCCCCGAAGGGCCAGATCGAGGCGTCGATATCGTCGCCCACAAGGATGATCTTGGGTTCGAGCCCCCCATCATCAAGGTGCAGGTCAAGTCGACGGAGGGGTCCGTTAGCGAACCACTCGTCGCCTCGCTCTGCGGCGTGGTGGGCGAGAAGGAGTGCGGGCTGTTTGTGACGCTCGGGACCTTCACGGCGCAAGCCCGACGGCTTGCAGACGGGCGCAGCAACATCCAGCTGGTCGATGGCGCGAGGCTGGTCGACCTCGTCTTCCAGCACTACGAGGCCTTCGATGCCTTGTACAAGGGCATGATCCCGTTGAAGCGAGTCTACATCCCCGATGCGATTGAGGAGAACGTCGATGTCTGACGCGGAAGGCGGCGACGAGGACCTCGTCGTCGGGCAGATTGTTCGGCGCCCGGCGCAGTTTCTTCCATCTGTGATTTGTTGGGTGGATGTTCTAGGAGTCAGCGATGCGCTCAAGGCGGCGGCCTGTAGCGGAACGGAGGCTACTTGGGCACAGCGTTACGCCGCTGATCTGAAGTCGATGCACGATCGACTTTCCAAGGATTACTCGGGCAGTGGCTTCTCATGGCACGTTATCAGCGACGCCATCGTTTTAAGTGTTCCACTCGCCCACGATCACCCCGAGTTCACCACGGGCTATGTCTTTATGGACGCCGCCGAGGCGCAATTCGAGTTCGCGCTCAAGGGTCGGTTCATGAGAGGAGCGATCACCATCGGGCCGCTTCTCGTCGATGGAACAGTTGTTGTCGGGTCGGGGCTCATGCGCGCACAGGCGATAGAGGCGAAGGAGGCTTGCTTCCCCAGAATCTTGGTCGACGATTCAATTGGGAGCTGCCTGCCGGAATTCTTGAGCTACTACTCGAGCAGTCTTGTTGCCCCGCAACGCCTTCATCTCGCAGTCGACGCCGACGACAAGGTCTTCGTGAACTATCTCTACGAGGCGGTTGAGAGTACGGATGGCGACGCCAACGCGGTGGTGAAGCTATTAGAGAAGCACAGGTTGGTGGTAGAGCAGCAACTGAAGCAGCACGCGAACAACCCTAAGGTTCTCGGGAAGTACGAGTGGGTCGCGCAGTACCACAACTGGTTCTGCAACAACTTTTTGTGTCCGACGATGGGCCGTGGACTTCAGATTGCCGACATTTCCGCGCGGAACTTTTCGAAGCTATAGCTTGGAGCCGCATACTGCAGAGCGGTCATTTTCGGCCAGGGCGGCGGAGGAACTCGCTCGGGGCGCCAGCTGATCGGCAGATGGACGGACGCCGTCCGCGCTGGATCGCGCAGGGAGAAGCCTGAGCGGGTGGCACGGGGGCGTAACGTACGACTGCCTCTGTATCCAACGCGTGCGTGGGACGAACGAGACCAAGCGGCATTCGTAAGCAATTCTTAGGTTTGACGAGATCTCCTGAAGATTGTGGAAACCGGGTTGGCTGTCATGCGATCACGGGTTGCGCGCGACTCGGAAGCCGATGTCGCTTGCGGTGAACTGCGTGGTCGAGTCGGGGGGTTGGGCAAGCCGCGAGGAGGCGCGCAGAACCTCGGAGCAGTACGGCCAGTTCCCACCTGCGCCTCTCCAAGATCCTCCTCGGATCACCTTATAGGCTCCTCCACTTGGGCCAGCCGGGTTCGTCTGGGGAACGCCACTATAAAAGTCAAACCAGTCACTGACCCACTCAAAAACATTTCCAGCCATATCGTGTAACCCAAGTCCGTTTGCCGCCTTTTGGCCGACTGGATGCGTCGCTCCTATGGTCCCGCCGGGGCAGCCAGCACCCCACCACGCGATCGCGCTTACCTCCCACTGGTAGTTTGTGCCGTCCGGGTAGCCAGGCATGGCGTGGTAAGCGGTCGCGGTGCCCGCGCGATAGGCATACTCCCATTCCGCTTCCGAAGGCAAGCGCAGGCCGGTCGAAGCGAGGAATCCCTGAACCATGTACCAGGTAACCTGCTCAACTGGATAGTTGTCAGTCCCGCCCAACTCAGGCGGCGGACCGTACCACGGCGATTTAAAGGATGACGGGTTGTTGCCCATCCGATTCCGCCACTGCGCCTGTGTTACCTCATACCGACCAACATAGAACGCGGCGGTCAGCGTCACCTGGTGAACGGGCAGCTCGACCCCAGGATATCCGCAGGGGTATGTGGTGCAGTCACAAGCATGAGACGAGGAGCAACCCATGTTGAAACTGCCCGGTGGCACCAGCAGCATCTCGATGCCGGTTCCGTTGTCTCGAACACGCCAGGGCAATCCGGTCGCGATGATCCCATCACGCAGCGCTGCATTCGTCACAACGTTGGGGTCGGGGGCGTAGGCGAGTGTCGTCGCCCAAGGCAACATTATGCAGTTGCCTGCGGCGAAAGGAGTATCGCCCCACCGCGAGAGCAGCATGGCCAGATCAGGGCTTCCAACATACCCGTTCTTGTCGAGGTCTGGCAGCGATGCATCGGTTCCCCAAAACGAGAGCAGGAACGCGAGGTCATCACTGCCTACCGCGCCATCGAGCCCGAAGTCGCCGTACGCGTACTCGCATGTGTCGGGGGTGCAGTTCTGGTTGTCGTCGGCGTCTCCGAAGGCGAATACATCGCAGCGATCCAGCCGGCCATTGTTGTTGCAGTCAGAATCCAGACCATCATGAGCATCGCACGGATCGGGCACGCCGTTCCGATTGCAGTCGGACGCGAGGCCCTGCGCGATCTCCCAGGTGTCGGGCAGGTTGTTCGCGTTGCAGTCGGGCTCGCAACTGTCGGGGATGCCGTCACCGTTGATGTCCGCCGAAGTGCCCGCGGCGATGTCGCACGAGTCGGGGATTTCGTTTCCGTTGCAGTCCGGCGCCGTCCCTGCGGAGATGTCGCAGGAGTCAAGAATGCCGTTGCCGTTGCA
>WGMP01000026.1 GCA_016124975.1 Phycisphaera sp. | reverse complement strand
GAATCGTCCGACACGACCATTAGGGGTGCCCGTGGACTTCAGTCCGCGGAACGGATGATGTCAGCCTGCGACTCCGACGCGTGTCGTTCCGCATGCTGAAGCATGCGGGCACCCCTGGCTGGGGACTCCGACGATCAGAATCCTGCGACACGACAATCAAGGGTGCCCGTGGACTTCAGTCCGCGGAACGGATGATGTCAGCCTGCGACTCCGACGCGTGTCGTTCAGCAGACTGAAGCATGCGGGCACCCCTGGTTGGGGACTCCGACGGGTGTCATCCACGCCAAAGGAAGCCGCCGCAGCGGCGACCGCTCACACCGCGTATTCGCGGCCGAAGCGGTTCTTGATAAAGGCGTCGTACGACACATCCTCCATCTTGACGAAGCCCTTCTGCGGCACCTGGCCATCCTTCAGCATGTCGAGCAGCGCGCACACGCCTGCGGCGGTCGTGATCTGGATGCCCGTCCAATGCTTGCCGTCGATCGACTTCGCGGGCACGCGGCGCGCGTCGATCTTCTCGACGAGCTTGCCGTTCTCGATGCCGATCGCGACGCAGAGGATGACGATCACATCGTCCTGCGTGGTCGGGATCGAGCGGTCGAGCACCGCGCACAGCTCCTCGCGGCGGTCGATGAAGCCGAGGTCGTGGAGCAGGAACTTCACGAGCCTGCAGTGGCCCGGATAGCGGATCGTCTTGTAGTTCACATTGCGCGCGCGGCCCGCGAGCGACTCGCCGAGCGAGCCGAGGCCGCCCGAGGTGTTGAACGCCTCGTACTCGATCCCGTCGAGCGTGAACTCCTCGAGGTTCTCGAGCGGCGGCAGCAGCGTCAGCTTGCCGTCGACGAGCGCCTCGCACGGATTGCAGTACTCGTTCACGAGGCCGTTGGTCGACCAGGTGAGGTTGTACTTGAGCTGGTTCGTCGGATTGCGCGGCAGCGCGCCCACGCGGCAGCGGAGCTCGTGGATCTCGCTCATCGGCTTCGCGAGGTGGTTCGCAGCGATCGTGATGTAGCCGGGGGCGAGGCCGCACTGCGGAATGAATGCGGTGGCCGCGCCCTGCGCGAGCGACATCACCTTCTTCGTCACGGCGACGTCCTCGGTGAGGTCGAGGTAGTGCACGCCGTGCGCCTTCGCGCGCTCTGCGATGCGCGGGTTGCAGAAGAACGGCGCGCACGAGATGAGCGCCCACTTCCCCTTGAGCGCCGCGTCGAGGTGCGCTTCGTTCGCGAAGTCGACCGTCGCGCCAGTCGCGTTCGGCAGGCCCGCGACCGCGTCGCGCCACGAGCCCTCGTGCGCGTCGACGACATGCACGGCGTAGTCGCCCGAATGCGCGAGGAAGTGCGCCGCCATCCGACCGATCTTGCCTGCTCCGATGACGACGACGCTCTTCATGTGGACCTCGCTGTTCTGGCCATGCGGCGACCGCCGCGCGGGGGGACAAGGGTAGGCTGAAAGGATCGGCGGCCGCAACCGCTCAGTTGAACCTGAACTCGATCAGAGAGAAATCGTCGTCCCAGGTCACGGCGCCTGCTGCAGCCGCCGCGCTATCGGGCGCGATGCCGCGGCCTTCGAGCACGACCTTGCGCGTCTCCTCGACCACGGTGTCGAGCACGCGGTCGGCAGGACTTGCCGAGAGCAGCGCCTCGAGTCTGTCGAGGCCCCAGATCCCCGCGTCCTTCGTGTGCAGTTCGAACACGCCGTCCGAGAAGAGGTAGAGGCGGTCGCCCTGCTCGATCGTGACGCGCTCGGTGGGTGCGTCGTACTCCTCCGCGATGCACGCCATGTAGGTCGTCGACTCGAGTCGCCTGAGCGCGCCGCCGCGCATGAGGAACGACGGCGGATGCCCGCCGCCCGACCAGCGCAGCTCGCGCGTGCGGCGGTCGTAGACGCCGTACCAGACGGTGAAGTACATGCCGTCATGGCGCGACATCTGGAACGCCGCGTTGAGCGCCTGCAGCACGCGGGTCGGGTCGAGCACCTGTTCCTTCTCGAGCGAGCCAGAGCGGATGAGGTTCATCGCGCTCACGCCCATCAGCGCGGGTCCGACGCCATGGCCGCTCACATCGAGGACATACATCGCGAGATGATCCTCGTCGATCCAGTGGTAGCCGAACACATCGCCGCCGAGCGATTCGCACGGGACGAAGCGCCAGTCGGCCTGCACCACGCCGTCGAGCGGCGGGTCGAGCAGCGAGCGCACATAGCTCGCGGCGCGGTTGATCTCGGCCCTGACATGCGCCTCGCTCTCCCGCAGCGCCTCGAACGCGGCGTTGCGCTCGAGCTCCATGCGGTAGCCGCGCGAGTGGTGGCGGATGCGCGCGACGAGCTCGACGGGATGCGGAAGCTTCACGAGGTAGTCGCTTGCGCCGCGCGCGAAGGCGTCGGCCTTCATCGCGGGGTCCTCCTTGCCCGTGAGCATGACGATCGGGACCGCGCGCGTCGCCTCGCTCTCCTTGTAGTCGAGGATCATGTCGAGCCCGTTCTTCGCGGGCATCTCGATGTCCTGGAGGATGACCGTCGGGCGGAAGGTCTCCGCGACGGCGATCGCCTGGAGCGGGTCCTGCACGGCGCGGAACTCGCACGCACCCTGCGTCGCGATCATGCGGCGCACGGCCTCGCAGACGATTCCCTGGTCGTCGACGAGGAGCACGCGGTCGATGGTGTCGAGGTTCTGCATCGCTGGAGGCCTGTCTTTCTCGTGCAAGTGTTCCGTCATGGCCGTCTCCGCGCAAGCGCGGCCGCAGCCGCAGCGCCGATCGCGCCGAGCGGCAGCGTCTCGACCGCGGCGCCGAGGCGATGCGCGGCGCCCGGCATGCCCCAGACCACGCTCGTGGCCTCGTCCTGCGCGATGGTGTGCCAGCCCGCGGCGCGAAGCCGCGCGAGGCCCTCTGCGCCATCGCGGCCCATGCCCGTGAGGAGCACGGCGACCGCGGGAGCCGCATGCCGCGCGAGCGACGCGAAGAGCTCGTCGACCGACGGCCGATGCACGAGGTCGCGCGGCTCGTCGCTTGCGCGCAGCGTGCCGTCGGCGCAGAGGACGAGATGGCTGTCGTCGCCCGCGATCACGACCTCGTCGAGACGCGGCGCCTCTCCCGCGCGCGCGAGGCGCACGGTGCGGCGCGACTCCACGGCGAGCCACTCCGCGAAACCGCCCGCGAACTCGCTCGCGACATGCTGGACGACGACCACGGCGCATGGAAGCGGCCGCGGCATCGTGGCAAGCACGGCTGCGATCGCGCGCGGGCCGCCAGTCGATGCGCCGATCGCGAGGATCGGCGCGCGAGGACTCTTCGCGTCGGCCGCGGCCCTCGCATCATGGCCACCCGTGGCGCCGCATTCCGCTCGATTCGCCGCGAGATGATCGGCCCGCGCATCGGAGCAGACCGCGCGCGCCACGCGGTGGATGCGCCGCACGAGCTCGGCCGCGCCCTCGACGGCGCCCGCGCCCGAAAGCGTCGGCGTGTTCACGGCATCGAGCGCGCCCGCGCCGAGCGCCTCGTAGACGAGCGCCGCGTTGCCGCTCACGGTCGCCGTCACCACGAGGATGGGGCACGGCGCCGTGCGCATGATCTCGCGCGTGGCGGCGACGCCGTCCATCCGCGGCATGACGAGGTCCATCAGCACGAGGTCGGGCCTGTCGCGCGCGGCGCACGCGACCGCCTCGACGCCATCGCGCGCGATCCATGCGACCGACAGCGACGGATCGGTCGCGAGCGCGCGGCGCAGCGCCTCGCACGCGACGGCGAGGTCGTTGACGATCGCGACGCGCATCAGCGCCCCTCCTCGACGCGCTCGCCGCGCTCGATGTCGTCGACCGCGGGCACGAGGTCGCGCACGGTGTCGGCGAAGGTGCTGTCCTGGAACGCGCCCTTCGTGAGATACGCGGTCGCGCCCGCCTCGAGGCCCGCGAGACGGTCTTCCTCGCGGTCCTTGTAGCTGACGACGATGACGGGGACGGCAGAGAAGCGCGCGTCGCCGCGCAGCGTGCGCACGAACTCGATGCCGTTCATGCGCGGCATGTCGATGTCGCTGACGACGAGGTCGAAGACTCCGTCGCGGAGCGTGTGCCAGCCGTCGAGGCCGTCGACCGCGGTCTCGACCTCGAATCCCATGCGCTTGAGGATCTGCCGCTCGACCTCGCGCACGGTGGCCGAGTCGTCGACGACGAGCGCGCGCGGCGCGCGGCGGGCGCCGAGCGCGTGCATCGGCCGCGCGCCGCGGAGCTTCCCCTCGCTGAGCGCCGCGCGCACGGACTGCAGCAGGTCCTCGGTGTCGACGATAAGGACGGGCTCGCCCGTCTCGCGCACGGCGGCCGCCGAGAGATGCGGCACCTTGCCGAAGCGCGCATCAAGCGGGCGCACGACGAGGTCTTCCTCGCCGACGAGTCCGTCGACGGCGAGCGCATAGAGATCGCTCTCGGCGGCGCCGCGCCGTGCACCAGACGCGCCGCCGAGGACGACAAGGCTCTCGCGCTCGGCCACGCGGCGCGACTCCGCCAGCGCAAGCACGCGCGCCGCATCGACCACGCCGATCGATGTTCCGTCGAGAAGAAGCTGGATGCGGCCCTCGACCGTGCGCAGCTCGGACGCGTCGGGGCGAAGCACGCGCTCGATGCGCGCGAGGGGAAACGCGAGGATCTCGCCCGCGACCTCGACGAGTAGCGCGCGGATCACAGAGAGCGTGATCGGAAGCTCGAGCTCGAACGCCGTGCCGCGGCCGAGATCCGTCTCGATGCGCGCCGTTCCGCCGATCTCGCGCGCGGTCGACTGGACGACATCGAGCCCGACGCCGCGGCCCGAGATGTCGGTGACCTCCTTCGCCGTCGAGAATCCGGGGAGGAACAGGAATTCGAGCAGTTCCTGGCGGTCGAGCGTGGCGGCCATGTCGCCCGTCGCAAGCGCCTTGCGCACGATGCGCTCGCGCAGCGACTCGAGGTCGATGCCGCGGCCGTCGTCGCTGACGCGGATGCGCAGCATTCCCGCGTGATGGCGGGCCTCGACGCGCAGCGTGGCCTGCGGCGGCTTTCCGCGCGCGCGGCGCTCGTCGGGCGTCTCGACGCCGTGGTCGAGCGCGTTGCGCAGCATGTGGTTGAGCGGCGCGTCGAGCCGCGCGAGGACATCGCGGTCGACGGGCACCTGATCGCCGACGATCTCGAGGCGCGCGTCCTTGCCGAGCTGGCGCGAGAGGTCGCGGACCGTGCGCGAGAGCGACGCGGTCGCGTCTGCGAACGGCCGCATGCGGCTTGAGAGGACCTCGTGGTAGAGCTCGGTCGAGGTCTCTTCGCCGCGGCGGATCGCGCCTTCGATCGCCTGGAGATGCGAGACGACGCGCACCTGTCCACGCTCGACGGCACCGCGCGCGGGAGCGAGCACCGATGCGTCCACGCCCGCGCGACGCGCCTCGGTGCGCAGGCGGTCGAGCTCGTCCTCGAGCCGCACGAGCTCGCGCTTGAGTTCGAGCGCCTCGTCGCGCAGCCCGCCGAGACGCCGCGCCTCGAGCATGGTCTCGCCCGCGAGCTGGAGCAACCGGTCGAGCTTCTCCGCCGTCACGCGCACGCTGCCGCCGCGCGCGGGCGCGGGTGCGGTGGAGGGCGCGGACGACGACGCGGCGGAGACGGCGGAAGACGCGGGCGCAGCGACGGCCGTCTCGGGCGGCTTGGGCGGCGCCGAATCGGACGCTGCGGGCACGGGCGAAGCAAGGGACGCGCCGTCGGATGGAGTTGCGGCCTCACGCGGAGACGCGGCTTCACGCGAAGGCACAGACGCCGCCGCAGGCGGCGCCGCGCGCAGCGAGGCGACGAGCGCGTCGAGCGCCGCCTCGTTCGCGCTGCTCCACAAGGGGACGGCGGCCTCGTCGACCTTCGCAAGCGACGCAAGAAGGTCCGCGCCCGCCAGAAGCTGGTCGATGCGCGCGGGCTCGATCGCCTCGCGGCCCTTCTGCATGGCGACGAGCACATCCTCCATCGCGTGCGCAAGCTTGACGGCGATGTCGAGCCCGATCACGCGCGCGGCGCCCTTGATCGAGTGCGCGGCGCGCATCAGTGGCTCGACGACCGACGCGTCGCTCGTTCCCTCGAGCCGCACGAGCCCTTCGCTCAGCGCAGCGGCGTGGGTCTCCGCCTCGGCGCGGAAGAGCTCGTGGAGCGAGAAGCCGCCGAGGTCGCTCATGCGAGGCTCCTCGCGAAGAGCGCGGAAAGCCGCGCGGCGTCGAGGATCGAGACGAGCGACGACCCATTGCCGTCGCGCGAGGCGATCTCGACGAGCGCCTCGGTGCAGCCGTCGGCCGCGTGGCGCACCGTCGCGGGCGGCGGAAGCGTGCGCGACGGATCGAAGCGGCGAAGGCCCTCGACCGCGTCGACGCCGAAGGCCCAGCGCGCGTGCGGCGGGCCGATCACGATGAAGCGCGACGGCTCGACCGAGACGGGCACTCCGAGCGCGGCGCCCGCGCGGGCGACGGGGGTGAGTTCACCGCCGATGTTGGCGATGCCCGCGAAGACCGCGTTCGTTCGATGCGGCACGCGGCGAATCGAGGACACGGGCACCACGCGGTGCGCGTGCGCCGCGTCGAGCCCGAGCCGCTCGGAGCCGAGCGAAAAAACAAGAAGGCCCCGCGTGCCGCCCCCGCGCTCGGCGGCGGGCGCCGACACGAGCGCCGTGTTCGCCGCGAGCTCCTCGGGCGTCAGCGGCCTGTCGAGGAGCGCGCGCATGCGGTCGAGGTCGTCGCGCGTCTGGCGCAGCGAACTCGGCTCGGCGCGCGCGGATGTTGTCTCGTCGCTCGGAGGCATCTTCGATCCGTCGCATGCAGCCTATCAGGCGCGATCCTCGTCGCGCACCTTCCCGAGATGGGCGCGCAGCGCCCGCTCACGGAACCGCTCGGCCGCAGCGCCGTCGCCCGCCGCCTCCGCGAGCCGCGCCGCCGCAAGCAAGGCCTCTTCGTGGCGGGGGTCGAGATAGAGCGCCTTTCCAATGGCCGCGCGGGCGGCGGCGAGGTCGCGCGCCTCTTCGTCACGCTGCGCGAGCGCGAGATACCACGCTGCGTCGCGCGGTTCGCGCGCGGGATGCGCGATCGGCGCGGGCCTTCGTTGTGCGGGGTTTGCGCGGGGATCGACGCGGGGATCGACGCGGGGAGCGGCGCTTTGATCGACGCGTCGACCAACGCGCGACGCATCCTTCCCCGCCGCCCGTGGCTCCTGCGTCGCGCCCGTTCCCTGCGCCACCGCCGCGGACTGCACGCTCCTCCGCGCCATCAGCGCGAACACGCCCGACGCTTCGACGGACGCGAGGCCCGTCGCGCGCACGGCGACCTCGACCTCCGCGTGCCCGACGAAGAGCGCGCCATCGTCCGAGAGAAGCCGCGCGAGCCCCGCGAACGCGCGCTCGCGCACGGGGTCGGCGAGATAGATGGCGACATTGCGGAAGAAGACCGCGTCGAACGGTGCGTCGCCTGCGAGCACGGCGCGCGCCCGAGCGCCTCCCGCCACGACATCGTCGACTGTGGCTTGAGCGCTGCGCAGGCACGCAGCGACCTCGGGCGATGTCTCGCGGACCTCCGCGGCCTCCCGTGGCGCCGTCACGGGCGCGGCCACGCGCGGGAAGAACCGCTCCGCCCACGGCGGAACACCGCCGCGCAACTCCATCCCCGCGAAGCGCATGGGCCGCGCGAAGAGCGATGCGTCGCGGTCGATGGCGACGACCTCGATCGCGTCCGCTGCGTGCGCGCGTGATGCGTCGGAGAATCCCGCGAGAACAGCGGCGGCAGCGGAGCATGGCTCGCACCAGCCGCCCGCCCCGACGACGAGCGCGCGAAACCCGCGCCGCGCCGCCGCACGCGCGCGCGCGCGGTCGCGAAGCCACGCGAAGCTCTCGGGTGCGCGGAAGAGCCAGGTCTCGGGCGGCGCGACCAGCGACTCGACGCGCGCGTACTCCGCGGGTTCGCGCGCGGCAAGCGCCGCCACCAAGGCGATCGCGTCGCCGCCGGCCGCGAGCCCGAGCTCCCGCGCGCGCTGCGAGAGATGCAGCTCGATCGCGCCGCGCGCACGCGCCACCGACTCGGGCGAGAAGCCGCTCTCGGCGCAGAGCCGTGCCATCAGCGCCGCCAGCGGGTCGCCTGCGTCGCCCGCTCGTGGCCGCGCGTTCACGCCTGCCATTCGCCCGCGCTCCTCGGAAGCTCGCGCAGCGCCGCATCGCCTTCGAGAAGCCGCCTGCATCGCAGGAGCTGCACCATCTGCGGCGCGCCATCGACGGGTGGCGCGGCGCCTTCGCCTTCGTCGACGATCGTGGGCCCGAGGTGCGACGCGCCCGCGAAGGTGAAGCCTTCGTGCGCGCCGTGCGCGGCGAAATCCCGCGTGAACGGCCCCGAGATCTCGGGCACGAGAAGTCCGACGAGCGTGCGCGTCGGGTCGGGGGTGCCGCCGAAGAGGTCGCCCTCCGCGAGCGCGCCGCCGAGGCGAAGCACGACGATGCGCGAGCCGCGCCGCAGTGGTTCCGCGCGTTCCTCGAGGATGAGCGAGAGATCGACGAGCGGCACGAGCGCGCCGCGCAGGTTGAAGAGCCCGAGCAGCCACCGCGGCCCCGTTCCAGCGGACCGATGCGCGACGACGGGAAGCACCTCGACGACATCGGCGCAGTCGAGTGCGAACCGCTGGCCTCGGACCGATGTGAACAGGACCTGCATCGCGCTCAGCCCTTCCCCGCGGCGCCGGCGGCGTCGTCCGCATCTTCCGCGCGCAGCGTGAAGCGGGCAGCCGCGTCCTCGAGCACAGCGACCGCGTGCGCCAGCTCGTCCGCCACGCGGCTGAACTCGCCCACGCTCGCCGCGGTCTGCCTCGCGCCCGCGGCGACCTGCACCACGGCCTCCTCGATCTGCGTCACGCCCGTGGCCTGGCTTGCCATTCCCTGCTGCACTTCGGAGAAGCTCGAGAACGAGGCCTGCATGTCGTCGATGATGCCTCCGAGGTCGCCCGCCACGCGGCGCGCGTCGTCGGTTCCCGTGCGCATCTCCTCTGCGAATCGCCGCATCTCGGCGACGCCCGCGGCGACCGACTGCTGCATCTGGCGCACGATGCGCTCGATGTCGAGCGTCGCCGACGCGGTCTGGTCGGCGAGCCGCCTGATCTCTCGCGCGACGACGAGGAACCCGAGGCCCGCCTCGCCCGCCTTCTCGGCTTCGATCGCGGCGTTCACAGAGAGGAGGTTCGTCTGCTCGGCGACCTTCGTGATGGTGACGACGACGGCGTTGATGGCGCCCGCCTTCTCCGCGATGACGCCGAGGCGATCGCCGATCTCGGCGGTCGCGCCGTCGAGCCTCGCCATCGACGCGGCCATGCCGTGGAGCCGCATGCGTCCGCCTTCCGCGGCCTCGCGCGTGCGGCGCGCGCCGCGGTCGACCGTCTCGATCGAGCGGAGGAGCTCCGTCTGCGTGGCGGCGATCTCGCGGATCGCCGCCGCGATCTGCGCGGTCGACCCGCCGAACGCGCCCGCGGTCGCGCCCTGCTCGCGGCTCGTCGCGGCAAGCTGCGTGCTCGTCGCGGAGAGCCGCGACGACGCCTCGCGCACCGCCCGCACCATCGTGGCGAGATCAGTCGCCATACCGTTCATCGCGCGCACGAGCTCCGCGCTCTCGTCGGTTCCCGCGACGGCGATCGGCTCGCCCGCGAGGTTGCCCGAGGCGATGCGCTCTGCGACCTGGTGCGCGGCGCGCACGCGCCGGCCGAGCGAGGCGGCGCCCGCGGCCAGGATGGCGACGATGAGCACGATCCCGAGCCCCGCCGTCGCCGCGTTCACCGCGAAGAGATCGGCCAGGCGCACCGCGATCGCGTCGGTCCGCTTGCGCAAGACGAGCCTCCAGCCGCCCGTGTCGACGGCCGCGCTGTAGAAGTAGCACTCCTCCTTCGTGATCGGATCGAGCGCCACGCGCATCGACGGGGCCGACCCGCGCGCGTCGTCGAAGAACGACGCCAGCGGCGAGCGCGCGATCTCGGTCGTGCGCAGCGGCGCGCCGCCCGACGCGTCGGTCGTGGCCGCGACGAAGAACCCGCGCGTCTCGACGAAGATGTCGGCGTCAAGCTCGCGCGCGATCTCGTCGAGCCGCCTCTGGAGATCGGTGAGCGCGATGTCGAGCCCGGCGATCCCCACGAAGCGCCCGTCGCGCACGATCGGCGCGACATGCTCGACGATGTCGGTGCCGAGGTAGGTGTAGGGCTTGGTGATGACGGGCTCCGCCACGCCGCTCCGCTCGAAGCGCGTCTTCGGGAACGCGTACCAGAGGCCTTCGTCCTCGGCGACATCCTCGATCGGCTCGAGCACGAGCCCGCCCGCGGCCTCGGGCGCGCGCTTCAGATACGCATAGAAGCGGCCTCCCGCGCCGAGCGCCTCGGCAGGCACGCCCGCCTGCGCGCCGAGCGCGTCCTGCCCGTCCGCGTCGGGCTCGTAGGCGATGTAGGCCGCGTAGACGCGCGGGTTCGCGCGCAGGATGCGCTCGAGATAGTCGAGGGTCTCGGCGCGCCGGCCGAACTGCCCAGACTCCTGCGCGAGCGCCACGAGCCGCACCAGCTCGACATGCTTCCTGTTCAGGAGCTCGACCTCCTCGACGACGAGCTCGGTCGCGCTGCGGAGGTCGCGCTCGAGCTCGCCGCGCAGGTCGTTCCACGCGCGCACGCTGTTGAAGACGACGACCGCGAGCACCACGAGCGCCGCAGGCAGCACGCCGATCAGCATGGCGCGGCCGAGCACGGTGCGATGGAACGGGATCGCCTGCTGCATCGGCGCAATGTATCAGCGCGGCGCCGCGCTACGGAACGATCGCCTCCTCGTCGCTCCAGCGGACGAGGATCTCGCAGTCCTTGAGCCTCGGCGGAAGGAGCGCGCGGATCATCTCCGCGACCGTCTCGCGCGACTTCTCGCGCACCTCGAAGATCGCCGACGGCGTCGAGGCGGTCTCGACGACGCGCGCGCGGATCATGGCGAGCGCCTGGTCGCGCACCTCGCCCTCGGGCAGGATGTGGTTCAGCCAGTCGCGGTCGAAGTCGACGCGCAGCTTCGAAGGGTCGCTCTGCACCTCGACCACTTTCTCGTCGACGCGCGGCGGCGGCATCGTGACGATCACGAGCTTCCCGTCCGCGCTCGCAGCGACCTTCGGCTCCGCGTCGCCGTCGAAAGGCACGATGTACTGCACGCGGTTCTCAGGAACATCGATCGCGACCGTCGTGCGGCCGACCTCGAGGCGATAGCCGGGACCAATGGGCACCATCCACGGCCGCACCGTCCACTCCCGCGGCACCGAGTGCTCGATGCGCACGGCGATCTCGCGGTCTGCGACCTTCAGCGCGGGCGCCTTGCGCAGCTCTCCGATCGCCTGGAGCACCATCGTCTCGGTGCCGCGCGAGCCGCCGACGATGCGGGGCCAGAGGAAGTAGAGCGCGACGCCGACGACAAGCAGGAAGACGAACACGACCGTCAGCACGCCGCCGCCGAGACAGCCCGCGACCGACAGCCAGGGTCGGCTGGTCGCAAGCGGCGTCTTCTGCGCTGCATCATCGGGCATGACGCGCATGGTACGCGCGGCACTCGCTCAGAGGACGGCGCAGCGCAGGCCGACCGAATCGACCTCGAACGGAAACGCGCGCGCGCGCGGGTGCGGAGGGTCGCGGTCGATCGAGGCCGCGAGACGCGCCGCAGCGCGGGCGTCGCGCGCGACGAGGAGCATGAACCCCCCGCCACCCGCGCCCGCGAAGCACCACGAGGAAAGCTCCCGCTTCCAGCGCCGCGCCAGCGCATCGAACATCGGGGGCGACGACCCTGGGTCGATCTGCCGCTTCAGCCGCATGTATCGGTCGACCTCGCCCGCAAACGCGCGTCCGTCGCCCTCGACGAGCGCCGCGCGCATCCGCAGGGCGTTTTCCTTGAGCCCGCGCACGGCCTCGACCGCGGCCGGCTCGTGCGTGAGGTGGTTCCACACCACGCTCTCGAGGATGTTCTTCGCCATGCGGCGCTCTCCCGTGAAGTAGAGGAGCGAACGCGCGGAGAGCTCGCGCGCGAACGCCGCGGACACCGCCAGCGGCTCTGCGACGGGCCGCTGGTCGGCGCCGGGAAGCGTGCGCGCGATCTTGAAGCCGCCGAGCACGCCGCCCACCTGGTCCTGCCAGCCGCCGCGCGTCGACAGCATCTGCTCGAGCGCGCTGGTCGCTGCGAAGAGTTCGCCAGTCGGGCGCTCGCGGCCGAAGACGCGGTCGAGGCACTGGATCGTGGCGGCGCCGAGGATCGAGCTCGTGCCGAGGCCCGAGCCCTTGGGCACGGCGCTGAACATCGTCAGCGAGATGCCGCCGCCGACCGCGCGCAGCCACTTTGCGAGCGACGCCTTCGGATCGGACGGCGCCGCGCCGGTCAGCACCAACGCGTTCTCCGCAAGGCTCGACCAGCGCGTCGGGTCGCCGCGGTGCGCGAGGTCGCGCACCGAGCAGATCACCCGCGTTTCGCCGAGATCGGTGCTCGTGATGCGGATGACAGGCTCCTCCTCGAGCTTCGCGACCACCTGGATCGGAAGCTGCCCGCGCAGCGTCACCGCGACGTTCACCACGCTGCCGCCGACGGCGTTGCAGATGGGCGGCGTGTCGGTCCAGCCGCCCGCGAGGTCGACGCGCACGGGCGTCGAGGTCCACACCGCCTGGTCGTGCATGATCGCGGCGCGCGCGGGGCGCTGCGGCAGCTCGAATCGCGAGAGCACCGCCTCGCCGACCGCCGCGAAGGCCTGCGCGCGGAACTCGGCGGCACGGCGCGCGCCCGCGGCGCCGAGGTCGCGCACCGCGCAGGAAAGCGCGGCCGACGCGTACGCGCGCGGCAGCGGTCGCCGCGGCAGCAGCGCGCCGGGATCTTGCGCGCCGGAGGCGAGCGCACGGCGTTCCTCGCGCGGTGCGGCGCGCAGCGCGCGATGGAGTTCGTCGAGCTGCCCATGAGTCGCCGCGCACTCGAACGCCCACGCGGGATCGCGGATCGCGGCGAGCCTACCCATGCGCACACGGCGCTCGGCGATCGCCGCCGCATCGCCGATCGCGAGGAGCTCGCGCATCGAGTGGCGCCGCGCGACGCGCCAGGCCCGCGGCGCCCGCGCGCCGCTCCACATCCAGCGAAGCACGCGCCCGTCGCGCGCGGCGCCGATCGTCCAGAGCCGCGCATCCCACAGCGTGCGGTCTCCTTCGAGCACATCCTCTGCGCGAAACCCCGCCTTCGCGAGGAACCGCGCGAACGGCGCGCCGAAGATCGTGCCGCCTTCGTCGAGCGGCGTCTTGAAGTCGTCGTCGACACCGCACGCCACCATCGCGACGCCGCGCGCGGTCGGCACTGCGAAGAGCGCGACGCCACGCGGGAGCGCAAGCGTGCGCGCGTCGATTCCGTGCACGATGTTCGCGCCCCCGAGCTCGAGCGATCCGATCTCGCATGCATCGACGACCGCATTGCCGCCCGCGATCCGCACGGCCGCGCGCCGACCGCAGTCGAGCGCGGCGACCGCCCCGCGTCCGGCCACCGCCGCGGGCGGCGCTGGACACGACGAGTTCACCACGCCGAACTCCGCGGCCTTTGGCCTCTCGCCGCAGAGCGCGTCGAGCATCTCGCGCATTGATCCGATGTGCAGGAAGTCGGTGTTCTTAAGGTCGGTGTTCATGAAATCGCCGACTTCGGCGACCACCACGCGGAACGGCGTGCCACGCATCGCGTCGAAGTGCGCGCCCAGCGGCTTCGCCAGCGCCTCTCCCGCGCACGCCTCGAGATACTCGCCGCGTCGCGCCCGCGCGGGAAGCGCCATCGCGATCTCGCGGTAGAGGTCGACCTGCGGAATCGAGGCTCGCGAGGCGAGATCGGCGAGTCCGCAAGCGGAAAACATGAGCTTTCCCGCGCGCAGCCGCACCCCCGCGCCCGCGAGGAGCGCCGCGACCGAACGCGGGTCGAACGAGAAGAGCCCGAGATCGACGAGCGCGCGGCCATCGTCGAGCACGGCGCCCGCGGCGCGCATCTCGCGCTCGCCCGCCTTCTGCAGGAACCCGCGCACCGCACCGCCCTTCGCAGGCGCGACGAACACGCCGTGCCGCGACGCGCGCTCGAGCGACGCCCTCTGCGCGACGCCGATCACGCCGTCGCCCGCGAGCCTCGGCGGATCGCGCCCGAGCCCAAGGACCGCGTCGCCAGCGCCGACGAGCACTTCGCCGCCCTCGCGCGGCGCAAGCGACGCGAGATCGTCGACGAGGATGTCGAACACCGTGGCGCAGCGGTTTCCCGGCGCAGGAACCGGCACGGGAGCGAAGATCTTCCCTTCGACCGCATGCATCGGCAGCCGCCGCGAGTCGCCGCCCGAGTGCAGGATCAGCACGCGCTCGCCCGCGAACAGCGCCTCGAGGCTGCGCGCGCGCTTCGTGCGGAGGAGCCGCCGCGCGACCTCGGCGAGCGCAAGCACGGTCGCCGCGCCCGAGCCGATGCGTGCGTCGCGCGCGTCCGCGATCGCGAACGCGCCCTTCATGCCCGCGAACGGCGCATGGCCTGCGCGTGCGTCGAGCTGCAGCCCGTAGGCCGCAGCCTGCCGCGCGTTCGCAGCGGTCAGCGCCAGCCAGTCGAACGGGGGACCTTTCGCGCGAAACGGTTCCATTCCCGCCACGGTATCCGATCGAGGCATTTCGTCGGTGAATCAGATACCTTCTCGACATGCGCGTCTTCGCCCAGGCACTCGATCTCGTCGACGACCCCGCGCGCGTCGACGAATACCTGCGCCACCACCGCGCCGTGTGGCCCGAGGTCACCGAAGGCCTGCGCGCGATCGGGGTGCGCGGCATGCGCATCTGGCGCGGCGGCACGAGGCTCTTCATGCTCGTCGAGACGGACGACGGCTTCGACCCCGCGCGATACCAGGACTATGCGCGCGACCCCCGCGCGCAGGAATGGGACGCGCTGATGCGCGGCTTCCAGCGGCCCGCGCCCTTCGCGAAGGACGGCGAATGGTGGTCGCCGCTCGAGGAGGTGTTCGACCTCGCGTGGTTCCCGCCTTCCGCCGCGGCCACGACCGCACGACACGGAGCCCAGACGACATGACGATCGGCGCAACGCTCGAGTTCCACGGCGCGGCAGGCGAGGTGACGGGAAGCTGCACCCTCGTCCGCACAGACAAGGCGCGCATCCTCATCGACTTCGGAATGTTCCAGGGTTCGCCCGAGGACGAGGCGCGCAACGCGGTCGCGCCGCCGATCGACTTCGCGTCGCTTGACGCGGTCGTCGTCACGCATGCGCACATCGATCACTGCGGACGCCTCGCCATGCTGCCGTCGCTCGGCTTCAAGGGCCGCATCTACGCGACCACCGCCACGCACGAGCTCCTCGGACGCGTGCTCCGCTCGAGTGCGCGGCTCCAGCGCGGTCGCGTCTACGAGCGTGCGAGCGGCACCTCGCCCTGGTCGCGCGCGCTCTTCGCGGGCGAGGAGCCGGGCCCCGCGCCCAAGTTCCCGCCTGCGCAGCGGCTCTTCGACATCCCCGACGTGCGCGACACGATGGACGCGATCGAAGGCGTGCCCCTCGACCGCGAGGTCAAGATCGCGCCGCTCGTGTCGCTCGTCTTCCGCAACGCGGGCCACACGCCCGGGGCCGCGGGCGCGGAGCTCACGGTCGGCGCGGGCGCAGCGCGGCGAAGGCTCTACTTCACGGGCGACCTCGGGCCGCACCGCGCGGGCGCCGTGTCGCTCCTCGCGGCGCCGCATCACCCCGTCGACGCCGATGTCGTGGTGGTCGAGTCGACCAACGGCGAGCGCCCGCGCAAGGTGCACGCCGACACCGACGAGACGCTCGCCGCGATCGTCGCAGACGCGGCGCGGCGCAAGCTGAAGGTGCTCGCGCCCGTCTTCGCGCTCGGCCGCGCGCAACTTCTCGTCCATCGCCTCGCGCGGCTCCACGCGCGCGGGCTCATGCACGGGCTCAATGTCTATGTGGACTCGCCCATGGCCGTCCACGGCATCGAGTCGCTCTACCGCCACCCCGAGTATCTCGCGCCCGACATCGCAGCGGCGGTGCGCGCGGGCGAGGCGCCGCTCTGGTTCCCCGAGCTCCACTATGTCCTCTCGAAGCGCGAGTCGATGGCGATCGACCGCATGGTGCACGGCGGCATCATCCTTGCGGGAAGCGGCTTCATGGACGCGGGCCCGATGCTGCGCCATCTCGAGGAGTCGATCGACCGGCCCGACTGCCTGCTTCTCCTCGGCGGATACCAGCCCGAGGACGGATTCGCCTCGCGCATCGAGCGCGGCGCGGAGCGCGCGCAGTTCTCGAGCGGCAAGGTGATTCCGATCCGCGCGACGACCGCGCGCGTCGAGGGCCTCTCAGGCCATGCCTACCAGGAGGACCTCATCGAGTGGTTCCGCCGCTTCAAGGCGAAGCCCTCGCGCGTGGTGCTGAACCACGGCACGGAGCCCGCGCGCGCCGCGCTCGCCGCAAAGCTGCGCGACGAACTCGCGCTCGAGTGCGCGCTTCCCGCGCGCGGAGAGCCGCTTGCCGTCTGACGGGGATGCGCGGGGCGCCGACTTCGCGCTTCCGCCCCTGCCGAAGGCGCCGCGGCGCGTCCTCCTCTTCGTGGCCATGGAGGCCGAGGCGGAGCCGATCGCGCGCGCGCTCGGTCTCGCGCCCGACAGGCTGCCGCTCGGAAGCGCGGGCGTGCGCAGCGGCCGCACGGGCGCGCTCGAGGTCTCGCTCCTTTCCCCTGGAATCTGCGCGAACACGCGCGTCGACCAGATCGGGCCCGTGCACGCGGCCGCCGTGCTCGCGCGCGCGCTCGAGCGGATTCCCTGCGACCTCGTGGTGAACGCGGGCACGGCGGGCGGCTTCGAGTCGCAGGGTCAGCGGATCGCAGACATCGTCCTCGCGCGCGACACGCTCTTCCACGACGCGCGCGTCGCGCTCGGAGGCTACGACGCCGTCGCCCGCGCGCACACGCGGCTCTCGGCCGACGAGGCGACGCTCGCACGCATGGCCGCCGCGCTCGACGCCCGCGTCGGACTCGTGTCGACGGGCGCAAGCCTCGACGCGACCGCGGACGAGCTCGCGTTCTTCGCGCGACACGGCGCACTTTCGAAGGAGATGGAGCTCGCGGCGCTCGCCCTCGTGTGCCGAGAGCACGGCCGCCCGCTCGTCGCCCTCAAGGGGATCACCGACCTCGTCGACCATCACGAGCCCGCGCACGAGGCGTTCATGCGCAACCTCGCCCGCACCTCCGCACGCGTGGCGGAGGCGATCGGGCCTTTGCTCGATGAACTCGCGACCTGATCGGTCGCCGTCACGGCCGCTCACTCCGCGTCGATCTTGCCGCCGCGCTCGACGCGCGTGATCGAGAGCGCGTAGGCGCTGGCGCCGCCCTGCCGCTGCGAACCGACCATCATGCGCAGCGGCTCGACCGCGCTCTTGCCGCCGTTCACAGCCACGCGGTCCTGCGTCACGAGCCACCGCTCGGCCGCATCGCCTTGCGTCACGCGCAGCTCGACCGCGCCCCAGTTGCCGAAACGCAGAACGGCGATGCCGTCTTCGTCGGTCGTGGCAGCCGACGGGGCCGTGCCGCTGAAGCGCGCGCCCGATGCGCTCGCCACCAGCTCGACACCCTCGACGGGCCGCCCGCTCGCGGCATCGAGCACGGTCACCATGTAGTTGCCCGCACCGGTCGGCGCGACGGGCCTCGGCGTCGCCGCGCAGGCGTGCAGGAGGGCGAGGCAGAGTGCGGTCAGGATTGCGGCGATCGAGCGGGTGTACTGCGTCATGGCGGTCCTTCGGGGCGCGAGTGTAGGCCGCGTCACTTCTCCGCGAAGTCGAGGTCCGTGCCATAGCTCTCGCGCAGGCCGAAGGTCGCGAGGATCGCGATCGGCATCACGATCGCGCCGACGATCGCAGCCGCCGTCCACGCCTCCATCGAACCGCTGAGGTAGAGCCAGAGGCCGCCCGTCCACGCCGCCGACCAGCGCACGATGTTCGGAGCCGTCGTCGCCGCCGTCGCGCGGAGGTTGGTGCCGAACTGCTCGGCGCCGATCGTGGCGAAGACGGCCCAGTAGCCGCTTGCGAAGCCCGCGAGGCAGATCACGGCGTAGAACGCGGTCAGGCTCCGCGCGCCGACCGTGAAGTAGAGCGCGATCGCGGCGAGCGTGAGCCCGTGGAAGATCCAGATCGCGCGTCGGCGCGAGCGGAGCAGCTGGCTGAGGAGCCCGCTCCCGAGGTCGCCCGCCGCCAGGCCCACATAGCACCACATGATGGCGCGCGCGGGGTTCGGCTGCTCCGCACCCTCGAGGCCGAGGCTCGGCATGATCCTGTCGCAGTACTTGACGAGCGTGCCGACGATGAACCAGATCGGCACCGCGATCAGCACGGTGCACGCGTAGCGCTTGAGCCGCTCCGCAGGCCAGAACAGCTTCCAGAACGCGCCGCGCCCGCGAACGCGCGACTCCTTCGCGTGCGCGAAGAGCCCGCTCTCGACGACGCCGATCCGAAGCACGAGAAGCGCGAGGCCGAGCACGCCGCCGATCACGAACGCCGTGCGCCATCCGACGAACTGCGTGGTGAAGTACCCCGCGACCGCGCCGAGGATGCCGACCGCCGCGACGACCGTGGTCGCGAGCCCGCGGCGCTCCTTGCTCACGAGCTCCGCGACGAGCGTGATGCCCGCGCCGAGCTCGCCCGCGAGGCCGAAACCCGCGACAAAGCGCAGCAGGCCGTACTGGTTGATGGCGCTGCCGAGCCCGAGCGCATGCAGGAAGCCGAGCGGCCCGTTCGGGTCCACGTCGGTGACGGCCGCATTCAGCAGGTTCGCGAGCGAATAGCAGAGGATCGATCCGAACAGGACGCTGAGCCGCCCGCGTCGGTCGGCGATGATGCCCCACACGAGTCCGCCGACGAGGAGCCCCGTCGTCTGCAGGATGTTGTCGAGCCAGATCCCCGACTCCGCGAGGATGCGGTTCACTTCCTCGGCGGGCTTTCCCTCGAGGCTCGGCCCGAGAATCTCGGTGAGCGAGGCCCGACGCACGAGCGCGAACAGCAGGAGGTCGAAGATGTCGACGAAGTAGCCGAGCGCGGCCACGACGATGACGAGCGCAACGGCGGTGCGCGACGGGGCCCCGCGGGGCGCGCGGTCGGGGCCGCCGGCATCCTGTTCAACCGCTGGTCCGCTCATCGCCATTCAAGGTACGGGATCGCCGAGAGGCCCGCCATCGCGGGTCCGGCGCGCCGGCACGAGCGGCGTGCGCCCGCAGGAACCTGCCTGCGTTTGGACACCTGTGTGTCGGAACGGTTTCGCGCGCCCCCCGCGGGATTCGGGATCGGTTTCGGCGGGGCCGCGTAGTACACTCGTCGACCGCGGCCTCGCCGCGCCTCCGAGGACCGAACCATGCGAACCACCGCTCGCCTTTCCGCGCGCTCTCCCCTGCGATCGGGCCGCCCCGCGGGCTTCACGCTCGTGGAGCTCCTGCTCGTGATCGCGATCGTCGTGATCATCGTCACGCTTGTCCTGATCAGCCTGCGCCAGCTCCAGGAGCGCGCCCGCGCCACGGCTTGCCTCTCGAACCAGCGCCAGATCGCGCTCGCGAACAACGCCTACGCCGCCGACAACAACGGCAGGTTCGTCAGCCCCCGCACCGACAGCCTGCCCCCCGCCGGCAACATGCGCGGCACGCCGAACCCGTGGGTCAACACGGCGCGGCCGGGCGCGCTCGCCTCGGGCGTCGAGACCGTGAAGAGCCTCGAGGGCGGCGTGATGTGGTCCTACCTCGGCGAGAACCCGAAGGCGTATGTCTCGCCGATGGACCCGACGGGCCGCGTGCGCAGCTACTCGCTGAGCGCCTTCGTCGGCGTCGGCGAGAGCGACTACACGCGCCGCGCGGATGACTGGTACGACTTCCCCGACCTCGAGAGCCCCGATGCGCCCGACGCCGTGCGCAACACGCAGTTCAAGACGGTCACGCTCTCGCAGATCCCGCAGCCGTCGCGCACGATGCTGTCGATCGCCGAGGAGGATGCGTTCGGCTTCAACTTCCAGGGCTGGGCCATCGAGGTCGGCCCGCCGACCGCATCAGGCGGACTGTGGATCGACACGCCCGCGCTCTGGAACACGGGCCGCGTGAACCTCTCGTTCCTCGACGGCAGCGTCGACGCGCCGAACATCATCTATGAAGAGCTCGCGCGGATCATGCAGCCGAATCCCTCTGCGCCGCCGCTGCACGCGGTGACCGAGCTCGGCGGCCGCCCCGCGTTCCGCTTCATGGCGACGATCCTGCTTCCGGGCGTCGTGCGTCCCGAGCTTCAGTAGCGTCGTTCGCCGCGACGACGGTCGCGGCAACCCGTGCGACGCGCGCGACGCGATTGCCCGCGTGGCGAATCCACGCTCACTTCGCGAGTTCCGACAGCTTCGCGTCGTCGAGCGCGCTGACGGCGCTCCACGCAGCGAGTTCGTCCGCGCTGAGTCCCGCGGCCTTCACCGCAGCACCCACCGCACGCGACGCCTCGAGCACCTTGCCGAAGAGCTGCTGGTAGCGCTCCTGCTGGACCTCGTCCATGCGTCCCGCGACCTCTGCGTTGAACGCGGCCAGTTCGCGCGCCGCAGCGCGCTGCGCCTGCAGCGCCGCGATGAGCGGCCTGAACTTCGGGGTCTTCGCCAGCTCAAGCGCCGACGCAGGCGCCTCATAGGGCGGCGGCGGCGGCGGGTATCCGCCCGTCGGCCCGTCGCAGCCGCCGAGGAAGGCCGTGCACGCGATCGGAAGCGCGAGTGCGGAGAGACGCGTGAATGCTCTGCGGGAGGGCATGCGCGCAGGATAGCCGAGCGTGCTTCCGCTCGGAAGATCGGCATGCCGCAATGTTGAGGCTTGCGACAAGGCCCTGTCGATATCTGCCCGTGCTCGTCGAACGGACCAGCCCCGATGGCGTCGTGACGCTCGAAAGCGCCCTGCTCGCGCGCGCGGGCTTCGCGCATGCGTTCTCGACGCGGGCGGGCGGCGTCAGCGCGGCGCCGTTCGACACGCTCAATCTTCAGTCGACGCAGGCGAACGGGCGCATTCCCGAGGGGGAGCCGCGCGACCTCGATGCGAACATCCGCGAGAACCACGCGCGCTTCGCGGCGGCCGCGGGGCTCGCGCGCAACGCGACTGTCGCCGACCTGAGCCAGGTGCACAGCTGTTCCGTGGCGCGCGCGGCCGACGCCCTGGCCGCGCGCGTGCCTGCCGATGCCGTCACGAGTCCGCGCGGCGGATGCGCGGTGCTCGTCCGCGTTGCGGACTGCGTGCCTGTGCTCATCGCAGACGAAGCGACGGGCCATGTCGCCGCGGTGCACGCGGGGTGGCGCGGCGTCGTGAGCGGCATCGTGCCTGCGGCCGTCGACGCACTGCGCGCGCTCGGCGTCGATCCTGGCCGCGCGGTCGCTGCGATCGGCCCATGCATCTCTGCGAAGCACTTCGAGATCGGCCCCGAGGTCGCCGACGCGCTCGCGACCGCAGACCTCGCGTCGTGCGTGGTCGATCCAGGCGTGCACGGGCCGAAGCACCACGCCGATCTCGTCGCGGCAGTCGCGCTGCAGCTTGCGCGCGCGGGTCTCGCGCACGCGAACATCGACGCGGAGCCGCCGTGCACCTACGCAGACCGCGCGCGATTCTTCAGCTATCGCCGCGACGGAGCCGCGAGCGGACGGCTCGCTGCGATCATTGCGCCGCTGCGTTGACCTCCGAGCGCCGCGCGCGCACGGCTCGAACCGCGTCGGCGGTGCGTTCCGCCGCCAGCTCGAGCTTCCGCGGGTGCTCAAGCGTGCGATCGAGCGCGGGCATCACCATCTCGAGCAGGCCGCCAGCGCTGCGGCTCGGTTCGGTCGCGATCGCATCGAATTCTCGCCGACGGGCCTCATGCTCTTCGTCGGTCTGAGCGGAAACCACCGCGATCGCCTTCGTGAAGTACGCCCTTGCGCGGTCCTCGACCTCGCGGCGCGAGGGCGAGACGGTCGCGGCCAGCGGCCCTGCGAGGAACTCCATCGCAGCGGACCCGCGCACCGCACCGAGGGAAGCGCCGTCCGTGCCCGACCACGAGGACAGGTCTCGCATCAGGAGGCCGAACGCGCGTGGCAAGAGCACCCCGTCTCCGCGACCATCGTCGCTGTAGCAGCGCTGCACCACATCGCGCAGCAGGTGCCACTCGCTCTCGAGCGCCACCGCGAAGTCGGTGTGCTGGCTGCGGGCGATCTGCTCGAGCTGCGCAAACTGCGCGTCGTCGAATGCGCTCGGGTTCCGCGCCACCGCGCGTTCGATCGTCTCGAGCACCATGCTCCTGATTCCCGCCTCGACCAATCGCGAGATCAGGAAGCCCTGCTCGCCCGCATGGCCGCCTGCGGCCAACGCGGCCTCGATCGACAGGATGAAGTCGTCTCCGCGGCCATCCATCGCTGCGATGCGCGCATCGAAGCACAGGATCTTCGCGCATCGGCGCAGCATGGCGGCCTGCGGCAGCCCGATGCTGAGCACCGAGGAGGCCAGCGGGCTGTTCGAGCGATGCGGATCGGCGATCTGCAGCGCGTCCGCGCCGAAGAAGCGGACTGCGGCGTCGTCGGTGAGACCGTCCGCCTCGATGCCGAGCCCGAGGGCGGGCCTCGACCGGACTCCGCGCAATACATCGATCGTGCCACGCATGTCGGCGAACGACGCGCGGACCGCAGCCTTCGCTTCCGCCTCAGCGCTTGCATCCGCGTCGAGCTTGAGCAGCGCGTCCTCGATCGCGGTCAAACACTCGCCGAGCCACTCTTCGCGATACCGCCCGTTCTCGTCCGCGAGCGCCGCGATGTAGATGTCGAGCGCGCGTCCCTCGGGCCCCGCCGTCGGAATGCGCGCATTGGCCGCGGCGCGTGCGTCGAAGGCGATCACAGGCTCGCGAGAGTAGAGCACCGCCGCAGAGGCGAGGTAGGCCACGGACACGACTGCCACGCCGACGCCTGACCACTTCATGAGGGTGCCCGCCGCACGGTCGAGCGGACCGCGCTTGGCGATCGCGCCCGCGCGGAGTTCGCGCGCGCTCCTCGCGACCTCGCCGTACGACGCCAACAACGCGTCCGCTGTCTTTCCCACAGCGAGCCCCTCGCGGAAGTGCGAGCTGAGCTCCGCCGCAATGTCCATCTGCTCGTCTCGACGGAGCCTTGTCCGCGCGACGAGCCTCGCGATGAAGTCCTGAAGCCCTGCGGGAAGACCCGTCTCCGCAAGCCTCGCGCGAACCGATCGCCGTGTGCGTCCGAACATGATGCCTCCGTTCAGTTGCGGTCCTTGGTCGATGCGAAGGCTGCCAGCCGCTCGAAGTCGGTGAAGGACTCGGCGATGCGCTCCTCGACGGGCACGGGCCGCGTGACGGTCAGGCCACGCAGCGCCGTGCCGTCGGCGCCTGGCTCGTCACGGGCCTCGTCGATCCGTTCGTCGAGCTTGCCGCGCTGCGCACGCGCGGCCTCGAACGCCTCGGCGTCGAAGAGCGGCCGCACGTCAAGCACGGGTCCGTCGAACGGGCACTCGCACGGCTCAGGCTTGAGGAGCGCGCGCTCGAGCGACAGCGCGGCGACGAGAAACGCCGTGGAGTCAGGCGCAAGGTTCGCAAGACGCGATTCCGAGAAGACGCTCCTGCCGTCGCTCGGCGCATATCGCAGACCTGCGCTGCGCGAGATGCGGAGGCGCTCCGTCTTGATGGCGCGGCGAATGCCGAACGGATCCTCGCCGTTGAACCGGGCGAGCTCGTCGGCGAGGCGCGCGCGGGCCGCCTCGTCGAGCGCCCCCTTCGCGTCGAGTTCGGCGAGCGCGCGGGCGAGATCGCGCGAGACGCGCTGCGCGACGAGCGCGCGCCCGAGCCCCGCGTCGTCAGAAAGGTGCCTGATCGCGCGAAGCGTCGCGAGGCACGCGTCGAACGCAGCGGGCGCCCCGTCTGGCCGCAGCTCGGGCAAGAGCGGGTCGTAGAGCGTGACGCGCAGTGCGCCGAGCAGCCCCTCGCTCAGCGACGGCATCAGGTCCGTCACCTCGCGCGGTCCCGAGTCGAACACGCAGCGCGGCAGCTTCGATGCGCGGAGGACCCTGTCGATCACGCCCGCGCGCAGCGCCTCGATGGCGCGGCGAGCCTCGCGGCGGTCGAGCTCGGTCAAGCTGTCGGGCGCCACGCGCAGCGCTTCGATCGTGTTCTGCTGATCGGCCGAGAGTCCCTCGACGGCCTTGGCGGCGGATTCGTAGAGACGCGCGGCGTTGAGGAAGTCCTCGGGGTTGCGCGTGCCGCTCGCGAGGTCGGCGAGCACGGCGTCCTGCGCCGCAAGCTCCGCCTCGACGCGCCCAAGCTGCACGAACACCCTGTCGAGGACAGGGCTCAGCGTCTTCAGGAAGTCGCCGAACTCCCCCGCCTCGACGCGCGCGGCGAGCGCCTTCACCTCGGCGGCGACCGTCTTCGGGTCTCCGCTCGCGACCGCGGCCTTCATGGCCTCGTGGTAGCGCTCGCCCTGCGCGGTCCACTCCTCCCAGCTCCTGTCGTCGGTGGCGAGACCATCGGAGGCTCCGAAGAGCGCGAGCCTGGCCTGACGCGCCGCAGGATCGAGGTTCGCAAGCTTCCCGATCTCCTGCATGGCGATCGAGGACTCCGTCTCAAGCGCGGACCACAGCTGCGAACGCATCGTCTGCACGAGGTCCTTCCGCGAATCGAGCAGGCTCCTCGCGCCGTCGCCGTCGATGGCGCCGAGGTCGAGGACGCCGTTCACGGACTTCACACCGAGCTGCGTGACCGACATCGAGACGAGCGAGCTGATGACGAGCCCGTCGGTCCCGATCTGGCGTGCAAGCGTGCCCTGCGCGCCGAGGAGCTCGACCGCGTATCGGTGGTCGCCTCGGATCACCGCATCGTGCGCGAGGACCTCGGCGGTTCGCGCCAGCACGCGCTGCTCCGAGAGATGCGGCAGCGCCAGCTCGAAGCCGAGCGACCGGTCGAGGCCGCGTTCATAGGGGCTGCGCGTCGCAGCGAGGAACTCGCGTCCAAGCGGACGAACCTGCTCGAGCCATCGCTGCATCGGCTCGTCGACGACGCCCGTGAAGAGGAACGCCTCGCGCGACTCGTCTGGCACAAGCGCCTGGAGCTCGTTCAGGCGGCGCGCGAGCCGCGCATAGGCGTCGACGACGCGTTCCTCCGCCGCCTGCTGCTGCTGCCGCACCGACACCGCCGCGTGCGCCGGTGCGACGGCCGCGGTCCACTCGGCAAGCACCATGGCGAGCGCAAGCGTCGCAAACCGAATCCACGCCGTGCGCTCGAGCCCGAGCGACGCCATCGCCCGCGTCACCGCGCTCCACTCCTCCGTGTCGTCGGCAAGCCGAGTCTTGCCCGCCTTCGTCAGCGAGTAGTACTTCCGCGGCCGCGGACCCGACTCGTCCCAGCGCGCCTTCACGAGGCCCTTCGCCTCGAGGTTGTAGAGCATCGGATAGACGGTCGCCTGCCCGAGGTGCAGCGCGCTTCCCTTCGTCTTCCCCAGCGCCTCGACGATCGCGTAGCCGTAGAGCTCGCCCCCCTCGAGGACCTTGAGGACCGCGAGCATGCCCGCGCCGCGGATGAACTGATTTTCGTTCGCCATGGGACTGCCTCCGTGGGCAAGGGCCGAACCCTGCCGTGCATACTTTGTCGCACAGAGTATACGCATGCCTTGAGTCGGGATGTTCGGAATCTTGATACTTTGTCGCACAAAGGATCAGCGCTGCTGCGGGTTCTCGACCCGTCGGGCCCCGCGCGCTACCGCCGCGAGGCCGATCGGAACGAGAACTGCAGGTAGTCGTCGGCGCCATACCACGGCACCTCAAGTCTCGCGGAGGCGCTGCCCGCCGCGAAGCGCCACCAAGCGCCCTCGGCGGCCCAGCTTCCGAGCGTCTCGTCCATGAACCCGCCAAGCTCCGCGAGATCGGAGGGGTACCTGCCCTTCGCACGCTCAAAGCGAACGATCGCGATCACGGCGCGGGCGGCCTGCGCACGGTTCTCGCGCTGGAGCACCCGGACAAGCCCGCTCGCCTGCGCGGCGGCGTCGAGCCCAACCAAGTCGGGGACCTCGATCTCCGTACGGTCCTTCGAAAGCGTGTCGCCGTACCGCTCGTTGAGCTCGCGGCTCAATGCCAGCGCCTCATCCGCACTCGGCGCGCGTGCCGCGGCGAGAATCCGGTCGAGCAACCCGTGCGCGGCCGCGAGATACGCGCGACGGCCGATCGGCTTGACCTCCCACTCCGTGTCCTGCCCAGCGAAGGTGATCGGTCCACCCCGCGCGGGACCGAAGACCGTCTCGAACGCCGGGTCTCGCGGCACGCCATCACCCGAACCGTCATCCGCGAAGCAAAGTTCGGCGATCTCGTCGATCTTCCGGCGCTCGAACTCGATGGCCCGTAGAAGCGCGTCTCCTCGGACGGGAATCGCGGCCGCAAGCCCGACAAGCTGCTCTTCGGTGAAGTGCTCCGCCTGCGAAGACACAGCGCCGCAGATCGCCCGGCAGATCTCTGTCTCAACGAAATCCCGTCCGATCGCAGCCAGCCAGTCCTCGCCTTCCCCGAAGTGGCGCGCGACCATCCTCACGGTCTCGATGTCGACGGCGAAGTCGCCAGTGCGCTGTTCGCGCAACGCGACCGCTGCCGACGCGAGCATCAACTCGGATGCACGCATCAACATCGAGTGCCCGGGCCGCCGCGCGCGCAGCAGCGTGTTCGTCAGGAGGCCCGTACGAGTCTCCGCTTCGGCAACATCGAGAAACCGCGCAAGCCTCGCGTCCTTAAGCGGCCCCGCGACGAACGGCACGCCGAAGACGGGGCGCTCGCGGATGGTGCGAAGCTTCGCAATGTCGGGCATGATCTGAGCGATGAGCGTCTTCGCGCGGGCGAGCGCCTCTTCGTCCTTGTCGAGCCTGTCCACGAGCACGAGCAACTCGTCGACTCCGTCGTGCCCCCGCTTCGAGCGGTACGACCCGTCTTCGCCCGCAAGCGCCTCCATGTACACCTCGACCGCGGGCCCCTCGGACCCGGGCTTCGGCATGCGCGCGTTCTGCGCGATCAAGGCCTTGCTCGGCGGCTGCGGCGCTGCGCTGCCCGCCTGTGGCTCGACCTGCACGAGCGCCTGCAGCCGCTCGAAGTCCGCGGTCGCCTCGGCAAGGCGTGCTTCCATGTCGATGGGCTTGGTCACCGCGAGGCCATCGAGCGCCGAGGGCTCATCGACTTGCTCCCCGTCGAGGGACGAGTAGATGCGCGTGCGTAGTTGGCTCGACTGCGCCTGCGCGGACTCGAGGTCATCGAGATCGAAGAGACCGCGAAGATCAAGCAACGGTCCATCGAATGAGCACTCGCACGGTTCGCTCGCGATCGCCGGCCGCAGACCGGTCAGCGTTCCCACGAGAAATCCGACATGGTCGGGCGTGAGATCGGCGAGGCGCTTTCGGCCGAACGCGGAGTGCTCGCGCGGTTCCGCGAACATCGGCTGGCCCATCGTCGCGATGTGGGCGCGCTCGAAGTCGATGCCGCCGCGCAGGCCGAACGGATCGTCCGGATCGAGACGCGACAATTCGGCGCCGAGCCGTCGACGCGCCTTTCGGTCCAGCGAACCGCGCGTTGCGAGTTCCTCGAGCACCGCCGCGACATCGCGCGAGAAGCGCTGTGCGACGAGCGGATTCCCGATTCCGCCGCCCTCCGCGAAGTGCCGGATCGCAACAAGCGACGCGACGCAGGCGTCGACGGCTGTCGGCGCATCCGCCGGCCGTGCGCCGGGAAGCAGCGGATCGAAGAGCATGATGCGAAGCGCGCCCAATGCGCCCTCGCACCCTTCCTGCACAAGCGAGGGATGAGGGCCGCTCAGATGCCTGATCGCATCGAAGACGCAGCGCTCATGCTTCGTCGCCCGCAGGATTCGGTCGATCAGCTGCGGCCGGAGTGCCTCGATCGCCCCGCGTACGGCGCGCTGCTCCTCTTCCGTTCCACCGTCGGGGGCGCTGCGAAGCGCGATGATCCTTCGCTGCATGTCGGGCGAAAGCGACTCGGCGGACTTCGACGCCGTGAGATAGTGCGGCGCCGCGTTGATGAGGTGAACGGGTTCGTATACCCCATCCTCGAGGCCGAAGAGTGCGTCCTCCTGCATCGCGAGTTGCCTCTGCACCGACTGTTGAGCCATGACCGAACTCGCATTCGCGCGACCCAACTCGGCGACCCATGGTCCAAGCGTCCCTGCGACCGCGCGCTCCTCGATCGAGCGAACCGCCGCGAGCAGCATTGCGTCGTCTTCCACCGCGGTGGCCGCGACGATCGCATCCCTGTACGCGATCGAATCCGCAAGCTTCTGGATCTTGTCGCCCCCGAGCAGCTTCGCCATCTCGCCAAGCCCGCGCGCCTCAAGCTGTCTCTTCGCCCGCTCGGCTCCATTGGCGTGAAGCCTCCGCGTCTCCGCCACGAGGATCTCCGCGTCGTTGCGCAGACCCGCCAACAGGTGCGCGCGCAAGACTACCGCGACATCTCGTCGCGTCTCAAGCAGCGCATTCGCTTCGGTGGAATCGATCGCGCCACGATCGATCAGTTCATCGACGGTCTTCGCGTGGATGGCGACGATGCCTGCATGTACAAGCGCGCTTGTTGTCTCAGGTTGCTCCTTCAGTTGTCCTGCAAGCTGGAGTTGGGCACGCAGGAGATCGAGCTTTGTCACATGGTCGCCGCGAAGCGCGGCGTCATGCGCGAGGAGCCGCGCAGCTCTCGCAAGCAAGCGCTGGGGCGACAGCGAGGGAGGCTGCCGGCTCCATCCCTGCTCGGGATCGATCTTGCTCTCGTACGGAAGTCGCACCGCCGCGATCAGCCCCGGGCCGATGGGACGCACGGCCTCGAGCCACTTCGTCACAGCCTCGTTTGCGACACCCGACACCACGAACGGTTCCCACCCGTCGTCGGCGTCCATCGTGTACGCCGCGTCTACGCGCGCTGCGAGCTCCTCGTAGCGGGTGATCGCCTCGCTCTCCGCGGTCGACGCGGAACCTCGCGGCTGCCTCTCGTCCTGCCGGGGCTGCGCGGCGCACGGCGTCGCGGTGAGCACCGTCGCGATCGCGAAGGCTGACGCGCGCAGAAGCCTTATGGCGAGTGCCGCATCGCGCGCATTCATGGCGCCACCCACCCTTCCGCGACCCGCACCCGCGCGCGGTGCGCGGGCGGGTCGACCTCAAGCGACACGAGGGCGCCTTCGCGCACTTCGGCGGTGATGCGCGTGCCCGCAGCGCCGTACAGGCGAAAGCGCGCGTCCCACGACTTCGGCCACGCGGCCAGGAGATGGATCGTGCCGTCGGGCCGCGACTGGAGCAGCATCTCCTGCACGGTCGTCAGCAGGTTCGAGCCATGGCACTGGTCGGGCACCCAGTCGAAGTTCGGGCCCCAGAAGGTCGGATAGCGGAAATTCTTGTGGGTGTTCTCGAGCTTCGCGCGCACATTCGCGGCGGCTTCGTCGACGAGGCCGAGGCGCGCGGCCTGCATGCCGTCCTGCGTCCAGCCTTGGGTCATCTTCTCGATGCGCGACGCGAAACTCGCGCGGCCGATCTCGAGCATGTCGCTCTGCAACCAAAACGGCCACACCGCATAGAGCTCGGGGTTCTCGCAGTTCGAGCGCACGGGGTCGAACTTCTCGGCAGGCGCGAGTCGCGTGCCGTCGGGCGTCAGCGGCAGCGGCGGGCAGGACGCGCGCATCCGTTCCCAGAGCGCGCGGTCGTCGGGGCCGCCGAAGCCCGATGGAAGCGCAAGAAGCCGCGCCGTGATCTCGCGCAGGCCCGCGACCGACGGCAGGTCGTTCACCACGCCCGTCCAGTAGGTCTCGAGCGCCTGCGTCGGCGAGATCACGAGCACGCCGCGCTCGTCGCGTGCGAATCGCGTGTCGAAGTAGCGGAGCACCTCGCGCGCCATGGGAACGGTGCGCTCCTCGAGCATGCGCTCGTCGCCCGTGTGGTCCCAGTGGTCAAGCAGAAGCGCCACGAGCTCGAAGCCCTGGTTCCACTCCCATTGCCACCACGGGCATTGGACGACGCTCTTCTCAACGCCCTCGCGGTTCCAGCCATAGTCGCCGTTCGAGTAGGTGGCGAAGGTCGTCATCGTCTCGGGGAAGTACGCGCCGTCCGCGCCGTAGTACTCCTTCGCGCGCACCGCGCAGCCGCGCAGCGCGCGGAAGTAGAAGTCGACGAGCGAGCGCAGGCGGTCGCCGTCGCCGCGCGCGAGCATCCCGTGGTACGGAAGCCGCGTGTTCTGCCACCAGTAGTCGCCGCCCCACCTGCGGAAGTCGTCGTTGTAGGGCTCGCCGTTCACGAAGCGCGGCGCGACGGTGAAGATCGAGCCGTTGAACTTCACGGGGAACACGCCGCCCGTCGCGGCAAGCGCAGCCGCCCGCTGCGCTGCGTAGGCCTGCGACAGCGCGAGCGCGCCGCGCTCGGCCTCGGGCATGTCGACGAAGACCCAGCTTGTCGCGAAACGCGCGCTCCACCACGCCGCGGTGCGTGCGCGCGACGCGGCGTGATCGGCTGCATTCGCGGCCACCGACGCCAGGCGCCTCTGCCACGATGCAAGGTCGTCGGCCTGCGAGCAGGCGACGGTGACGCGCAGCGCGTGGCTCGTGTTCGGCGCGGTGCTGCGCATCGTGTTCGCGTCGGTGCGCGCGAAGCCTTCGCCATCGATGCGGCCGCCGAAGGTGCGCAGGATGAGCGGATCAGGAAACGCCGTCTCGAACGCAAGCAGTCCTTGGTGCTCGAGCGTGAACGCCACGATCGACGACTCGTTGCGGTGGTACCACGCGACCGCGTCGGGCGATTCCCCAAGTGAATCCTCGGCCGGTACCACGATGTCGGCCGACTCCGTGAGCGCGATCGACGCAGGCGCGTCGCGCATCACCCACGAGCTGTTGCGCTCGCCGCCTTCGAGCGTGCGCGCTGCGTCGCGCCAGTTCTCGAGCGTCGCGGTGACCGTGCGCGGACGCGCGCTCTCGACCGTCGCATGCAGCACCTCGCTCGCGCTGTCGATCCACACGCGCACGGTCGCGCGGTCGTCACCCGCGCCCGCGTCGACCTCGATCATGCCGTCCGCGAAACGCATGCGCTGCGCGAACGGCGCGACCGAGAGCGGCGGGTCGCACGAAACGCGCACACGGCCGAGCTTGAGCAGGCGCTCGATCTCGCTGAACGCGTCGGTGTGCGAGAGGAGCACAAGCAGGTCGCCCTTCGCGTCGAACCAGACATTCGCGCCGAAGGTGCCGTTTCCGATCGGCATCGACCCCGCTTCGTCGCCGCCAGGCGCCGTCCACGCGACATCGTGCGTGGCGAGTTCAGCGAACGCGCGCGCGGCCGCGGCGTCGCGCGCGGGCTCAATCATGTCAGTCTGAGTCGTCGCGCAGGCGGCCAAGTCGATGGCAGCCACGACGAACGCAATGCGAAAGAGCGATGAGAGGAATCGGGCGGACATACGCCACATCTTCGCGGATATTGGCGCCGAGGTACAGCGGCAGACAACATCCCCAACTCCCTGAAACCTGACGCAATGAACTGATGACTTGGTCAGGGCTATACATGGCTGCTTCAACAAGTCCCGTCTGGATCCAGTCGGAGGCGGCCTGGGCTCTGATGAGCATTACCTTGATCGGCGGCAAATTGACATCGGTCGGTGAAAGCCGTCAATCCGCAATGATCTCGCGATGCAGGCCCTCGTTTTGCGGCCTCTTTGCGACTTTCTCACCACCATGTAGTGTTTAAACGCAAAAAAGGGGATTGAGGTCTTGCCAATTCTCCTGTGTCTGCTAATTTATGGATTCCAGGCGTTGATCGGATAGCGCTTGCGGTCGGATTTCCCGGATTCGCAGCTATGCGCGGAGGAATCGGATGGGTGGATCGATCAAATCAAGCATGACACCTGGGGTCTATTTGTCGCCCGCAACGGTCTCCGTCATCGCACTCTTGTCAACGAATGCTGCGGCACCCAACGCGCTCGCGGTGGACGGGATCTCCGGGAACTGCCGGCGATGGAAGGCCGTTTTGCTCGATCTGAGTCCACTCGGCCCGCGGCTCTATCTTCCGACGGGCTGGAGTGGAGACGCCGGTTCCCGCCGCCTGTCGTTGAATGCAGACGGAGTCGTCGTGGGGAGCGTAGAGGTTGCACCAGCAGGTGGGGGGTCTACTTCGGAGGTCGCGTGGGCCTGGGCACCGCGGACACTATCGGGATACGCGATTCCAGCTGGAGTTTCACGACTTCCCGGGCTCGGCGAGACGGCGGAAGCCCCAATCGAATCCGCAGCCTGCGATCTGTCTGACTCCGGTCTTGCAGTTGGAGTTTCAGCCGACTCTGCCGTGAGGTGGGACTTGACTTCGGTGGGAACACCTGTAGCGGCGTTTGCCATTTCGCCGCCGCCGAGCGCGGCGTCGGCTGCATTTGGCATCGACCGCGCTGCGGGCGTAACGGTCGCGGGGATGACAACGGCCACATGCGAGGGTTCAGGAGGTGGGCCTGGCGGCAGTTCAAGCTCGTCTGTCGCGCGTGCGTTCATCGGGGACAGCATCGCGCTCGCAGGCGCGACCTTGCCCGACCAGTTGCTCGAGGGATCGGCGACCATATTCCGTGAATCCCTGTTTGGATTCGCGTGTGACGGCTCATCGATTTGGGGAGTCGGACACTACGAGATACCGTCCTCATGCTCTGTCGTCCTGTCGGGACCGTGTCAATTCTCAGCGTCGCGGGCATTTCGATGGGATCCGCCGAACATGCTCGTCCAACATGTCACTGGGGCCTCTGTGCCATCCGCTGAAGCCATTCGAGCGCGTGACGCCAACACCGTTGTTGGACGCGCACTCGAGGCCGACTCGGATCCCCAGTGTGCTCAGCGTGCCGTCATCTGGGAGAATCTGACCTGGAGCCCAACAAGCCGTGATCTCCAGCAGTTTGTGCCGATGTCGGTCGGGAGTGACTCGTCCGTTGCACTCGGTGTCCGTCGCAATCTCGGAGGGGGTACGCGCGTTGCGGGCGCGGCCACAATCGCTTCAACACCTGGAATTCATCAGTCGTTCACTTCCGCTGTGATCTGGGATGAGTGCGACGGATCTTGGCATGCAGAATTTGGCCTCGCGCCAACTGTTGTTCAAGACCTTGACTCCGCGAATCCGCGTGTTTGGTCCCCACAGTGCGAGAACTGGAGCGCTCTTGCCGCCTACGACGCAAGCGAGTCAGGTCTATTCGTTGGTGTCTCCCAGCAGCCATCACATCGCGTGTTTGTCGCGACTCGCATGTCCGACATCAACGCCGATCTTGTCGTGAACTCGCTCGACCTCGCGAGCCTTCTGAACACGTGGGGTTTGTTGTCTGATCCGTGCAGCCCTTTGGCTGAGGACGTCGATGCAAATGGCAGCGTCGGACCACAGGATCTTGCCGAACTGCTGAATGACTGGACAATCGGCAACGTCACAGGGCTGGAGTCCTTCTGCTGCACGGACGAGCCCGCCCCGATGGAACGGCTTGAGCTTGCACTTTCGATCTGCGGCGAGGGATGCGTCGACGCGTTTATCGGTTCCGCAGTCAACGCGCCGCTCGGCGAGTTGCAAGCTCGCGGCCAGCTCATCAGTGAGACAATGGAGGCAATTCGCCGTGCCACGAACTAACATTGCGCTGTCTGTTTCTATCGCGCTCGCCGCCGTGCAGGCCGCAGACGCGGCCTTCAACTGGACAGTCCATTCCGACCTTTCGTCGTGGGCGACGGCCGTGAATGGCGCGAACGAGTGTACTTTCGACTTCGAGCCCATTGGGCTCCCAGTTTCCGGCGGGTTCGGCAGTTTCACGGATCAGTACGGTGGCTTTGGTGTGCTTGGAGCAGGACAGTTCTATGGAGCGAGCGGCGAAGGCCCGTTTCCGGGGCTGCCGTACTCGCAGGTCGGAATGTCGCCCGACAGTGCGTGGGTCCATTCCTCGCTGGGCTTTCAATCGGGGCTCGTGACCCGCTACGACAACCTGCGTTTCATCGCCCCGATCACGGGCATGGCATTCTGGATCCGGGGCGCTGCGGCCAGTGGCTTTGTCCAGGCCTCCCTCTATCGAGATGGCCAGTACCTCGGCTTCAAGACCTACTCGATCAGCAACATCCCCAGCTACGGCCTGCCCGGGGGCGGTACGACCGCTTACTCGAAGTTGATGGCCTTCACGACCGATGTCGAGTTCGACTACATCAGTTTCCAAGGCTCTGGGTTTTTTGTCACTGAGTCGCTGTGGGTGCCGACGAACGCCATCCCCATGCCAGCCACATGCGCGCTGGTCGGACTCGCGTTAGGCGTAAGCCGTCGGCGGCGCTGACAACGACCGCTCGACTGGATGGGTTACACGGAAAGGAACGCAGCAGCGGCGCGGTCCCCATTTCCGGATGCTGTGCCTGGCACCTGCCAGGCACGCCAGGCACCCGAGTGGCACGTGCCGAGAAGCCGCGGGCATAGACATGTGTACCTTCTTGTGCCTGGCAGGTGCGCGGACGGTGCACGCTCCACACGGCAGGTGCCAGGCACCGGGGTCACTCGGGCTTCGCAGCAGGTTTCACGACCGCCTGAATCATCGCCGCGCACGCCTCGTCGCACGCCCCTTCGGCCGCGTCGCCGCCCTGGTTCGTGGCCGCCAGCACCGCAAACCCCTTCTCGGGCGCAAGCCACGCCACGCAGTACCACATGGTGTTCGAGCCAGCGTGCGTGAGCACGGCGCCGCCCCACGGGCGCGTGCCGGTCATCCACCCGAGCGCCTCGAACGGCGAGTCCTTCGCGCGCGCATGCAGCTTCGGCAGCTCGCGCGCGGCGCCCTCGAGCGCGGCTGGCGCCTTCGCCCCGAGGTGGAATGCGACGAACTTCGCCCATTCGCTAAGCGGCATGTACAGCGTGCCCGCGGGCGCGATGGCGTTCGGGTTGTCGATCTCGCGCGGCGCGCCCTGCTCGGTGTGCCCAGCGGGCGACGCGGCGTCGGCCTTCGTCGGCACGCCGAAGCCGAAGCGCGTGATTCCGAGCGGCGCAAGCACGCGCTCGGCGAGCAGCGTTTCATAGTCCTTCGTGTCACCTGCCGCGATCTCGATCATGCGCCCCGCGATCGCGTAGCCTTGGTTCGAGTAGGCGAAAGTGCCGATGCCGACAGGCGATTTCGCGAGCGCCGCCTCGACGAACGCGGTGCGACAGGCCTTCGGCGAGTCGCCGCAACCGAACGCCGCAGCCCACGCCTTCGGATCGGGCGCGGTCGGCACGCCGCCGCGATGGCGCAGCAGCTGCTCGAGCGTCACCGCACGCCACGCGGGGTCGATGTCGGGAAGCGACAGAGCGACCGTCTCGCCGACGGTGGTGTCCCACCGCATGGCGCCTTCGGCCACGAACACCGCGGCAAGCGTCGCCGTGAACGCCTTCGTGCATGAGCCGAGGTGTATGCGGTCGTCGCCCGTCACCGCCGCATCCCCGCCCGCGCGGCGCACGCCGTCGGCGCCGATCGCATGGACACCTTCCTTCGTCACCACGGCGCAGACGAGCGCGGGCACCTCGTGACGCGGGCGGATCTCGCGCGCGACCTTCGCCGCGTCGACAGGCGGCAAGGCGTCGCCCGCGACGGCAGGCAGCACGAGCCCAAGCACGACGGAACTCACGGCGATCGCTGCACGCATCATGTGCGCAGCATACGCTCCGCGCATGGGCAAACCCGCGAGTCCCATGCTCCCAGCGCCCTCACGCAAGCCGACCGCGAGCGAATGCGCGGCTGGCGTCGTGCGCGTCGGCGAGCGCACCGTGCTCCGCTTTGCGCGCGACGACGACGCGCGTGTGTTCCTCGAGCTCTTGGAGCGCTCACGCGACCACCTCGCGCCGTGGATGCCGCGCTCGGCGCGCGCCAGCGAACCGACGCTCGCGAGGAAGTTCGCGCGCATGCTCCTGCCCGAGTGCGACACGCCCACGAAGCTGCGCGTCCTCGTCTGCGCGCGCGACGCCGACGACGCGGGCCCCGCGGGCCGCATGGTCGGCGTGGTGTCGCTCTCGAACATCTCCGAGTGGCCGCAGCTCGCGGCGAACACGGGCTACTGGCTTTGCGCAGGCGAGACAGGCAAGGGCCTCATGCGCGACGCCCTCGCCGCGATGGTCGACATCGCGTTCGAGGAGAGGAAGCTCCACCGCGTGGTCGCCAACATCCTGCCCGCCAACCGCCGCTCGCACGCCGTCGCCGAGGCGCTCGGCTTCACGAACGAAGGCGTCGCACGCGGCCTCGTCGAGATCAATGGCGAATGGCGCGACCATGCTGTCTGGTCGATCCTGTCGACCGAGTGGCGAGGCGGCAAGCTCGACCGCACGGGCACCGTGGGCGCGCGCCGTACGGCGTCAACAGGCCAACCACGCGGCTAGAGCGCCGTGGTCGCGGCTCGCCCCGCAGTTATCCGCTCTTCAATCCAAGTCGAATTGCCGCAGTGACTTGCCCCAAAGCGGTCTCCGCAGTACTCTTCCCGACCCGCGGGAGCCGTCTCCGCGGCGCAACTCAGCGGGCCTGTAGCTCAATTGGGAGAGCGCTTCCATGGCATGGAAGAGGTCGTCGGTTCGAGCCCGATCAGGTCCACTCGGCGCATCCCGCGCTTCTCGCAACTATTTGCGGGGAGTCGCGGGATGTTGCGTTTCACGAGCGTAAGTCGATCGTTCGTCGGCACTTCGCCCGCAACTTGCGAGAGGGCCCCGCTCGGAGCGGAAACTCGCGTCACCACCGGCGTCACCACCGCTTCGCAAATGTTGTCACCACCGGCGTCACCACCAATCGAGCCGCCGCTCGCGCTCATCGTCGCGGCCGCAAAGGTCGCACCGGTCGGCCGCAGATAGTGCCGTGCGGCCACCATGCGAGAGTGCCCAAGCCACTCGGCCACATCGGCGAGCGGGAAGCGTGCCGCCCAATCCGTCTCGCAACTCGCGCGCATCGCGTGGAACGGCCGCGGCCATGGCTCGACGCCGGCCGCGCGGCAAGCGCGGAGCACGAGCATCGCGGGGCTCGTGTGCGTGCTGTAGGTCGGGAGGATGAACTCCGCCCCCTCTGGGGCATCCGAGTAGGCGCTCTCGAGCATCTCGAGCAACTCGGGCACGAGCGGCACCAGACGCCAAGGCTTGCCATGCCGGCGCGTCTTTGGCGAGTCAACGCGAATCGCGCGGCGCTATCGGCAACCTCGCCAGTTACCCGAGGGGTGCTAGGTTGGATAAGTTGGAGAGATTGGCAAGGTTGCGGGCAACTGACACATGGGGTACCGTCTCTAAATCTCTAACTGAAAGCATCCGCATGAACTTAAACGGTATCCTCAAGGTCATTACGGGTGGCGCGTGCGCCATATTCCTGCTTTGCCTCGCAATCGGGCTGTTGATGGGCAAGCAAGATCTAGCGAGCATCGGGATGGCTGGCTTGTTCCTATTCGGGATTCTGCTCGGACTGCTGTTTGTGAAGCGGGTGGTTTGACGCCATCGCCTCGGCCATCGAGCGCACCGCGGCCCGCATGGCCGGCGTGAGCCGCTCCCAGAGCGCGGCGATCGCGGCGAGATCGGGACACCCGAGAGGGCTGTTCGCAGAAAATGTCACCACCGGCGTCACCACCGCGGAGGGCGTCTCGACAGAATCGGCTTGTTTCCCCGCGGTTTCGCTCGTCGGTTCGAGCCCGATCAGGTCCACCTCAAGACTCGCCGCAGGCAGACACGCCTGCGGCGGTGTCGTTTTGGGCCGGCTTTCGGCGCCACGACGCGCAGGACGATCAGCCTTCGACAGGAAGATCCCCACGAGAAGACCATCAACGACATCCCCCCGAGTGGTCGCGGGGGCGCCACCGCGCCGCGGATGGCCCGATGGCTCGAGGTCGCCGCGGCCTGGGGACACCGACATGCACGCTCGAGATCGTGTTGACAAGTTGTAACTTATGAGTTACACTCTCGTGCGGGTGGAGATCCGTCGCTACTGCGCACCAACTGGGAAGGACGTCTTCGGACATTGGCTCGGAAGGTGCGGCGATACCACCGCCCGAGCGGCGATCTTGGTGCGCTTGGCGCGGCTTGAGGCGGGCAATGCGGGTGACTGCAAAGCGATCGGGGGCGGCGTCTGGGAACTTCGCATTGACCATGGCCTGGCTACCGCGTGTACTTCGCCAAAATCGGAAAGGAAATCCTGCTTCTCCTCTGTGCAGGCGACAAGCGTTCGCAGTCGACCGACATAAAGACCGCCCGCGGCTTGCTCGCGGACTACCAGCGCCGCGAGAACCAACGCAAGAGGCGCTAGGTTCTGTCTGACGGATCCTCGCCCAGACCTCCAGCGCCTCTACCACCAAACGAGACCCACGCATGCCCCGCGCCCCACGCAAGAGCCCGACACGAACCACGACCGGCACGCGCGCCGCGGCCTCCGTGTCGCCCACGAGCATCACGAGCATCTCGCACGACGATGCCGTTGCGCGCGAACTTCGCGATGACCCCGCACTCGCGGCGGAATATCTGAAGGCCGCGCTCGCTCAGAGCGACGATCCGAAAGCGATCCTCATTGCGCTCCGCCAGCTGGCACGCGCACATGGCATCGCGCAGGTCGCCGAGCGGGCGCGCATCGAGCGCGAGAGCCTCTACCGCGCGCTCTCCGAGCGGGGCAACCCCCGCTTCTCGACGATCATCGCCGTCCTCGACGCCCTCGGCCTGGTGCTGACGGTCCAGCCAGCCCCTGCGCGCGACGGCGCACGCAGCCATCGCCGCGTCCGCGTGACGCGGATCCCGCGTCAATCAGCCGCCAACCGAGCCGTCAAGCCGCGAAAGGCCCGCGCCGCGTGACGCGAGACTGCGGACACGAGACGACCCAAGGGTTGGGGGCCCGAAGAGATGCCGAAGCACGGCGAGCGATCTGCAGCGTTCCTCAGGCGCGATCCACGCGATAGATCATCCGCGCACTCGGCACGCCGCCGACGGGGACCATCTCGCGGCGGTCGAAGCGCGCGCCGATCCGTTCGAGCGCGCGCTGGGAGCGCACATTGCCCGGGCTCACATGGAACCACACGGTGCGCGCGAAGCGGAACGCGTGCGCGATCATCAGGCGCTTGACCTCGCCGTTGACGGCGCCGCCCCAGTAGGCGCGCGCGAGGTAGGTGTAGCCGATCACCACCGACTCGTCGGCGGGGTTCCAGTCGTAGTAGCGGCTCGAGCCGATCACGGCGCCAGTCGCGTTGTCGACGATGACGAGCCCGCCGCCACACCTCAAGCGAGCTTCGTTGCAGATACACCCTTCGTCTTGGCCTCCTGCGCCGCAATCTGCGCTCCGCACTCGTGGCAGACTGTCGAGTTCGCCATTGGGTGGGCACAAGACGGGCATACGCCTCGCTGAATGCGCGCGTGGCGCCTCGCGCCGAGTAGGAGACACACGAGCCAATCGCAGGCAAGAAGGATCGCGGTCCATGCCAATGCGCCCAGCGCGACACCACGCCAATGCGCGTGGAGCGGGATCTCGACCACCTCCGACGACGACCACTCGGAGGGATCGCCGCGAGAGCTGAGAGAGCTCTCGGAGAAGACGGTCGTGGGCCACCCATACTCGGTGTGCAGCAGGTCAAACCCCCGCGGATCAGGGCCGGTCGGTTCGCGCGTGCACTGGAATGACCGAATTCCGGGAAGCTCTTGGAGCATCCAACGATCTGGTTTCGGCCATGTTGGATCCACCGCGACGGGCCACCCGCGGCGTGCTGCCTCGCTTCCGCCCTCTCGGTCGACGAACGCGAGTTGACCCCAGCGCACGCCCCTGGCCCAGTCCCAGCTCAAACCACCGAGTCGATTGAATCCGATGGCGGCACCGGCGACCACCACGCTTGTCAACAATCCCAAGATCGCCGTGACCGCAGCGCGGCGTCTCGTAAGCCTTGGATACCTCGCGATCTCCGGCGCATGCGGAGGGCCTACGCCGTGCGCGCGCCTCCGCCAAAGACGGGCGAGCACATCGCACGCCATGAGGATCGGCGCCCATGCAGCCGTGCAGAGCGCAAGCCCGAGCCAACGAAACTCTCGTCCAGTTTCCCAGCCCCGCGACCACAGCGGATGCTCCAACTGGCTCGAATCGCGATGCCAGAAGCTGGTCGACGACCAGATTGCACATGGCCACCCATACTCGACATGGGTCATGAAGAACGGGTCGCGGTCGCCGCCGGCATCCTCGCGCCAAGCATCGGTCATCCGATACGCAGGAATGGATACGACCGACAGTCCGCTCGGCGACGGCCATGGCGGATCGACATCCCTCGGCCAACCGTGCGTAGCCGCATCGTCGCCGCGCAGAGACTGACGATACCCGTGCGCACCGATCCATCCCGCTCCAACCACCATCTCGAACGACATCGCGAGCACCGCGATGACGAGACTCCAGAGCGCGCTCACGGTGATGAGAAGGAGCAGCCGTGAGCGAGTCACCATGAAGGTCGAGAGCATAGGGCGCGAAGGGTCGAATCGGCGCTGCTGGCAGTCAGCGGCTTCCCCTACGCGCCAGACAGATTTCCACTTGCGGATGGAATCAGCCCTCTACGCGATTCATCAGCGAGGCTCTTGGAAAGGTTCAGCAACTCGAGCCGTCAGCGCCCCTCGTTCCTGCACTTCCTCGTCCGCTTCCCTCTACCCCCGATCCACGCGATAGATCATCCGCGCACTCGGCACGCCGCCGACGGGGACGATCTGCTCGCGGTCGAAGCGCGCGCCGATCCGTTCGAGCGCGCGCTGGGAGCGCACATTGCCCGGGCTCACATGGAACCACACGGTGCGCGCGAAGCGGAACGCGTGCGCGATCATCAGCCGCTTGACCTCGCCGTTGACGGCGCCGCCCCAGTAGGCGCGCGCGAGGTAGGTGTAGCCGATCACCACGGACTCGTCGGCGGGGTTCCAGTCGTAGTAGCGGCTCGAGCCGATCACGGCGCCAGTCGCGTTGTCGACGATCACGAGCCCACCGCCGCATTCGACCGCGCCCTTGAAGAAGCGCTCGAACACCGCGCGTTCGTGGCGGTTCTTCTCGGAGTGCTGCGCCCAGACCTCGGGGTCGCTCGCAGCCGCGTGCATCGCGTCGAGGTCGGAAGCGGCGCCGTCGGCGCGGATCGGGCGCAGCGTCACGCGCTCGCCGCGGAGGGTTGGTTGCCAGTTCGTCATTTCTGATTCTCCATGTGGAGCCGATTCCCGAGGCACGACGATTTGAGGCGCTGCGCAGCCCTCATGGCGAACCCGTGCCTGGTGCGTTGGACAGCATGGCCTTCCGCCACGCCTTCAGTTCCTCGCTGCGGCGTGCAAGCTCCGCTTGATCGACAAGCCCCGCGGGGAGCTTCCCGCGCTCTTCCATGACGATGCGCCCGAGGAGCACGGCGTAGGAGCGGAGGTCGAAGAGCGCGCTCTCGCGGGTGAGCCGGTCGCCCGAGTTCTCCCCAAGGAGCCCGCCGCGGGGCGCCTCGAATGCGGCGCTTGTCTCCCAGAGGCCGACAGTGACCGTGTCGAGACGGTCAAGCAGCTCGACCCTGCGCTCCACCTGCCTCGCCGCATCGGGCTCCGCCGCCACAATGGCTGCGTCGATCGCGGCACCAAGCCGCTTCAGCACTCCCGGATCGAGCGTGATAGTCGTGCCATCCGCGAACGACCATGTGAAGTTCGAGGAGCCGAGCGGGCCTGCACCGAAGAGCGAGAAGCTCGCGACGAACGGCGCATCCGAGATCTCGGGGGTCGCGGGAAGAAGCCCGAGCGCACCCTCGAGCTTGAGCGGGTCGTTCGACACGAGGCCCGACCAGAAGGCCGGGAGCGCTGCGGGCACGACGCGCGCCGCCTGCTGCTGCTGCGTCGGCTGCGGCGCGGCCGGGCCGCAGCCAGCGACTGCCGACAGGAGGCCAAGCGCCGCGCAGCACGCCTGGACGGTCGGGTGCAGTGCCCTTTGCATGGAGCGGAGCGTATCCGACCGCGCATCTCGGACCCATCCCCGTCTCCATCGCGGGCGCATCCACCATCCATCTTCACCATCCATGGGGACAACAGTCCGACCACGCCGCGCGATTCCATCCGTGCGGGCGGCAATTGGGGAGGAGCCTCGCGCGAGTCTGGCTCCACGCGCCCGACGCCCGCGTACGGTCGCGCGGTCCTCGCGGTCCGTTCGCCCGACGCGCGCAGGAGCCGTCAAGTCGACCTGACGAAGGGCACGCATCCGACCGAAGATGAGGCATGGTCCGCTCATGCGGAAACGAGCGCACACGCGGCGTGCGGATGGCGGTCTCCCGAAGCGGCTCTTGAGAAAGCATGCACCATGAACGAACCCGACTCGCCCCCGCGCAGATCCAAGCCGCGCAACCACGCGTCATCTCGCGGGGTCGCGCTTGACGTCTACGACCCCGAGCACTTCGCGATCGCGCTCAGTGTCGAGGTTCGAACGGTCTGGGAGTGCCTGAGGCGCATGGGGCCCCGCACCTCGATCGCCGCACTTTCGGCCGAGATGGGATGGCCGATCGCCCGCCTCGCGCCGTCGCTCGATCGCCTCGTCGCCGCGGGAGTCGTCTCAAAGGCGCGCGCCTCGCAGGCCTCGAAGGAGATCCGGTACTCGGTGACGACCGATCGGTTCGAGGTGATCGTGGATCCTGCGGATCTGCGCACCAAGGATGTGTTCAATATCGCGGAGCGCGCGGCGATCGAGCACTTCTTCGCGGCGGTCGCCAACATCTGCGCGCCCGACCAGCTCAAGAAGGGGGATGTGTCCAGCAACCACATGCACTTCGTCTCGCTCAATCACGAGGAAGTGGCCGAACTCGTCCGACGGGTCGCGCATGTGGCCGACTTTCTCGAACTCCAGCAGCGGCGTGCCCAGCGCACACCCGCGGGAACGGTCGAGCGCTGCAACTATCTCGTGGCCGTGCACCTCGCTCCGCTGGTCGAGCCCGTCCTGCCGATCGCGCACGTGGGCGTGCGGGCCGTTCCCGTGGACACGGCCTCGCAGCACGGCTTCGCATCGGTCAAGCGCGCCCTCAGCGAGCGCGAGCTTCTTGTCGCGCGCTTCCTGCAGGAGGGGTACAGCCGCGCGGAGATCGCGGAGAAGCTCGGCGTGTCGCTCGCCACCGTGCATACCTACTGCAAGCGCGTGTTCAAGAAGCTCGGCATCGGTCGCTCGGCGGACCTGCAGCGCGTGTCGCTCGATGCGCGTCAGGACGAGTTCGCGAAGCGGTCGGCTCGGCTCAGCGCGCGTCCGCGCGCCGACGCGAACGGGGAGTCAGGCCAAGCAGCCCGATGAGTGCCACCGCCCCTGGCGCGGGCACGAAGCCAACCGCGTGCCCGCCCCCGGCAAGCGCGAAGTCGTTCCAAGGCGCGCCCGTGCCGCCGATGCCCGTGCCGAAGTCGTTGCCGCCGATGACGAGGTCTCCAACGGGCCACTGGTTCCCGTAGATCGCGTAGTGCCCGTCGAAGTTGCGGAAGGTGTTGTTCGTGATCTCGAGCATGCCAGCGATCTGGCCGAACCAGAGCGCCGCGTCGCCCGCTGCGGCAAGCCCCACCGCGTCGAAGGTGTTGCCCGAGATCACATTGGTTCCGCCGCCGAAGCCGACGCCGATCGAGCCGAGTCCGAATCGCAGGTTCGTCATGGTGTTGTTCACCATGGTGAAATTCGTCATTGTGCGCGAGCCGACGCCGAAGCGCATGGCGCTGCGCCCGCCGAGCATGGTGACATCGGCGATCGTGAGGCCGTCGACAGTCTGCAGCCACTGCGACGGCTGGTTGATGCCGTTGGTCAGCTCCATGAAGTGCAGGCCGTGCAGCGCGGGCGTGTTGTCGAAGGTGAGGTTCTGCACCGTGAATCCGTTGGCATTCACGAAGAACAGCGCATTCGTGCCCGCGGAGGTCGAGCGCAGGACCGGGTTGTAGCCCGCGCCCCCGCGCACGGTGATGTTGTCCGTGTTGATGCGGTAGCCGTTGTTGTTGATGTGGGTCCAGGTGTCGTTGTCGCGGATCTCGACGATGTCGCCAGGCTGCGCGGCCGCGATCGCAAGGTGCAGGGCGCTGTCCTGGAAGTTCCCGTAGTTCAGGAACCCCTTGTAGGAGCCGAAGTCGGTCTCGCCGCCGCCCGCGTGCATGAGCACGACGCCCGCCTGCACGATGGGCGCGACGAAGAGGAGGCCGGCGGCGACGGAGACGGCGAGGAGATGCGGCGTTCTGAGGTGTTGCATGTGGGTCTCCTTCCGATCAGGAGGCGAGGATCGCTGCCCTGAAGACGCATGCCCCGTCCTCGCCGTGTCAGCGCAGCGCGCGTAAGAGGTCGATCGTGGCCTCCGCTCATCAGGGATGGGTACACGCGGCCACGCGGAGAGACAGAGGGGCACGCGCGCTCCGATGGTTCTCCGCCCTCGCGCCAGAGGCGCCCGCCCCGCCCCCGTATCCCGCACAGACCGACCAGCCTGCAGCGCGGGCGCCGCTTTTCAGCCGAAACGCGTCGACGCGGTTGCCTTCCGCGGGGCGGGAATCTGAAGGTTGTTCGGTTCCTTTCCGCGCCGCGGCAAGGGAACGCCCGAGCCAACTGAAGATTGAAGCAGCCGACCATGAACTTGAACCGTGCACTCGATCCGCGCGACCCCGAGGTCCTCTCGGTACTCGTCGACCACGATGCCATGCAGACATGGGAGTGCCTGCGCCAGCTCGGAGGCCGTATCTCGCTGGCAACGCTCTCCGCTGCGATGGGTCGCGGCATCGACCTCGTCGGCAGGTCGCTCGACCGGCTCGAGTCGGTCGGCCTCGTCGAGAAGCAGCGCGCCCAGCGTGACCAGCGGGTGCCGACCTTCGAGGTCACCTGCGAGCGGTTCTCCGTCATGGGTTCGCCCGACGACGCGGAGACGCGAAACACGCTCGCGCACCTTGCCGAGGCGACGCGCTCGCTTCACGCGACTCTCGTCACGAAGACGAAGCCGATGCAGGAGATGGACGCGAACGATGTGGTGTTCGGGGAAGCGCACGCGCTCATACTCGACGATGACGACCTTCATGAGCTTCAGGCGAGGCTCGCAAGCGTGGCGGAGTTCCTCGAGTCGCATGGCAAGAGGGTGCGCAATGCCAGGCACGGCGTGATCGAGCACTGCAACTACATGGTGTCGGTGCACATGGCGCCGCTTGCGGAGCCCGTGCTGCCTTCGCCCGTGGTCTCGCTCAACGCAGGCGGCTCCGTTCATCCGCCCGCGTCCACGCACGCACCCGACTCACTGCTCGTCCCCATGAACCTCAGCGAGCGCGAGCTCGAGGTCGCGCGCGAACTGCACGACGGCCAGACGCGCAACGAGATCGCGGGCAAGCTCGGTCTTTCACCGCACACGGTCCACGCCCACTGCAAGCGCATCTTCAGGAAGCTCGGCATCGGGCGCGCCGCGGAGCTGCGGCGGTTCGCGCTGCATCCGCTTCCCGAGCGCCACGCGCATCCCCGCGTCGAGAGGAAGCTCGGCTCGGGTTGACGAAAGCAGCGCGACGGAAGATATGCTGCGCGGATGGAAACCGCCGCGCGCGACACGGACGATGCGATGCTCCTCCGCTGGCCCGCGCTCCAGCGCCTGATCGACGAGGGACGCTTCGTCGACACGGTCGACGCGCTCGGCGGAGCGGAGGGCGTGCGCGAATGCGTGCGCTCGAACCGCTCCCCCGAGGCGCGGCTCAGGCTCGCGCGGATCCTCTCCTACGGCGGCAACCCGCGCGGCGCGCACCTCCTGACCGAGCGAACGGCGCGCGAGTGGCCCGATCATCCCGAGTGCCGCGCGGAATGGCTGCTCCAGCTCTCGGGAACGAGCCCCGTCGAGGCGCTCCTCTACCTCGACCGCCACGGCGAGGCGATGCCCGAGGGACTCTCGATCGACATGGCCGCGTCGTGGCTCCACGGCCGCGCGCTCGTGGCCACCCAGCTTCGTCTCTTCGATGACGCCCATCGAATCTCGGAGGAGGCGCGTGAGCGCATCGCGGGACATCCCTGGTCGCTCCTCATCGGCGCCAGCACGCTGCTTGCGGAGGACCGCCGCGAGGAGGCTCGGCTCGCGACCATCGCGGCCCTCGCGCGGTTTCCACGCTCTGGCTACGGCCACCGTCTGCTCGTCCAGATCCTATCGGTCCTCGGGCGAGGCGACGAAGCGGTCGCGCACGCGGAGCATGCGCTCGGGCTCGTGCAGGTGCCGCATCTCGCGGAGATGGCCGCGGCCGTGCTCGTCGAGAAGGGCCGGCGCGCGCAGGCGCTCGACTTCCTCGACCGCGCGACGGCGCTCTCGCCGCTTGCGGACCGTTCGAACAGCATGCGCCTGCTGCGGCTCAGGCTCGAGGGGCTGTTCCTCGAGGAGCGCTTCGACGAGGCCCGCGCCGTCGCGAAGACGCTCGTGGCGCTCGAGCGGCGGAGCCCGCGGCCGGGCGCCCCGCGCAGCTATGCGCGGCGCATTCTCGATGCGCTCGATGCAGACGACTTCCCGACGCGGCGCCGCACCGTGCTTCCTGTTCCGTTCGTCGCGCAGGACCACATGACCTGCTCGCCCGCGTCGCTGGCGGCGCTTGCGGGGCGATGGCGCGAGGGAGACTCGATCAAGGCGCTTCATGACGTCATCGCGGAAGAGATCTGCGCCGATGGCACGCCTCGCGAGCTCTCGCGCGCGTGGGCCGACCGCAATGGCTGGGTCACCGCCGAGTTCGTGCCCGACGCGGCGTCGGCGCGCGCGCTGATCTCGCAAGGGATCCCCTTCGCGATCCACACAGCGTGGCTCGGCGGCGCGCATTCCCAGACCCTGATGGGCTTCGACGAACGCACGGACACGGCGGTCGTGCGCGAGCCCTCGATCCCGCGCTTCATCGAGTTCAGCCTCGAGCTTCCGCCGCGCGTGCTTCCTGCGCAGACGATCTCGGCGCTGGCGATGGTGCCCGCGGGCTCGCCCGAGGCCGAGACGCTGCGCACGATCGATCTTCCCAAGCGCATGCAGTTCGACCTTGCGCACCGCATTCGGCTCTCGTGGCGCGAGGGCGACGAGGCGGGCGCGGAGCGTGCGTTCGCCGAACTGTGCGCGCGCTTTGCCGACGACGATGTCACGCTGCTGCTGACGGCCGACCGCGCGCGCCGCTATTCGAACGCAGAAGCGCTCGCGGACGCGCTGGCCGTGCTCTACGGGCGCTATCCCGACGACGACCTCCTCGTCCGCTACTACACGGCGGCGCTCGACGACATCGGCCGCGTCGTCGATTCGGAGGCCGTATGGACGCGCGCGCTGGCGCGGCGCGGCGCAGCGCCAGGGCTCCGCGTAGACCGCACGGCGAAGCTCCTCGCGACCGATGCTCCGTCCGAGTCGATCCAACGCGCGCTCCGCGACGCGATGCGCAGGGGCCACTCGCCGTCGGAGTGCCTCGTCCTTCTCTCGATGCTCGCCGAGCGCGACGGTCGCCCCCGCGACGCGGAGCGCCTCCTTCGCATCAACTCCTTCCTCGCGCCATCGCACGAATCGTCGGCGCGCAGGTGGATCGACCTCGCGCATCGGAACGGCACGCTCGGCGATGTGATCGCAGAGCTCGACGCGCGCATCGCGAAGGGCGGCGCGGCGGAGCGGCAGCTTCTCTCCTCGCTCACGGGTGCGATGTGGATGCGCGGCCTCCGCAACGAGGCGTGCGCGCGCATCGAGCGCGACGCCGCCGAGCGGCCCGACGACCTCGACCTCGCGATGCGCTGCGTGGGCTTCCAGCGGGCCATCGGCCGACTCGACGACGCCGAGCGCGGGCTCGCGGACCTCGCGAACAAGGTCAACAGGCTCGACTGGGTCGTCGAGCACGCGCTGATCGCGCGCGCGCGCGGGTCGATCGAGGAGCAGAAGCGCCGCTATCGCGAGCTTCTCGAGCTCGACCCTGCGTCGATGATCGCGTGGGACGGGCTGCGCGAGCTTGCCGCGCATCCGCGCGCGCTCGACGACCTCGTGGGCGAGCTGGAGCAGCGCTTCGCGCGCGCGCCCGCCCACTGGCCCGTCGCCTCGGTGCTGACGGCGATCCATGCCGACCGCGATCCGGCCCGGGGCATCGCGGTGCTCGAGCGGCATCTCAAGGAGCACCCTCGCAACGCGGGAGCGCTGATGCACCTCGCGCAGCTGCAGCAAGGCGTCGGCGACCTCGCCGCGGGCGTGGCGGCCGCGCGACGCGCGTGCGAGGTCGCACCGCATCCGCCTGCGCCGTGGGCCATCCTCGCGGACCTCCTCTTCGCGTCGGGCGACCTCGAGGGCTCGCGCGAGGCGGCGGAGCGAAGCCTCGCCATCGAGGCCGATCCTCACTCGGTCGACCGCGTGACGCGCGCGCTTCCAGACCCTGCGGCGCGCGCGACCTGGCTGCGCAAGCAGTGGGCCGCCGCGCTCAAGGAGCCGCGCTCGCCCGATCGGCTGCATGCGCTCCTTCTCTCGAGCGTGCCGCCTCTTGCGCTCGCCGAGGTCGCGGGGTTCATCGAGAGCTGCGCGAAGACCCCCGAATACGAAGGGGTCCACGCGTCGCTGGTGCGGCTCGCCCTGCGGGAGCGCGACTGGGACCGCGCCGTCGCCGCGAGCATGCATCACCTCGCGCACTACGGCCACAGCGAGGACTCGCACGCGCTGCGCTTCGACGCGCTCTGGTCCGCAGGCAGGCGCGAAGGGGCCATCGCCGCGGTCGAGCGCTGGTGCGCGGACTTCCCCTACTCCGTGCGCGCGCTGTGGACGCTCGCCGACGCGCACGGCCAGGAGGGCGAGCCGCGGGCGGCGATCGCGCCGCTCGAGCGGATCTTGGCGCTGCGCCCCGACGACCTGCACGCGGCCTCGACGCTTGCGTTCACGCTGGCGCAGCTGAAGCGCGGTGCAGAAGGCCTCGCCGTGCTCGACCGCGTGTGGCTGCGCGCACCGAGTGCGGCGCTCGGCTGGAGCCGCGTCGACCTTGCTGTGGAGCTCCGCGACAAGGACGCCGCGGCGCGCGCGATCCGCGACATCCTGCCCCAGCTCCACGAGGTGAGCGGCGCGATCGCCGCGATCGACGCGCGGCTCAATCCGAAGGTCGGGGGCATCACCAAGGGCACGGGATGGATCCGAAGGCTGTGGCGAGAGGCGCTCGAGACGGCCGACGACGCGAGCCCCGCAGGCGTGCGCGCGGCGTGGGCGCTCGTGGCGATCTCGCGGCACTCCGTCGGCGGCACCATGCGCGACCTGTCGCGTCGCTTCAAGGATCGCGACGCGGTCGAGGACGCGCTCGAGGGGCTGGTCTTCGTGGCGACGAACTACCGGTTCAAGAGCCTGGCGCGGCGGCTCGAACGCGATCACTCGGGCGCGCTGCGCCGGCGCCCCTCGAACTTTGTGGGAATGGCGGACGCGCTCTGGGTCGCGCGGCGCCGCGACGCCGTGCGCGCGTGGCTCGCGCCGTGGCGCGATCGCGGAGATCTCGCGGGCGGCCCGCTGCTCAGCGTCGCGCGCATCCTCGATGTGCTCGACGACCATGACGGCGCGATCGCGGCCGCGACGCGCGGGCTTCCGCTCGCTTCACCCGCGGACTACCCGTGCCTCCTTTCGATCCGCGGCGTCGCGCTCCTCGGGCGCGGCGACGCGCCGTCCATCGAGGAGGCGCGCGTCGTCTTCTCGCGCATCCTCGAATGCCAGGCGACGCCCGAATCGACGGCGATCGCCGAGTGGGCGCTCAAGGCGTTTACGCTTCTCGACAGGCCGGGCCGGCCGAGCAAGCATGCGCTCGCAGGCCTCGAGAAGTCGGCGGATGAGATCGTCGCGGTGCACAAGGCGCCCATCGTCACCTCGATGCTGCGCGGTTTCGGAAGGATCTTCGTGGCGCGCGGGGCGTCGGTCCTCGAGTTCGGCTACGCGGACACCTGGTGGCGCGCGCTCCTCTGGAAGCCCGTGGAGGTGAATGCCGACCTCTCCACGGCGCTCCATCACCTGCTCGGCACGGCGACCGCCCCCTTCAACCGCCTGATCCGGAGCGAGGCATCGCGCTTCGACGGGATGATGTAGCCGGCCCCTCGAACAGCGGCGCGAGCGCCGCGAGGCTGCGCGTGCGCACCGCCGCGGCCACGAGCGCGGGCCATCGCCCGTGCATGAAGGGCCGCTCGACCAGCGGAAAGAGCGCGAGGCACGCGGCCGTGACGACGAGCGAGAACGGAAGCGCGAGCACGAGGATGTTCCACTCGAGCGAGGTCGTCGTGAAGGGCGCGAGGAAGCGCCCGAAGAGCGACACGAGCTGGAAGTGGAAGAGGTAGATCGTGTAGCACGCGCCCCCGACGACGCTGACGACGGGCACCGAGAGCGCGCGTCGCACGAGGTTTCCGCGGAACGCGCCCAGCGTCATGAGGAAGAGGCCGAGCACGAGCAGCGCGATCCCGAGATGGTGCCACGCGAGCACGCGATAGCTCGTCACGACCGCGACGAATCCCGCAAACCATCCGAGGTCGTAGCCGATCGACGCGATGCGATCGCCCGTGCGGAGCTCGCGCAGCGTCCACAGATCTGCGACGAGAAGACCGATGAGGAAGAACGCGATCTCCGTGCCGAGCCAGCGGCCGTGCTGGAGCGGGCCGCCGAGCGGCGGCGGCTCGCTCGCGGAGAGGCGCACATCCGCCGCGTAGAGCGCGGTCAGCGCGATCGCTGCGACGAGTATGCCGCGGCGGAGCGCGGTCGAGCGGATCCAGAAGACGGTCGCGAGGAGCGGCGCGAGCAGGTAGAACTGCACCTCGATCTCGAGGCTCCACGAGATGAAGAACGCCCAGGGCTCGCTTCCGAAGAGCGCCGTGCGCAGGTAGACGAGCCCCGCGAGATAGTCGGCGATGCGCGCGTTCTCAGGCGCAATGAGGAGCACGCCCGCGAGGTAGGAGCAGAGCGCGATCACATAGGGCGGCTCGATGCGCGTGACACGCTTCAGATAGAAGCCCTTGAGCGACGGCGCCGCGTCGCCGAGGAGCCGCGCTCGCGCGAACGGCAGCGTGACCACGAAGCCAGAGATCACGAAGAAGAGCTGGACGCCGAGGAAGCCCTGCGAGACGAGCCATCCGAGCGGCGTGTGGAACGGCGCGGCCGACGGGTCGATCGCGGAGACCTGCCCTTCCGCGCCCTTCAGGTAGAGCGACATCGTGGCGTGGAAGAGCACCACGGGCAGGATCGCCACCGCGCGCAGGCCATCGAGCTCTGCGAGCAGCGCGCCGCCCGAGGTGATGCGGCGGAAGAGACGCGCTGGAAAAGCGGAGGCGAGCCTGGAGAAGATCGACGACGCCATCGCGTGCGATATCGGCGCAGCGGGCCGCCGTGCGGGAGGATTCGCGGGAGGATTCGCGGGAGGAACGCGGGCGGAACGCGGGAAACCGAGCGCCCGCCGACGCGCGTCAGAGCGCCGCGTCGATCATCTTCGCGAACTCGGCCTTGGGCTTGACGCCCTGGGTCTTCGACACGACCTGGCCGCCCTTGAGGACGATGACGCAGGGGATCGACTGCACGTTGAACTTGAGCGCGAGCTGGCGGTTCGTGTCGATGTCGACCTTGCCGACCTTTGCCTTGCCCTGGTACTCGGCGGCGAGCTGGTCGATCGACGGGCCGATCATGCGGCAGGGCTGGCACCACTCGGCCCAGAAATCGATGAGCACGGGCACCTGGCTCTCGACGACTTCGCTCTGGTAGTTCGACTCGGTGATGGTGAGGGTCGCTGCGCCTGCCATGGTTGCTCCTCGCTCGATGCTGTCTTCGTTGCGTGCTGTCTTCGTCTTCTCGACCGCCGCGCGCCGCGCGAACGGGCGGACATCGTAGCGGCCTGAACCGAGGATGGAAACGCGCTTCGGAAGACCCCGATCGGAAGGCCCCGATCGAAAAGCCCCCATCGAAAAGCCCCCATCGAAAAGCCCCGTGCGGCCTCACGCGCGCGTCACGACACGCCGCCGCCACGAAGGACCGCGTGCGCCACGAGCAGCGCCTCGCGGTGCGCGCCGACATCGTGCGCGCGCACGATCCGCGCGCCGCCGCCGAAGGCAGCGACCGCCGCGACGACGGAGCCGATGATGCGCTGCTCCGGGTCGCTGCGCCCGCTCACGGCGCCGAGGAAGCTCTTGCGGCTGGCGCCGACAAGGACGGGGTAGCCGAGCGCGGCCAGCTCGCTCGTGCGCGCGAGAAGCTCGTAGTTCTGCGCGACGCTCTTCCCGAAGCCGAGGCCAGGGTCGAGCGCGATGCAATCGCGCGCCACGCCCGCGCCGATCGCCGCGTCGACGCGCGCGAGAAGGTGGTCGCACACCGCGCGCACGACATCGCCGTAGACAGGCTCGCGCTCGTAGCGGTCGGAATAGCTGTCCTCGCGCGGCGCTGCGAGGCGGTGCATGAGGACGATGCCGACGCCGCGGCGCGCGACGAGCGGCAGCATCGCGGGGTCGTCGGCGCCCGCGCTCACGTCGTTGACGATGTCGGCGCCCGCCTCGAGCGCCGCCTCCGCGACGGTCGCGCTCGTCGTGTCGACCGAGATCGCAGTGTTCGAGCGCGTGCGGATGCGCGCGATGAGCGGCACCACGCGGCGGATCTGCTCGTCGGCGGCGACAGGCTCTGCACCCGGCCGCGTGCTCTCGCCGCCGATGTCGAGGATTCCCGCGCCTTCGTCGACGAGCTGCATCGCGTGCGCGAAGGCCTCGTCGACGGTGGCGAAGCGCCCGCCGTCGCTGAAGCTGTCGGGCGTCATGTTGACGACGCCCATCAGGACGAACGGCTCGAGCGACACGACGCGGTCGGGCCCGACGGTCCAGAAGCGCGGCGTGTCGTCGGATGTCATCGGCCTGCGCCCCCTGCGGCGCGCGTGCCGAAGCCCGCCGCGATCCGCAGCACGGCGGCGGGAACCACGACGACCGAGCGCACGCGGCCTTCGTCGACCGAGAGCGCGAACGCGACGGGCTCGGCGTCGGCCTCGATCTCGGGGACGAGCGCGCGCACCTCTTCCGCGCTCACGAAGCTCGACGCGATCTGGGTGCCGAGGTTCACCACGCGTCCGACGCCGATCATCGCCTCGACATCGCGGTCGGCGGGCAGCCACTCCTCGATCGACTCGACGACGGGGTCGCTCGCGAGCGAGTTCGGGCCCTGCGCGCTCTCGAGCGCGCGGCCGAGGACATCGGGGCGCTGGCTGAAGGTGACGACGACGGAGTCGCTCGTCTGCCGCGCGAGGCCGTGGATTCCGCGCGAGCCGAAGATGAACTGGCGCGACACGCGCTCGATGTCGAGCGCGGGGCGCTGCGACGCGTCGAACACCGTCTCCTTCACCTCGAACGCAGCCGCGACCTCGCCGGACTTGAGCGTGCGCGCGTCTTCCCACGCGGGCTCGCGGCGCACGCCCGCGCTCTCGCCGCGCGACGATTCGATCGTGCTCTTGATGCGCGCGAGCGTGCGCGCTGGGTTGCGCGAGCCGAGGACGAGCGCCGAGTCGTTGAGCGCGCCGCCGATCGCGACGCCGAGCTTCGAGGGGTAGGCCGCGAGCTGCACGGTGCGCAGATCCGCGCCTTCCGTGAAGACCCACTCGGGAAGCAGGTTGCGCTCGACGCCGCCGAAATCAAGGAGTTCGCCGAGCTTCGCGGCGCCGCCGAGGCCGTCGAGGTCGGCGGCGAACGCGAAGTAGAACGGGTTCTTGGGAAGCCTGTCGAAGCGCGCGGCGCGGCCTTCGCCGCCCGCTGTGATCTTCGCCAGCGCGGAATCGGGCTCGGCGACGCCGAGCGCCGCCACGAAGAGGCCAAGTGGGTCCGCGTCGACGACGACCATGCCGTCGGCGAGCATGTCGAGGATCTCGAGGCTCTTCTCGCGGAAACGCTCGACCTGCGCTGCGTTGGCGCCGCCCGCCACGCCGCCCGCCGGCGCGCCCTCCGTCGGCGCGAGTCCCTCTGCGTCCATCGCGTCGCGCATCGCGGCGAGGTCGAGCGCGCGCGCCGATTCGACCGCCTCGCGCAGCGCATCGCGCGAGCCCCAGGCGACGAGGTCCGCACGCGCGAGCCACTCGCTCTCGGCGGCCTCGAGCCGCGCGCGGAAGCGCTCGCCGATGCCGCGCGCGTCGGCCGCGGGAAGCGACTCGCGGCGCGGTGCGAGCGCCACGCGTCCGTCGAGGCGGCGCGCGAAGAGCGTCACGCCGTTCGAGGTGCGGTAGGCGTCGTCGCCCGCCTCGGGCACGGCGGTCAGGTTCGCGGAGAGGAACGCATCGGCGTCGGTGACTCCGACGACGACGACGGGAAGCTCGGGCGTCGCTGGTGCAGCGGCTCCCGCGGCTGCGGCGGCTTCTCCGCCAGCGGCCGCGCCCTCTGCCGCCTTCGCACCGCGCAGCGCACGCGGCGGGTAGTAGGCGACGATCGGCGCCCGCTCGTCGAGGTTGGCGCCGATCCCGAGCTGCGCCTTCAGGACATCGATCGGGCGCCCGAGCGAGAGCATGCCGCCCTGGCCCGTCGCCTCGACGAGCGCCGCGATGTCGTCGCTCGCGCGCTTCAGCTCGGGAACGAGGATGAAGCTGACGGAGTCCTCGGGAATCCAGCCGAGGGCGCGCTCGACGGAATCCTGGCTCGCAAGGAGCGACGGCGCCGCGAAGAGGGCGAGGGTGGCTGCGATGGCGGGAATTCGTCGACGGCGCATGGGGCGACTCCTGAAGTGACGGGGCTACTCTACGGGTTCCTGCGACTCCCCGCCGCGGTGCATCCGAGGCGCGGGCCGCGCGAAGACGCGCGCTCGTCCGTTCGACTTCCGACCTGATTTCCCGCGGGCCCCCCGCCGCGCTCCCCGCACATTGCCCGCCCCCGCCACCCGCGGCGGACCTCTTCATCCGAGAACCATCATGCTCGACCGATTCATCGCCACCGTCGCAGGCTCCGTCGCCCTCGTCACGGGCCTCGCCTGCTCGCAGAGCGCGCCGCAGGACGCCTCGCTCGAGGCGAAGTGGAAGGACGCCACGCTCTACGACCTTCCCGTGCGCACGCTCGAGGGGCAGGATGCGAACCTGCGCGAGCATGGCGGCAAGGTCACGCTCGTCGTCAACGTCGCCAGCCGCTGCGGCCTCACGGGCCAGTACGCCGCGCTCGAGAAGATCGCGGACAAGTATCGCGCGCAGGGCTTCGAGGTCCTCGCCTTCCCAAGCGGCGACTTCGGCGGTCAGGAGTTCGCCGAGGCCTCGCAGATCCGCGAGTTCTGCAGCACGCGCTACGGCGTCAGCTTCCCCATGTACGAGAAGACCCGCGTGAAGGCGGGCGAGGGCCAGTCGCCTGTCTTCGAGTGCCTCGGCACGAAGACGGGCGAGCTTCCAGGCTGGAACTTCGGCAAGTACCTCGTCTCCCGCGACGGGAAGACGGCGCAGTTCTTCTCCTCGAGCACGGCGCCCGACAGCGCGCGCGTGATCGAGGCGATCGAGAAGGCGCTGAAGGAGCCTGTTCCCGCAGAGTTCGCGGAGACAAGCACCGAGAAGGACGCGAAGGCCCCGGCGGCCGAACCCGCGCCTGCTGCGCCGGCGGCAGGCACCGCGCCCGCAGGCTCGGGCGCGAACTGACGCAGCGCGCCGCGTCTCGTACGCTGCGCGCATGAGGCCCGCCGCACCCCCGCTCTCGCTGCGCGACTGGGTCGTCGTCGCCCTCGCGCTCTTCCTCGTGTGGAGCGGTATCGACCCCTTCGACCGCCTCACCTGGGCGCTCGAGGTCTGCTGGGTCGTGGCCGCGATCGCGATGTGGGCGCTGTGGCTTCGGCGCCTTCCGACGACGGGCGTGACCTTCTGGGTCGTCGTCGTGCACGCCGTCATCCTCGTCGTCGGCGGCATCTACACCTACGCGCATGTCCCGATCGGACTGTGGGTGCAGGAGTGGATGGGGAGGCCGCGCAACGACTACGACAGGCTCGGCCACTTCATCCAGGGCTTCGCACCAGCGCTCATCTGGCGCGAGGTCTTCATCCGCAAGGCGATCGTCGCGGGGCGCGGGTGGCTCTCCGTCGTCGTCGTCGGCATGTGCCTCGCCTTCAGCGCGCTCTTCGAGCTGCTCGAGTTCGCAAGCGCGCTCCTCCTCGGCGAAGACAGCATCAACTTCCTCGGCGCGCAAGGCGATGTCTGGGACGCGCAGTGGGACATGCTGTTCTGCATGGTCGGCGCAGCGATGGCCGTCGCCATGCTCGGCCCGATGCAGGACAGGCAGATCGCGCAAGGGTGACGGTTGGCGACACTCGCCGCCCGGGCTTCGCCCGAGGTCGGCCGCGCGTGCGGCATGCGTGGCGAGGCCTGCAGGCGAGGCGGCGAAGCCGCATAGGCCGGTCATCGAATGCACCTCAGACGCGCTGCGGTCACTGGTTCAACCAGCGGTGAGTGGCGTCGACCAAGAGCATCAGCACGCCCACCGCCTGAATGAAGATGATGGCTCGGAACGGCGACTGCAACCGCGAGTCAATCTTTCGGGTCTTGATGAGCAGGACCAGAAACGCCTGCCAGAGAACCAACGAGAACAGAATGAGAAAGATCGTCTGAAGCGGCGTCATCGTTGGAAACGGCTTCATCACCTCCATGGCACACCTCCTACAACGCGCATCCTGCAGTGCATACAGGAATCGCAAGGGCCATCGCTGCGAGGTAGCTCGCGAGACAGGAAGCCCAGACCATCCCAGTGACGATACCTATTCCTGTGAGCAACGCCGTAACGCACGCAAGCCAACCGGGACCAGTAAGCAGGCAAGCGAGCACGGCCGCCCCCGAGACGAGGGCGGCACCAATGCCGGAGTAGGCGATGCAGTCCATGACCACCCCCCACCACTGATTGTGGACTTCCATCAGGCAAAGCGTCACGCAGGTCGAGTAGTAGGGAAACGGCGGCGCAGGTGCAGGGGCTGCCTGCGAGACCTGACTCCACAGTTGCAGGGACCCATCGACGGCTTCTCCTGCGCTTGCCGTCTCGGACACGAGTTGAAATGATTCGGCCTGTGCCAAGGTCCCGGAAGCCTGTGACTGCACCGTGACCACGACGTCCGACCGAAGTCCGAATCCAAAGCGGATGGTGGACTCACCCTTGCGCACAAATGCAACAGCGACTGAGTGCAACTCGACACGCACCTCGACAGGCGCGTTGGCCGACCCAGCACCCTCTGGGGTCGCAAGGCCGAGCAGCGCCAGGCACTCCTCGGGAACCGCCTGCGAGTCGAGCAACAGAATCACTTCAATGCCCGGCGCTGGCTCGCTGGGAGCCATCTCTCTCGGGAGGAGAACCACTCCCGCAACGCTCTCAACGGCGATGGCGGAAGTCGGGTCAAGGTCCAATACGCCTTCATCGCCATCCTGGGCCAAGGGCATCGGTACCGGCGCCGCAAGCGTATGGACAGGCAGGATCCAGGTTCCTGCTGCAAGCATGCACAGGAGCGTCATCAGGTATCGCGAGAGCGTGTGTCGCATCGTCAGGACCTCGAGGCTGGGACCTCGAGGCTGGGACATGCGCTGCGGCCACGACGGCGGGCCGCGAACTGTCACAAGTTACTTCTTCGCCGTGCGTAGTCAAGGCCTGCACACCGCTTCGCATTGAATTTCTGGGTCTTCGGGAATTCGTGTGGGTAACCCCGCCCTGACGGCCTTCGCCGTGGCCTTCTCGGCCCGTACCTTGGCGCCATGCGCGACCGCGAGCTCTACGCCAAGATCCTCGGCATCTCCGCACCCTGGCACGTCACCGACGTGGTCCTCGACGTCTCGGCCGGCACGGTCGAGGTCTTCGTCGAGCACCGCGGCGAGGCGAGCTGCCCGAAGTGCGGCAAGCCCTGCGCGGGCTACGACGCCCGCCGCCGCCGCTGGCGGCACCTCGACACCTGCCAGTTCCAGACCCACCTGACGGCCGACGTGCCGCGCGTCGAGTGCGCCGAGCACGGCGTCTCGCAGGCGGCGACGCCGTGGGCGGAGCCCGGCTCGCGCTTCACCGCGCTCCTCGAGGCGGTCGTGATCGACTGGCTGAAGGAGGCGAGCTTCGCGGCGGTCGCGCGCCGGCTCGGTCTCTCGTGGGACGAGGTCGACGGCATCATGGCCCGCGCGGTCGCCCGCGGGCTCGCTCGGCGCGACGAGTCGTGTCCGGCGCGGATCGGCCTCGACGAGACGTCGTTCCAGAAGCGGCACGAGTACGTGACGGTGGTGACGGACCTCGACGGGAAGCGCGTGCTCTCGGTCGTCGACGGGCGGACGAGGGATGCGGTCGACGCGCATTTCGCGGCGATTCCGGCGGAATCGCGCGAGGCTGTCGAGGTCGTGGCGATGGACATGTGGCGGCCGTACATCGACGCGGCGGCGAAGTGGCTTCCGAAGGCGCGGGTGTGCTTCGACCGCTTCCACGTGGCTCGGCACCTCGGCGACGCGGCGAACGCGGTGCGCAAGCAGGAGCACAAGCGGCTGCGCGCCGAGGGCGACGGGACCCTGACGGGGACGAAGTACCTGTGGCTCGAGAGCCCGGCGTCGATGAAGCCCGCGCGCAGGACGCTGCTTGCGCAGCTCAAGGACCTCTGCGCGCGGACGGGCCGCGCGTGGGCGCTGAAGGAGTCGGCCTCGGGGCTGTGGGACTACGTCAGCATCGCGTGGGCGCGGAAGGCGTGGCTCGCGTGGGCGGCGCTCGCCTCGCAGAGCAGGCTCGGGCCGATGGTGCGGGTGGCGCGGATGGTCAGGACCCACCTCGAGGGGATCCTGAACGCGGTGGTGCTGCGGACGACGAACGCGGCTGCGGAGTCGATGAACGCGCGGATCCAGCGGATCAAGCGGATGGCGTGCGGGTACCGAAACCGAGCGCGCTTCCGCAACGCGATCCTCTTCCACCTCGGGGGGCTGGATCTCTATCCGAGGCCGGCTTCAACCCACACGATTTCCTGAAGCGCCGGAAAACAAGGCGAGGCAAACAAGGCGAGGCAAACAAGGTGAGGCAAACAAGGTGAGGCAAACAGCGCGAGACGGCGAAGCCGCATCCCATGATTCGCCGGACCACGAGGTCGATCCGCTACGCCATGAGGTACATGCCGAGTCGCCCGAGCCACACCGCCGCCGCTGCAAGCGCGAGCAGCAGCGTGCCGATCCGCACGATGCGTCGCGCGCGTTCCGAGCGAATCCGCCTCTCGATCCACCCGCGCGACGGGATCAGGAGCAGGATCCCGAGCACGACGACGCTCATCCATCGGTCAAGATCGGACATGCGGGCATCCTCGTGAGAGGGCGGGCACGGTCATGTGTCTGGCCATGACTTCGAGGCAGCTAGGTTCTGTCTGACGGATCCCCGGACGTCGAATCGCGCGGCATCCCGGCTGGCGGCGTCGGCTTCAACTCGCTGTATCGCTGCGGATACAGCTTCGTCTCGCCTCCTTGCCATCCGGGCGCCGCGCGCTTCTTTGGTCTTCGGGGATCCGTCAGACAGAACCTAGAACGGACCCAGCGCGCCTACCTTCTCGAGGATCGCAACGACCACCGCCACAATGCTCAAGAGGAGCATAGTCCATGAGAATATCCTCCATGGCCTTGAGCGGTACCGGTCGAACCTCACGAAGACCATCACGGCCCATATGAATGCGGAGAACATGAACCACGACAATTGGCTGGCCAAAATCGTACCTCTTCAAGCGGGGCCCCGTACGGGCGAAGAGCGCCTATCGTTCACAGGTTTCGATGCACATCTCGGAGGATTTCCAAAGCCTTCTTGATGACTTTCAGCCCTCCGACGAATCCTGCACCATAGGCGCACGCTTCGGTCAGCGTGTCGGCGAGTTCAAAGAACACCTCCAAGCCCATCGGGAGTTGCAGATCGCCAACACACTCCATGAGGAATCGAGCGAGCTTGAGCACGGCATTCGCAAGCGTGCAAACGATAAGCAGAGCGCAGGCGTTTGCAGCAGCCACGCATGCGGGAGTCGGGGGAGTGCACAGCGCCGTGCAGGCCGCAATCTCTCCGATCAAAATGCCGACTGTGATCGCCAGACCCACGGCCCTCGCCCAGCAGGCCCACGAAAGCCCGGCAAAGCCCTCGCTATCGCCCTCAGCGTCGACCGCGTGGAAACTCTGCGTCTCTGCCAGCGACCAGAATCCCGAATCCTCGGTTTGGATCACGGTTCCGGCCCTTTCCGCGACTCCCACCACATCCGCAACGGTCACCTGACCGTCACAGTCGAGGTCCAGCGCCGGCCGTGCGGCCGTTGGAACACCGAGTTCCCCTATCGCAAGCGCGATATCCGATGCATCGACCTCACCATCGTCGTTTGCATCGCCCGCGACGGACAGGGGCTGTCCCACCTCGGCGTCGACAGAGGCATCAATGCGCAGCGTGTCGGTCTTCACCGCGATGAGCTTCCCGGACATCCCGCTCACCAACCGATACCGAATCTCAATCTCACCCGCGCGCAGCAGTCCCGACGCAACAACGATGTCCCGACATCCATCGGCATCACAGTCGCCGACCAGCGCAACCTTTGATCCGAAACCCCGCTCCCCTATCGGCGATCCCAGCGTGAACCGCAGCGCTCCGGTTGCGCCATCCATGACCGCGATCGAGCCACCTTCGCCGAGAAGGTCCACGCTCGATGCGAGAACCGTGTCCGTCACCCCATCACCATCGAGATCGACGCTTGAGTCGCTTCGGGCCCCAGTCTGGAAGGCGCCCGAGCCAATCCACTCACTCAGCTCCGCTGCGATCGCGGACATCGTGACGATGTCATCTTCGGCCTCGCTCGCCATGATCGGCAGTGGCGCCGGCGCCGACGCTGCGAGCGTGTGGACGGGCAAGATCCAAGTTCCTGCCGCAAGCATGCACAGGAGCGTCGTCAGGTATCGCGAGAGTGTCTGTCGCATCGTCAGGACCTCGAGGCTGGGACCTCGAGGCTGGGACCTCGAGGCTGGGACCTCGAGGCTGGGACATGCGCTGCGGCCGCAACGGCGGGCCGCGAACTGTCACAATGTACCGCGCGGTAGCTCCTTTGCAAGATGTTTGTACCGCTGCCTGTTGAATATCTCGAATCCCGCCTGACCCCTCCCCGCTCGGGTGGCGCGGACATCGCGACGGTCAGCGGCACGGCGGGCGGGCGTATCAGGAGTCCTTCGGCTTCGCGGCGCCTTCGCGAAGGCGTGCTTCCCACGCCTCGCGCCGCGCCTGGCGATCCGCGCGGCGCGTCTCGCGCTCCGCCGAGTCGGTCTCGGCGCGCTTGGTGCAGGCCTCGCGCCACTCCGCGTCGATTCCCGCGCGGGCCGTCGCCCATGCCGCGGCGATCGCGGCGCACTTCGCCTCGTGCTCGCCACCGCGATCGCGGTCGACGGCTTCGATCCAGAGGCATCGGTTCTCCTCGCTCCAGGCCGCGTGCGACGGAGGAATGGCGTGGATCCGGAGCACGAGCGCGGCAAGGGCGTCGCAGACCCCATCGACGCCGGGCTCCTTCTCCGCTCCGATCTTCCGCGCCGCATACTGCTCGCGCATCGAAGCAAAGACACCAAGTTGTCTCGACGCGGAGTCGAGCAGCGTGACGATGGCTCCAAGAGTCCGCTCGGAGAGGCGCTCGCCGTCGAACTCGGCCAGCCGATGGATCGAGGCTTCCACCGACTTTGGCTCGGGAAGGAAGATCATGCCACTCTCCCACTCGTACCCGCTCAGGACCGCCAGAGAGATCACCACGGCCCCCTCGAAGCGCGGTGGTACGCCTGCCTCGCGCGCCGCAAGCGTCGAGTATGCATCCGCGATCTCTGCAAAACACCGCGCCGCCGCGAAGCGCTGATCCTCGGGGAAATCCGACTCCATCGCCACCAATCCGATCATTCCAGTGATCCCGTCGAGCACGGGCTGCGTGCGAAGCACCTGCGCGGCGTCAGGCTCCGACAGAAACCAGATCACTTCGTCGGAGGCCCGGTCGAGGACCTTCATGGCGTCTGCCTTGGTCCAGCCCCGTACGCCCTCCTTCATCGCCATTTGCGCAGCTTCCAACATGCCACTCGCGTAGGCGAGCGACGGAAGCGGTGCCAGGGTGCCGAAGCGCTCCTCCATGCGGCCCGGGCCGTCTGCGGCGCATGCGATCTCGAGCGTGAGCTTCGACTGCTTGTGATAGTCACCGATGGCCCACTCGGACGCGTGTGCATCTGGCGGCTGGAGCACAAGCCGACTGACCTCGTCCACAAGGATCCTCGGAGCGCCTCCGGGCAGAGGCGGACGATCCTGTGTGAGAGCCCGAAGCGCAAAGAGAGGACCCCCTACTGCGCGCTCCTGCATGTCGGCCCCACGCTGCAGCGCGATGCCGTGCGGGTCACGCTTCCACCGCTCGACAAGCCGAGTGGCCACCAGATCGATCTGATGCGGCGGGAGGCGCCACGCTTCCTCGACCGCGTCCTTCTCGCCCCTGAGGAGCGCGGCGACAGCCCGAGTGACCGCGGGGTCGTCGTCGCTGGCCTGAAGCGCAGGGGTACAGAGCGTGAAGCCCGCGACGAGCCCGAGCGCCGCGGCGAGAGACCGTACGCTCGGCGCAGAAGAGGCGAGATACCGATGCATGTGTCGAGGCATCCTTCCGATGGGACTTGAAGAAAGGCGAACAGAGCGCTGGAGTACCCGACGATCGCAGCACCATGTTCACTGGGGACATCATAGGTCGAGCCTCAGGCGCATCGACCACTCGCGCAGACCGCACATCGGCATCGGCGGTCGGCCCACGCCGAGTCAATCGAAGTACGCACTCAGCGGCTTCCAGTACTGCGCGGTCGGAACAGATTGTGGGCACCCGGTGATGAGGTGAGAGGCATGCATTGGCGGCGGACCAAACGTGATGCGGGCTCCAGGCTGCCACCAGCCGGGACCTGCAATGAGATCCTCTGGTCGGCCGATCGGCGGACATGTGTAGAGGCAGCCTCGCCTGACATCGGCTGGGCGCTCCTCCTGCACGACCAGCTCGTACGCCGGGAAGAGATCGTGGGCGCCGGAGAAATCGACGCGCGCATTCTCCATGCCGGTCATGGGATCGCATCGCTGCCAGAACCAAACATCGACGTCGAGATTGATGTCGGGGCTCGGCAGACAGGAGTTGGCGGCCTCGCGGCGCAGGTTGATCACCTTGTAGCGCGGCGCACCGACACAGCGAGTCCGCGCCGCGGCGGCGAGCGCTCATTCCACCGTGACGCTCTTCGCGAGGTTCCTCGGCTTGTCGACGTCCTTGCCGCGCATGACGGCGGCGTGGTAGGCGAGGAGCTGCAGCGGGATCACCGTCACGAGCGGCTGGAACATCTCGATGCAGTCGGGCACATAGAAGACCTCCTGCGCGAGCGACTTGATGTCGTCGTCGCCTTCGGTGGCGACCGCGATGACATGGCCGCCGCGCGAGCGGACTTCCTCGATGTTCGAGAGGACCTTTTCGTACTGCGAGTTGCGCGTGGCGACGAAGACGACGGGCATCCCGTTGTCGATGAGGGCGATCGGGCCGTGCTTCATCTCGGCCGCGGGCATGCCCTCGGCGTGGATGTACGAGATCTCCTTCAGCTTGAGCGCGCCCTCGAGCGCGACGGGGTAGTTCACGCCGCGGCCGAGGAAGAGCCAGTTCTCGCGGTGGATGTACTTCGCGATCGCCGTGCGGATGCGGCCGTTCCACTCGAGCGCGCGCTCGATCTTCGAGGGAATCGCCTCGAGCTCGCGCAGGAGGTGCGACACATACTCCTGCGAGAGATAGCGCCTGCGGCCGATGAAGGTGGCGAGCATCGAGTTGACCATCACCTGCCCGGTGAAGGCCTTGGTGCTCGCGACGCCGATCTCGGGGCCGACGCGCAGGTAGACGCCCGCGTCGGTCTCGCGCGCGATCGAGCTGCCGACGACATTGACGACGCCGAGCGCGAGCGCACCGCGCTGCTTCGCCTCGGTGAGCGCCGCGAGCGTGTCGGCTGTCTCGCCCGACTGGCTGACGGCGACGACGACGGTGCCGTCCTCGACGATCGGGTTGCGGTAGCGGAACTCGCTTGCGAAGTCGTGCTCGGCGTGGACCTTCGCGAGGTCCTCGAAGAGATACTTGCCGATCATGCACGCGTGGAGCGCGGTGCCCTGGCCGACGAAGACCACGCGCTTCGCGTTCGCGAGCTTGCGCGCGTGCTCGCCGACGCCGCCGAGGCGGATCTCGCCCTTCGCAACATCGACGCGGCCCTGGAGCGTCATCCGCAGCGCGCGCGGCTGCTCGAAGATCTCCTTGAGCATGAAGTGCTCGTAGTGGCCGAGCTCGATCTGCTCGAGGTCGAACTCGAGCTCGCGGATCTCGGCCGTGATCTCGATGTTGTCGATCGTGGTGGTGCGGAAGCCGTCGCGGGTGATGCGCGCGACCGAGTAGTCGCCGAGCGCGATCGCCTGCGTGGTGTGGCTGACGATGGCGCTGGCGTCGGAGGCGACGACATACTCGCCGTTGCCGACGCCGACCATGAGCGGCGAACCCTTGCGCGCGACGACGAGGACATCGGGCTCCTTCTCGCACATCACGGCGATCGCGTAGGCGCCCGTCACCTCGCGAAGCGCAGACTGGACGGCCTTCTCGAGGTCGCCTTGGTAGAGCTCGCCGATCAGGTGCGCGAGCACCTCGGTGTCGGTCTCGCTCGTGAAGACATGGCCCTTCTCCTCGAGGTACTTCTTGAGCGCGGAGTAGTTCTCGATGATGCCGTTGTGGATCATCGCGATGCCGTGGCCGAGCTTCGCGTCGTCGCGGTGCGGGTGCGCGTTCTTCTCGGTGACGCCGCCGTGCGTGGCCCAGCGCGTGTGGGCGATGCCCATCGTTCCCTTGAAGCCGCCGCGGTCGTGGATCGCCTTCTCGACATTCGCCACGCGTCCGACCGAGCGCGCGAGGTGCAGGCCGCCGTTCATCACCGCGACGCCTGCGGAGTCGTATCCGCGATACTCAAGCCGCTTCAGGCCTTCGAGCAGGATGTCCGTGGCTTGACGGCGACCGATGTAGGCGACGATTCCGCACATGATTGAGGTATCCGAGGTGTTCAGAGGGTTTCCGACGGGTCGACGAGGGTACGGCCGCCCCGCTGCGCGGGAGATCGTCGCGCCCCTTCATCGGCAAGGGGCGTGCGAGCCTTCTGCAAAGGATGCACTGCGTGGTCACGCGCCGCGCCGCGCTGGCTGTCTGATAACGGAACGCTCGGCAGATTCGGCCTGAATGGCCGCGCGTCAGCGGTCGAGCCGCTTGAGGCGGATGCTGCGCACGCGCACCTCGGTCGGTTCGCCAGAGTGGATCTGGATGCCGATCTTTCCGCCTGCGGCGCGCTCGGGCGAGTCGTCGACCACGACCGCGGTCGGCTTCCCGTCGAGGAAGTGACGCATGGCGCTTCCCTTCGCGACGACGCGGTAGGTGTGCCACTGCGTGAGATCGACCTCGGGCGACGAGGCGCCGACGAGCGGCGACGCGCGGCGCGATCCGTCCTCGCCGATCACGAGCTCCGTGCCGCGCTCGGCAAGGATCCCGCGTCCGCCTTCCTCGTAGCACATCGCCGTGTAGTTCGGCGCGGGGTGCGCGTCGATCTGCGGGCCGCGCAGCCTGTGCGCGTCGAAGAGCTCGCTGCGGTACTGGATGCCCGAGTTGTTGCCGACGACCTTCATCACGACCTCGAGCTCGAAGTCGCGCACCTCGCCGTGCCAGGTGAGGAAGGTGTTGTGCGGCGCCGCGTTCGCCTCGCTGGTGCGGCCGACGATCTCGCCGTTCTCGACGGTCCAGAAGCGCGGGTCATGGTCGAACGCCGCGAGCGGCGACGCACCGCGCGCGGACGCGTGCGTGAAGCTGAAGATCTCGTGGTAGCCGTCGTCGTCGAGCGGCGCGAACGCCGCGTCTCCAGGGTCGCCGCCCGCGCGCAGGAACGCGAGGAGGTCGAGCATCTCGCCTTCGGAGAGCGTGTCGAGGAGATGCGCGGGCATCGGCGACACGGCGCTCGGCTCGATCGCCGCGATCTCCGCGCGCGCGATGCGTTCGCGTGCATCGGAGAGAAGCGTGGGACGGATCTCGACGGCGTCGGGCGAATCGGAGACCAGGCGCCCGACGCGGCGGCGACCGTCGCGCAGGACGACCTCGCTGTTGGCGTACTGGTCGCTCACGGTGCGGTCTGGCTCGACGAGCGAGACGGCGAGGTCCTCGAGCGAGAAGCGGCGCGACACGGCCGTGAGCTCGGGGCCGCCGCTTCCGCCGATGCCGCCGATGCGGTGGCAGTCGGCGCACTGCGCCGCGCGATAGGCGCGCACGCCCTCGGCGTGGTCGCGGCCCGCGGCGAGCTTCGGCGCGAGCGAGACGATCGATGCGACCGACCAGGTCTGCGCGGGGCCGCGCGGCGCGACGAACGGCACCTCCTCGCGCGCGCCCGCGGCGGTCGAAGCGAGGAACGCGCGGTCCTCCTCGGGCGCGTTCGCGAGGAACTCGTCGGCCATCCAGTTGAGGAACCCGGCGAACGAGTGCCCACCGCTCGCACGGCGGAGATCGGCGACGCCGCGCGCGAAGCGCATGCGGAGATCAGGCGTCCAGCCCTCGCGCGCGGAGCGCACGGCGTGGACGAGCGCGATCTTCCGCGTCGAGGGCGCGTTCGCCATCATGTCGGCGACGGCCTTTCCATACGGCCCGCCGCGCGCAAGAAGCGCCGCGTCGATCCGCGCGTCGACCCGCGGCCGCTCGCGCGTATCGGGCCGCTCGAGGAGCGCGACCGTGGTCGCGACGGCTTCAGGCGCACCGTTGCGCGCAAGCCACGCCGCGCGATGCGCGTCGAGCTCGTGCGCGCCATCGAGGGCCGCGTCTGCCGGGAAATGGGCGAGGATCGCGCGCTTGACGCGATCGCGGTCGGCGTCGGGCGCCTGCGCGCCGAAGCGCAGCGCCCACAGCTCGCACGCGCGGAGCCACGCGCGCTCGTTCCGCGTGCCACGCGACGGTGCCTCGAGCGCAGCGAGGCGCTCCGCGACGACGGCTGCGTCCTTCGCAGCGTCGCCCGTGCGGCAGAGCGCGACAAGCGCGAGGACGGCGGCCTGCGGATCGCTTTCGCCAAGCGCGCGTTCGCGCCAGAGCGCTGGGTCCTGGTGCTCGAGCGCAATGCGCGCGGCGCTGCGCACGCCTGCGTCTTCGGAGCGGAGGCCCTCGAAGGCAAGCGCGACGGCCGCCGGGCCGGCCGCCCACTCCATCGGGCGGTGATACTTCTCGAGTTCACGCCGCGCGACGAGCGCTGCGGGCGGCTCCTTCGGCGCGCGCTTGATGGCGACGGGGTTCTCCGCGCGCACGCGGTAGATCGCACTCGGCAGGTTGCGCCCGCCGACCGCGAAGTACATCGCGCCGTCCATCGTGATGGCATCCGTCAACGGCAGCGGCCGACCCGCGAGGAACGGCTCGATGCGCAGCGAAGGCGTCGACGCGTCCTTCGACTCCTCCGTCGGCCAGCCCGCCCACATCGTGCCGTAGGTCCAGTCGAGGAAGAACATGCACTCGTTCCACGGCGGCGGGAACATCAGCCCCTGCGCCGACAGCACGCCCGTCGGCGATGCAGGCCCGACATCGACCGAGGGCGGCAGCGAGTCGGGGCTCCAGTCGGGCCACTTGCCGCTTCCCGAGCGCCAGCCGAAGTCGACGCCGCTCGCGGCCTCGTAGACGCGCGTCGGGCGATACCACGGAAGGCCCATGTCCCACTCCATGTCGCTGTCGAAGGTGAACGCGCGGCCGACCTCGTCGAACGCGAGGTCGTAGCTGTTTCGGAAGCCGATCGTGACGAGCTCCCACTTGGCACCCTCGCGATCGGTGCGCGCGATCCAGCCGCCGGGGGCCATCACGCCGACGGCATGGCCGTTCGGATCCCACAGTCGGTCGAACGCGACATCCTCCTGCCACACGCGCGGCACGCGCGAGTGCAAGAGCGCCTCGTCGGGCGGCGCGCAGTGGTTTCCGCCGACGACCCAGAGCGCGCCGTCAGGGCCAAGCACGACCTGGTGCGGGCCATGCTCGCCGCCGTCGCGCGCGAACGAGCCGAGCGGCTTCTTCTCGTCGTAGCGGCCGTCGCCGTCGGTGTCGCGCAGGCGATAGAGCCCGCGCTTGTCGGGGCCGCCCTCGCTGACGACGACGAAGAGATCGTTCTCGAGCGCGAGAAGCCCGTGCGCGAAGCCGATCGCGGGCTCGATCGCGTCGACCTTCGTCGCGGCGGGGTCGCCTCCGTCGGCGCACGGCGTGATCGCGAAGAGCGGCCCGTACTGCGCGCTTGCGATGATGCGGCCGTTTCCATCGGGCGCGAGCGCGACGACCGAGCCGCGCGACTTCGGCACGGCGTAGACGAGCTCACAGACGAAGCCTGCGGGCACTGTGATGGCGCGGTCGATGTCGCCGACCACCGTGCCGAACGATGCGGACACGCCGTCGCCCCACGGGCCCTCGCCAAGGCGCGCGACGACAGCCGCGGGCTCCGTAGCGCCGTCGCGCGCGCGCGCACGCCACGATGCATCGGTCGCGATGCGCTGTCGCACGCCCGATTCGTCGGTCCACTCGATGATCGCGCACACGCCCGCGGGACCGCCTTCGTTGCGCGCCTCGATCACGAGCTCGTGCGTGCCCGCCGCGAGTTCGCCGAGCGCGATCTCGCGCGGAAGCCACCACTCGCTCTCGTCGTCGCCCGTGCTGACCGCGCGGCCATCGAGGCTCACGGAGGCCTTGTTGTCGGCGGCGACCACGATGCGCGCGTCGCGCACAGGCGCGGCGAGCTCGATCGTGCGCGTGAGCGTCGCCTTCGATTCGTCGCCGTCGGGTCCGCGTTGCCAGATCCACGATGGCGTCGCGAGCGGCGCGCGTGCAGGATTCACGGCGGGCGCTGCGGGCAACGGCGCGTCGATCGCGGCCTTCGCGGCGGCTCTGACCTCGCCGAGCGCGGCATCGGCGCCGCTTGCGCCGCCGCGCAGGTTCAAGACGGCGGGAAGCGCCGTGACAAGGACGATGCCTGCAAGGAGCGACCCTGAGGCGACGAGTCCGATTGCGGTCGAACGCTGCATCGGTGCAGTCTCGCAGCGATCGGGCGCGCATGGAAGCCCTCGCGCAGCGTTCCTCGCAAATCGTGCGCCTCCGCCGCCGTACCATGCGCCCATGGCCGAAGATCTCTGGTCGCCGATCCGCAGCGAACGACGCGCGCAGGCCGCGCCGCTCGCGGTGCGCATGCGCCCGCGCACGCTCGACGAGATCGCGGGGCAGCGACACTGCCTCGGCCAGGGGATGCTCCTGCGCAGGCTGATCGAGCAGGACGCGCTCTCGTCGATGGTCGTGTCGGGCCCGCCTGGGACGGGAAAGACGACGCTCGCGGAGGTGATCGCCGCACGCACGGGCGCAGCGGTCGAGCGCGCGCACGGCGCGACCACGGGCGTCAAGGAGCTGCGCGAGAAGATCGAGTCGGCCGCGCGCAGGCTCGGCGAATCGGGGCGCCGCACGGTGCTCTTCGTCGACGAGATCCACCGGCTCGCGCGCAACCAGCAGGACGCGCTCCTCGAGGGCGTCGAGGCGGGAAGCGTGGTGCTCTTCGGCGCGACGACGGAGAACCCGACCTGGGCCGTCGCGCCCGCGCTTCTCTCGCGCTCGACGGTGTTCCGCTTTCAGCCGCTCTCGGAAGAGGATGTAGCCACGGTGCTGCGGCGCGCGCTCGTGCACGAGCACGGGCTCGGGATCGCAGGGCTCGTGCTCGACGACGACGCGTGCGCGCACCTCGCGCGCGCCGCAGACGGCGACGTGCGCCGCGCGCTCGGTGCGCTCGAGATCGCGGCGAGCGCCGTGCGCGGCGAGCACGCCCCACGCATCGACCTCGATCTTGCGCGCGCGGCGCTCGACGGCAAGATCCCCGTCTTCGACAAAGACGGCGACGAGCACTACGACCTCGCGAGCGCGCTCATCAAGTCGATGCGCGGGAGCGACCCCGATGCCGCGGTCTACTGGCTCGCACGCATGCTCGTCGGCGGCGAGGACCCGCGCTTCATCTGCCGCCGTCTCGCGATCTTCGCAAGCGAGGACATCGGAAACGCAGACCCGCGCGCACTGCAGACGGCGGTCGCATGCTGGAGCGCGGTCGAGCGCGTGGGCATGCCCGAGGCGCAGCTGATCCTGTCGCAGTGCGTCACTTTCCTCGCGGTAGCACCGAAGTCGAACGCGGCCGCGTGCGCGATCTGGGAGGCGATGGACGACGCGCGCGAGGCGCGCACGGTGCCCGTTCCCTTCACGATCCTCGACCAGACCAAGCGTCGCCTCACGCGCACCGCAGACGACGGCACGCCGCTCGCGGCGGGCGACGGGAAGTACGAGTATCCGCATGACCGCGCCGACGGGATCGGCGTGCAGGACTATCTCGGCGTCACGCGCAGCTACTACCGCCCGACCGACCGCGGGCTCGAGCAGGCGATCCGCGAGCACCTCGAGCGCGTGCGCGCGACGCGGCGCGAGGCCGCGGAGTCGGGCCGCACGCGGGGAGACAGGGGATGACGAAAGCGCCCGACGCCCCCTCGCAGGCCGAAGACACGGCGCTCGGCGCGGAGAAGCGCGCGCTCCGCGGCGCGATGCGCACGGCGACCCGCGCGATCAGACCGTTTTCGCGGAGCTTCCGCTCGTCGCGGCTCGCCGCGCGGCTCCTGCGTTCGCCGCCGCTCGCGCAGCGCGGGCTCGTCCTCGCCTATCGCGCGCTGCCCGACGAGGTGTGCGTCGACGGTCTCGTCGAGGCGCTCCTCGCGCGCGGATGGCGTGTTGCGTTTCCGCGCGTCGACGCTGGCGGCGCCATGACGCTCGTCGAAGTCGGCGGTGCGCCCGGCGGAGATGCGGGCGCGAGCCTCCTTCGCGACCCGTCGCGCTGGGATGTCGATCGCCATGGCATCGCCTCGCCACGCCTTGACGCGGCCGGCGCGCGGCGCGTCCATCCGCGCGAGATCGACGCGGTGATCGTCCCGGGGCGTGCGTTCGATGGCGCGGGCAACAGGCTCGGCCGCGGCGGCGGCCACTACGACCGTCTCCTCGCGCGGCTTCGCCCTGACGCCCGCTCTCGCACCGTGGGCGTCGCGTTCAGGGAGCAGGTCGTTCCGCGGGTTCCCGTCGGGGCGAACGACCGTGCCGTCGCATGGCTGGCCACGGACGCGCGGACGGCGCGTGCGGCCCGTTTCCGCGCGGAAAATGGGCGAAACGCCACCGAGGCCAAGTGATTCCGCGCGGCAACGCGGGTACCCTCGACGAACCTGAACCGAACGCACGCTCGGTCTTCGAAACCCGAACCCGCCGCACATCATGACCCTCGCAAGCCAGTCCTCCCGTTCCGACCGCCCGCACGCGATGCGCCGCGCGAGCCGCCTGCCCTTCGGCACGAGAGGCGCGGTCGCGCTCACCGCGACGCTGGTCGCGTTCGCTGGCGCGTATGCGCTCCTTCGCCCCGAGACCGACCCCGCCGCGGATCCGCTTCTGCCGAAGTCGCTCGAGGCAGCGCGAACCTCGCTGAGCGACGCGGGCCTGCGGGAGATTCCGCCCGCGCTTGTGGCGACGCCGATCGCGCCCGCTGTGGCGACTGCCGCGACTGCGGACGAACCTGCGCCGCAGACGGCGATTGAGGCGGAGACCGACGCGGTCGCGGAGTCTGCCGCCTCGGCCGCGCTCGAGCCGCCGGCGAGCGAACCCGAAGCCCCCGCGACGCCCGCGATCGCGCCACCCGCTGGCGGCAACGGTCTCGCCGACCCGCAGTCGCTCGAGGCACTGCGCCGCGAGTCGCGCGCAGCCGCTGCACCCGCCGCGGGCGATCTCGCGCTCGGACTCTCGCTCGCGGCGACCGATCCGGTCCGCGCGCGCACGATCCTCTCGCAGGCGCTTCTCTCGGGCACGCTTCCGCCCGCGGAGGCGAAGCAGGCGTCCGACGCGCTCGCGCGCATCGCGGCGGAGCTCGTGTTCACGCCGAACTTCAACGCGGGCGACCCGCACTTCTTCCAGTATCAGATCCAGCCGGGCGACTCGCTCGAGCGAATCGTGCGCAAGCACAAGCTCGGCTGCGACTGGCGGCTCGTGGCACGCATCAACAACATCAAGAAGCCCGAGGCGATCCGCGTGGGCCAGCGGCTCAAGCTTCCGAAGGGGCCGTTCAGCGCGGTCGTGTGGAAGCGCGACTACCGCATCGACCTCTGCATGGGCGTCGGTTCCGACCGCGTGGTGATGACCTCGCTTCCCGTCGGCCTCGGCAAGTCGAACGGCACGCCCACGGGACGCTTCAAGGTCCGCGTCGGCTCGAAGCTGCTGAACCCGGAGTGGCGTAACCCGATCACCGGCGAGTTCTTCGACGCGAATGATCCGCTCAACCCGATCGGCGAGCACTGGCTCGGTCTCGAAGGAGTGGAGCCGTCGAACGCGCAGCTTCTCGGCTACGGGATCCACGGCACCATCGAGCCCGGCTCGATCGGACAGGACCAGAGCCTCGGCTGCGTGCGCCTGATCGCGGAGGATGTCGCGATCGTGTGGGAAGCGCTCGGCGACGGATGCGAGGTCGAGATTCGTTGATTTGAGCGCTCGCAACCTGCTTCGCAACTTGCTCGCTCTGGTGCTGGACACGCCGGCGGTGTGAATCGAGCGACGCGACAATCGCGTGCGGTGACTCCGACGATCTGAATCGTGCGACACGAACATCATGGGTGCCCGTGGACTTCAGTCCGCGGAACGGGTGGTGTCAGCCGTCGACTCCGACGGTTCGCGTTCCGCATGCTGAAGCATGCGGGCACCCCTGGCCGGGGACTCCGACGGTTTGAATCGTCCGAGACTACAGTCGCGTGCGGTGACACCGACGACCTGAATCGTGCGACACGAAAGTCATGGGTGCCCGTGGACTTCAGTCCGCGGAACGGGTGGTGTCAGCCGTCGACTCCGACGATTCGCGTTCCGCATGCTGAAGCATGCGGGCACCCCTGGCCGGGGACTCCGGCGGTGTGAATCGAGCGACGCGACAATCGCGTGCGGTGACACCGACGATCTGAATCGTGCGACACGAAAGTCAGGGGTGCCCGTGGACTTCAGTCCGCGGAACGGGTGGTGTCAGCCGTCGGCTCCGACGGCTGGCGTTCAGCATGCTGAAGGATGCGGGCACCCCTGGCCGGGGGCTCCGACGGTTTGAATCGTCCGAG
>WGMP01000017.1 GCA_016124975.1 Phycisphaera sp. | reverse complement strand
GGTGCCCGCAGGTTTCAACCTGCGGAACGACACGCGTCGGAGTCGACGGCTGACATCATCCGTTCCGCATGCTGAAGCATGCGGGCACCCCTGATTTTCGTGTCGCGCGGTTCAGGTCGTCGGAGTCGTTCACCAGGGGTGCCCGCAGGTTTCAACCTGCGGAACGACACGCGTCGGAGTCGACGGCTGACATCATCCGTTCCGCATGCTGAAGCATGCGGGCACCCCTGATTTTCGTGTCGCGCGGTTCAGGTCGTCGGAGTCGACGGCTGACATCATCCGTTCCGCGGACTGAAGTCCGCGGGCACCCATGCGCATCGTGTCGTTCGGTTCGGACAGCTTCAGCCACGCTCGAGCGGCGTGCGTCACCGGCGACTACTTCAGGTCCTTCGCCTGCGGCAGGTCGCTCAGGCTCGCGATGCCGAAGACGCGGAGGAACTCGGGCGTCGTGCCGTAGAGCATCGGGCGGCCGACTTCCTCGGCGCGGCCTGTGATCTTGACGAGGCGGCGGTCGATGAGGCTCTTGAGGACCTCGCCGCACGCGACGCCGCGGATCGCCTCGAGCTGGGCGCGCAGGATCGGCTGGCGGTAGGCGATGATCGCGAGCGTCTCGAGCGCCGGCTGCGAGAGGCGTGTCTGTGCGCGGGCGCCCTTCATCCGCGCGAGCACGGGACCGTACGCCGCGATCGTGAGCATCTGCCGTCCGCCCGACACGCTCTCGATGCGGAAGGTGCGGTTCGTCTCGGCGTACTGCGCGTTGAGGAGGTCGACCGCCTCGCGCACGAGCCGCACGGCCTCGCGGCGGCGCGCCGCGAGCGCGGAGGAGTCGTGCTCGGCGGTGTCGGAGGCTTCTGCGGGCTCAGCATCCTTCGCGCCGCGCTGCGCCGCGGGCACGAGCCCGAGCACCTCTGCGATACGCGCGTCGGAGATCGGCCTGTCGGCGAGCAGGATCGCGGCCTCGACCCGAAGCGGGAACGGCATCGTGTGCGACGGGAGCTCGGGGTCCTCGAGGTTGATCGCGAAGAGCGACGGGTGCTCGGCATCGCCCCGGCGGCGGCGCTTGGGCGCTGCGGGCGCGGAATTCTCCGCCTGCGTGGCTGCGTCCATGCCTTCCTCGCCGACAGGAGGCGTGGTCGCCTCGTCGGCGGCTGCGGGAGCATCATGCTCGTTCATGGCGGTGAGGATAGCGGGTGACGGCGAAACGCTGGATTTCGCCATGCGGGGTCAGCGCCTGCCGCTGCGGGCGAGCGAGACGCGCGCGTAAGCGAGGCGCTGGCGGTGCTCGGCCTTCGCGCGCGACTCGAGCGATCCGACGCGGAGCGCCTCGGCGTTCGCGGCGTTGAGTTCGCTCTCCGCAGCCGACGCCGTGAGATCGGAAGCCGCGGTGATCGAGTCGGCGAGGATCGTGAGCGTGCCGCCATTCATCTGCGCGAAGCCTCCGTCGAGGAGGAAGAGCGCGGGGCCGCCCGTCTTCTCGACGCGAAGACGGCCTTCGCCGAGCCGGACGAGGAACGGCGCGGCACCCGGGGCGACGCCCTTCTGTCCGTCCCACGCGGGGAACTCGATGTACGAAGCCTCGCTGTCGAGGACGCTTTCCGTCGGGGTCACGATGTTGCAGCGGAGGGCCATGGGGCGAAGATCGTACGGGAGGCTCGGCCACGGCTCAAGTGACGCCGCGCGGCGGAGCGGCGCCTCGGAGCGTCGCGAAGCCGGGGTTGCGGACGGCGGCATGGCCCAAGAAAAACGCCGCCCGAGCGCAGATGCGTCGGGCGGCGGGCGGAAAGGGGCACAGATGGTTCGCGGTACTGCGTCGCAGTTGCTTCCCTCGGGCGTTCCTTGGGAAGTTGTTCCAGGCTGACTGTTCGGCCCCGTCAGGCTGGTGCTGTGCTCTTTCCGGTCTGGAGTCTGGATGAGTGAAGTGTTGAGCGATCTGCTTCGAACGAAGCCCGGTGGCGACGGTCCCTCTCAGCGCCTGCGGCGACGGCCAGCCGCGAGGCCTGCCGCACCGAGGAGCGCGAAGGCGCCAGGAGCGGGCACGGGCACGCCCACGCCGCCGAGCGACGATGAGAACGACACGGTGGCGTTGGCCGAGAGCGTGAAGTTGAGGTTGATGGCGATGTTCGTGCCGAAGATCGGCGCAGGGGCCGATGGCTGCATGCCGCCGAACGACTGCGTACCGAGCGAGGTCGCTCCCGAGGAGTTGCGTACGACATTCATCGGGGCCGTGAAGAGCTGGCCGACGGTCGCCGACTCGGTGGTCGCGGCCCACATCGAGGGCTGTCCGACCACCGAGCGGAAGTAACCCGCGCCCTGCGTGATCAGCGTTCCCGACAGCGCGCCGTTGAAGAGGCCTGTCAGGTCACCGGGGATCGCGGAGGTCGGCAGCGCGAGGCGAATCGAGTACATCGCCTCCGCACCGCTGAGATTCGTGATCGAGAAGGTTCCCGCCTGCGTGGCGTTCGAACCGCTGCTCGACGCGGTCAGGTTGTAGTTGAGTTGCCAGGTTCCGCCCGTCCCGAGCACGACGCCCGAGTAGGTTCCCACGCCACCAGGCGAGACGGAGTTTGGGTCGAGTTCGACGGTCTTGCCGAACGCCCCGGTGTTGACGGTGAGCTGCATCGGCGGCGCGGCAGCGAAGCCGGCCGATGAAACGGCGGCAGCAGCCACGGCCGCGGCGAACCGCGTCCTTCGTGCAATAGACAGCATTTGTAACTCCCTCCCAAATCCAAAGGAACTCAAGCTGTGCTTGTGTTCCTCCCTGTTCCTCAGTCGCATCGGTTCCCGCCGATGCAACCGTATTGTTTCCGCGCACGGAGCGCGGCCCTTTGACCCTCAAGGTAGCGCAAGCAACCCTAAGGGCAAATCCGTTTGGAAAAATCCCCTGATTCTGCCCATGCAGATCCACCAAGCGCAGTCCTAGAAGCGGGGACGGCGGGGGCGTTGAGCGACTGGAAGCGGTCGCGGGCGTCCTGAAGCGCCCGCACCATGGACTCGAGGTCGGGCGCCGTGCGGATCGCCTCCTTGAGCGGCTTCACATGGCCCATCGACTTTCCGTACCACGAGATGTGCTGACGCATGCGCGTCGCGGCTCGGGTCTCGCCGTCGAAGTGGGCCGCGAGCTCGAGGTGACGGAGCACGACGCCGAGCTTCTCCCCGATGCTTGGCTCGGGCGCGGCGGCGCCATGCTCGAGGAGCGCGTGCGCCTGTCGGAAGATCCACGGGGTGCGGAGCGCGCCTCGGCCGATCATGACGCCCGCGCATCGCGCGGTGGCGAGCAGTTCTTGCGCATCCTCGGGCGTGGTGACATCGCCGTTTCCGATGACGGGGATCTCGGGCACGGCCTCGACCACGCGGGCGATGGCGCGCCAGTCGGCGCTGCCTGAGAAGAACTGGACGGTGTAGCGGCCGTGGACGGTGACCGCGGCGATGCCGATGTCGGCGAGCTGCCGCGCCAGCTGCGGGGCGACCATGTGCTCGGGGTCCCACCCGAGGCGCATCTTGGCGGTGACGGGCACGCGTCCGCCGGCATGGCGCCTGACCGCCTGCACGATCCGCTCGGCGAGGCGGGTGGTGTTGGCGCAGTCGCGAAGGAGGAGGCTGCCGCCGTTCTTCTTCGCGACCTTGTCGACGGGGCAGCCCATGTTGATGTCGATGATCTGGGCACCGTGGTCGATGGCCCAGACGGCGGCCTCTGGCAGCGGGTCGTCGCTGTTGCCGTAGAGCTGCATGCCGCAGGGGCGGTCGGACTCGTTCGTGCGGGCGAGGTCGAGCGTCCGCGAGGTCTCCTTCAGGATCGCGCGGGAGTTGAGGAGGTCTGTGTAGGCGGCGCCGACGCCGCCCTGTTCGCGGCAGAGGAGGCGGAAGGCGATGTCGGTGTGGCCCGCGATCGGCGCGAGGAGCAGGCGTGAGGCGAGTTCGACGGGGCCGATGCGGAGCACGGGGCTAGCGTAGCGGCGGGGTGCGGCAGGGCGACAATCCGGATGCGGCGATCACTGCCCTTCGAAGGTGGCGTCCTCGAGGCGGTAGAGGCCGAGGAGGTATGGGCCCGCGGTGAAGGGCTCGACCTCGAGCCTGCCGCGGAAGGTGCCGAAGCGGAAGAGATGGACGCCGCGGAGCTCGAGCGTCGAGGCGAGCGAGGTGTCGATTGCATCGAAGGGGGTGGGCGGCAGGCCGAGGCAGCAGCCGTCCCATCGGTTCAGGGTGAGGAGGACGCTCTTCGTCGACGACACGCGGACAGGGGTCGAGTAGTACGCGGAGATCTCGACCCAGACGCCGTCGAGCGCGCGCACCCATGGCGGCGGGGTGAGTGCGTTCTGGGCGGGGTCGACGAACGCTCCCGCGGAAGTCAGCAGTTCCCAGTTGATGCGGTAGGGGTCGTCCTCTCCGCCGTTGCCGATGATGCGGAAGCGCCCATCGAGCTCGAGAGTGCGGGCATCGATGCGACGCGTGACCTCCGCCGGCGAGCGGGTGTCGGTTGCGGGTGGACGGGGAGCGGACGCGGCGTTTGGAGCTGCGTTTGGAGCAGGTGCCTTGACCTGCGCCGCGGGTGGAGCGGGCGGAAGCAGGAGCGCGAGCGGATCGAAGGGAGCGGAGGCGGGCGCCACGGCCTCGGTCGCTTGGGTCGATTGGGACGACGCGTCGGGTGGGTCGCTCGGTTGTTCGTTCGATGGCTCGCTCGGCGACTTGGAGTCGTTGGTCGGCGTGGGCTCGTTCGAACGCGCAGGCGACGGCGGGGGTGTGGGCTCTGGCGAGCGTCCGGACTCTCGCGCGGGCGACGCGACGACGAACAACACGCCCGCCGTTGCAAGAAGCGCGAGCACCACCCAGAACGCGCGCATCAACGACCCCCGCGGACGAGCGCGCGCGTCGCCGCCGAAAGCTCGGCGTTCACCGCGGCCCCATGGTCCCCGCCGAGCGAGGCCGCGAGGATGGCGTCGCGCACGCACTCCATCGGCAACGACTGCTCGAGGAAGGGATCCGGCAGGTCGCCGATCAGGACGGGATCGAAGCCGACCGCCTGCGTGGCCCTTCCGTGCGAGCCGCGGACGAGCGACGCGTCGAGCGGGACGACATCGAGGAGCGTGCGGAATCCGAGCTTGCGCAGCGCGAGCTTCGACATCGCGCGACCCGCGGGCCAGAGCAGCTTCGGGTCGTAGAAGAGCTCGCACGGGTCGTAGCCGGGCTTGCGGTGGATGTCGACGGTGCGCGCGTAGTCGGGGGCCTTCCGATCGTCCATCCACCAGCCGTAGGCGAACCAGCGTTCGGCTGCGCTGACGCAGATGATGTCGCCCGCGCGCGGGTGGTCGAGGCCCGCGGCGCGTCGCGCCTCGCCCGAGAGCGTTCGCTCGACGCCCTCGACCTTCGCGAGGAGGCGCTCGATGGCCGCAGCATCGGACGGATCGCGCACCGTGACATGCGCGATCTGGTGGTCGGCGACGGCGAAGGCGCGCGAGTGCTCGAGGTCGAGGATCTCGCGGCCGTCCTCGATGCGCACCGCGAGGTAGCCCGCGTCGCGCAGCGCTCGGTTGAGCCAGATGGCGTCGCGCACGGGGACGATGCCGTACTCGCTGACGATAAGCGGCTGCACGCCGAGCCTCTCGCAGCGATCGATCAGGCCGCCGACGACGCGGTCGATCTCGCGGAGCTCCTGGCGGATCGACGCATGGTCGGGCCCGACCTTCTGGAGCGCATAGTCGAGGTGCGGCAGGTAGACGAAGGACAGCGTCGGGCGACTCGTCTCGAGCACATGCATCGCGGCGAGGGCGATCCAGTCGGTCGCCTCGATGCCCGCGAGCGGACCCCAGAAGCGGAAGAGCGGGAACTGCCCGAGCTTCGCCTGCAGCTCGTCGCGGAGAGCGGCGGGCGTCGTGAGACAGTCGGGGATCTTTCGACCGTCGGCCTTGTAGACGGGCCGCGGCGTCAGCATCGCGTCGGTCGATGCGTGCATGGCGTACCACCAGCAGATGTTGGCGGCCGTCACGGACGGCGCGATGCGCCGCGCCGTCTCCCAGACCTTCTCGCCGCCGACCAGACGGTTCGACTGCTTCCAGAACTGGACCTCGCCGAGCGCGCGGTCGTGCCATCCGTTGCCGACGATGCCGTGGCCGCTCGGGGCGAGGCCCGTAAGCATGGTCGACTGCGCGGTGCATGTGACGGCAGGAAGCGGCGGCGTGAGCGTGCGGACGCCGCCTGCGCTGCGCGCGAAGGCGCGGATGCGCGGCGTCGCGTCGCCGATCAGGTTCGGTGACAGCGCGACGACATTCAGGACACAGACCGGGCGTGGCACGCGGCAATCGTACAGAGAGAACGAGATGCTCCGAGGCCACGGACCACGAAGCGGGCCCCGCGCGTGCGCTGTGCACGCGCGGGGCCGCCGCAGTGGTGGGTGGCCTGTTTGCACGATTCCCCTGCGCCGCGCCGCCTGCGGGGCTCGGCAGGTCGGCGCGGCGCGTGGATGGGAACGGGCGCTTCATGGCGTCGTGGGGCTCGCCGCGAGGTCATGGAGTCGGGGCGAACAGCAGCCCCTTCTCGATGCACTCGCCGTTCTTGAAGACGAGCTTGGCGGAGAAGCGCGGGTTCACCAGGACCTCGTAGCGGTCGTTGCCGTCGCGGAAGCTCAGCTCCGTGACGCCCGCCGTCATGGCGTAGTGGGCGACCTCGTCGACTGTGCCGACGAGCTCGATCGTCTCGCCGAAGCGCACGGGGAAGTCGGTGCGCGCCGTGATGCGCTTGCCGTCGACGAGCACCGTCAGCGACGGATATGTCGACGGATCGGGGAGCATGCGGTTGTTGGGTGACTTGATGGAGGTCTGCAGCCGGCCGTGGAAGCCGTCGTAGGCCGACTGCGCGCGCCGCAGGAAGCGCTCTTCGCAGGTGAACTTCTCGAGCGAGATGGCCTCGTCGTAGGTCAGCGGCTCGGTCGAACCGACGGGCCGCGCCTTCATGGGGAAGTACGGACCCTGGCAGTCGGGCTGGACATAGACCGTGTAGGGGTCGGCTGCGCTGCAATAGAAGCAGAACTCGGTCACGATGCCGCGCTCTTCCCAGCGGTCGACGGGGCCGCATGGCACGAAGCCAGGCGGAAGGTCGAGCAGCGGGAGATTGAAGAGCCCGCGAATGATGTCGATGCACGCGCGCACGACGGCGGGGGCGATGATCGGCCCGAGGCTCTGGCAGCCCGATGCGAGCGTGAGGCCGCCGACGCCGGCCGTCGCGCCCGCTGCGAGGGCGAGTGCCGCGACCGCGGACTTGCGGCGGGGCGCGCGCCAACGGAAGAGGCCTTGCGACGCAGTGGCGTCGGCACCTGAAGCGTTCCTGTCGATGGACATGTCTGACTCCTCCCTTCCCGAGCGGAGCCCGGGCTGTGGCACCGCGCAAGCCCGAGGGACAGCACCCTGCGGGCCTTGGGCCTGCAGGCTTCCCCGAGCGTCGGCTCGGCGCGAACCTGTGATGCGCGCGACGGGGTCTGCGCGCTGCGGGGCACGGTGCCCCGCGGAACAGGCGCATCATCGCACGGCGTTCCGACCGAACCCCGTTTTGCCGCAGTTTTGCAGGAGAGATTTTCCGACGCCGAGCCGCGCGCCTCAGCTCGCGGCCGCGCTGCGCTGGAGATCGATCGTGAGGAATGCGAAGGCGATGCATGCGATCGCCCACCCTCCGACGCCCGCTGCGCCGACGACCACCGCGTCGAGGAGCGCGAGGCAGGCGATCCAGGTTCCTATGACGGACGGCGTGTGTGCGGGGTTTCGGCGGATCGACCTCCACCCCGACTGCGCCAGCCAGCCCGCCGCGATCGCCGCGCCGAGCGCGATCCACGCGCCGAGCGGGAGCGGAGCGGCGCCGGCGTCGGCCGCATCTTCCTGGCGGAAGAGGCCGACCGCGACCACGAGCACCACGAGCGGCGCAAGGAAGGTCGTCGCCCGCACCGCGCGCTCGCGCGTCGACGGGTGCGGCGCGTCCGCGGAAGGCGTCGCCTGCATGCGCTCCACCTCGCCGCGCGCGACGATCGAGAGGAGAAGTGTCCACGCCGCGAGGGTTGCGGGCAGCACCCACACGCGTGGATCTGCGGCGAGCGTGCGGATCGCGGCGCCGTCGGCGTCTGCGGGAAGCGCGAGCGCGACGAGCGGGATCAGCGCCGCGAGCGCGCGGCAGAGCGCAAGCAGCGCCACGCTCGCGGCGCTGCGCGCATGCACGGCGTCATAGAGGAGCACGCTCGCTGCGAGAACCGCCGTGAGGACGATCGTCGCGGCTGAACCCGTCGCGAGCGCGGCCGCAAGCGTGCCGCCGAGAAGCGCGGACCCTGCGAGGAACGCGGCGCTGCGCGCGATGCGGCCGCTCGGAATCGGGCGTGTCGGGCGCTCGCGTGCGTCGATCGATGCATCGAACGCATCGTTGAGGATCATGCCCGCGGAATAGGCGAGCGGCGGCACGGCGAGCGCCGCGAGCGCGGAGGCGGGCGCGTGCGTCCAGCATGCTCCCGTCGGACAGACCTCGCCGATCGCGCCGCCGATCGCGGCGCCCGCGACGGCGTTCGACGCGACCGTCGGCAGGTTCGCGATGCGCGCGAGCTCGAGCCAGTCGCGCCACGCGCTCACGGCGTGGCCTCGCGGGGATCGACCTCGAAACCCGCCTCGACGAGCGCGGCGCGCGTCCACGCGAGCTCCTTCGCGATGCCCGCGGCGAGATCGCGCTCGCGCAGGTGCGGCGGCAGCACCGTCCACGCGTAGGTCTCGACCTCGAAGCACGGCGGGTCGTCGTGCGACGCCATCACGAGCGCGGTCGGGATCTCCTTCGCGGTGGTGCCGAGGCGCCCGATCGCGTCGAGGTGGACGGGGACATGGAAGTGCGTGCGCCAGAAGCCGTCGGGCATCTCGTCGAGCGCGAGGTCGAGGTCGCTGTAAAAGCGCACATCGCCCGAGCCTGCGAGCACGCAGGTCTGGTGGAGGTAGCGGTTCTCGGCGAACTGCGCGAGCTCTGCGAGCTCCTTCGGTGCGCCGTGGCACGAGAGCGCGGCGCTCACCTGGATCTTGCCGACGCGCACATGGTGGCGCGCGTAGAGCGCGAGCGCGTCGTCCTGCTCCTCGAACATGACGGCGCTGTGGCAGATGTCGTGGCAGACGCCGAGATGCGCGCGCGTCTCGTCGGTGTTGAAGCACTGGTCGAAGAGCGAGACCGCGTGCTCGGCGCGGTCGAGGAGGCAGCCTGGCTCGGGCTCGAGGTCGACGGTGACGCGCACGCCCGTCGCATCCGCGAGTTCGGCGAGCCGCTCCGCAACCCACTCGAGCTGCGCGGTCGCGAGCCCGACGCTTGCGCCGCAACCTTCGTTCGTGAAGTCGCTGCGCCAGCCGATAGGCACGGTCGAGATCGACGCGGTGCGCGTTCCCGGCGCGACGAGCCCGACGAGGATCTTCGCGAGGTCGAGCGTGTGGAGCGAGCGGTTCGGATCGGCCCAGTGCGGGTGGTAGACGCGCGTCTTCACGGTCTCGTTGTGGAAGTCGCCGTAGGGGAAGCCGTTGAGCGTGCGCGCCGCGAGGTGGCGCTCGGCGAGCCAGTCGCGGAAGCGCGCGACGCCGTCCGCGTCGGCGAGGAGCTCGCGCGCGCTCTGCGCCGAGAGCCAGAGGCCGATGCCGAGCTCGCCGTTCGGTGCGAAGAGCCCGCGCACGCGCGTCGCGTGCTGCTCGAGCATCGACTTCGTCCGCGCGAGCGTGTCGCCCGGATGGACGTTCGTGCAGTAGGCGAGCTGGGCGAGGGGCTTCGTCACGCTTCCATTGTGACAGGATTCCTGCGACGATTGGAGCCATGCGCATGGCAACCGCGTTCGTCGTCGGGCTTGGCATCGTCTCGTGCGCGGCGGGGCTTGCGGCGGTGGCGGCGGAATCCCCGAAGTCGGCGCCGCCGCGCGCGTTGGCCGAGGTGTTCGTGCGGTCGCTTTCGGACGCCGAGCGCAAGAAGGCGCTACGGCCGCTCGACCACCCCGAGCGCACGAAGTGGTACTTCGCGCGCGGCGACCGCGAAGGGCTCTTTCTCCGCGACATGGACGCCGACACACGCGCCGCGACGCTTGCGCTCGTAGAGGGCTTTCTCTCGGCGGCGGGGCGCGAGCAGTGGCGCCTGATCCGCGTGGTCGAGGCGATCAATGCGGTCGACGAGCGCGCGGTGGGCGTGACGACGCCGACCTATGGCGACGACCTCTACGCGGTGCACTTCTTCGGTTCGCCCGCCGACCCCGCGTGGGCGTTCGAGATCGAGGGGCACCACTTCGTGCTGCATGCAGCGGTCGTTGACGGAATCGCCACGGTGACGCCGATGTTCACGGGTTCGTTTCCCGCAGAGGTCGCGCGTGGCGAGGACCAGGGCAAGCGCCCGCTCGGCGCAGCGGTCGAGGTGGCGTTCGAGCTGACGCGGTCGTTTGACGACGCGCAACGCAAGGTCGCGCGCATCATGGACGCGACGCCCGCCGACGTGCTGTGGGCGGTCGGGGCCGACGCGAAGGCGCCCGAGATGAAGGGACTCGCGCGCGCGTCGATGAGCGATGCGCAGAAGGCGCTCGTCGACAGATTGCTCGCGACGCACGCGGGGCTGCTTGACGAGGGCGTGGCCGATGCGCAGCTGCGCGAGTGGCGCACGAAACACGCGGGCGAGCTCACCTTCGCGTTCGTCGGCGAGACCGACCTCCGCAAGCCGCACTACTACCGCATCGCGACCCCGTGCTTCACGATCGAGTACGACTCGACCAACGCCGACGCGTCGCATGTCCACTGCGTGTGGAGCGACCCCGCGAACAACTTCGGCGGCGATGCGCTGCGCGCGCACCTCGCGCGCGAGCATACGACGGCGAAGTGACGCGGGGCTTCAGGTGAGCAGGAAGAACACCCATGCCAACAGCATGGAGATGGCGGTGCAGGAGACCGCGACGCCGCACGCATGCGGAATCCGAAGGTAGCGCGAGCATGCTGCGGTGAGCCAGACAGCGGTCAGCACGGCCGTGAAGACGAACAGCAGGAAGGTGGGGTTCACCTCGCCGATCGCGCTGAAGGGATACAGGTACGCCCGTTTCTCCACTCCTCCGACCTGCAGGAAACGACGCGCAATCTGGTCCGCCACGATCGTTGCGGCGAAGATCGGGATCGCGAGCGCGGTGCCGTATGCGAGGATCCGCAGGAAGTGACGCGGACGGATCCGTGCGCGCCGAAGCGACGCAGGGAGCAGGAGAAGCGCGAGGGGCGCAAGCAGCGCGGGCAGCAGGAGGAAGGGCAGCGCGCCCGTGAGCGCGGGCGTCAGGAGCGGGGAAGCGGACGGATAGATCTTCTTGACGACATTCCAGTCCGGCCCATGCGTCGGATCGGATATTGCGAGGCTCTCGGCTTGGGGGCGCGCCAGCGCCTCGAGCATGGCGGGGGTCGATTGCACAAGGAGCGGGAGCGTCTTTGCTTCAAGCGTGAAGTCGAAGTTCACGCTGATGATCGAGCCGGCGTCGAACGCGGAGAGCGGCATGGCGAGCGCGAAGAGCACGCGGCCGATCTCCGCGGCACGCGCGACGGAGGCGGGTGGCGGTACCGCGAGCGGCAGCGGATCGTCGCGCATGACGCGCTGCGCCGACGCCATGAAGTGCAGCGTGAGGAGCACCGCGAGGATGAAGACAAGCTGTCGGCGTCGCGACTGCGGCAGCGCGAGGTCGATCGAGCCCCAGAAGCGGAACGGCCGCGCGGTACGCACGAGTGTGCCGAACGCGCGATGCAGGATGTTGCGCGACGAATAGCGGGCCTCGACGAGCCAGGACGGGGCCTGCCCTCCGCTCCGAATCCTGCCCCACTCGATGTCGAGCCCGCATTCGCCGCACTTCCCGTGGGTCTCGCCGCGGCGGTCGGCGTCGTCGGCCATCGCGCCGACGAGATGGCCGCAGCGGGGGCACTCGAGCGTGGAGGAGGCGGTGTTGCCTGCGGCATGGGTCATGATGCGCACCGATCGTCTGGCATTACAGCGAACCTCCGTTCACGATGGCCAGCGCGCCCACCTCGAGCAGCGCCGCGACAATGGTCAGGAGCAGTGCGATGAGCCACGCGTGAGGCAGCCGCAGGTAGCGGCTGCAGACGGCGTGAAGCCAGAAGAGCGCGAAGATCAGCGATACGCCGAGCGCCGCGCCGAGGATGCCCTTGCCGGTCGACCGCGCGATGCGAGCGGGCAGTTGGGCGAGTGGAACGCCCGCCGAGATGAGAAACCAACCGGCCGCGTAGAGCGCGCACACGATCGGCAGCAGCGCCGTCGCGTACACGCCCGCCCGCACGAGATGGGCCTTGCGGACCTTCACGCGCCTGAGCGAGACCGGCAGCAGGACGAGGAGTCCGGTCGCCGTCGCCGCAAGCGAGGCGACCGCGAGCGCTGCGAGCATTCCGAGGTGGGTGCCGTGCAGCCAATGGTTGATGCGGACGATGGCCGCGTTGGCATTGGTTGCGGGAATCGGATCGGCAAACGGGCCTCGTGCATCGGGGGACTGCGGCACATGCTTGAGGATCGTGAGGCGCTCCCGCTCGACGGTGATGCGGAGCGCGGCGCTTGCGAAGCGCACGATGGTGCCTCCGTCGACCGACCGCTCGGGGTTTCCCTGCGCGGCCGACATCATGATGTCGCTTCCAAGCGCAGGGCAAAGCGGCAGAACAGCGGCGAAGGCGAGGTCGGGGAGGCTCGATGTTCCGCGGGATCGGTGCTCGGCGACGATGCCGGGCGCGACGGCTGCGAACGCGATGAAGTGGAGCACGACCGCGATGCAGGCGAGGTACGCGACGAGGCCGCGCCGCGAGACGGGCGCCTCCATGCGGACGGTGCGCCAGAACCGATGGGGGATGAGCGAGCGCCCGAGCGTCCTAAGGAACCTCGACACGACATGGTGGCGTCCGACGCGCGACTCGATGAGCCACGGCGGGCAGTCGGATTCTGATTCAAGCAGCGCGATGTTGGAGTCGAGCCCGCACTCGCTGCAGATGACGACGGATTCGCCGCGCGTCTTGGCGGCGTGGATGGCGGTGTCGACGGCGTACCCGCAGCGCGGGCACTCGATCTGCTGTCGATGGGCGCTGTCAGCGTGCATGCTCGACGAGCGTCCGTATGACGCCGAGGCCCGTCTCGGTTGCATCCGTCCGCTCGGGATGCCACTGGACGCCGAGGTAGAAGCGACGGGTCGGGTCGATGATGCCCTCGATCACGCCGTCGTCGGAGCGCGCGATGATGTCGAAACCCTTCGCCTCGGAGATCGCCTGGTGGTGCCATGAACGCACGGCGCCGGACGAGAGCGGCGACCCGCGTTCGGCCTCGACCGGGTGGATCGCGTCGTTGCGATGGCGGTCCGCGTTCGGCAGCACATCGCCGAGATGCTGGATCAGCGGGTTTCCGCGGTGGACGCCCATCAGCTGCATGCCGAGGCAGATGCCGAGCACGGCCTTGTCGGGACGCTCGTCGAGCGCCTTGAGGAGCGCAAACTCGGCGTCCTGGCGCTCGGCGTGCATGCACTCGGCCTTCGGATGAAGGGGAATGCCGAACCGCGACACATCGATGTCGTCGCCACCCGTGATGATGACGCCGTCGACGCGGTCGAGCATCTCGGCCCGCAGCGCAGCGTTTGGCGGCAGGATCACGGGAATGCCGCCCGCGGCCACGACCATGTCGGTGTAGGTGCGCCGGTTGCGCGCGTAGCTGTCGGCGAGGTCCGCGGTGATTCCGATGAGCGGGCGCTTCTTCGTGGAGATGGTCATGCGATCCTGAACCTTCCCGACTGCGAAAGGAACTTGAGCGGATTGTCGAAACTCACCTTCCGGACGCTGTCGAGCGTGTGGCCGCGCGCCTTCATCTCGATCTGCGCCTTCGGCACCGCGAGCGGGTCGCTGTTGCCCCAGTCGCCGGCGGAGTTGATCCAGAGACGCTCGGTGCCGTGCATCTCGAAGATGTCGACTGCGCGCTGCGGCGTGCACTTCGTGTCGGGGTAGAGCGTCATCCCAGCCCAGAATCCGCGCTCGAGCACGGGGCGCACGGTGTGTTCCTCGACATGGTCGATGAGGACGCGGCCAGGGTCGAGCTTCGAGTGGTTGCGGATCGCGTCCATGATGAGCCGCGTGCCCTTGAGCTTGTCCTCGAGGTGCGGCGTGTGGACGAGGACGAGGAGGTCGTGCTCGGCGGCGAGCGCGAGATGCGCGTCGAGGATCTCGAGCTCGTTGCGCGAGTTCTTGTTAAGGCCGATCTCGCCGATTCCAAGCACGGTCTCGCACTTCAGGAACTGCGGGATGAGCGCGATCACTTCCTTCGCGAAGACGGGATCCTCGGCCTCCTTCGGGTTGATGCAGAGCCAGGTGTGGTGGCGGATTCCGAACTGTGCGGCGCGCTTCGGCTCGAAGTCGGTGAGCTGGCGGAAGTAGTCGAAGAAACCCGCGGGCGAGCTGCGGTCGTATCCCGCCCAGAACGCGGGCTCCGTAATCGCGACGCACCCCGCGAGCGCCATGCGCTGGTAGTCGTCGGTGGTGCGGGAGACCATGTGGACATGGGGATCGATGTACATAGGAAGCTCAGCGGATTTCAGTCATCACTACGCAATCAAGCACCAGAGCGACGAGCGGCCGAAGGCCGATTGGAGCGGGAAAGAGACGGGTCGATGTAAATGTCAGTTCCCACCCTTCGTCTTGATATCAATCGCGCCCGTCGCGCCCTTCATCGGCGCCTTCGCGATCGGCTCGGTCGAGTGGTCGCTGAGAAGCTCGAGCACGCGGCGCGCGCGGTCGGGCTTGCCGTCGAGCAGGACCGCGCAGCAGTCGCGCAGCGCGGCAACGCGGAAGTCATCCGCGCCCTCGCCCTGCGCGCGGTCGAACCGGTCGAGGAACGCCGCGATGTCGAGCACCTTGGCGCGGTGCTCGAGGAAGTAGCGGTCGACGACGGCGCGCTTCGAGAGCGGGGGAGGTGAGGAGAGCATCGGGACATGGTAAACTGCGCGCGCGATGGAACGAACCGTGCGAGTCACCGATCTCCACGACGATTCAGGCCCTGCGCGGGATCTGGCCTATTGGCTCTCGCAGCCTTCGGGGTGCAGAATCGCCGAGGTGGAGCGGCTGCGGCGCGAATACCACGGGATCCCGGCCGATGGAGATTTCCCTCGCATCCAGCGGATCGTCTCGATTCGATCGCTTCATGAAGCGTCTCGGCTTGTCTGAACCTACGCCATCTCCGCCGCCGCGCGTCGCACGAGGTCGGCGTCGAGCTCGTGGACCTCGAAGCCGTGGCCGATCGCGCGCAGCATGGTCACGGTGAGCTGCCCGCCGAGGTGCTCGCGGAACTCCTCGAGGCCTGCGAGCAGGCGCTTCGTATCGGCGAAGAGCGCGTGGCGCATCGGGAGGCCGAGCGCCGCGACGCACGCGCGGATGCGCGCGTGCTCGGCGTCGGAGAGCCAGCCCTTGAGGTTCGAGTAGCGGCAGTCGAGGAGCAGTCCGAGCGCGACCGCGTCGCCGTGCGACACCGCGTGCGCGCTCATCGACTCGAGGCGGTGCGCGGCCCAGTGGCCGAAGTCGAGCGGTCGCGCCTCGTTCGCCTCGAAGGGGTCGCCGCCGTCGACGATGTGCGCGAGGTGGAGCTCGGCCGAGCGGCGGATGACGGGGCTCGACGCGTCGAGGTCGCACGCGGCGATCGCGGACGCCACGCGCTCGATACCAGCGAAGAACGCGGGATCCTTGAGGAGCGCGATCTTGACGGCCTCGCTGAAACCCGCGCGGAAGACGGCGGGTGGAAGCGTCGACAGCAGGGACTCGTCGCACACGACCGCGTAGGGCACCGCGAACGCACCGACGAAGTTCTTCTTGCCGAAGCGGTTGACGCCGTTCTTGACGCCCATCGCGGCGTCGTCCTGCGCGAGCGTCGTCGTCGGGAGGCGCACCAGCCGCACGCCGCGGTGCGCGGTGGCCGCGCCGAAGCCGACCGCGTCGAGCATGGCGCCGCCGCCGATCGCGAACACGAAGCTCTTGCGGTCGATCGCGTGCTTCTCGACGAGCTCGATGACGCGGTCGACGAGGCGCATGTCTTCCTTGGCGCGTTCGCCGCCGGCGACGGTCTCGACGGCCACGATTCGCGGAAGGCGCGCCGGATGCGACGCGAAGCATGCCCTGATGCGGTCCTCGATGTCGGGCTGCGCGGACCGCACGCCCTCGTCGATCAAGACGACGGCTCGACGCGAGGCGACCGCTGCGTCGTCGGCGAGCGCAGCGGGAAGCGCGTCGTTCGCACGGTCGAACGCGCCGCGCGTGAAGTGCACGCGATGCGCAAAACTCAGCCGCACGGTTCGGGTGCGGTCATGGCCGTCTGGCGCGTTCATGGGGTCGTTCGACACGGGGTTGCGAAGGGTAGTCGCGGCGCGGCGGTCCGTGGCGGGACAGCTGCGCCCCTGTGCGGGTATCGGACGCCCTCGGCGCCGTCAGATCCGCTCTCCGCGCGAGAAGTGGTCGAGCGCGATCGCGGCGCTCACCGCGACGTTGAGGCTGTCGACGCCCGCGGCCATCGGGATGCGCACGATGTGCGCGGCGCGCCCGCGCACGGCCGCCGACACGCCGTTCGACTCGTGCCCGACGACGACCGCGACGCGTTCGGGCGGCGCGACCGACCGAAGCGGCACGGAGGACTGGATCGCGGTCGCGACAAGCGTCCAGCCGAAGCGCGCGCACAGTTCCTCGAGATCGTCGGGCCAGCGGCGGGCGCGGATCGACGGCACCTTCAGCGCGTTTCCCGTCGAGACGCGCAGGCTCTTCCGATAGAGCGGGTCGTGGCAGGACGGGCTCAGGACGACCGCGTCGACCGCGAACGCCGCGGCGATGCGGAAGAGCTGTCCGATGTTGTCGATGTTGGTGATGTCCTCGGCGACGAGCGCCGTGCGCGGCGGCGTGGCTGGGTTGAACGCCTCGGGCGCGACGGGCTCGAACGGGGCGCGTTCGCCGAGGGCGAGGACCCCGCGATGGAGGTCGACGCCCGTCAGCTGCTCGAGCGCCTCGTCGGACGCCGTGTAGAGCGGGGCCTCGCAGCGCGCGGCGTCGAGCATCAGCCGCGTCCGCTCGAGCATGCGCGCGCTCGCGAGCACCGCGCGGATCGACGCGGGCCGAAGCAGCATCGCGTCGAGGACGACGAGTGTCTCGCCCACGAAGAGCCCCGAGCGCGCCGCCAGCTCGCGCTCGCGGATGTCCGCGAACGGCGCAAGCCGCGGGTCGAGCGCGTCGTCGATCGGAACGGGTTCTGGCATCGGGGCATTGTGGCGGAACCGCGACGCCCGGGGAGCGGGCCGCGGCCGATTCGACGCTCGCCCCCGCTACACTCGCGGCATGGGCGGCCTCGGTGGCGACACTCCCTCGGACGTGCCGCGTGAAGACGCGCCGCAGTCGCCGCTCGCCGATGTCCCCGAGACGGACGCGGTGATCGAGGCGAATGAGCCGACGCCCGAGGATGTGCGCGTCGAGGAGATCCTCGATCGCCCGACGCTCGACCTTCCCGAGCTCGCGGAGGCCGTCGGACAGCAGGAGGCTCCCGACGCGGCCGACACGCTCGAGCAGATCGGCGAGGAGAAGGCCGTCGAGGTCATCGAGGAGATGGAGACGGAGAGCGCGGCGGATGCGCTTGCGCACATGCATCCGTCGCTTGCCATCAGCGTGCTCGAGGACCTCGTCGAGGAGGATCCCGAGTATGCGGGCCAGTTGATCGAGGAGATGGCGCCCGACGACGCGACCGACCTTCTGCAGAACATGGCCGACGCGTCGCGCGACCGTCTGCTCGGCACGCTCGGCAAGGTCGAGGCCGTGAAGTTCCGCCGCCTGCTCGAGTACTCCGAGAAGAGCGCGGGCGGCATGATGACGACCGACTACCTCGCTGTGCGCGACACGATGACCGTGCGCGAGGCGACTGAGGCGATCCGCCGCGCCGAGGCCTTGGGCGAGGACTGGCTGTATGTGTTCGTCGTCGACTGGCGGGGCCGGCTGCAGGGACGCGCGACCATGCGTGCGCTGCTGCTTGCGCGGCCCGAGCAGCGCGTGATGGAGGTCAGCGAGCGACGCGTCGACGCGGTGAAGCCCGACGTCGAGCGCGAGGAAGTCGCGCGCGAGTTCGAGAAGTACGACTACCTCGTGCTCCCCGTCATCGACGACGAGGACCGCATGCTCGGCGTCATCACCGTCGACGACGTGGTCGATGCGATCCGCCAGGAGGGAACCGAGAGCGCGCAGGCGATGGTGGGTGCAGGCCGCGAGGAGGCGGTGTTCTCGAGCGTGGCCGACAAGCTGCGCGGGCGGCTGCCGTGGCTCTTCGTCAATCTCTTCACGAGCTCGCTCGCGGCGATCGTGGTGCTCCAGTTCGACGGGCTCATCGGGTCGCTCGCGATCCTTGCGGTCATCATGCCCGTGATCGCGAACCAGGCGGGAAACGCGGGGCAGCAGTCGCTCGCCGTGACCCTTCGCGGCATCGTGCTCGATGAGGTGCGCGAGGGCGCCGCGCTTTCGCTCGTGCGGCGCGAGGGGGCCGTCGGCCTCGTGAACGGCGCGATCTGCGGGATCCTGGTCGGCGCGGTCATCGCGCTGATCGAGTCGCTCGCGAACCCGGGCTCGGGCATGTGGCGCCTCGGCGTCGTCGTCGCCATCGCGATGACGGTGGCGCTCTCGGTCGGCACGCTCGTCGGCTCGAGCCTGCCGCTCGTCGTCCGTCGCTTCGGCGCCGACCCCGCGACCGCGTCGACGATCTTCCTGACGATGGCCACCGACTCGACGAGCTTTCTCGTCTTCCTCGGGCTCGCGAGCGCGCTGTCGGGGTGGATCGGGATCGCGGCGGCGGCTAGCTGAGAAGCCGGGGTGATCTCGTTGATGGCGGCTGCGAACGCGCTTCGCACCCCCATGCCTGCAGGCTGGGCGCAACGACTGCACGCTGGGCGCACGCCCTGCGCACGAGTCCGCCACTACCCCCGCTTCGCAGGGGATAGTGCCACACGACACGCCCCGCGCCTCCCGCGTCGATCGCTCCGACTTCGCTGCGCTCCGTCGTCGAGGGTGCCCCGATCAGCCCAGCACCAGAGCAAGCCGCCGCAGCGGCGGGCGCTCAAGATGCGCCATCCCCGATCGGGGAGGTGCGTGGCCCCGCTTCGACGACCGCGCGGCGTGCGAGCGGCCCGATCCAACCGATCCGAGGCAGCGTGTTCACCGTCTAGAAGTCCCAGTGGATCAGGAACGGCGCGGCGAGCAGCGCGAGGCATATCGCGATGAGCGCGACGGTGTTGTCGATGAAGTAGGGCAGCACCACCAGAAGCACGCCCGCGAGCAGGGCGACCGGCTTCATCTGCTTTTTGGCGCTTCAGGAAATCGTGTGGGTGAACCGACCCGCTTCCGAAGGTCGTTGGACTTCGGGTCTCTCTCGCAGAGGCGAGGGAGACTGGCGGACGAGGGGCCGTGCCAACCGCGATATGCCCGAGGGAGCGCGCGCTGCGG
>WGMP01000046.1 GCA_016124975.1 Phycisphaera sp. | reverse complement strand
GTCCGCCCGCCTTTGCTCGCTTTGGCGATACGAGCATCGGAGGGAGCGGCCGCAGCCGCGACCGCGAAGTGTCGCGCGCTCGCAACTGGCGTGCGGTCTGCGCTTCGCGCAGGTCCGCCCGCCTTTGCTCGCTTTGGCGATGCAATTTGGCGATGCAAGCACCAAAGGGAGCGGCCGCAGCCGCGACCGCGCGATCACCCTCTTTGGGTCACGAACCACACGATCGTGAGCGCGCCGTAGGCGAGCATCGAGACCGCGCCTGTCAGGATCGCGATCCACGCATGCGCGGCGCCGCGGATCCTCGGCTCGCGCTTCCGCGCGCGCAGGCCGAGGACCCCAAGCACGATCGCAGGCACCGACAGCAGCATGCCCACGCCTGGAATCAGCGAGAAGATCCCGACGTAGTAGCCAGTGAGCGCAAGCGGGTTCCTGTGGGGAATGATGCCGCCCGTGCCGTCCGATGGCCCCATGCCCGCGTCGAACGGCTGGCGCTCGATGCCTGCGTTGCTCCGAGGCGGCGCCGTCGGGATGGGGGGCGCGGCCCGCGCCCGACGCGCCTCTCGGAGCGCCTCCTGCATCTCGACGAGGTCGCCTGCGGGCGTCCAGGCGCCCATGCCCTCGCGCCAGATCAGCGTGCCGGGGCCGATCGTCCCGCGCATGATGAGGCTGCGAATCGCGCCGTCGTCGAGAGGCCCCTGAGAGCCGCCGTCAACCGCGTAGTGCCAGTTCGACATGAAGGAAGCGTAGCAAAGGCCGCGCACATGACCAATGGTCGTTGCGCGCGGCCTTCATGCAAGCGGGGGATGGTCGATGCCCGTCAGGCCGAGGCGTACTGCCTGCTGACCTCGGCCCAGTTGACCACGCTCCACCAGGCCTTCATGTAGTCGGGGCGACGGTTCTGGTAGTGGAGGTAGTAGGCGTGCTCCCAGACATCGCAGCCGAGGATCGGCTTGCCGCCGCAGTCGGCGATTCCCGCCATGAGCGGGTTGTCCTGGTTCGGCGTCGAGCAGACGGCGAGCGATCCGTCGGGGTTTTTGCAGAGCCACGCCCAGCCCGAGCCGAAGCGGCCGGCGCCCGCGGCCGCGAACTTCTCCTTGAACGCGTCCATCGAGCCGAACGACTTGTCGATCGCCGCGGCGAGCTCGGCGCTCGGCGCCCCGCCTTGTCCTGCAGGGGCCATCCACTTCCAGAACATCGAGTGGTTCCAGTGGCCGCCGCCGTTGTTGCGGACCGCCATGCGGATCGACTCGGGGAGCTTCGCGATGTTGCGGCAGAGGTCCTCGATCGACATCGCCGCGAGATCCGAGTGCCCCTCGAGCGCCTTGTTGAGGTTGGTCACATAGGCGTTGTGGTGCTTCGTGCGGTGGATGTTCATCGTGAGCGCGTCGATGGCGGGCTCGAGGGCGTTCTCTGCATAGGGAAGTTCTGGCAGCGTGAAGCTCATGGTGGTGCTCTCCGTGTTGGAAGTCGGTTGGAGGATGCCGCTCGAGGCGAACGCTCCGCTCGAGGCGAACGCTCCGCTCGTGGCGAATGCGCCGCCCGCGGCGGCTCCCGCGGCGCCGAGCGCCAGGGCGCCCAGGAACTCGCGGCGTGAGGTGTCGGGCTTGTCAGAGGGTTTCATGCTCATGGTGACGGGCTCCGGGAGGCGAGAGGATAGCCGCCTCGCGCTACGCTGTGCGGATGAGCGTGAGTGAAACGATGCACGGCACCGCGCGCGGCGCGCGCACCGCGCAGTGGCGGCTCTGCCTGCTCCTGACGCGCGGCCAGTGCGCGCTGCCGTGGGAATCCGTGCTCGAGCGCGCGATTGCAGGCGGCGTCGACGCGGTGCAGGTCCGCGAGAAGTCGCTCGACGACCGCGAGCTGCTCGCGCACGCACGCGCTGTGCGCGCGATCTGCGCATCGCGCGGCGTCGCGACGATCGTGAACGACCGCGTCGACATCGCGCTTGCATCGGGCGCCGACGGCGTCCATCTCGGAACGAACGATCTCTCTCTCCGCGATGCGCGCCGCATCGGGGGCAGCGCGCTCCTCTACGGCGGGAGCACGCATTCGCTCGACGAGGCGCGCGCGGCGATCGAGGCGGGCGCCGACCTCTGCGGCGTCGGCGCGATGTACGAGTCGGCGCTCAAGCCCGGGCTCGCGCCGTCGGGCGAGGCGTACCTCCGCGCGTTTCTGCGGGAGTTTCCGCGGTTTCCGCACCTCGCCATCGGAGGCATCGCGCCGGGCCGCGTCGCAGCGCTCGCGCGCGCGGGCTGCCGCGGGGTGGCGGTGTCGAGCGCGATCTGCGGGGCCGACGACCCCGAGGCGGTCGCGCGCGCCATCGTCGCGGAGCTCGGCGAGTCCGCAGGCGACTCGGTAGGCGGATCCGGAGGCGCCCCATGAGCGACGCGCGCGTGTCCGAGGTGCGCCTGGTCCTCTGCGGCACGGGCACTTCCGCAGGCGTGCCCGTGATCGGGTGCGACTGCGCGGTCTGCCGTTCCGACGACGCGCGCGACAACCGCACGCGGTCGGGCGCGGCGCTCCTCTTCCGCGACGAGGACGGCCGCGAGCGCGTCATCCTCATCGACTGCGGGCCCGACCACCGCACGCACAGCCTGCGCCTCGGGCTCTCGCGTGCCGATGCGATCTTCTTCACGCACGACCATGTCGACCACACATTCGGACTCGACGACGTGCGGCGCTACAACGCGATCATGAAGTCGCCGATCGAGGTCTACGCCGACGCGCGTACCCGCGCTTTCCTCGAGCGGGTCTACCAGCACATCTTCCGCCGCCACGAGAATGTCAACGATTCGTTCGTCGCCGACCTCGTCGTCCGCACGATCTCCGCGGGCGCGCCCGTCGACATCCTCGGCCTCCGCATCACGCCATTCGAAGTCCTGCACGGGCGGCTCCCAGTCCTCGCCTTCCGCATCGAGGCGCTCGACGCGTCGGGCGCCGTCGCGCGCGAGCAGCCGGGACCGCTGCCGATCGCCTACTGCACCGACCTCTCGGGCATGCCGCCCGCGGCCTGGCCGCGCCTTCGCGGCCTCGGCACGCTCGTCCTCGACATGCTGCGCTACAGGGCGCACCCCACCCACCTGACCGTGTCGCAGGCGGTCGCGATCGCCCACGAGGCAGGGGCGCGGCGCACCGTCTTCACGCACATGACCCACGACATCCGCCACGCGGAGCTGTCGGCGGAACTCCCTGCGGGAATGGAACTTGGATACGACGGCCTCGTCGTCGACGGCGGGTGACGGAGCCGCGCCGCGGTCTTTCGGCGCACGGCGCGAACTGCTATCATCCCCGCCCCTATGGCACAGATCCGCGAGCTCAAGAAGCGCATGGTCGCCGTGCGCACCATCCAGCGCATCACCAAGACGATGCAGATGATCGCGACCGCGAAGTTCACCGCGGCGCTTGCGCGTGCCAAGGCCACGCGGCCATACACCGATCGGATCCGCGGCCTCGTGGGCGAAGTCGCGGCCGCAGCGGGCGACGATTTCTCGCATCCCCTCATGAACGCTCCCGAGGCGCCCGCGCGCCGCGAGCTCGTCCTCGTGATCACCTCCGACCGCGGCCTCTGCGGCGCCTACAACGGTAATGTCCTCCGTCGCGCGAACGGCGCCATCAAGGCACTCAAGTCGTCGGGCAAGGAAGTGGTGCTCGAGACCGTCGGCAAGAAGGCCGTCGCCTACTTCCGCTTCGCGAAGGTCGACATCGCCGAGCGCCACACCTTCGGCGACAAGCCTGAGTTCAAGCAGGTGAAGGCGCTCGCGGAGCGGCTCATGGCCGAATTCTCCGAAGGCCGCTACGACGCGGTGCATGTGGCCTACATGCGCTTCGTGTCGAACGCGCGCCAGGTGCCCGAGGTCATGCAGCTTCTTCCGCTCGCGGCGCCGGCGGCGTCTTCGGGCGGCGCCAGCTCGAACTACGAGTTCAGCCCATCGGGCGCGGAACTCCTCGCGGACCTTCTCCCGAAGTCGGTCGAGGTGTCGCTCTTCCAGGCGTTCAACGACGCGGCCGTGAGCGAGCATGTGATGCGCATGGTGTCGATGAAGGCCGCGACCGACAATGCGGGCGCGCTGGGGCGCACGATCCGTCGCAACTTCAACCGCGCGCGCCAGGCACGCATCACGACCGAGCTCACCGAGATCGTCTCGGGCGCGGCCGCGCTCGAGTGATCGATGCGCCTTCGGTCGAGCCGCGGCGACAGAGGAGCGCCGCGCGTTGCGCCGTTCGCTCCTTTCACTCGGTCTTGGCGCCCGCCGCGGGCGGGTCGACGCTGAAGCCATCCGTGCGCCACGCGCGCAGACCTCCGAGCATGGCGTAGACGGGCTCGTATCCGAGCTCGATGAGCCGCTTTGCCGCGGCCTTGGCCATGACGTCGTCGTAGTCGGTGTCGTACACGATGTAGAGGTCGAAGCCCCTGCAGGTCGCCTCGTGGGTGCGCTCGATGTCTGGGAAGGGGATGTTGGTCGCCTGCGGCACGCGCCCGGCTGCGAACTCGGCCGGAGTGCGCGGATCAAGCCAAAGCACCTTCGGCGGTCCCTTGCTTCCGAAGGCGCCTGTCGGGGTGTTGGCGAGCTCCATCAGTTCCGCGGGGCGCTTGTAGACGATGCTTCGGTCGCTCGTCGTTCGGTTGCAGCCGACGCCCGAGACGAGCACGACGAACGCAAGCAGCAGGGCGGGGAGCAGCGTCGAGGCGCGTGCGGCGATGGATCGGGGCTCTTGTGGGCGCATGGTTGGCTCTCTTCGCGGGAATCCCTGTTCGGCGGCCGGCATCAATCGGCAGGTCCCGGCGGCGATGCTGCGGAGGCGGGGAGGGTACGCCATCGGGCGTGGAGTATTCCCGCCGCGCCGCGTCCTCGCCGCATCCGTGGACTACCATCGGCTCCACGCGACGGCTTTCTCGCATGACGGCCGATTCTCCTCTTGGGCGGCGCATCGCCCAAGCGTCCGCTGCGCCGCCCGACCGACTCCGACCCGGAAGATCCTCCGATGCCCGCGCCCGAAGCCGCCCCGATCGACCCCCGACGCACGCCGAGCCCGGCCCGTCCGTTCACCGCGCGTCTGCGCGCCATGGCCGTGCGGCTCTCGCTGCTCATCATCTCGACCATCGGCTGCTCCATGGTCGCACTCGAAGAGGCGTTCGCCGCGGACCAGGGCGTCCCGTCGCTCTCTCGCCCGCTCGAGCAGGGGGCGGGAAAGCCGCCCGCGAGAGAACCGAGGACAGGCGAAGAACTCGTCGCGGTCGAGGTCGCCGTCCTCGGCGAGCCCAAGGCGGGCGCGACCGTCCAGCTCGCCGTGACCTACACGGTGCATCCCGGCTGGCACATCTACTGGCGCAGCGCGGGCGAGTCGGGTTCACCGACGCTCGTCGAGCTCGAGCTTCCCGAGGGATGCGTGCCGGCGCGCGACGCGACGGGCGAGCTGGCGGTCGCCTTCCCCGTGCCGCAGGTCTTCTCGAAAGGCGAGACGACCTTCGGCTACGAGGGAACCGTGACGCTTTCCGTTCCCGTCACGCTTCCGAGCGGCTTCACCACGGGAGAGGCCCTTCCCGCGACGGTGCGGACGAGCTGGCTGGTCTGCAAGGAACTCTGCCTGCTCGGCCGGCGCGAGGCGAAGGTTGATCTCGCCGAGCCGAGCGCGCCCGACTCCGCGGCGGCTGCTCGGCTCAGCGACGCGCTTGCGAGCGTGCCCACGCCCTTGCCCTCCGGGTGGAGAGCCTCGCTCCGCTCGATCGCGGAGGAGTCCGCGACGCTCGTCCTCGAGATTCCTGCGGACGCGGGAAAGAACGGCTTCAGGTTCCTCCCCTATGACACGCCGGGATGCGCGCTTGAATCGGGCTACATGGCCGAGACGAAGGGCGCGACGCTCGAAGTCGAGCTCAGGCTCTCTCGAGGAAGCACCCTCGGGAAGCCGCTCGAGGTCGCGGGTATTCTCGTTCCCGTCGAATCGGGCGCCGCGGCGCGCAAGCCGGCCTTCGCGCACGCGTTCACGCTTGCGATTCCCGCCGCGGAGTAGAAAGTCTCCTCCTCGGCGCGCATCGGCCGATCACTCTGTCCACGGGCCACCGGGCGGAATCCGTCTCAGAGTCCCCGTTCAGTCCACCGCCAGAATCTTCATCCTCAAGGAAACACACATGCGCACGCTTCTCAGCATTGTGCTCGCCGGCGCCCTCGCCGCGGGCTTCACCACCCTCGCCCACTCCGCCGACGACACCAAGCCCGCCGCCAAGCAGGCCGAGAAGGGCGGCAAGAAGCAGACCGCGAAGGTCGGCGAGCCCGCTCCCAACTTCACGCTCAAGCTCGAGGACGGCACCGAGTGGAGCCTCTCCGACGCGAAGGGCAAGGTCGTCGTCCTCCAGTGGATCAACCCCGAGTGCCCCGTCTGCGTTCGCGTGATGAAGGACGGCACCGTGGCAAACGCGATGAAGGACGCCAAGGCGCAGTTCGAGGATGTCGTCTATGTCGCCATCAACTCGAGCGCCGCGCGTCCGTCGAGCTTTGACGCGACCCCCGCGTACCTCAAGGAGCACAAGATCGACCTCCCTGCGCTCTTCGACCGCGACGGCGCCGTCGGCGAGATGTATGGCGCGCGCACGACGCCGCACTGCTTCGTGATCGACCAGAACGGCGTGCTCGTCTACCAGGGCGCCATCGACGACAACGAGCGCGGTGAGGGCAAGACGAACTACGTCGTCAACACCCTCACCCAGCTCAAGAAGGGCGAGACCGTCTCGCCGAGCGAGACCCGTCCGTACGGCTGCTCGGTCAAGTACAAGCGCTGATCGCCAGCGACCGACCGCTTCAAGCCGGCCTGCGGCGCCCCTTGTCGGGCACGCAGGCCGGCTGTGCGTTTTCTGCTGCGGAAGATCCGGGTGCCCGCATGCCGCGACATGCGGAACGGGCGATGTCAGCCTTCGCCTCCGACGACCTGAACCGCGCGACACGCAAGGCAGGGGTGCCCGCATGCTTCAGCATGCGGAACGGATGATGTCAGCCTTCGACTCACACGGGTGCTGCTCACGCGAAAGCGAGCAAAGGCATCTCCCGCGAGCCGCAGACTCGCCGCGCCGCCAGCCGCGAGCGCTCAAACCACGCACGCTCGTCACTGCAGGCTGACAGGCATCACCACATAGGTGAACTCGTTGCCCGCCTTGATGACACCCGGCTTGTTGGGCGCCTTCATCTCGATCACGACCTGCTCTGCGTCGATCACCTTGAGCACGTCCATGATGAAGGTCGGGTTGAACGCGATGTCGATCGGCTCGCCCTGATAGGCGATTCCATCGATGCGCACTTCGGACTCGCCCATCTCGGGCGCGCGGCTCGTGAGGGTGAGCTGCTTCTGTCCAAAGCTCAGGCGCACGCCCTTCGACTCCTCGTTCGTGAGGAGACTGGCGCGGCGGATCGCGCCACCGAGCTCCGACGCGTCGCAGGTGGCGCGACGGTCGTGCTCCTTGGGAATGACATCCTCGAACGGCGGGAACGCGCGCTCGTCGATCGTCGAGAGAAGCGTCGCGGTGGCGCCCGCGTCGCCGACCTGGAAGACGACCTGGTTTCCCTCGCGCGCCACGCGCACGGTCGCCTCGGGGTCGACCATGAGGCGCATGAGCGCGTTCAGCGCCTTCGTGGGCACGATGAAGGTCGTGTCGCCCTCGCCGCCCTTGCAGACGCCGACTGCGACCGCGAGGCGGCGTCCGTCCGTCGCGACGAGGCGCAGCTGCGTCTTCTTGCGGTCGACGAGCACGCCGCTGATCGCGTAGCGCGAATCGTCGCGCGCGGTCGCGAAGCTGGTGCGGTGGATCAGGCGGCGCAGCGCGCCTGCGGCGACCTCGAAGTCGACGCGGTCGCCCGGCTTGCGCACGCCGGGGAACTCGCGCGGCTCGTAGCCGAAGACCTTGAAGGTCGAGCTCTCGGTCGAGATCGTCGCCAGCGTGCGGTCGACCGAGATCGTGACCGTCGAGTCGTCGCAGGCGCGGATGATCTGGTTCAGCTTGTCGGCGGGAATCAGCGCTTCGCCTTCCTGCTTGATGTCGACGTTGGGGACGCTCAGGACGAGGCCGATCTCAGAGTCCGTCGCGCTGATCTCGAGCGAGCCGCCCGTCGGGCCCATCCTCGCGACGAGCTTGAGGCAGAGGAGGACCGGCGAAGGGGTGCGCGAGGCAACCACGCCGCTGGCCATGGTGAGGGCGTCGGAAAGGGAGAGGCGGTCGCAGATGAGCTTCATGAGGTCCCCTCGATGTCGAACCGACCGCATGGTCCGCCACATGGCGGAACGCGCGGCCGACGCGGCCATGTTGTGGTCGCGAGAGGGAGAGTGTACAGCCCGTTGGGGTGGGTTGCGACCGCCAAAGGCCCGCGCGCGGGGGCGATTTCCGCCCGTTTGGCGGCGCGGACAGGGTGCCTCGGGGGTGGTGCGACTACCCTTTCCGCCATGCTTTACCGCTTCATCCGCGGCCTGAACGAGATCTACGGCGTCACCGTTCTCTTCTGCTTCATCGGCGCCTTCTTCATCGCGTTCGCGTTCACGCTGATCTACCCGATCGTGCCGCTCTTGATGCTGATCTCGTCGATCTTCCTGGTGGTGATCGCGCGCGGCGCGTTCATCGTGATGCGCCATGCGGAGCGGACCGTGGCGCGCCGCGGCATTGCGCGCGGCGCGTGCCCCGCGTGCGACGCGCCGCTCGATGCGGTGCTCGTCGGCGAGCGCCGCGTGCACGAGTGCCCGGGGTGCCGCCGCATCTTCGGCGAGGACGGCATGCCGTATGTGCCGCAGGAAGTCCCCGAGGATGCGGGGAAGACTGCGACATTCGAGCGCTCGATGGTGGTGGGTTGATGCCGCGCGACGAGGACTTCGTCGAGCTGACGCGCGCCGCGAACGAGCCGCTCGCAGGACTGATCGTCGCCGCGCTCGAGCGCGACGGGGTTCCCTCGTTCGTGCAGGGCGCTTTCGTGGGAAACCTCGGGCTCTTCGGCGCGCTCGGCGGCGTGCCGAGGGTAATGGTGCGCGCCGAGGACCTCTCGCGCGCGCAGCGCGTGCTCGACGAGCTCGAGGGTCGCATGCCCGAGTCCGAGGACGGCGGCGACGAGACTGAGGACGAGCCTTACGACGCTGCCGACGACGATGGGTTCGACGACCCGTCCCTCGACGACCCTTCCCTCGACGACCCTTCCCTCGACGACGACGATTTCGGCGCGGAAGACGAACTCCACCGCCGCCAGTAGGATTGCGGCATGAGAACGGTCCTCTTCGTCTGCACGGGCAACACGTGCCGCTCGCCGATGGCGGAGGGGATCGCGCAGAAGCTCGCGGATGGCGGAAAGTTCCCCGCGTCGCTCGGCCCGCTCTTCTTCGCGTCTGCGGGCGTCGCGGCCTTCGACGGTGCGCCGACGAGCCTCGAGACGGTCGATGTCCTCGAACGGATGCGCGCGCCCGTCCCCGGGCACGCCAAGCGCCTGACCGCCGAGATGGTGCGCCGCGCCGACATCGTGCTGGCGATGACCGCGTCGCACGCCGCGGCCGCGCGTGCGCTTGTCGCAGGCGACGCGGCGGCCGCTGCGCGCATTCACCTGCTCGACCCCGAGGGCGATGTCGACGACCCGATCGGACTCGGGCAGCGCGCCTACGACGAGCTCGCGGCGTACTTCGCCGAGTTGATTCCGACGCGCGTCGCGGGGATGCTAGGGGCATGAAGATCGCCCTCGGTTGCGACCACCGCGGCTCGGCCGCCACGCAGGCACTCGTCTCGCATCTCAAGGCAGACGGCCACGAGGTCGAGATCGTCTCCGACCTCAACGGCTCGATGAGCGACTATCCCGACAGCGCCTACGCGGCCTGCAGCCGCGTGGCCTCTGGCGAGGCCGAGCGCGCGATCCTGATCTGCGGGACGGGGATCGGCATGTGCATCGCCGCCAACAAGATGCGCGGCATCCGCGCCGCCCTCGCGCAGGATGAGCTTTCTGCGCAGCTCTCGCGCACCCACAACGACGCGAACGTGCTGTGCCTCTCCGCGGACCTCATCGGCCACACGCTTGTGAAGCGCATCGTCGACACCTGGGTGCGGACGCCCTTCGACGGCGGGCGCCATCTCCGTCGTCTGCACAAGATCGAGGCCATCGAGCGCGGCGAGGACCCGTCTGCGCTGCGTGCGTAGGTCCGCCGAAACCGGCAGTCTGGAGCAACCATGTTCGACCGCATCACGACCGCGCGTGCGCCCAAGGCGCCAGCCATTCTCGCCGTCTATTCCGACGACAGGTCGCTCGCGAAGCCCGACCGCAACGCGGCGCGCGATGCGGCTGTTGCGGCCGCGAGCTTCCGCGCCGAGCTCGGCGAGACGGCGGCCGCGTCCGACGGCACCGTGCTCCTCGGCCTCGGGAAGAAGGCCGATTTCAACGCGAAGGCCGCGCGCACGGCGGGCGCGCGGCTCGTGCGCGGGCTCGAGCGGATGAAGGTCGCGAAGGTGCGCGTGGCGTTCGGCGACATGTTCGCGGCGCGCGACGCACGCGAGCTCGGACAGTCGCTCGGCGAGGGCCTGGCGCTCGCGAACTGGCGCGTCGACATGTTCGACGGGAAGAGCACGCAGCGAACGCCCCGCGCGGGAACGCTCGCGGTCGACGCGGGCGCAGGCGCGTTCGCCGACGGGTTCGCGCGCGGCCTCGAGGTCGGCGCGAGCGTGAACGAGGCGCGCCGCATCGCCGCCACGCCGCCCAACATCTGCACGCCGAACTGGTTCGCAGGCGAGGCGAAGAAGCTCGCGCGCGCGGCGGGGCTCTCGTTCAAGCTGATCTCGTTCAACGATGCGAAGAAGCTCGGCATGGGCGGCATCGTGGCGGTCGGGCAGGGGAGCGACGAGAAGAGCCTCATCGCGATCCTCGAGTACAAGCCGAAGCGGGTGAGCGCGAAGGCGCGCGGCAAGACGCTCGCCCTCGTCGGCAAGACGCTCACCTACGACACGGGCGGCTACTCGCTCAAGGTGAACAACGGCATGAAGGGCATGAAGTACGACAAGTGCGGCGGCGCCGCCGTGTTCGGCGCGATGCACGCGATCGCGCACGCGAAGCTGCCGCTCCATGTGGTCGCGCTCTTCCCCGCCGCCGAGAACATGGTCAGCTCGAACGCGTACCGCCCTGACGACATCATCACGATGTACAACGGCACCACGGTCGAGGTGACGAATACCGACGCCGAGGGGCGTCTGGTGCTGGCCGACGCGATCAGCTACGGCTGCGAGAAGTACCAGCCCACGACGATGGTCGAGCTGTCGACCCTGACCGGCGGCGTGGTGACGGCGCTCGGATCGTGGAGCGCGGGCTACTTCTGCGACGACGCGAAGCTGCGCGACGCGATCGAGTCGGCGGCCGAGCGGACGGGCGAGAAGGTCTGGCGACTTCCCCTCTGGAAGGAGCACAAGGACCACATGAAGAGCCAGCACGCCGACATCATCAACTCGAACCCGTCGCGGCTCGCGCACCCGATCCAGGGAGCCGCGTTCCTCGACTTCTTCGTCGACAAGAGCGTACCGTTCGCACACATCGACATCGCGGGCGTCGCGAACTCGGAGAGCGCAAGCGACCTCTGCGTCGCGGGCCCCACGGGCTACGGCGTGCGGCTTCTGGTCGATCTCGCCGAAGGCATGTGCTGAGCGCGGCCGCGTGCGTTCGAGCGCGGTTCGTCCCGACGGGCCGGGGCGTCAGTACGGCGCCGCGATGCGCCTGTACTCCATCGAGTTGAAGTCGTGGAGCACCGCTTCGTTCGCGAGCCCGATCGACCGGACCTCCGCAGCCCACAGTTTGCCGTCGGCGGCCCACACGAGCCGCTTCCCGTCGAGATCCGCCCACTCCCAGGTCGGATGGCAGGTGACCTGCCCGGCCTCGGGACCGACGAGCTCGTGTTCGTCCCAGTAGCAGCCCTTGCCGACGGGATGGTTGATCGAGGCGTTGACGATCTTCCGCAGCGTCCAACCCTTGCCGATGTCCTTCTCGAACACAGCCGCGCATTTCGGCCTTCCCGAGCTCGCCTCCGCCGCGTGGGTCCAGCCGTCTCGGATGAGGCGCGGGAAGTAGACCTGAAGGCACTCGCCGGATTCCGTGCCGAACGGATCCGCGCCGACACGCTGCACCTCGGTCGACTCCTTCGGAATGGTGTGGCCGCTCCTCCCCCCGGGTCCGTCGTTGAGCCAGTAGTCCCTGTCGCGCGCCCACATGCCGCCGCCGTTCCAGCAGTCGCCCTTCGGCATGAACACGATCGCCTTGAGATACGGCACCCGAGAGATGGCGGTCCACGAGCCCCGAGACTCGGATCCCCAGGCGCCGTTCATCGCGAAGTAAATCAGACGCTTCCCATCGGGCGAGATGTCGCAGCGCCGCTCGTAGATGCGGCCCTTCAGCCACTGGCCCACCTTGAACTCGTCGCGCCTCCTGTCCCACAGGATCGTGGCCACGCGCTTCGACGGCCCGCGTCGGATCACGAGGCCGATCGGCGCATCCCGCGCAAGGAGGCAGTGGATTCTGGCTGGGAAGGGCGTCATGCGCGGTCAGGGGTTCGATCCCGGCCGATCGGGCTCGCGTTCATCGCGAAGCCGCGACGACGCGGGTGCGCCGTAGCGGAGAGAGAATCCGTTCTGGAACAGCCCCTCGGGGTCGTACTTCCGCTTGAGCGCGAAGAACTCGCGCGCCTGCGGGTAGGCGCGCGCGAACTGCTCGGGCGTGGCGTGGAGCCTGTAGGGGAGATAGTGGCGCCCCTCGTGCGCGAGCGCAGCCTCGACGAGTTCCTGCGTGAGGGCCTCCATCTCGGCCTCGCCCTCGAAGGTCTTCCGCTGCACGAACAGCATCACGAACGCGATCATGTCCTCGTCCGCATAGCGGAGGAAGGTGTCGTCGTCCCGGTTGACGCCGCGCACGGTCACATTCATCAGATTGGGCCTGTGGCTTCCGATGATGGACCGCATCGCGCCGACGAAACCGGCCGCGCGCCGCCGCGGCACGAAGTACTCGTGCAGGATATCGGTCGAGTCGGCCGAGCGGTTCTCGAACACCTCGACGCCCTCGTTGAGCAGCTGGTTCCGCGACGCCACCGAGCCCGCCACGAGGGGCTGCAGCTGCGTCTCGGCCTTCCAGCGCAGCTCCTTGCCGTAGTCGCTCTCCGCGGAACCGCGGAAGACCGCACGCTGCAGCTCGGCCATCGAGCCCTCGTTCAACGCGGGGATCCCGCCCTCGGCATCGCGGACGAAGGCGTTGAGGATCACTTCGTCGAAGAGCCTCTCCGGCACGATGCTCATGCGCGCATAGACCATCTGCGCGCCTGGAAGCGACTCGATCATCTCGTCGAGCGTCGCAAGCGAGTCGTCGATCGGAACCACGCGGCGCACGAGCCTGTATCGCTCGTTCGGCACGACGCGCAGTTCCGCATCGAGGATGATCCCGAAGAGCCCATACCCGCCGAGCGCGAGCGAGAAGAGCTCCGCGTTCTCCGAGCGGCTGCATCGCACGACCGATCCGTCGGCCAGCATCAACCTGAACGACTCGACGGTCGAGGCGATCGGAGGGCGGTCGTACTGCCAGCCGTGGCAGTTGACGCTGATCGATCCGCCGATGGAGAAGGAGTTGTTCGACTGCATGACCGCCACGGACATGCCGCGCGCATCGAGGTAGGGGATCACATCGCTCCAGAGCGCCCCCGCGCCGACCTTCAGGATTCCCCGCGCTTCGTCGAGGCGCATGCCGTTCCAGCCCGACATGTCGACGACGATGCCACCCGGGTAGATCGTGTGTCCGCCCATGGTGTGGCGAGCGCCCGCGACGGAGACGCGCAGTCCGTCCGCCCGCGCGCGCGCAAGCAGCGCCGCGAGCTCGCGCTCGAGGTCCGTGGCCGCGCCCTCCGGCCGCCAGATCTCGGCCACCTTCGTCTGGTTCAGGCGGCTCGCGTCGTCGGTGAAACCGGGCGGCAGTGGGGCGCGCGCTCCCGTGTCGTGCGAAACGGTCCGCGCGAGATGGAACGCAGGCCGCGCGAGAAGCGCGGCGCCCGCGACGAGCGCCGTCAGGGCGAGGAGGGCGAGGAGTCGGCGTTTCGATGGTCTCGGTCGCATGGCGTGCGGGGGGGGCGGGCGGGTGCTTCCTTCGGAACGACGAGAGAGCGAGGTGACGAGAGAGCGGGGCGACGAAGGAGTCAGGCGACGGAGGTTCAGGCGACGAAGGTTGGATGCCCGTGAAGGCCTCGAGCGCGGTGCGCACGATTGCGTCGCGGTGCATGGCGGTTGCGTCGCACGCTTTCGGATTCCGTCGATCAGACCTGCGCGGACTCTGGAACTTCCTCGCACGATTCCGCAGAGAACAGCAGTTGCCTCCCGGGCGCGACGAACCACGGCGCGTGCTCTCTCCACCACGCCGCGGCCGCCGGCGACTTGGCCTCGAGGACTTCGATCGCGCGATCGGCCTCGACGATGTAGCCGGATTCCCGCTGACCGCGACCGAGGAGGATGGCCAGCCACTGGCCGAGCATGCTCTTCGGCCCCGAGAGCACGCCGATCCCAGTGCAGGTCTGCAGCGCAGGCACGCGTGGCGAGAGGGGAAGCTCAAGCCCCACCCACGCTGCGCGGATGTGCGCAGGCGCCTCTCCAGGGGGCATGGAAATGATGCGAATGCGCATCGACCGCTACAGCTTCCTGAAGGAGAGGTAGCAGATGGCTCCGAAGGCCACGATCGAGGCTGCGAGGCAGGCGGCGCCGTCCACGGGGTCGATGGCGCGCCATGCACGCAGCAATCCGATGGTGCCCGCGATGAAGAGCCCGAGTACGGCGAATCCAACGATGACTTCACCTGCGCCGCCACGCGGCTGGAGCGCGCTGCGCTCGGCGGCATTGGTCGGTTCTGTGCTCACATGTCCTCCGATCTCGAGAGAAACTGGGCAGGAGCGCGAAGCATACCCTCCGCCGACCAGAATTCATCCATTTGTCGCGCCCTCTACTTCGAATCGTCGACGGGCGGCTTCACTCCGCTTGCGAGCACCACGAAGTGCGAGTCGTCGGCCCGATGTCCGAAAAGACGCCACAGCTCGGAATCGCGGCGCGACTCGCACGGCAGGCACTCGAGCGTCATGCCCCCCGCGATCACGATCTGGAACCCGCCGAAGCGGTCGCCCTTGGCCGAGATCACTTCAAGCGACGGGCCACGGTGCTTGGCGAACCACTTCCCGTGCAGCACATCGAGCGCGGTGAGACTGTAGAGGTAGTCGAACTCGCCCTCGTCCCCGCCCCCGTCCCGGTCCTCGTTCCCGTGCATCGACTCCGCGCCCCGATGGAAGATGTCGTCGCTTCCGAACACGACGCCTTCGCCATCGAAGACCCTCCAGCGGCACTGGAGGTGAAGGCTGATCGGGCTCGCCATGATCCGTGCGCCCGTCCGAGTCAGCTCCTCCCGCTCCGCTCCGAACGAGAACATGATGAGATCGGCCCCACGGCGGCACCCCGTGAGAGGCTGTCGCTCGAGCAGGCGGAGTTCAGCGGAGATTTGTTCAGCGAGAGATAGATGCATGTCGTTCCATCATGGGCTCGGGGCGATCGCGGTGACCATGCGCGTGCTCAACGCGCTGACGGCCCCGGCGAGCGTCGGATGCGCCGCCAGATCCAATGCACGAGAGAGAGCCCTAGTCCGGCACCCGCACCCGGGTCCGCCAACAGAACCGCTCCCAGGCCCGCCCAGAGGGGAAGCCCCGCCCATTTGCAGCCCATCGCAGCGATCGGACAGAGGAAGAGCGCGCCGATGAACGGAATTGGCGAGATGAATCGCCCCTCGCGATGGGATTGCCACACCGCTGCCCAGTTGGCGACGACGATGGAGACGCCGAGCACGCCCAGAACGGCGGCCGCAGCGACTCGAAGCGTACCCTCGGGAAGGAAGCCGATCGAGAACGGGAGCGCGAGCATCGCGAGGAGAGCGATCGTGCTTAGCCAGTCGCCAACATGGTGTCGCAGTCCTTGCACGAGTCGCGCCTCACAGTTCAGGGATCGATGTCGCTCGGCTGGTGCATTCCGGTCGGGCGGAGTACATCGCACGCTGGGTCAGTCTTGCGCCCATCGCATCATCCGCATCGCTTCTGCCGCCTTCTGGGATCGGAGAAGGGTTCTCCGAACAGGACTCCGCCTTCCATCAGCCATGAATTGCGGTGAGCGACGGGTCTGTGAGAACCGGCTCGCAGCGCACCTCCGTCTTCACCGAGTTCGCGATGAAGCACTCCTCGTGCGCCTCATGATGCATGTCGGCGATCTCCTCGCGCGTCGGCAGGCGTTCGCCGGAGAACAATACTTCCGGCCGCAGCGTCACCGTCAGCATCGCCTCGCGCCCTTCGGCGTTCCTGCCCATCGCGCCGACCGCTGCGTCGAAGTAGCGGTCGATGCGGAACTTCCGCTTCGCGGCGATCGCGAGGAACCACAGCATGTGGCAACTCGAGAGCGACGAGACGAACGCCTCCTCCGGGTCGACCGCGGAGGCGTCCGACATCGGAAGCGGCACGACATGCGGCGACGACGAGCCGGGCACCTCGACGCCGCCGTCGAATCGGACGGTGTGGCGCCGGCTGTAGCGGTTGTCGGTGAAGGGTTGCTCGCCACGGAGCCAGAGGATTTCTGCTGTGTAGTGGGACATGTGTTTCGTTCGGGCAGCGGGGCTCGAAGGCTCGGTCGCTACGGCTGCTCGTTCCAGTGGAAGTGATGGATGATGCGGTGCACGATGGGCGTGAAGAGAAGCGCCGCGCTGACGATGAAGATCAGTCCCGCGTACAGCGCGTAGAGCCCGGCGAACAGCTTGCCGGCATCCGTCTTCGGCGGGTTCACGGGTCCCATGCCGCCGAGAAGCATCGCGGAGTTGAGGAACGCGTCCATCCACGGAAGCCGTTCGAACGAGGCGTAGCCAAGCATGCCCACGCCGAGCGACACGGCGAGCAGGAGCGCAACTGCGCCGACATGCACTCCGAGGCGTCGCGCGAAGTTTGCTCGCGGAATGGGGCGCTGGTGCTTGGATTCGTACATGTCGCGGGAGGTGGAGCCCGGAGGGCGAAGGACACGATCAATTCTTCGGCGTTGCCGAACTCACCGAACCAACTCGATGTCCGGCAGCACCCACGAGCGGTCGAAGTAGGCCTGCGTCGGGCCGTACATCCGGAAGTAGGCGAACCAGCCCTTTCCGGGCAGGGTCTTGATCCAGTTGCTCTCGGGCCGACCGCTCGGCGCGGTGGGACCGAAGTAGAGGTCCACGCTGCCGTCGGAGTTCTTCACGATGTCGTCGCGCGACGAACGATCCGGCCGGGCGCCGGTGTCGACGAAGCAGCGCGTCTCGTTGTCGTACGCGGTGAACGACCAGAACTGGGCGACGGGCGCGTCCTTCGGAACCGTCAGGCGATAGGTCTTGCTGCCGTCGAGCCAGTTTCCTTCACGATCCTTCGCGCACTCGAGATAGAGCTGGCCGAACCCGACGATGCGCCCCATCATGCCTTCCGAGACGCCGACGGCTTCGTAGAACCACGAGGTCCGCTCGTCGAGCTGGGTGTGATGCGGGGCTTCCTGGTTGGTCTCCTTCAGGAAGAGCGAGATGTCCCACTGCTTGCCGGGCCAGACCTTCGACCCTTCGAAGCGCTTCTCGTAGGCGATCGTGCGGGCCATCACCTCTCCGGTCCGCGCGGCGTCGACGAGAATCCGCTTCTGCCGTTCGGTCGGCGCGAACGGCTTGCCCTTCTCGATTCCGAGCGGCTGAAGCATTCCCATCATCATGCGGTCGCGCTCCTGCACGGGCTCTTCGTCGATGATCTTGGCGAGGCCCTCCCAGTACGCGAGTCCCCGCGGCTGCATGCCGCTCCACGCGCGGCCCGCCGGCGAGACATGGCGCGTCGGGCTCGGGTTTGCGCGCTGGCTGTAGGGATAGATCTTCAGCGCGGCGACGAGCGCCTTCGCCTTGGTCGGATCGGGATCGAGCGCGCGGTGGCCGGACCACATGTTCACCGTCGGCGAACGGAACACGAAGTAGCCTTCCGGCTTCATGTCGGGGTCGTCGGGGCCGAGGATCAGATACTTGCCGCCCGCACCCTTGTCCGGCCCAGTCTGGCCCGAGTCGGTGATGGGCCGCTGCCAGAAGTCCAGGAAGCCACCGGCGGTGGGGCCGGCGGGGACCTCGAACACCAGAGGGCCGGTTTCCTTCAGATTGGGAAACGCCATGACATACGGCGTCGTCGCGTTGGCGGTGAGGAGGCCGAGCTTGTCCTCGAAGGTGAGGTAGTCGACATAGTCGCGCTTGCCGGCGGCAAACTTGACCTGGTGCTCGTTCTGCCACTGCTGCATGGCCATGAGCGGCAGCGCCCAGAGGTAGGCCTGGCAGGCGCGCTGGTAGTCGATGTCGTCGAAGATTTTCGCGGCGGTGGCGGCGGTGGGGTAGCCGTTCTCGAGCTCGATCGTGCCGAGCCGCGATTCGACGCGGCCCGTGGTTGGCAGCTCCTGCGCGGGCGGCGTCGTGCACGCGACGAGATGGACGAGCGCGGCCGCGCCGAGGAATGCCTTGTGACCGGAGTTCATGTGTTCCTTCGTTCCTCGGCGTTGCTTCGTATGCGGGCGACGAACGGCCGATTCGACGGGTTCGCCCTCGCAAGAGGAAGCCAGTGTAACTGCGCCCAGACGGCCTCTGCGACGCGTCAAGGGAGACGGCCGGATGCGGTGCCTGGATCTGTGGCCGCGCGTCGGTGACGCCGAGCAATCAGCGGGAGACCGAGCATGCTCAACGCCACGCCGCAGATCAACGGTGGCAGGCCGAAGGAGAGGGCGTGAACCCCCATCGCATGATTCTCGGCAGGCCCCGCATCGGCGAGTATCCCGAGATGCCCGAGCGCTGCAAACCCGAGGAACGGCAGGGAGATCAAGACGCCGATCACTCCGAGCGCGAGCAAGATGATTCCGAGTGTGCGCATGGCCCTGCCGTTCTTAAGACTTCACGCCCGATGTGCGAGCAGCCGCATGGAGCGCAATGCAGTTTCCCTCCGTATCGATGAACTCCGCCACCCAACCAAAGCCGGGCACCTCGGTGACCGGATAGTTGGCTTCAGCACCCTCATGGAGCGCAAGGGCCAGTGTCTTGTCGATGTGTTCGACGGAGAAGTAGATACGGGCCCCAGACTTTCCCGGTGCATAGCTCGGACCGCATGCGAGTGCTCCGGATGCGCCGGGTTGTCCTTCGGCAAACGGAAACAACGCCATCTGGTTCCCATCGATCTCCGCAAGCTCAAGCTCGGTCTCAAAGACCCGCTCGTAGAAGCGCTGTGCACGCGGCATGCTCGCGACGGGAATCTCGAAGTAGCGAACGGGGCTCATGTGCGAGGGTAAGAAGGGGCGGTGGGTTGTGCGGGCAAAAGCTCCGGCTCAGACGCGGCCGGGCAATGGGAGGGAACGCCGGCGGTGAACAGCGGATTGTACGGGCCGGCGCGGAGTGGACCATTCGCAGGCCGCGGAGCGCCGGCCCGTGCAAGACGGCCGCTCCAACTCTGAGTTAGGCGAGCAGGCTCTCGGCAAGCGTGATCTGCGCATCAAGCGGGTCCGTGTGAAGCCGACAGAGCAGCGATGCACTCCTCGCGCAGCGCCCAGGCGTCGTCAAAGCTCAGCCCCACCTCGACGCGCCACGCATCGATCGCCCGCTTGTGGAGTTGACTCTTTTCTTCAGGCAGCAGATCTGGGTCAACCACGTACTCGGCCTCGAGCACAGCGAACGGCGACTCCTGCCCGCCTGTCAGGCCGGTGAAGTCGAAGCGCTCGTTGGCCGAGACCAAGTAGCAGTGCGCCTCGGGAATGAACAGCTGGCCGGCGCGCGACAGCACGCGCCCTACCCCAGGCGTATTCGCCTCGTTCATCCGATAGATGCCGACCATCAACTTCAGTTCAGCGTGCCCCGAGTCACGAGCCGCGACCGCAAGAAGGCGGTGCTTCGAGCTGCAGGTTCCGCGCCGCTCTTTCAGGACTTGATAGGGATCGTCACCGCGCGTGCAGCGCTCGTACGGAAGGTTCCTTACCAACTGTGCAAGGTCGAGAAAGCCCGCGATCGAGAGGCCACTCTCCTCGATCCGTGCTCTCACCGTGTTCGACAGTTGAAAATCGAGCGCACTGGTCTTCATGGTTTGCCTAACGTTCCCGATCAATGGCTCGCGGCCGATGGACTATCCACGCCGCAGGGCTTCATCGCGAGTCCATTGCATCGGATGGTTAGGCGTTTCGGGCGTAGCGATCGCGTAGAAACTCACGCCAATCCTCCAGGATGCGGACGACTACTTTGGTGTGTTCGCGCCCCTGTTCCGTGTCGTTTAGTCCCATGGTTTGCGTCGCCGTGTGGTCAAGAAAAGCGATGAGTCCCTGGGTGCTGGCTTGACTCACGAGGAGAGAGAATACCTGCGGCACATACGAGTCATACTCGTCGCGAGCTTGGGGAACGCCCGACACACCGATCGGATCCCAGAGATAGTGCAGAACCTCGCCAACACGTCCATACAGCTCCTGGTGTTCGGGCGACAAATGCTTGTTCATGGTTGACGTCGCCTGACAGTTGATTCTGCGGTTCCAACGAGTCGAAATCGACAGATGATCGTACCTCTGGCTGGGGCGATTGTCTCGCGTCCCGATTCGGGTTTCGCTTGAAAACCGTGCTGGGATGACAGCTCTCCCGTTTCCGCAGAACGCGCGCTTGGCAGGTTCGCCTGTTTTCCGCAGAACGGGTTTGGGTGCGTTTCCGCGGGGAATGTGTCATGTCTTCGCGGGATCACCTGATCGGGAGGTTGGGTCGCCGGCGATGCCCTCCGCGCTTCACCGGCAGTTTGTTTCGGTCATCCGCCGCCGATCCGCCTCATCGCCGAGTTCATGTACGGCGGGGGCTGCGCGTCGGCGAGGTTCCTTCGTGCCTCGCAACGGGATTTGCGCGGCTCTTTCGCAGCGCTCCCGACGGGTCGAGGCCATCGCCGTCCAGACGCTTCACCGCACCGCGAACGGAAACGGCCACGTGCGGTCGTTCGCGAGCGCGTGCGCGGCGATCGCGTCGCGGTTGGCGGCGATGCGGGTGCGCAGCGAGGCGAGTTCGGTGGCGCGCGCCGCGCGGGCGTCAATGATGGCGCGGCGCATGGCGAGATACGCGGTGCGCTTCTCGGCGCGCGTGCCCGTGATCGCGTCGCGCAGCGCGCGCTTCGTTGCGCCGTCGTCGTTGAACGGATCCTGCTCGAGGGCGCGCTGGACTTCGGGCGTGGCCGCCGCGTCAAATGCGGGCACATGCTTCGCGAGCGGCGCGAGCTTCGTCGCGGTGACGACCGACATCGGCGCGAGCGCGGCGCGCGCGTCGTCGCCGAACGCCGCCGTGATCCAGCGTTCCATCGAGAGGTCGTAGCGGCCGCCGCCCGTGCCGTGGATGAATTCGTCGCAGAGGACGAGGCGCGCGATCGCGGTGAGCGTGAGCGCACGCGGAGCGACGAGGTCGGCGGCGTCGCCTTCCATCAGCGCCGAGCGCGACATGGTCGCGCGGTCGAGCTTCCAGAAGGGGAGTTCGCCCGGCGCAAGCGGCGCGATCCGCTCGCCGCGCACGGCCGCGTTGTAGGCCTCGCGCATCGGCGCGAAGTGCGCGCGCAGCGCTTCGGCGAACGGCAGCGCCGCGATCGCGGTGGCGGCGACGGTGTGGTCGACGCGCGCACGCGGCGCGAGCAGCGCATTCGCCGCGTGCGCCATCTGCATCGCGAGGTTCTCGCGGCCGCGCTCGGCGGCAATCGCGCGCTCGATTGCGGCGAGCGCGGGTTCGATCTCGGCGGGCACCTCGTGCGCGCGCTCGGGGCGCATCGTGCGCACGGGCTTGCGCAGCGCGTTCGGGCCCGCTCCGCGCGGCGCGCGCTCGAGCACGAGGCGCGCGAGCTTGCCGCCTCCGTCGGCTCCATGGACAAGCGCGGGAAACGCGACGAGCGCCGCATCATTCAGGTCATGGTCGACGACAACATGGACGAGCACGCCGCCGCGCTCGGCGGCGTGGCGCGCGCCGACGACGAACTTCTCGGCGATGCCCGCGTGCCAGATGCCCGCCTGGTGGCCCGTCATGACGATCGCGCGATCGGCGGGCAGCCCGAGCGCCGCGCGCGACTCCGCGCGCCATGCCGCAAGTTCGCGACCGAACACCTGCGACGCCGTCGTCATGCGAGCCCGTCCATCGCGCGCACGGGGAGCCTCTGCGCACAGCGGCGGATCTCGCGGTGCATCGTCTCGCGATAGACCGCAAGGCGCCTGTCGGGCACATCGAGGCCGCTTCCGAAGGTGCGCGTCATGTCGACATAGATGCGTCGCACCGCGAGTTCCTCGATGCGGAGGCCCGCGGCGCACGCCTGCACCCAGAACTGCATGGGGAACTCGTAGCCGCACGCGTCGAGACGGAGCTTCGCGCAGACGCTGGCGCGATAGGCCTTGTAGCCGCAGAACGCGTCGGTGATCCCGAGCGACAGCCGCTCGTTCAGTTCGCGCGTGAGGAGCGCGTTGATGCGGCGACGGTCCTCGGGCGCGGGGTCGCCGGGTAGCGACTCGTCGATGTAGCGCGAGCCCGACACCACGTCGCTCGCGCACGCGCAGATCCGCTCGACGAACTTCGGCAGGCTCGCGGGCTCGTGCTGCTCGTCGCAGTCCATCGAGATCACCCAGTCGTAGCCGCGGAAATCGGCCCACTCGAGCATGTCCTGCATCGCGCGGCCGTAGCCGCGGTTCTTGCCGTGGCGGATCACCTCGACGGGGTGCCGCGCGAGGAGCGACGGGGTCGCGTCGGTCGAGCCGTCGTCGATCACGAGGATCTCGCCCGCGAACAGCGCGGCGTGGCGCGCGACCTCGCCGAGCACGCGGTCGACCGACTTCTCCTCGTTGAAGACGGGAATGGCGATGAGGATGCGCGGCGTCTCGCGGACTGGAGCGGTCATGGCGCGTCCTTCGCGGCATCCGTCGATGCGGTTGCACGGATCGTGACGGTGGTCTCGGCGCTCGTGCGTGGGAAGATCCCCATGACGACGATCCGCTCCTCCCATCGCTCGGCGACGACGCCCTCGCCTGGCACGATGTAGAGCGTGGCGCGCCGCTCGGCGCGCGCGGCGTCGAGGCGCGCGGTGAACTCGGTCTCGACCACCGTCACCTCGAGTTCCTCGCCCGAGAGATCGACGCGCGCCGTGCCTGCGATGCGCATCGAGCGCTTGGCGCGGCCGGTCGAGCGTTCGCGCTGCGTCGAGAGTAGGAAGACGCGCATCGGGGACGCGCTTTCGACGGTCGCCCCCGGGACGAGCTCCTCGGGCGCGTAGGTCAGGCCCGCCTCGAACACGCTGCGTGAGTCTTCCGAGGGCGTGTCGACCGAGAGAAGCGTGAGCCCGCCGTCGGCGCGTCGGCGCAGGACCGAGCGCTCGACTCCCGCGTCGCCGGCTTCCTCGAGCCGAAGCGTGCCGTCGTCCGCCGCGACGACCGATACGGTGCGGCGCTCGCCCGAGCGGGGGCCGTCGACCACCGCGATCTCACGCGGCGCGCGCGAGGCTGCGAGGAAGTCGTCGGCGCGGAGCGTCGGAACGGGCGCTTCGTCGAAGGGCAGGAAGGCAAGCACCGTGAAAGAGGGGGGTGCGGCCTCTGGTGCGCGCATCGCCTGCGCGTCGCCGTCGGGCGTCGTCGCGATGCCACGCCCCGTCGCGCAGCCGGACGCCGCGAGCAGCGCGAGGCCAAGCGCGCATGGAAGGATGCAGGCGGCGGACTTCGGCATCAGTCGACCGGAAGCCCCTTCGCGCGCCATAGCTTGCGCAGTTCCTCGAGCGTGATGCGCTCGGTCATGGTTCCGTCGGGATCGATGCGGCGCACGCGCACGCCGTCCTTGTCGAACTCCTGCACCAGCTTGTCGGGAGAGGAGCCGACGCGCGTCTCGAGCCGCCATCCCGACGCGGTGCGCGACCATGTCTCGCGGCGCTGTGGCAGGCGCTCGTCTCGCTGGTCGAAGGCATAGTCGAGGAAGTCGATGGTCTGCACCGAGTCGTTCCTCGGCAGGAGCTGGCCGAGGACGACGAGCTCCGCCTGGGAGACGTAGGCGGGCGGCACCGCCCAGTCCTGCGGCTCGCGCGTCATTCCGTCGCGCGTCGCGGAGATCACGCGGATCACAGGGCGGGGCGACCCCGCGCTCGTCGGTGTGCGGATTCCAGTCTGCGCCGACGAGCGCGTCGCGCTCCGATGGCGCTGCGTCGATCGCACCGACCAGGACTCCGAGAGCCGGTCCCAGGTCATGAAGTAGCGGCTCTCGACATCGAGCGTGTGCGATGCGTCGTTGTTGACGATGACACGCGCGTCGACGGTGGCGAGAAGGCCCTTCTCGGCCTCGAGTCCCTTGAGCGCGCGTGGATCCGCGGAGCCATCGACCTCGCCGCGCTGGCCTTCGCGCACGCGGATGATGACATAGCCGACCTCCTGCGGCCTGCCGTCCGCATCGGGGCGCCACATGCGGAAGAAGAGCGGGTCGCGCGCGATCGCCGTGCGCAGCCTTTCCGGCGTGAACGACGCGACGATCGCCTCGCCGCGCCCGAGGAGCTCCGCGCGCTCGTCCCGCTCCTTGCTGCGGTCGACGAGCGTGATCGTCGCGAAGCTCCGGTCGAGGAGCGCACGCGTCGCGTCGAACTCGTCGCCAAGCGCGAGGATCGAGAAGACGAGGTAGTCGTCGGCGCCCGAGGGCACCATCAGGATTCCCGAGATGCCGCGGCCGCCCTCGTCGAGCGGCACCGACAGGTAGAAGAGATGCGCGGCGCGGCCGTCGATGGTGCGCTCCTCGTTCACGAGGATCTCGAACTCCTGCCCGCGCGTCCGCAGCTCGGCGATGTAGTCCTCGCACTGTGAACGCGCCGTGGTGCCGAGGCGGCTGGCGCGGAGCGAGGTCGCGCGGATGCGCCAGCTTGGGTTCTCGGACTCCTCGTTCAGCAGGTAGCTCGTCTGCGGGCCGCGCTCGACGCGGACGGCCGTCCCGACTGGAACCCGCATGCGGAAGCCGAGCATCTCTGCCTCGAGCGGGGTGGGAGCGAGCCCATCGTCCTGTGCTGGCGCGGCCGGTTGCGGGGGCTCAGCCACGGTGGCGGCACTCGCGACGACCGAGAACCCTGCATAGGCCGCGTGGGATGTCACGGCGGCGAACGCGAGCGCCACGATCACGGAGAGCGCGCGCAGCTCGCCTGGCACGGCGCGCGCGAACACGACGAGAGAGTCGATTTGTTGACGGGGCACGGGCGCAATCCTACGGTCGAGCCCCGCGTGCCGCTCGGCGCTTCGGTCGAACGGCCGGGTGCACGCGTCGATAACCCCGCATCTCGGCATCCGCGCCGCATCGCGTGAATGGCTGCGATTGACACGCGTGGCGGACTTGGTATCCTCGTCGATTCGCGCCTCTTCGGCTTCGAGCCGAGGGGGCGTGACCGTCGATGGAATCGTCGCATCAAGCGTGGCTTCGATGCACGGCCCATTGCGGTGACGGAAGGACGCGAAGCGCGAAGGCACGAGACGAAACGCTGCGATTCGGTGCAGCGAGACCAGACAGGAGCAGAGCATGACTGGCGGCAAGTTCCGGATTCGCATGGAAGCCTACGACCATCAGGCGCTCGACGCTTCGGCGCGCGAGATCGTCGATCAGGCGAAGCGCACCGGCGCCCGCGTCGCGGGTCCGATTCCGCTGCCCACGCGGCGCGAGATCTACACGGTCAACCGCTCGCCGTTCATCGACAAGAAGTCGCGCGAGCAGTTCGAGATCCGCACGCACAAGCGCGTGATCGACATCACCGACTGGAATCACCGCACGACCGACGCGCTGCAGCGCCTCGTTGTGCCGGCGGGCGTCTTCCTCCGCATCAAGGCTTGATTCGAAGGCTTGATTTCGAAGGCCTGATCAGAAAGCCTGCCCCGCAAAGACATCGCCGCGACGGACGGTCCGCCGCGGAACCAACGCAAGTGTCATGTACGGCGACTCGCTCGTCCGAACCCCTGACAAAGTCCCTAGGCCCACGAGACTCTCATGAGCAACAAGCCCTGCACGGTCGCCATCCTCGGTCGCAAGATCGGAATGACCCGTTACTTCCTCGAGAACGGCACCAACATCCCCGTCACGGTGATCGAAGCCGGTCCCTGCGTCGTCACGCAGGTCAAGACCTCCGATCGCCATGGCTACTCCGCCGTGCAGATCGCCTTCGACGACATGAAGGCCCGCAACTCGACGATGCCCATGATCGGCCACGACATGAAGGCCGGCACCTCGGCCAAGCGCGTCCACCGCGAGATGCGCGTCGCCGACGATGCCGCCGCGAACGGCTACCAGCTCGGCCAGGCCATCGGCGTCGATGCCCTCGAGGGCGTCGCCTATGTCGATGTCGTCGGCACGAGCAAGGGCAAGGGCTTCGCGGGTGTGATGAAGCGGCACAACTTCAAGGGCATGTGCGCCACGCACGGCACCGAGCGCAAGCACCGCACTTCCGGCTCCATCGGCTCGCACGGCACCGACCGCGGCCATGGCGCCAAGATCAAGAAGGGCAAGCGCATGGCGGGGCAGCTCGGCGACGAGCGCGTCACGGTGCGCAGCCTCGATGTTGTCAAGATCGACGCCGAGAAGAACCTGCTGCTCGTCAAGGGCCCGGTTCCTGGCGCGAACGATGGATATCTCTTCATCCGAGCCGCAACGCGCCTCTTCAAGCGCAAGGCGAAGAAGCTCGCGAAGAAGTGAACGAACGAATGCACCCCGCGGCGCGTGAGCCGTGGGGTGCTGTCATGAGTGTGTGCAGGTGACAAGCGCTCCGAGGCCAGACAGGTGCTCGGAGGCCGGCAAGGCCCGCAAGGGAACCAGTCGGCGGACACAAGAGGATTCACCAAGTCGATTCCTGCCCCGTGCCATCAATGACAGGCACGCGGAGGATGAGGCGAACCGCGGGCAGATGCCCGCAACGAGGCGAAACATGATCGAACTCCCGATCTACGATTCCAACGGCAAGAAGGTCGACAGCCTTCAGATCGATGCTGAGACGCTCGGCGGCGAAGTCCGCTACGCGCTCCTCAAGCAGGCCTATGTCATCACGCATGGCAATCAGCGTCAGGGCTCTGCCCGGACGAAGAGCCGCGGCGATGTGCACGGCTCCACCCGCAAGCTCTACAAGCAGAAGGGCACCGGCAACGCGCGCGCCGGCGCCGCGCGCACCCCGATCCGCAAGGGCGGTGGCGTCACCTTCAAGAAGACCCGCACCCGCGAGGACTTCCGCACCGAGCTTCCCAAGAAGATGCGCCGCCTTGCGAACCGCAACGCGCTGCTCGCGAAGCTCATCGACAACGAGGTGAAGTGCTTCGCCGCGCTCGACTTCAAGGCGCCGAAGACCGCCGAGTTCGCCAAGATGATGGAGTCGGTCGGCATCGACCGCACCTGCCTCGTCGCGACCGACGGCAAGAACCGCAACGCGATCCTCTCGGCGCGGAACCTCGACGGCGTCGATGTGTGCCGCATCGACCAGCTCAATGCGTTCGCGCTGCTCAACCACCGCTTCCTCGTGGTGGACAAGGCGGCGCTTGTTTCGTTCCTGAACGAGACCTGCTTCGAGTCGGCCGAGGGCGATGACAGCGCCGCCCCCGCCGCGAAGACGGCCTCGAAGACGCCCTCGAAGAGCAAGTCGAAGAAGGAGGTCGCGTAAATGGACCCCATCCATGTCATCGTCCGCCCGATCGTGACCGAGAAGGCAACCTGGGGCTCCGGCCACCACAACCGCTTCGCCTTCGAAGTCTCGAAGCTCGCGACTAAGACCGACATCAAGAAGGCGGTCGAGTCGCTCTACAAGGTGCGCGTGCTCGGCGTGGCGACCCAGACCCGCCGCCTGCGCAACCGGGCCTACTCCTACGGCTTCGTCCCGGGCAAGACCTGGAAGCGCGCCGTCGTCAAGATCCATCCCGAGGACAAGATCGAGCTCTTCTGAGCCCGGCGCCGAACATTAGGTGATTCCCCATGGCAATCCGCGTCTACAAGAAGACCACCAACGGCCGGCGCAACGCCTCGGTGAACCTCCACTCGGAGGTCACGAAGAAGTCGCCGGAGAAGTCGCTCCTCGCGCCGCTCGTCCGCGGAAGCGGCCGCAACGTGCAGGGCAAGGTCACGATCCTCGGTCGTGGCGGCGGTCACAAGCGTCGCTACCGCAAGATCGACTTCCGCCGCAACAAGGACGACATGGCCGCAACGGTGGTCGGGATCGAGTACGACCCCAACCGCTCGGCGCACATCGCGCTCCTGCAGTATGCCGACGGCGAGAAGCGCTACATCATCGCGCCGAAGGGCCTCACGGCGGGCGACGTGGTGACGAGCTCGGCGAACGCCGTCGACCCGAAGGTCGGCAACGCGATGCCGATCAAGCACATCCCCACGGGTCTCGCGCTCCACAACATCGAGATGGAGGCCGGCGCCGGCGGCCGTCTCTGCCGCGGTGCGGGCATGTACGCGCGCCTCACCAACAAGGAAGGCCGCTGGGCGACCCTCGTGCTTCCCTCGGGTGAAATCCGCCAGGTGTCGATGGACTGCCGCGCGACGGTGGGCGAGGTCGGCAACGCCGATCATGCCAACGTCGTGATCGGCAAGGCGGGCCGCAACCGCTGGAAGGGCCGTCGTCCGACGACCCGCGGCATCGCGATGAGCCACCACACGCACCCGCACGGCGGTGGCGCCGTGTCGAAGGGCGGCCGTGAGCCTTCGAACGCCTCGGGCACGCAGGCAAAGGGCGGACGCACCCGTCGCTACGGCAAGTCGAGCGATTCGCGCATCATCCGTCGTCGTCGCAGCAAGCGCTACGGCCAGCTGAAGCTGTAAGGGCATTGGTCCGGCGCAACCGGAACGCAAGCGAACTCCTGCAGAGCAAGTCAAGTTTCCCGCGCAAGCGGTCAGAACCACCGAGATCACCACCATGTCGCGTTCTCTCAAGAAGGGCCCCTACGTCGTCGAGAGCCTGTACCGCAAGGTGCAGAAGCAGGAGTCGAGCAACAAGAAGACTCCGATCAAGACCTGGGCGCGCGCCTGCACGATCGTCCCCGAGTTCATCGGGTACACCTTCCAGGTCCACAACGGCCGGCAGTTCATCGATGTCTACTGCACCGAAGACATGGTCGGTCACAAGCTCGGCGAGTTTGCCCACACATGCACCTTCCGCGGCCACACCAACAAGAAGGAAGAGCTGAAGTCCTGACGCGACGCGTCGTCTTCAGCAGCTTGAACGAGGTTCACCCATGGCATACCAAGCCAGCCACCGATTCGCCCGCATCGCGCCCCGCAAGGCGCGTCTCGTCGCCGACATGATCCGCGGCAAGAGCGTCGACGAGGCGCTCACCGCGCTCGACTTCTCGAAGAAGCGCGGCGGCGCGTACATCTCGGTCGTGCTCAAGAGCGCGATCGCGAACGCGGAAGAGAAGAACGCGGATCCGACCAAGCTCTTCGTGAGCGAGTCCCGCGTCGACGAGGGCCCGACCCTCGACCGTTTCCAGCCCAAGGACCGTGGCCGCGCGCACCCGATTCGCAAGCGCACGAGCCACATTCACATCGCCGTCGAGGAGCGTGGGGCCTAAGCCTCCGGAGAACCACTATGGGACAGAAGGTCCACCCGTTCGGATTCCGTGTTGGCATCACCGAGGCGCACCGCTCGCGCTGGTTTGCCCCGAAGGCGCTCTTCGGCAGCCTCCTCGTCGAGGACTACAAGATCCGCCAGTACCTCGACAAGCGGCTCAACCGCACCCCGCCGTTCGCGGCGGTGAGCGACATCCTCATCGAGCGCACGCGTGACGAGCTCACGGTCATCGTGAAGACCGCGCGCCCCGGCCAGGTCGTCGGCCTTCGCGGCGCGGGCATCGAGGCGTTGACCAAGGACCTCCAGACCCTCACGGGCCGCAAGGTCGTGCTCAAGGTCGTCGAGATCAAGAACGCCGACCTCGACGCGAAGCTGATCGCCGAGAGCATCGCCGAGCAGCTGAAGAAGCGCGCGAACTTCCGCCGCGTCCTCAAGATGCGCGCCGAGAGCTCGATGCAGAACGGCGCGAAGGGGATCCGCATCCTTCTCGCCGGCCGCCTTGGCGGCGCCGAGATGAGCCGCACGCTCGACACGCGCCTCGGCTCGATCCCGCTGTCCACCATCCAGGCGAACGTCGACTACGCCGTCGCGGAGAGCCACACGACGACGGGTTCGATCGGCGTCAAGGTGTGGGTCTACAAGGGCCTCTACACCGAGCACGACGAAGACCAGACCCACTCGAGCGCGGCTGGTGGCCGGGCGCGCGCGCGCGGGCGAAGGTGAGCCGCTTTCGGCGAAGGACTCGCCGAAAGCTGGTGAGTGAGCCGCGTTCGGCGAGGTGCTCGCCGAACGCGACGAGAGTACGAGAGCATCCCTCGGCTGCGAAAGCAGCTGAAACAGCCAGAAGACTGAAGAGGACCCCATGTCCAACCTGATGCCAAAGCGAGTCAAGTTCCGCAAAGAGCAGCGCGGCAAGCTGAAGGGCAACGCCACGCGCGGCAACTATGTCGCATTCGGCGACTACGGCCTGCAGACGCTCGAGCCGCACTGGCTCACGGGCCGCCAGATCGAGGCGGGCCGCATCGCGGCGCAGCACTTCCTCCGTCGCCAGGGCAAGATCTTCATCCGGGTCTTCCCCGACAAGCCCATCTCGAAGAAGCCGCTTGAGACCCGAATGGGTACGGGCAAGGCCGACGTCGACTACTGGGCGGCGCGCATCAAGCCCGGCACGATCCTCTTCGAGGTCGCGGGCGTTCCCGAGGACCTCGCCAAGCAGGCGATGGCCCGCATCGCCCACAAGATGCCCGTGAAGTGCCGCTTCGTCGGGCGCCGTATCGCAGTCTGACGCGGGTCGAGCGAACCCGAAGACGGAACACGAAAGCCGAGAAACACCATGAAGCCCGCTGAAGTCCGCAAGCTCTCCAAGGAAGACCTCAAGTCCGAGGCCACGCGCCTCCGCCGCGAGCTCTTCGATCTCCGCTGCCAGTCGACCACGGAGAAGGTGAAGGACAACTCCCGCATCGGCAAGGCCCGCAAGGACCTCGCCCGAGTCCTCACCGAATCCAACGCCCGCCGGGCGAGCACCAACTGAGCCCGTCACGAGCCAACCATCCGAGCGAAGCCATGCCGAAGACCGAACTCGTCATTCCCGAGGCCTCTCCCCGCCAGATCGGCGTCGTCGAGAGCGACAAGCGCAGCAAGACCCGCAAGGTCGTGATCGCCTATTCGGGCAAGCACCCGAAGTACGGCAAGTACCTCCGCAAGCGGACGGTGCTCCAGGTGCACGACGAGAACAACGAGTCGCGTCTCGGCGACCGCGTCGAGGTGGCGGAGTGCCGTCCGATCTCGAAGACCAAGTCCTGGGTGCTCGTTCGCATCGTCGAGCGCGCCGCGGAAGGCGTCGTCGCCCCGGTCGGGATGTGAGGACGCGTCAAGAAGCAAGCATGACGCCGGCAGTTCCGGCGATGGAGTGAAGCAATGATCCAGAAGGAATCACGACTCGAGGTCTGCGACAACAGCGGCGCGAAGGAAGCCATGGTGATCGGCGTCCTCGGGTCCTCGACCGCGACGGGCCGTTTCAGCCGCCTCACGATGGGCATCGGCGACCGCGTCGTCTGCACCGTCAAGAAGGCCCTGCCGAACGGCGACGTGAAGGCCGGCGACAAGGTGCAGGCCATCATCGTCCGCTGCAAGTACCCCACGCGCCGTGAGGACGGCTCGTACGTGCGCTTCGACTCGAACGCGTGCGTGCTCGTCGACAAGGACGGCAACCCGAAGGGCACCCGCATCTTCGGCGCCGTCGCTCGCGAGCTGCGTGAGAAGAACTACATGAAGATCGTGTCGCTCGCGACGGAGGTGATCTGACCATGCCGCGCCATGTTCGCAAGGGTGATGTCGTGATGGTGACCAGCGGAGCCTCGCGTGGCGTGGTGGGAGAGATCCTGCGCGTCGTCGACGAAGGCGAGCGCGTGGTGGTGAAGGGCGCGAACATGCGCACCCGCCATGTGAAGCCGACGCAGCAGCGTCCGCAGGGCACGATCGTCAAGGAAGAGGGCCCGATCCATGTGTCGAACGTGAGCCCCGTGGTCGACGGCAAGCCGACCCGCGTCCGCTTCGTCACCAAGCCCGACGGCTCCAAGGTGCGAGTCGCGGCCCGCGGCGGCAAGGAACTCCATGTCCTGCACGGGCCGCGCGGCAAGAAGCCGGGCAAGTAATCGTCGCGAGTGAGAGAACATCGGCCGCGCCAGGCGCGGCAAGCCGAGGTCGGTCGCGACGCAGCGGCCGACACAGCGAGAGGACTGAAGAACCATGGCACACGTGAAGCGCAACTATCCCCGCCTGCAGCAGGCCTACCTCGACACCGTCGGGCCGAAGGTCATGTCGGAGTTCGGGCTCAAGAACCCGCACGAGCTTCCCAAGCTGACGAAGATCGTGGTCAACGCCGGCATCGGCAAGTACCTCGACAACGCCAAGCTGAAGCCCGAGGTGCGAGACCAGTTCATCAACAACTTCGCCACGATCACGGGCCAGAAGCCCATCATGATCAAGGCGAAGAAGGCCGTCGCACAGTTCCGTGTGCGCGAGGGCATGCCCTCGGCCTTCATGGTGACGCTGCGCCGCGACCGCATGTGGCACTTCATGGACCGCCTGATCAACCTCGCGATCCCCCGTATCAAGGACTTCCGCGGCGTGAAGGACAAGTCGTTCGACAAGGGCGGCTCCTACTCCTTCGGCCTCACCGAACAGGCCGTGTTCCCCGAGATCAACATGGCGAACGCCACGATCACGCACGGCATGCACATCACCTTCGTGTTCGAGAACTCGGATCCGAAGAAGAGCCGTTACCTGCTCGCCGAGCTCGGCATGCCGTTCGTGAAGCCCGAGGAGCGCTCGAGGAAGTGAACCCATCGGCCGCGTGCGCGCGGCCTGACCGAAGACCCGGAACCCCACCATGGCCAGCAAGCGAACCTTCAACAAGATGCAGCGCAAGCCCAAGTTCAGCACCCGAGCAGAGGTGCGCTGCGAGATCACCGGCCGCAAGCGCGGCGTGTACCGCAAGTTCCGCATCTGCCGCCACCAGCTCCGCGAGCTGGCGCTGCAGGGGATGATCCCCGGCATGCGCAAGGCCAGCTGGTGATCGTGCCCCGAAGCACCACGCCTGAAGCATCAGCATCGAAGCACAAGCATCCGTACGACCGACCTGCGGCGACCGCAGGTGCAGGAGCCTAAGAATGTCCGTTCAAGACCTCACCGCCGACATGCTCACCCGCATCCGCAACGCCGTGCGGAACCGAGAGAAGTCCGTCGTCGTCCTCAGCAACAAGCTGAACCGCGGCGTCGCCAGCGTCCTCAAGGACGAGGGCTACATCTCCGACTTCGAGTGCGTGGCCGACGGCCGCCAGGGCATCATCCGCATCAGCCTGAAGTACGGCACCCGCGGCGAGAACATCATCAACGAGATCCGCCGCGTCTCGAAGACGGGCTGCCGCGCCTACGCAGCGGTCGGTGAGCTGCCTCGGCCTCTTCAGGGCCTCGGCATCTCGATCGTCTCGACGAGCAGGGGAGTCATGTCCGACCGCAAGGCGCGCGAGATGCGCGTCGGCGGCGAGGTCGTCGCGACCGTCTGCTGAGACGGGCGGGACGGAGCCAGTGAACGAGATCAAGCACGATTCAGTGCAAGGACCGACAGGAGCAAGTCATGTCGCGCATCGGTAAGAAGCCCATCAGCGTCCCCGGCAACTGCAAGGTCGCCGTCAACCCGACCACCCGCGAGGTTGCCATCACGGGTCCGAAGGGCGACACCCTCAAGGTCGCCTATCGCCCCGAGATCACGGTGGCGTGGAACGAGAAGGACCGCCAGATCGTGTGCAGCACGGACATGGCGAAGCTCGAGGAAGGCAACCGTCGCGCCTTCTGGGGCACCACGCGCGCCAACATCAACAACTGCATCAAGGGCGTCACCGAGGGCTACTCGGAGAAGCTCGAGGTCGTCGGAGTCGGCTACTCCGTGAAGGTGGCGGGAAAGAACGTGGACCTGAAGCTCGGCTTCGCGAACACGATCTCGCTGCCGATCCCGCAGGGCGTCAAGATCGAGGTCGCCACCGAAGGCGGCATCTTCGTGACGATCAGCGGCGCCGACCGCCAGCGCGTCGGCGAGTTCGCGGCCGCCATCCGCTCGAAGCGCAAGCCCGAGCCCTACAACGGCAAGGGCATCAAGTACGCGGGTGAGACCATCATCCGCAAGCAGGGCAAGGCCACGGGCAGCTGATCGGCGGGCGAACCGCGCCGTCACACGAGACACGAACGAGACAAGAGAAGCACACCATGAACCGCATGACCATCAAGCGCGTCCGCCGATCCCGCCGCAAGCAGGGCATCCGCAAGACCGTCCTCGGGCTTCCCGACCGTCCGCGCCTGTCCATCTTCCGCTCCGCGAACCATGTCTACGCCCAGGTGATCGACGATCTCTCGGGCAAGACGCTGGCGTCGGCATCGACCCGCGACAAGGGCTTCTCGGAGAAGGGCGCCAAGATCGCGGAGGCGACCGCCGTCGGCCGCCTCGTGGCGACGCGCGCCAAGGAGAAGGGCGTCTCCAAGGTCGTCTTCGACCGCAACGGCTACCTCTTCCACGGCCGCGTGAAGGCGCTCGCCGATGGCGCCCGCGAGGCGGGCCTGCAGTTCTGAACGCGCTGAACGATTGACACACTTCCCTCCCGCGGCGCGGCGAGGGCCTCAAGACTGGTTCCACCTATGGCAGAGCTCATCGACGAAACCTCCTCCATCGAGTCGACGACCGTCGGCGTCTACCGCACCTCCTCGACCGTCGCCGGCGGACGCCGCTTCAGCTTCTCCGCAATGGTCGTCGTCGGCGACCGCCGCGGCCGCGCGGGCATCGGCTACGCGAAGTCGAACCAGGTGCCGCAGAGCATCGAGAAGGCGCAGAAGGAGGGCCGTCGCAAGATGAGCTCGTTCCAGCTGCAGGGGAAGACCATTCCCCACCTCGTGATCGGCCGGTTCGGCGCCACCACGGTGAAGCTCATGCCGGCAGCGCCTGGTACGGGCGTCATCGCGGGCGCGCCCGTGCGCGCCGTCCTCGAGATGATCGGCGTGCAGGACTGCCTCACCAAGGTCTACGGCTCGAGCAACCCGAAGAACGTGGTGAAGGCCACGATCGGCGCGCTTGAGACGCTGCGCAGCCGTGCGCAGGTCGAGGCGCTCCGCGGCGTGACGCTGCCGGAGACGGCCGTCGAAGAAGCGATCAAGCGTGGCGCCGCCTTCATGCCCTCCGCGAAGAGCGGCGAGAAGATGGCTGCCCCGAAGAACACCGTCGGCGAGGAGAATCGTCGTGGTGGCCGCGGCGGTCCGCGCGGCGGACGCGGTGGACCGCGTCGCGGCCCCGACATGGGCGGCGGCGCTGGTGGTGGTGGTGGCGGCGGCGGCGGCGAAGCCCCTGCTGCACCCGCCGCCCCCGAGACGGGCGCCTGATCCCGAGACCGAGGCAGGCCGCGGATGCGGCAACGGCACGAGAAGCAACACGACGACATTCGCGCCTGACATGAGGCGCCATCGGAGAGTCAAGCCATGATGATCCACGACATCACAGCCAAGGTCGGCCCGCACAAGAAGCGCAAGCGCGTCGGTCGCGGCGAGGCGAGCGGCCACGGCGGCACCTCGACCCGCGGTCACAAGGGCGCGAAGAGCCGCGCTGGCTGGAACAGCCGCCCCTCGTATGCAGGCGGTGCCACGCCGTTCGCGCGTCGCTTCCCGAAGCGCGGCTTCTCGAATGCGGGTTTCCGCACCGAGTACTGGGTGATCAACGCCCGTGACCTCGACAAGAACTTCGCCGCGGGCGCCACCGTCGACATCGACGCGCTCGTGAAGCTCGGCCTCGTGCCGAACGCCAAGCTTCCACTCAAGGTGCTCGGCTCCGGCGACCTCACGAAGAAGCTCACCGTCGTCGCCGCCGCGTTCAGCGCGAGCGCGAAGGCGAAGATCGAGGCCGCAGGCGGCTCCTGCACGGTCGTCGAGGACGGCAAGAAGGCCTGATCGCGTGCGTGACGGAGTTCAGCGCCTGACAGGGCGTTGGGTCGGATGGAACGGGGCCTGATCCGGGCAGGCTTGGCTGAGAACGCGCGACGCGCCGATCGGCCTCGAGGACCACATCAGAGATGCTGCAAGCCTTCGCGAACATCTTCAGGATTCCCGACCTGCGCCGCCGCGTGTTCTTCACGCTCGGCATGATCGCGATCTACCGCCTTGGCTTTGTGATCCCGCTGGTCGGTGTCGACCAGACAGCGCTGCGCGAGGCCGCGGAGCGTGCGACCGAGGGTGGGGCGTCGGGCTTCGGCCGCCTGCTCGAGTACGCGTCGATCTTCTCGGGCGGCAGCCTCGAGCAGTCGACGATCTTCGGCCTCGGCATCATGCCGTACATCACGGCGTCGATCATCTTCCAGCTCCTCGCAACGGTCTGGCAGCCGCTCAAGGACCTCAAGAAGGAAGGCGCCTCGGGGCAGACCAAGATCAACGAGTGGACTCGCTACACCACCGTGGCGCTTTGCCTCATCCAGGGCACCATGTGGCTCAGCTACCTCGAGACCCAGTCCCTGGTGCAGCCGAGCTTCAGGGAGGGCGAGGCGCGCTTCATCTTCTACGCAGCGGGCGTTGCTGGTCTGACGGCGGGCAGCCTGTTCCTGATGTGGCTCGGCGAGCAGATCGACAAGTACGGCATCGGCAACGGCATCTCGCTGATCCTCACCGCGAGCATCGTGGCGCAGATGCCCGGCGCCGTGATGTGGGTCGCGCAGAACTTCACGCCGTCCATCCAGGCCGCGCCCGGTGAGCTCAATCCCGTCGGTCTGATTCTTCTCGTCGGCGGCTTCCTTCTGGTCGTCGCGGGTGCGGTGGTCATCACCGTCGCGCAGCGCCGCATTCCCATCCAGCAGGCCAAGCACACGCGCGGTCGCCGCGTCTTCGGCGGACAGCGCCAGTACCTGCCGCTCCGCCTCAACCACGCGGGCGTGATGCCGATCATCTTCGCGAGCTCCCTGATGATCTTCCCGGCGGCCGTCTTCGGCTGGCTCGCGAGCCGCGCCATGGCGGGCGGCGACGGGATGGAGTGGTGGCGAACCACGACGAGCTTCCTCGAGATCAACAGCCGCCCAGGCCAGTTCCCCTACATCTTCCTCGAGATCGTCCTGATCTTCTTCTTCAGCTACTTCTGGACCACGGTGCAGTTCAGCCCCGAGGACATGTCGAAGCAACTGAAGCAGAGCGGCGCGTTCATCCCCGGCTATCGCCCGGGACCGCGCACCGCGGAGTATCTCGAGACCGTGATGGAGCGCATCACCTATGTTGGCGCAGGCTTCCTCGCAGCCATCGCGGTGATCCCGACCGTCGTGAGCGCCAAGATGGGCATTCCGTTCGGCGTGGCGCAGTTCCTCGGCGGCACGGGCCTCCTCATCGTCGTCAGCGTCGGCCTCGACCTCATCCAGCGCATCGAGGCGAATCTTCTGATGCGCAACTACTCGGGCTTCCTCGCCGCTGGTCCCAACGACCAGAAGGCGCCGCGCGTGCGGAGCCGACAAGGTTGATGTGAATGCACGCCGCCACGACCAGCGCCCGACCGATCTCGGTCGATGAACGCGGAGGGGATGCGCCCTGCGGCGCCCTCGAGGCTGCGTCGCGCGCGCATCGTGTGGCCGCGCTTCGAAGCGCCTCTGAGATCGAGGCGATCCGCCGCGCGGGCGCGATCGTCGCCGACGCGCTCGATGCGGCCCGCCGCGCGTGCGTGGTCGGCGCCACGAGCCGAGACATCGATCGCGCGGCGCGCCTCGTGATCGAGCAGGCAGGGGCAGAGCCACTCTTCCTCGGCTATCGCGGATCGTCCTCCCGGTCCTCCACCGGAGCGGCGCGCACGCCGTTCCCGGCGGCGACCTGCGTGAGCATCAACGAGCAGCTGGTGCACGGTGTCCCGTCGTCCCGCCTGGTTGGGGCAGGGGACCTCGTCTCGATCGACTGCGGCGTGCGGCTGGACGGATGGTGCGCGGACGCCGCGATCACCGTTCCCGTCGGCCCTGTCGGCTCCGATCGTCTCGCACTCATCGAGTGCGCGCAGACGATGCTGGCTCACGCGCTGCGTGCGGCGATCCCTGGTCGCCGCTGGAGCTCGATCGCATTCGAGCTCGAGGAGATCGCAGATCGTGCGGGCTTCGCCATCGCCGCGGATTTCGTCGGTCATGGCATCGGCCGCGAGTTGCACGAGGCGCCGCAGGTGCCCTGCAGCGTGACGCAGGCCTTCCTCGACCACCACGACTTCACCCTTCGCCCGGGAATGGTGCTGGCGATCGAGCCTATGCTCGTGCTCGAGGCCCCGCGCCGCGCTCCGCACGAGCGCACGGGGCTCCCGACCTGCGTCAACCCTCTGTGTTCGCTCGGGCAGGATGGATGGACGGTCACCGTCGATTCGGGCGCCGTCAGTTGCCATGTCGAGCACACGGTCGTGGTGACCCGCAGCGGAACTGAAGTACTGACCCGCGCCGCCGCGAAGGTCGGTGCGGACTCGAGCGACGGTGCGCGTGGGGTCGCACTCCTCGCAGGCTGATGCAGCCTCGACGAGCCGCGAGCAGACACGACCAATAGATCACGACGAGCAAACTACGACGAGCAAACTACGACGAGCAGAAACAAGACCCGAGACGAAGACCAGACACCCCGATCGCGAGCCCCATCCCAGATGGCCAAAGAAGACAAGATCACCCTCGACGCCGAGGTCACGGAGGCGCTCCCCGACGCGATGTTCCGCGTCCGCCTCCAGAACGATCAGGAGATCCTTGCGTATGTGAGCGGCAAGATGCGCAAGTTCTCCATCAAGATCCTTCCGGGCGATCGCGTCACCGTCGAGATGAGCCCGTACGACATGACCAAGGGCCGCATCGTCTACCGCTTCTGATCGCACAGGGGCAGCCAGAAGGTCCCAGTCGTCCACGACCGAGAACATCTCCCGCGCCCCATGCACGCCGTGATCGGCCCCCCCGATCCGCGTCGGGCGGCAGGAGCAGCCAGATCCGAGAGTCACGCCAGAACGCCAGAAACGCCAAGGAGTCCGCCATGAAGGTCCGTTCCAGCATCAAGCGCCGCACCCGCGACTGCCAGATCGTCGTTCGCAAGGGCAAGCGCCTTGTGATCAACAAGAAGAATCCGCGCCTCAAGCAGCGTCAGGGCTGACTTCGGCGCGTTTCTCGCTACAATCTCCCCTTCCCCTTTGGCGGCCCGAGACCCTCGATGCGAGGCCTCGTGCGCGGAGGGGAACGCCAGTCATCACGCACACTTCCCACGCAGATCTCCGCCACGCTCGATGAAGCGCGGCGGGGCGACCGGAGCCAGACATGCCGCGTATCGCAGGTATCGACATCCCCGAGAAGAAGAAGATCGGGATCTCCCTCCGCTATGTCTTCGGCATCGGTCCGAAGGTGGCGCTCGACATCCTCCGCGAGGTCGGCATCGACCCTGAGCGTCGCACCAACGACCTCAAGGAGCAGGAGATCGCGCAGATCGCGGCGGTCATCGACTCGAAGATCGTGGTCGAGGGTGCGCTGCGTCGCCAGATCCAGCAGGACGTGCAGCGCCTGAAGGACATCCGCAGCTACCGCGGCGACCGTCATCGCAAGAGCCTTCCTGTCCATGGTCAGCGCACGCGCTCCAACTCGCGCACGCGCAAGGGCAAGAAGAAGACCGTCGCCGGCAAGAAGGGCGTGAAGGGCTGATGCGTGACCGCGCGGCAGCGCGTCTCGAACGCGCCTGCGCCGTGCGCCGCCTTCCGCCAAGACGAAATTCCGAGACACCAACATGAGCATCCCGACGACTGCATCCTCATCCAAGAAGAAGCTGCGCAAGAACGTGCTTCGCGGCATCGTGCACGTGCACGCTTCCTTCAACAACACGCTCGTCACCATCACCGATGTGAACGGCGAGACCATCGCGTGGGACTCGGCCGGCACCGTCGGCTTCAAGGGCGCCCGCAAGGCGACGCCGTTCGCGGCGAGCCGTGCCTCTGAGAAGGCCGTGGGCAAGGCGAAGCGCGTCGGCCTGAAGGAGGTCGAGGTGCGCGTGAAGGGTCCAGGCCCCGGTCGCGAGAGCGCGATCACGGCGCTTCAGGCGAACGGCCTGCGCGTGACTGCGGTCGAGGATCACACGCCGATCCCGTTCAACGGCTGCCGTCCGCCGAAGAAGCGCCGCGTCTGATTTTCGTATCCGAAGAAGTACTCTTCGGATGCTGGTGTCAGGGCCGTATCCGAGGACGCGACCTTCGGATGCCGCTGCGATCGAGAAATGAGCACATCCCGTCGCTCGGGCGACAGCCCCTGCGACGGCTTCAACAGGATCCTCTGCACAGAAGGCACCCACCGACCGACAGCGGTGGTCATCCGAGATGCAGCGGTGTCGAAACAGGGCGCGAGCCCGGAACTGTCGGAGCCCCTCGGGGCACTAGGAGTCTCTGATGCATCTTCGTTGGCGCGGCCTTGACCTTCCCGCGAGCGTTTCCCCCGATCCCCGCAGCCGCACGGCGACCTTCGCGCGATTCGTCGCGGAGCCGTTCGAGCCCGGCTTCGGCACGACCATCGGCAACAGCCTCCGCCGCGTGCTGCTCTCCTCGATCGAGGGCGCCGCGATCACGAAGGTGAAGATCAAGGGCGTCACCCATGAGTTCTCCACGATTCCAGGCGTTCTCGAGGATGTCGTCGACATCATCCTGAACATCAAGGGCATCGTCGTGGCGATGGACAGCGACGGCCCGAAGACCATGCGGCTTTCCGCGGAAGGCCCGGGCGATGTGACGGCCGAGCTCATCGAGTGCGACGCCTCGATCGAGATCATCAACCCCGACAAGGTAATCGCCACGCTCACCGACAAGATCGACTTCGACATCGAGTTCACGGTCGAGAAGGGGCGCGGCTACCTGCCCGCGAGCGAGCAGATCGCCAAGGACGCGCTCCGCGGAGCGGATCAGGAGATCGGCGTCATCCCGATCGACGCGATCTTCTCGCCCGTCCAGCGCGTGCGTTTCTCCACCGAGGACACCCGCGTCGGCCAGCAGACCAACAAGCAGCGCCTGCTCCTCGATGTCTGGACCAACGGCACCGTGACGCCGGAGATGGCGCTCGTCGAGGCCGGAAAGATCCTCCGCAAGCACCTCAATCCGTTCGTCCAGTTCGACGAGCTCGGCGAGTCGGTCGTCTCCGACGAGGTCGCCGACGCCAACGCGCAGGACGATGAGATCATCCGCAAGCTGCGCATGCCCGTCAGCGAGCTCGAGCTCTCGGTTCGCGCGTCGAATTGCCTCGAGACGGCGAAGATCCGCACGGTCGGCGAGCTGGTGCAGCGCACCGAGGACGATCTCCTCGGCGTGCGCAGCTTCGGCAAGACCTCGCTGCGCGAAGTGAAGCAGGAGCTTGAGAAGATCGGGCTCCACCTCGGATATCCCGTTCCCGAGGGTCTCCTGAACGGCTAAGTGGTCGAAAGTGGTCAGTTGCCGCGCGGCGGTGGGCCGCCGTGGCGAGCGAGTGAACAGGGCCCGGCCGTGAGGCGCGCGCCCAGATAGGAAACAAGTCATGCGTCACCGTGTCTTTGGTAAGCAACTCTGCGTCAAGGAAGATCACCGCCGCGCGATGCTCCGCAACCTCGCGGCAGGTCTCTTCGAGCACGGCCAGATCGAGACCACGCTCCCGAAGGCGAAGGCCGTCCAGCCGTTCGTCGAGAAGCTGATCACCATGGCGAAGCGCAGCGGCCTCGCGAGCCGTCGCGCCATCGCGTCGCGTCTCAACGACCGCGCCGTCTTCGCCTGGGTCGCCGACCCGAACACGAAGGAAGAGAAGAAGAATGCGCACAGCCTCTGGGATCTCCCCAGCGAGGACTCGATCAAGTTCAACCGCTACGGTGAACTGAAGAAGGCGCCGCGTCTCGTCCAGCACCTGATGTCGAAGGTCGCTCCGCTCTATGCGGATCGCGCGGGCGGCTACACCCGCATCATCAAGCTCGACAAGCGCCGCGTCGGCGATCAGACCGACCTCGTGCTCCTCCAGCTCGTTGGCAAGGAAGAGGGTCCGCAGGTTAGCGGTCGCCGCTCGAACCGCCGCCGCACCGCCGACAAGCGAACGGCCTACGCGGCCGACCTTCGCAAGAAGGGCGCGAGCAAGGGCGAGGCCCCAGCGGCCGAGAAGGCCGAGTAAGCCGCCCGTCCTCTGAAAGCAATTCCCAACCGCCCCGCCTTGCGCGGGGCGGTTGTGCTTTTCGCGCCCTCATGTGGGCGTCACTTCCCGAGCAGAATCCGCAGGAACTCGCTGTTCTTGAAGTCGCGCGAGCCCTCGAGCGGACCGAAGCGAACGATCGTCAGCCTCTCCTCCGGCAGGATGTAGAGCCGCTGCTTGCCCTTGCCCGCGGCCATGAAGCCGAGCACGGGGCTTGATTCCGCGGGGTCCGCTGCGCGCGACCGTTCGCGCGCTCGCTCTGCGAGTCGCCCGCGGATCGCGCCGCCGCGCTCCTCGAGGCGGTCGGCCACCATGTCGGCGGCAAGCGCGTCCTCGGGGTCGGCTGCATCGGCGTCGTCGCGGATCAGCCACCAGGTGAGGCCGTACGCCTTGTTCGGGCCGTGCGGCTTCATGAGTTCTGCGAGCGACTCCTCGCCGACGAGACGCTTGCCATCGTGCACTCCGCCGTTGCGCACGAACTCGCCGAACACGGCCCAGTCGCGCGCGCTCAGACGGCAGCCGCCGGGGAGGTTCGCGTTTCCCGCCTCGTCGCGCAGGAAGCGGGGGTTGATGCCGAGCGGAGCGAAGACCTTGCGCGTGAGATAGGCGACGAGGTCGGCGTCGCCCGTCTTCGCCGCCGCGAGCTTGCGCTTCATGACCTCGCCGAAGACATAGAACTGGCTCGGGCCGTAGATGAAGCGCTCGCCGGGCGCGGTGCGCATCTTCGCGTTGATCGAGGCGGTCACGCGGTTCGACATGCCCGCCGCACGCGCGTTCCGCGGGTTGTCGATCAGACTTCCGAGCGACTCGAGGCCGCTTGAAAGCGAGAGCAGCTGCCGCACCGTCACCTGCGACTTGCGCGGGTCGTTCTTCCATTCATGAATCGTGTCGGCGACCTTCTCGTCGAGCGAGAGGAGGCCGTCCTCGATCGCGAGCGCGGCGGCGATGCCGCTGAAGCTCTTCGTGCCGCTTGCAAGTGGGTGCGGCGTGTCGATGGAGAAACGCGGGATCGCGTCCTCGAAGACGGGCTCTCCATCGAGGAGAACGAGCAGGACCTCTCCGTCATGCTTGCGCGAGTACTCGGCTGCGGCACGGCAGCGGGCGAGGAAGGCGTCATCGGCTGCAAGGACGGTCGCCCTTGGCTGCGCGGTCGGAGCCTCGGATTGGCGGGGCGCAGCGGGCTGCTCCAGCGGAGCCCCGCAAGCAAACAGCGCGGCAAGCAGGGGCCCGAGGATCGAGAGAGGGAGCGCGCTTCGCAGCATGGTGAGAGAACGCGCGCCTGCGGTTCGGGATTGCCGAAGGCGGCGGGGGAGCCGCTAAAGTACGCCCCATGCTTGCCGATCTCGACATGATGGAGCGCGAGGCGCTCTCGGAAATCGCCTCCGTGGCCGATGCCGCCGCGCTCGAGGCGTTTCGCGTGCGGTGGCTTGGCTCGAACGGCCGTCTGAAGGGGGTCATGGACGCCCTCAAGACCGTGCCCAAGGACCAGAAGCCTGCCGTCGGCAAGCGCCTGAACGAGGTCAAGGCGGCGATCGAGGGCGCGTTCAACGCGCGCAAGGACTCGACGGCCGCCGTGCCGAAGGGCCCCGCGGTCGATGTCACGGAGCCCGGGTTCCCGATGGGCGAGGGCGCGCGACATGTCCTCACGAAGACGATCGACGAGATCGTCGATGTGCTCGGCCGGATGGGGTTCGCCGTCGCCGACGGCCCCGAGCTCGAAGACGAGTGGCACAACTTCAACGCGCTCAACATCCCCGAGAGCCACCCCGCGCGCGGGCCTGCCGACAACTTCTTCCTCGGTGGCGAGGTCGCGGGGAAGCTCCTGCTGCGCACCCAGACATCGACGGTGCAGATCCGCGCGATGGAGGCGATCAAGCCGCCGTTGAAGATCTGCGCGATCGGCCGCGTGTATCGCCCCGACGCGCACGACGCGACGCACTACTCGATGTTCCACCAGGTCGAGGGGCTGTATGTCGACCGCAAGGTGTCGATGGTCGACCTCAAGACGACGCTCGTCCAGTTCGCGAAGGCGTTCTTCGGCGAAGAGGCCGAGATTCGCCTGCGCCCAAGCTTCTTCCCGTTCACCGAGCCGAGCGCGGAGCTCGACATGAAGATGCGTGTGATGAAGAACGGCGTCCCCGAATGGCGCTGGATCGAGCTCGGCGGCTGCGGCATGGTCGACCCGAACGTCTTCAAGTCGGTCGGCATCGACCCCGAGGAATGGACGGGCTTCGCCTTCGGCCTCGGCATCGAGCGCGTCGCGATGCGCAAGTACGGGATCGGCGACATCCGCCTTCTGTTCGAGAACGATGCGAGGTTTCTGCGGCAGTTCTAGGGTCATGTCACGGTCGCAGAGCGACCGTGACATGACCCTAGACTGCCGCAGCAGGTGCCTGGCACCCGGCCCTGTGGCCAATGCGCGCGACAGGCCAAGGTGCCAGGCACCCTTTCCCCGGCGCCATCGCCACGGTCGCGGAGCGAGCTTGGCGTACACCTAGCCTGCCGCACGAGTTGCCGAGCACGCGATCTGATTCTCGATGTACTTCGTGATTCTGCTTGACTTGTGGCGGGGGGGGGTACATTTCAAGAAATGTGCCCTTCGGATCGCGTTTCCGCGGTTTGGCCGAGGTCCTGTCGCGCAGTTCTTTGTGCGCAGACCGCTGGTGTCGCATTTGCGGTTCTGATCGCGTGGGCTCGCCCGATCGCGTTCGCCGAGACCGATCCGCCGAAGCCCGCGAAGGTCCAGACGGTCGATGTCGAGAAGATGTTTCCGAACGACCGGGGCGCGCAGCGTATGACGACGGTGAGGGACGAGCCTCTCTCGCTTGCTGGATCGATCGCGGACCAGGCGCCTGACTGGGCGGAATGGTGGTCGACCGAGGAGGTCATGCTTGGCCTCGGCATTCCGAAGGAGCGCGTGGCGGCGGTCGAGGCGCTGCTCGATGTGCGGAGGCGAGCGAGGATCGCTGCGATCAAGGCAATCGAGACTTCGGAGGCGGGCGTCAAGTTCGTAGAGGCGGCCCGCGCAGTGGGGGCCGACGACCCCGCCGCAAAGCCGCCCTTAGAGGTGCGCGCCGAGCTTGCACGGCTCGGCGCGCGCGCCGCGCTGCCGGCGTTCGACGCGATTATGGAGATTGACCGCGGCTTTGCGGACGATTGCGCTCGGCTCGTCGTGCCTGACACGCAGCCGGAGCCGAACGAGAAGTTTCGCGAGCGCATGCGTTTGGGCGTTGCGAGGCTGCGCGGCTTCGACCCTGCGCTCTCGCGGATGAAGCTCTTGAACACGGGCGTCGAGCTCGCGATCCACGCGGCGCCACTCCTCGAGCAGGCGGGCGAATCCCGTCAGGCGATCGCCGACGAGATCACGGCATGGCAGCAGGCGGTCGCGCCATTGCTCGAGGCGTTCGAGCGGCAGCGAGCAGAGGTCGTGGCGGCCAGCGCTTCCGGTCAGTCGCTGCAACAGCGGATCCGGCGTCTGCGCGGGGCGCGCGACCTGGAAGCGTCGATCCATGCGGAGCTGGTTTCCACCTCGATCAAGTCAGCTCGGGTCGTAGCCGCGATCGTCAGTGGATCCGATCCGGATCGGGCGAATGCTTGGCTGAGATCGGTGTACCACGCGCTCTCGCCCGCGAACCTTGGGCCGACGTCAGGCGATGCAGCGCTTGAGGAAGCCGCTCGAATCGCTGCGGGTTCGGGCGAAGAAGGCAAGGAGTGGGCTGTGGCACTCGCATCGGTCCGCTCTGAGAATCTGCGGATCTGCGCAGAACTCGAGGGTCAGCTCATCGAAGCATCCGTCCGGGCGATCGGCGATCGCGGGAAACTGGCCGAGGTACTTCTCGAGAGCGGCTCGGTCTTCGAGGTGAATCGTCGACGAGTCACGCAGGCCCAATCGATGATAAGGCGCGTCATCGGCATCTCGCCGGTCGCTGCGACGTTGCGAATCAGGCATGTATCTGAAGTGGCTCGCGCTCAGACGCGGCATCTCCTTCCCAACCCTTGACTCTTTCGGAGACGCTCATCATGATCGACAACGGTGTTTCGGCTTGCATCGCTACAGTGGTCGCTGGTATGACTCTGGCTGGGCCGGTCTGGGGCCCTCCGGGTGGGCCCGTCCCCGGCCTTATCCCACACAATGATCCGCAACGGTTGATTCCAACCGTTGACCCGGAACCCGCAGACGGTCTTGAAGTCGTCGAGGACTCGTGGGCGGCCTGCGTGGTGATCGGTCAGTGCGCGGATCTGGGCACGAAATGTCCGCCGGTGAATCCCCACTTGGGACCACAGGACCCCTCCAATCCTCCTCCGCCTGTCATGGCCGTCTGGTGCATCAGCACTCTGTCGCGAGGGGAGTGCCAGTTCTCGATCTCTACTGACTGCTGGCTCGTTACGGGTCAAGCCGTGTGCGGCGCAGAGGCGACTGGGGAGTGCGAGTTCTTCGAGGGCGGAGTGTTCGATCGGATCGATCCAACCACCGTGGTGTTCACCGGCAGGATGTGTCCCGCGACCCGATGCTAAAGCGACGCAGTCCTGCCCGTTCGGACAGGTTTCGTCCGACTGATTGTAGAGGTCAGGCTCTGGTCTTCGGGGACCCGTCGACACAAGCCTGAGACTTTCCGCGGAGAGCGCCTCGGTCGAGGGGCATCCTTCAAGCCTGGCATCCATGAAGTGGAGGTTCACGTGTCTGGACTCCTCGTGCTCTTGCCGCTGCTTCTCATCCAGTCCGCCTCGGTGGAATCCGAGAGCCCATTTCCCCTGAGCATCGAGGCGCAGCCGCTCGCATTCAAGGCAGCGATCGTACGCGGGGCGGGTGTCGTTCCTGAGACGATGGATCCGGCCCGAGGCATCGTGTTTGAAGGCGCATTCAGTGGTCCGCGCTGGTGTCTTGAGTCAGACGGCTTTCGTGCGGCTTGTGATGGCGACCGGGTCTGGCGGCGCGACGGCGGCACGATGTTCGTCGAGCCGATCTCGAATCAGGCTTCCATACCGCTGGAGGGATGGATGCTGCCATATCTTTTGGGCGCTTCAGGAAATCGTGTGGGTGAACCGACCCGCTTCCGAAGGTCGTTGGACTTCGGGTCTCTCTCGCAGAGGCGAGGGAGACTGGCGGACGAGGGGCCGTGCCAACCGCGATATGCCCGAGGGAGCGCGCGCTGCGG